>JANNFK010000092.1:0-106178 GCA_031379735.1 Caulobacteraceae bacterium | reverse complement strand
CAACGGACAGCTTTTCACAGGTTCCCGCTTCGATCTGACCGACGACTTCTTGGGGCGCGCCTGCTGGTTGAACGGGGCGCTGCTCGACAGCGCTGATGCGCCATTGCAGCGCGGCGACGTCATCCGGTGTTGCGGCAGGCTTGGCCGGACGCAATTCGATGAGGTCGATTCGTTGTTGGAGCGCGGCGATGTCGGCGGGAGTGGCGACCGCTTGCGCGGGACGCTGTTCAATGGCGCCGATGCGGCGCTGTAGAGCGGCGACGTCGTCCGGCGTCGCCGTTGGCCGTTCGCGTGAGGCGAGGTGGTCCAGCTTCAGATCTGCAAGCGCCATTTCGAGCTTATGGACGCGATCTTCGGCCTTAGTGGCGGCTTCGGTGGTTTGCGTGGTGACGCGGCCGAGCATGCGGACAAGATCATTGACGCCGTCGGCGGCGACTCCTGCGTGGTTTTCGTAAGCTGCAAGGCGGGTGCGCAATTCCTCGATGCGGGCGACCAATTCGTCGTCTGAGCGTTCGGCCAGCGCTTTGGTCAGCGTGCCGACCTGGGCTTCGACTGCGGCGATTTTGGTCTGAACCGAAGTATCGCCCAGCGCGGCTTCGACTTGGGCGATGCGATCGGCCAGTTGCGTCTGTGCGCCCAGCGCCAGGTCCGTCACCGTCAGGCGTGCGGCGGCATTTGCTTGCTGTTCGTGTAGCGCGCCGAGTTCGGCATCGACGCGGCGGCGGATGTCGTCCATCAGCGCAAGGCTGGCGGCGTCGCCTTTGGCGATGTCGCCTGCGAGTTTTTCGAGCGAAGCCAGCACCGCGGTTTCCACGCGCTCGCTCTCGGCGCGCAGCGTGAAGTGAGCTTCGGCGCTGCCGCTCTCGGCGTCGCCGATACGGCGGAGCAGGGCTTCGCGCAGAGCGGCAAGGTCGCTCGCGGTGTTGGTCGCGGCGGCGTCGACCTGCTTCAAGCGCTGGAAGCCAGTGTTCTGGCGCTCGCGGACCTCTGCGATTTCGCCGGCGAGGTCGTTGTGGACGCTTTCCAGCGCCGCACGGCTGTCTTGGACCGAGCGCTGCAGGTCCGAGGCCAGAGATTCACCAGCTTGGCGAAGACTTTCGGCGGTTTCTTCGAGCGCGGTTTGGGCGGCGTCTTCAACGTCAGTGAGCTGGATGCGCAGCTGTTCGTTGGCGCGCAGGCTGATCATCTCAACGCTATCGACGCGGTCCGACAGTGCTTCCATGCGTTCGGCAGCGTCTGTGAAGGCGGCATGCATGCGCCGGCGGGTCTCATCGACGCCGTCGGCTACGCTTTGCTCGAGAGATTGGCGAACGCCGCGCAACTCGACGATCAGGTGCGCGACGGCGGCGTCGGCTTGGGCCGCGGCCTCGTCGGCGGCGGCCGCGACATCGCGAAGGCCATGACTGAGGCGATCGCTGATCTCGTGCGCGAAGGTGCTGAAATCACCTGCGACCGCGTGCTTCAGCGCTTCGTGTGCGTCAGCGAGGACGGCGGCGTTGGTATCGGCCCGGCGGGCGACGACCTCCGTGTCATCGACACGCTGGCTGATGCTTTCGGTGCGGTAATTGAGGCCAGTGAAGGCTTGCGACAAAGACGCGTTCGCGGCGACGGTCTCGTCGTCGCGGGCGACAGAATTTTCTTCGACGTCAGTAATATGAAGCCGCACTGCCGCGAGCTGGCCCGCCATCTCGGCGATCGCCTGTTGCAGCCCGTGGGCGGTGTCGCCGGCCAGACCTTCGAGTTCGCCCACGCGTGAGGCGACGTCGAAAAGCGAGCTGTCGAGGCTGTGAAGTGCGCTTTCGAGGCTGCCGACCGAACCTTCAAGCCGGCGTTCCAAGGTCCGGAAGCGGTGGCGGACGCCAAAATCGCTGGGTTCGGCCATCGGCGCGGGCTCGGCAACGGCAGCCATTGCGCTCACGTGCTCGCTGAGCGCAGTCTTCAACACCACGTTTGTGACGTAGTCGCCGAGGCTAACGCCCAAACGCTGTGCGTCCTCGACCGCGCGGTCGCGGGTATCAGGGTCGACGCCCTTTAGCACCCATGCACTATCACTCATTGTCAGCCTCTGCGGTCCCAGCCTCAATGGGATGCCGCATCGTGCTTAAGGTCGCGTAAAATAGAGAGTTTTGGTTTTATTAAAGTGGCGCTCAGTCGCTCCGCCACAATTTGTTCAGCTTTTGCTCAGTTGTTCACTTTTGCCAGTTTCCGGCTCGGCTTCCGCGCAAATCATGTCATCCTCTGCACGTTGTTTGGGCGGATCGTGCGCGGCGACGCAATCATCACCTTATCGCCGCCAGATTTGCATGGCTTTTTGTTAAGCGTCTCGGAGCTGCAGTTCTTATGTAAGCTTTGCCGGACGTGACGGAGGCACGATGTCTGAAGATCTTTTTCGCAGTTACGCCCGCTCGTTCGAGCAGCGTCGTGAAGCGGAAATGTCGTTGCAAGACTTTCTTAGCCTTTGCCGCGACGACCCGATGGCCTACGCGAGCGCGCACGAACGCCTCCTCGCGGCGATCGGCGAACCGAGAATGGTCGATACGTCGAAGGACGCGCGCCTCGGCCGAGTCTTTATGAACCGTACGATGCGGTTCTATCCAGCGTTCGCCGAATTCTACGGCATGGAAGAAACGATCGAGCGGATCGTCGCGTTCTTCCGTCACGCCGCCCAGGGTTTGGAAGAGCGCAAACAGATCATCTATCTTCTGGGTCCGGTCGGCGGCGGCAAGTCCTCGCTGGCGGAGCGCTTGAAAGCGCTGATGGAAGATCAACCGATCTACGTTTTGAAAGCGGGCGATGAGCTTTCGCCGGTGTTCGAGCATCCGTTGGGGCTTTTTGATTCCGAAATTTGGGGTCAGCGGCTTGAGGACGATTACGGCATTCCCCAGCGCCGTCTCACCGGCCTGATGAGTCCGTGGTGCGTGAAGCGGCTGGACGAGTTCGGCGGCGACATTACCAAATTCCGCGTGGCGAAGATGAATCCGTCGCGGCTGCGCCAAATCGCGGTCGCGAAGACCGAGCCGGGCGACGACAACAACCAGGACGTCAGCTCGCTGGTCGGCAAGGTCGATATCCGCAAGCTCGAAATGCACGCGCAGAATGATCCGGATGCGTACAGCTACTCAGGCGGCCTGAACCGCGCCAATCAAGGCATGCTCGAATTCGTCGAGATGTTCAAAGCGCCGATCAAGATGTTGCACCCGTTGCTGACGGCGACGCAGGAGGGCAATTACACCGGCACCGAGAATATCGGCGCTATTCCTTATACCGGCATCATCATGGCGCACTCAAACGAGGCTGAGTGGCAGACATTCAGGAACAACAAGAACAACGAGGCCTTCATCGACCGTATCTACGTGATCAAGGTCCCGTACGTGCTTCGAGTCCAAGAAGAGCAGCGTATTTACGAGAAGCTGATCCGTGGCTCGGAATTGTCTGAAGCGCCGTGCGCGCCGGGCACTCTCGAAATGCTGGCGCGTTTTTCGGTGTTGTCGCGCTTGAAGGAGCACGAAAATTCAAACGCGTTCGCGAAGATGCGCGTGTATAACGGTGAGAGCCTGAAAGAGGTCGATCCGAAGGCGCGCACGTTGCAAGAGTACAAAGACGCCGCTGGCGTTGATGAAGGCATGGAAGGCATCTCGACGCGGTTTGCGTTCAAGGTGCTGGCCGCGACCTACAATCATGACACGACCGAAGTCGCCGCCGATCCGGTGCACTTGATGTACGTGCTTGAGCAGCAAGTTCGCCGCGAGCAATATCCGCAAGAGCAGGAAGCGCGGCTCTTGGAATTCGTGAAGGCGGATCTCGGTCCCCGCTACGCCGAGTTCATCGGCAACGAGATTCAAAAGGCGTACCTCGAGTCTTATCACGACTTTGGTCAAAATCTGTTCGATCGCTATGTCGACTTCGCCGACGCGTGGATCGAGGACATTGACTACAAAGATCCCGATACCGGCCAATTGCTCAATCGCGAATTGCTCAATCAGGAGCTTTCGAAGATTGAAAAGCCCGCAGGCATCGCCAACCCGAAGGATTTCCGCAACGAGGTCGTGAAGTTTACGCTGCGCGCACGCGCGGGCCATGGCGGCAAGAACCCGTCGTGGACGTCCTACGAGAAAATCCGCGAAGTTATTGAGCGGCGGATGTTCAGCCAGGTCGAAGATCTGCTGCCGATCATCTCGTTCGGTTCGAAGAAGGACGGCGACTCAGAGAAAAAGCACGAGGAGTTTGTGTTGCGCATGGTCGAGCGCGGCTACACTGAGCGGCAAGTCCGCCGGTTGGTCGAGTGGTACATGCGCGTCAAGCAAGCGGGGTAGGGCGCGCCTCCATGAACATCATTGACCGGCGCTTGAACCCGGGCGGGAAAAGTTTCGCCAATCGCCAGCGCTTTCTGCGCCGCGCGCGTGCGCAAGTGCGCAAGGCGGTGCGCGAATCTTCGTCCGGGCGCTCAATCAAGGACGCCGGTAAGGGCGGGGAAGTCTCGATCCCTTCGGGTGGCGTGCATGAGCCGCATCTGCGCCGCTCGGGCCAAGGCGGCGTGCGCGACTATGTTCTGCCCGGCAACAAGAAGTACGTCGAAGGCGACAACATCACCCGCCCGCAGCAAGGCGGCGGCCAAGGTTCAAAAGCCAGCGACAGCGGCGAGGGCGAAGACGAGTTTCGCTTTGCGCTGACTGATGAAGAATATCTCGATCTTTATCTTGAAGATTTGGAGCTTCCAGATCTGGCCAAGCGCCAAGTCTCAGGGGCGAAATCCGTGCTTTGGCGCCAGGCGGGCTATTCGGTTTCCGGCCCGCCATCACGCATCTCCGTGCCGCGGACACTGCGTCACTCGATGTCGCGCCGGATCGCGCTGAAGCGGCCGAAGAAGGAAGAGATCATTGCGCTGCGCGGCGAGATCGAAAAGCGCGAGCGGGAAGGCGGCCAGTTCGAGGAATTGGTGAAGCTCCGCAAAGAGCTTGAGCACATCATTCTGCGATCGAAGCGCATCCCGTACATCGATCCTGTCGATGTGCGGTTTCGGCGCCTGGAATCCAATCCGAAGCCGATCGCCAAGGCGGTGATGTTCTGCCTGATGGATGTCTCTGGCTCGATGAACGAGCACATGAAGGATTTGGCGAAGCGCTTTTACTCGCTGCTCTACCTTTTTCTCAATCGGCGTTACGAGCACGTCGATGTCGTGTTCATCCGCCACACGCACGAAGCGTCGGAGGTCGATGAGCAGACGTTTTTCTATTCGCGCGAAACCGGCGGCACCGTCGTGTCAACGGCGCTCTTCAAAATGTCGGAGATCATCCGCGAGCGCTATCCGGTCGATCAGTGGAACATCTATGCGGCGCAAGCGAGTGATGGCGACAATACGTCGAGCGATAACGCGGTGGTGCTCGGCCAATTGCGCGATGTGATCCTGCCAATTTGCCAATACTACGCCTATGTCGAAGTCGGTATGGACGACGAGGAAGATCATCCCGGCGCCGGCGAGCCCAGCACCAACCTTTGGCGCGCCTACCGACGCGTCTCGGTCGATGCGCCGTTCGCCATGCGCAAGGTCAAGCATCGCCGCGATATTTATCCGGTGTTCCGCGAATTGTTCGCGCGCCGCCCTGAGGGCGTTGCTGGGGATGGCGGCTCATGACCCTGCTCGCGCCGGACTCGAAGCTGCTGTTCAAAGGCCCGGACTGGGATTTCGATCTCATTCGCCGCGTGCATGATGCGTGCGGCGAGATCGCGATCAATGAGATGGGGCTCGATCCTTATCCTAATCAGATCGAAGTGATCACCACCGAGCAAATGCTCGATGCGTATGCCTCAACCGGCATGCCGCTGTTTTACCGCCACTGGTCGTTCGGCAAGGAATTCGCGCGCAACGAGTCACTTTACCGCAAGGGCTATCAAGGTCTCGCGTACGAGATCGTCATCAACTCGAACCCGTGCCTCGTGTATATCATGGAAGAGAACTCCGCGATGATGCAGACGCTGGTCATCGCGCATGCGGGCTACGGGCATAGCCATTTTTTCAAGAACAATTACGTCTTCAAGCAATGGACCGACGCGGACGGCATTCTCGATTATCTTGAGTTTGCGCGCGGGCTGATCTCGAAGTTCGAGGATCGCTACGGTCAGGAAGAGGTCGAGCGCGTGCTTGATGCGGCGCACGCGCTGCAGAGCCACGGCATTCACCGCTTCCCGCGTAAGCGTATGCCGGATCTGCGCTCCGAGCAGCGGCGCGAGGAGGAGCGGCGCCTGCACGGCGAGCAGCTCTTCAACGACCTCTGGCGCACCGTGCCGCAAGGCAAGCGCAAGCCCAACCAGGATGACGATCTGCGCCGCAAAGCGCTGCTTGGTCTGCCAGAAGAGAATCTGCTCTACTTTTTGGAGAAGACGGCGCCGCGGCTCGCGCCTTGGCAGCGTGAAATTTTGCGCATGGTGCGGATGATCAATCAGTACTTCTATCCGCAGCGCCAAACCAAAGTGATGAACGAGGGCTGCGCCACCTACGTCCACCATCGCGTCATGAACCGTCTGCACGAGAAGGGTCAGATCGACGACGGCGCCTTCCTCGAATTCCTGCACTCGCACACGAGCGTGGTGTTGCAACCGGACTTCGATGATCGCCGCTATTCGGGGATCAACCCGTACGCACTGGGCTTCGCCATGTGCTGCGATATTGAGCGCATCTGCACCAAGCCAACTGACGAAGATCGCGAATGGATGCCCGACATCGCCGGCAATGGCGATGCGTACGGCACGCTGCGAAATATTTGGGCGAACTTCCGGGACGAGAGCTTCGTCTCACAGTATCTCTCGCCGCAATGCATCCGCAGCTTTGGCCTCTTCAACGTCCACGACGACGAAGACGCAGATGATATGAACGTCTCGGCCATTCATGATGAGCGCGGCTATCGCAAAATCCGCCGTGGTCTCTCAAAGCACTACGATATCGCGTTCCGCGATCCGGACATTCAGATTGTGGATGTTGATCTCGCCGGGGACCGCAAACTCATCCTGAGCCATCGCGTTCTCGACGGCATGACGCTGGAAGATACCGACACTGATAAGGTGCTCCAGCACGTCGCCGATCTTTGGGGCTATGATGTGAAGATGGTGGAAGCCGACGATGCGGGCACAGTGCGCGCGGAGCACACGGCGTCACCGCGGCGGCCATTTATGTAGGCGCTGGGCCTCAACGAGAACCAATCACGTCAAATCCCAATCCGCCGCAAACCATCCGCAATAGCTGGATCAACCTGCACGTCGCGCGGCGAAAGCGGCCGCGTGAGCCGCAGCGTTTCCATGCTGCGTGCGCGTGAGAGCGCGACGTAGGTTTGGCCTGGCGCGAAGGCGCCGCGGCCGAGATCGATCTCGACGCTATCGAGCGTCATGCCTTGGGCTTTGTGGATGGTGAGCGCCCACGCCGGGGCGAGGGGGAATTGCACGTATTTGAATTCCTCCTTCACTTCCATGCGATTTTCCTTGGCGTTCCAAGTCCAGCGCGCTTGCGGCCAGGTGGCGCGTTCGACGTCAACGTCTTCGCCAGCGTCGAGCGCGACTTGCACGATGTCGTCATCGAGCGCTTTAACGGTGCCGAGCGAACCGTTCACCCACCGGCCCTCAGGATCGTTCTGCGTGAAGATCACGCGCGCCTCGCGCTTCAGCACCAATTCCATCGGCGCGGGGAAGCGATCGCTCTGCGCTTTTGGCGCCTCACCTTCGAAACCGCCGGTATAGCGCGCAGCTGTTCCGTCGAGCGCAGCCAAGCCGCGCACATTGTAGCCATCGGCGACGGCATTGGTGGCGCACAGCAATACCGGCCGCTTCGGCAGTGCGCGATCGAGGCACACAGTGTTGAGAATCGTCACCGCTTCTTGGATGTCGTGACGCTCACGGATGGACGAGAGTATCTGAATGAAATCTTGGTTGGTTTGCCGGTGCACTTCCGTGAGCTCAATGCCGGCGACCGGCGCATCGCGCAAACAATGCGCGGAGAAGGCGTAGGGACTGCTGTAGCCCGCATCCTCCAAGAGTTGGCCTTCATCGCCGCGCACTACCGGCGGCAGCTGATAGAAGTCGCCGACCAAAAGCATCTGCACGCCGCCAAACGGGCGCGAGCTTTTGCGTGCGATCTGCAGATGTGAGTTCATGGCGTCGAGCACGTCGGCGCGAAGCATCGAAACTTCGTCCACGATGAGACGCGAGATTGCGCGCGCTGTGCGGGTGAAGAAGTAGTGTGGCTTCTCGGCATTGCCGATCAGTGGCCGCGGCGGAAAGCCGAAGAACGAATGCACGGTCTGGCCGCCAATGTTCATCGCCGCCAAACCGGTTGGCGCCAGCAGCGCCTGTGGGTAGCCTGGATTATCCTCGACCAGCGATCGGATGAAGTGGCTTTTGCCGGTTCCCGCGCGTCCAACCAGCATCACAACGGGTGTGCGGTCGTTCAACGCGGCGTGCGCTTCGGCAATTGCGGGATCGGGCAGCGCGGGAATCGACATGCGCTAGCTATATAGAAACGCCCGCGGCTGCGCTAAGCTTGTCCCAGGAGTACCTGCGATGCGGTGGATTGTTGCGATGGCTGCTGCTGCAGTCTTGGCGTCATGTGCTTCCGAGCCTGCGTCACAGACGTCAGAAGGCGCGAATGCGGGCTTGGACCTTGCAGCGCTCGCCGCCGATGGCCGCGATATTGCGGAAGGCCAATGCGCCGCCTGCCACGCGGTCGGGGGAATTGGAGAGAGCCCAAATCCGCAGGCGCCGCTGTTCCGGACAATTTTTCAGCGGTATCGCGCCGATGTCCTCGAGCAGGAGTTAAACGAAGGCATTCGCGTCTCCCACCCGATGCCGGAGTTTCGCTTCAATCCGCAAGGCACTGATGCGCTGATTGCCTATCTGCAAAGCATTCAGCAAGCGCCGCCCGCGCAATAGCGCTCAGAGCGACCAGGGTAGGTGTGCGGGGAAAGCCCGCGGCAGACCTTCGAATGCCGTCGACTCGCAGTCGTTCGCCGCCGGCGCTTCGGCGACGATGAAGCTGCGCCGAGGCTGCACGCGCGGCGTACGCGATACGTGACCTTGCGCCGCGGAGAAGCGGGTCCACGTGATTTGCTGGGGCTCGACCGTCTCTGTTTCGATGATGGGCGCGGGCTCTTCATGCGTCACAACCAATACGGGCACGCGCGGCGCGATGAGGATGGTTTCGTCGGTCAGCCCGGCGATCGCGGCGAATTCGTCGGCGCCGACCATTTGCGGCACCCGGCCGGTGATGCGGAGCTGCATCTCGAGCTCATATGAGATGCCCGACGGCTCGACGACGCGCAGCTTCACGCCATAGACGGCATTACGTTCGCTGCGCAGCAGCGAGTCTTCCGCGAGCGTGACAATGCCCATTTCGCGATCAACGACGAAGCGGCCGTTGGCGTTGTCGAGCAGATAGAAGCCTGGTTCCGGCGTTTCCGGCGCGTCTTGCGCAGCGGAAAGCGCAGTCGCGTTCTGAATCGCCGCTTGTGACGGCGCGCGCCCGGGATCGATCTCGATTGAGTCGAAAGCTTCTGAAAAAGGGTCGAGTGGCGGAACCATGATCCCGCCACTCTGCCTGTTTATGACTAATACCGCGTGAAAGCGGCGTTTTACTTGCGTTTACGCTTGCTGCTCGCCCCAGCCGTAAGCGCCCTTCACTTCAAGGTAATCTTCAACCCCGAACGGACCGCCTTCGCGGCCGATGCCAGATTGCTTGTAACCGCCGAACGGCGAGCCAAGACCGCCTTGTGCGCCGTTGATGTGGACCATGCCGGCGCGCAATTGCCGGGCGACCTTGCGGGTGCGCTCTTGCGACGTGCCTTGCACATAGGCGGCGAGGCCGTACGGCGTGTCGTTGGCGATGCGAACGGCTTCTTCTTCGGTTTCGTACGGGATCACCACCAGCACTGGGCCGAAGATTTCTTCGCGCGCGATGGTCATCTGGTTGTTCACGTCAGCGAACACGGTTGGCTTCACGTAATAGCCGCGGTTGAAGCCGTCGGGGCGGCCAACGCCGCCCGCGGCGAGACGCGCGCCTTCGTCGATGCCCTTTTGGATAAGGCCTTGCACCTTTTGGAATTGGTTTGCGTTCGCGAGCGGGCCAATGGCGCCGGCTTCCGCGGAATCCGGCGCTTGCACTTTGATTGAGTTCGCGGTGGCGACGGCGATAGCGACGATTTCGTCGTACTTCGCTTTCGGCGCCAGCATGCGTGACGGCGCGTTGCATGATTGGCCTGTGTTCATAGCCATATGCAGCATGCCGCGTGCGACGGCGGTCTTGAGATCAGCGTCGTCGAGAATGATGTTCGGGCTCTTGCCGCCGAGTTCGAGCGCGACCTTCTTGATGCCCTTGGCGGCATTTTCCATCACTGACGTACCGGCGCGCGTCGAGCCGGTGAAGCTCATCATGTCGACATCGGGGTGAGCGGAGAGGACTGAGCCCACGCCGGGGCCATCGCCGTTGACGAGGTTGAACACGCCGGGCGGCACGCCGGCTTCATCGAGGATTTCAGCGAAGAGAATGGCGTTGAGCGGCGCGAGCTCGGACGGCTTCAGCACCATGGTGCAGCCAGCAGCGAGAGCGGGGCCAACCTTGGCGCCGATCTGGTTCATGGGCCAATTCCACGGCGTGATCATGCCGATGACGCCGATGGCTTCCTTCAGGATGCGGCGGCCTTTGCCGTAATCGTATTCGAAGTCGAACGTGTCGAGCTGCTTGCGCGCATCGATCAGATAGCCAAGGCCGGCCGGCGCTTGCGCGGCTTGCGCCAGCGGCAGCGGCGCGCCCATTTCCATGGAAATGGTCTCGGCCATCTCGCCCATGCGGCGTTGATAGACGGCGATGACTTTGTCGAGGATGGCTTTGCGTTCGTCGACGGTGGTGATCGACCAGGTCTCGAATGCCTTCTTCGCCGCGGCGACGGCTTTGTTCACATCGTCAGCGGCGCCGAGCGAGATGCGGCCGACCGGTTCTTCGTTGGCCGGGTTGATGACGTCATGCGTGCGCGGCTTGGCAGGGGCGACCCACTTGCCGTCAATGTAGAAGTTCAGTTTCTCGCGCATGCTCGTTCCTCCGGGGATTTTCGGTGTCCGTAGCAGATATAGGGAGGGGCGGCGAGTTCGCGCGGCGACAATGTTGCGCTATGCCCCCGCGGACATGGAGGAGCACCGCCCCCTACGCACGTTCGGCCGGATCAAGGCGCGGACACTGAAGCCGCGCCAGGCTGGGCTGATGGAAAGTCTGCTTCCGCATCTGGCGCTGCCGGAGGAGGGCGAGATTGATGTTGAGCTTCTCTTCTCCCCGCCCCCTCGCGGGGCGGGGGTAGGGGGTGGGGCGCGCGAAGACGCTGCGCTCTGTCCGGATCGCCCCCCCTCCGTCGCCTTCGGCGACACCTCCCCCGCAAGGGGGGAGGCGCGAAGCGAGGCGCCTCTGGTGTTGGAGATCGGTTTCGGCGGCGGCGAGCATTTGGTGGCGCAAGCGGTGGCTCATCCGGAGCAGCGCTTTATCGGCGTCGAACCCTTCATCAACGGCGTCGCCTCGTGCCTCCGGCACGTCGAAGAAGCCAACGCGCAGAACATCCGGCTGCATCAGGGTGACGCGCGTGATGTGATTGCGCGGCTTCCGAATGCGTCGTTGGATCGGGTCTATATTCTGTTCCCCGATCCCTGGCCGAAGGCGCGGCACCACAAGCGCCGTTTGATCCAGCCGGAATTTTTGGATGAACTCGCGCGCGTGATGAAGCCGGGCGCAGAACTGCGCTTCGCGACGGACTGGGCGAATTATGCGGCTTGGACGTTGGAGCAAATCATACGGGATGCGCGCTTTGCGTGGCTTGCCGAACGCGCTGAAGATTGGCGCAAGCCGTGGCCGGGCCATGTCGCAACCCGCTACGAACAAAAAAAACTCGGTGACTGCGCGCCGATTTGGCTAAGGTTCGTGCGGGTGTGACGTCCGCTATTCGCCGAGTCTGACGCTTACCTTTTCGGGCAGCGACTTGGCCGTGCGCTCTGGGCCAGAAGGGAACCTTCCCAGGTTGGGGCTTGGCTCAGGGCCAAGAACCCGCTATATCCCATCCAACACATCGCTGATGCCTCCGGTGGAGGCGCAGCGGCGGGCCGAGAGGTCCGCCGCTTTTTTGTTACTTTGGAGCCGCCTTTTGGCTTTTGCAGGTGCGCACGCCGCTCTCGTTCTTCTCTCCTTGTGGGAGAAGGTGGCGACGCGCGCCAGCGCGGTGCCGGATGAGGGGTGTCAGCGCGATGCCTCTAACATTGGCGCTCTCACCCCTCACCCGGCGCTTCGCGCCACCCTCTCCCACAAGGGGAGAGGGACGTGAGGACTACAAATCCAGTTGAAGAGCGCGTCGTCGCGCTGATCGACCCGACGGCCGCTGGCCTCGGGTACCGGATCGTGCGCGTGCGTCTCTCCGGCAATCGCCGCAAGCGCTTGCAGATCATGGCCGAGCGGGTCAGCGACGGTGAAATGGGCATTGCCGATTGCACCAAGCTTTCGCGCGCGCTCGCGCCCGTGTTCGATCTCGAAGATCCGATCCCGGGTGGCGAATACGACTTGGAAATCTCGTCGCCCGGCATAGATCGCCCGCTGATGCGGGTTGAAGACTTCGAACGCTTCAAGGGTCACCAAGCCAAACTTGAAACCGTGGCGATGAACGACAACCAGCGCCGCTTTAAAGGCGTGATTGCCGCGGTAGAAGGCGACGTGATCGTGCTGACGACAGATCAGGGCGAAGCGCGCATAAAGTTCAACCAGCTCTCGGACGCACGTCTCGTGCTGACCGACCAGCTGATCGCCGAAGATTTGAAACGCGCCAGGGCGGCCGAAGCTGCCGGACTGAACGCTGACGAAGGACAAGACACATGAGCACCGGCATTTCAGCAAACCGGATGGAAATCCTGCAGATCGCCGACGCGGTCGCGCGCGAGAAATCGATCGACAAAGAGATCGTGATCCAGGCGATGGAGCACGCTCTGCAGAAGGCCGCCCGGTCGCGTTACGGCGCTGAGCACGACATCCGCGCCACCATCGACCAGAAGACTGGAGAAATGGAGCTCAATCGCGTGATGACGGTGGTGGACGAGTCGATGCTCGATCCCGAGACGCGTCCGTTCAATCCGTCGACCGACATCATGCTCAACGTCGCGCAAAAGTCTGATCCGGAAGCCGTTGTCGGCAAGGAGTATAGCGAAGGTCTGCCGCCGATCGAGTTCGGCCGGGTCGCCGCGCAAACCGCCAAGCAGGTGATCAATCACGAAGTCCGCGAAGCGGAGCGCGAGCGCCAGTTCGGCGAGTACAAGGATCGCATTGGCGAAATTATCAATGGCGTCGTGAAGCGGGTCGAATTCTATAACGTCATCGTCGATCTCGGCCGCGCCGAAGGCGTCATCCGCAAGTCGGAGAGCATCCCGCGCGAAAATCTCCGCGTCGGCGATCGCACCCGCGCTTATGTTTATGACGTCCGCCGCGAAACCAAGGGGCCGCAAATTTTCCTGTCGCGCGCCAAGCCGGAATTCATGGCGCGCCTGTTCGCGCAAGAAGTGCCGGAAGTTTATGAAGGCGTGATCGAGATCAAAGCCGCCGCCCGTGACCCGGGTTCGCGCGCGAAAATTGCCGTTATCAGCCACGATAGCTCGATCGACCCTGTCGGCGCCTGTGTCGGCATGCGCGGCGCACGTGTGCAGGCGGTGGTCGGCGAACTCCAAGGCGAGAAGATCGACATTATCCCGTGGTCGTCCGATCCGGCGACATTCATCGTCAACGCCTTGCAACCGGCGGAAGTCACCAAGGTGGTGCTCGACCCGGAAGATGCGCGCGTGGAAGTGGTTGTCGGCGAAGCGCAGCTTTCGCTCGCCATCGGCCGCCGTGGTCAGAACGTCCGTCTTGCCAGCCAACTCACCGGCTGGTCGATCGACATTCTGACCGAGGCCGAGGAATCCGAGCGCCGCCAGAAGGAGTTCGCGAGCCGCACCGAACTATTCGTCAAAGCGCTGGAAGTGGACGAAATGTTCGCCCAGCTGCTGGCCTCTGAAGGCTTCGAGACGGTTGAAGAAATCGCGTACGTCGACACGATCGAACTCGCGTCGATCGAAGGCCTGAACGATGAAATCGCCGAAGAATTGCAAGCGCGCGCGCAAGACTTCCTCGATAAGCTCGCGGCCGAACTTGAAGCCAAGCGCATTGAACTGGGCGTCGCCGACGATTTGAAGACAGTCCCCGGCATCACCGCGCCGATGCTTGTCGCGCTGGGCGGGAAGGGCGTGAAGACGCTCGAAGATTTCGCCGGCCTCGTCGGCGATGACATTCGCGGCTATTTCGAAACGAAGAATGGCGAGCGCGTGCGCGAGCCGGGCGTTCTCGAAGAATTCGCGCTGACGCAAGAACAAGCCGACGCACTCGTGCTCAACGCCCGCGTGACCGCCGGCTGGATCGACGCGCTGCCGGAACCGGAACCACAACCCGAACCTGAAGGAGACGCCGACGATGTCGCCCGCGTCTTCCCCGATAGAAGCTGAAGGGCCGCGCCGCGAACGCGAGCGGCGCTGCATCGTCAGTGGCGAGCATGATAGCGGCGCGAACCTGATCCGGTTCGCGCTGTCGCCTGATGGCGTTGTCACGCCCGATGTGGCGGCGAAGTTGCCGGGCCGTGGCGCTTGGGTGCGCGCAGATCGAGCGAGCATCGAACAGGCTGGCAAGAAAGGCGCGTTCGCGCGCGCTTTCAAAACGCCGGTGAAAGTTCCAGACGGCATGGCGGGCACTATCGAATCGCTGTTGTCACGACGCTGTCTCGATCATCTGGGACTTGCGCAGCGCGCTGGCGCCATTGCGGTTGGCGCCACCCAAGTCAACGCCGCGATCCGTTCAAAACCGGCCTTTTTGCTGATCGAAGCAGAAGATGGCGCGGAGGAGGGTCGCGAAAAGCTGATGAGCCTCCATATAGGGCTATGGGGCCGTCCACCGGCCGCTGTCGGGTGCTTTTCCGCGGCGGATTTGGGCGTGGCGTTGGGGCGGGAACGTGTGATACACGCTTGCCTGCTTCAAGAGCGCTTGGCTTCGGTTTGGGCGGCTGAAATAGGCCGCCTTTCGGGTTTCCGCCCCATCGTTCCAACCTCTTGGCCCACACCCTGGCGCTCTATTGGTCTGGGACTGGGCGGCGCGGACGCTGAACCTGAAAAGGTGCAGAGACGCGGCGAGCAACAAGACGTTTGAGAACACTACGCGCGTGACGGCGATTTTAGGATTGGCAATACCACTGCATGTCTGACGGCAACGAACAGAAAGACTCTCCTTCCGGCCGCAAGCCGCTGACGCTGACGCGCACCACCGCCACAGGCACGGTGCGTCAGAGCTTCAGCCATGGCCGCACGAAGCAAGTGGCCGTCGAGGTGCGCGAGAAGCGCTCCATCAATCGCCCAGGCGCCACGCCTGCCGCAGGCGCGCCAGGCCCAGGTGTGCCGCCGCCAATCAAGGCGCGTACGTCGCCCCAGCCTGAACCGCTACAGCAAGCGCCAAAGCCGCTCGCGCCGGGCTCGATCAGTGATGAAGAAGCCCGCCGCCGGGAAGAAGCTGTCAGCCGCTCCATGGCTGAGCGCGAAGTGCGCGACCAGAAGCTGAAGGCGGAAGACGATCAACGCCGCGCGCTCGATGACGCTCAGCGCCGCAAGAACGCCGAGCTTGCCGCCATCGAAGCGGAATCCGACGCGCGCCGTCGTGCTGAACAGGCCGAGCAAGAACTCGCGCAAGTCGCGGCTGAACGCGCTGCTGCGCGCTCGGCTGCTCCATCTGGGCAACAGCAAGGTAACAATGCCGCCATCAACGGTGGCGGCAACGCCGGCCCGACGCTCCTTGATGAGCTCGGCGGCCGCGTGAAGTCAGCGCGCAAGCCTGCGCCGGTTGCGCCGGTGAAGCCCGCCAAGAAGGGCGAACCGAAGCGCCGCGAAGGCAAGCTCACGCTGGACATGGTCGAGCGCGAAGTCGCCGGTGACGACGACCGCGTGCGGTCGCTCGCGGCCTATCGCCGTGCGCAGCAAAAGGAAAAAGAACGCCGCGCCAAGCTCATGGGCGGCGGTGAGCGCGACCAGATCAAGCGCGAAGTGATCGTGCCGGAATCCATTACGGTTCAAGAACTCTCGAACCGCATGGCGGTACGTGTCGCGGACATCATCAAGTTCATGATGCGCCAAGGCCAGATGATGAAGCAGAGCGACGAGCTCGACGCCGATACGGCCGAGCTGATCGCGACCGAGTTTGGTCATACGGTAAGGCGCGTTGCGGAATCGGACGTCGAAGAAGGCCTCTCCGGCGAAGTCGATGTCGACGATCACCTCGTACCGCGCCCCCCGGTGGTAACCGTTATGGGGCACGTCGACCACGGCAAGACCTCGCTGCTCGATGCGCTGCGCAAAACCGACGTTGTCTCCGGCGAGCATGGCGGCATCACTCAGCACATCGGCGCTTATCAGGTCCGCCTGAACGACGACCAGCGCGTCACCTTTCTGGATACGCCTGGCCACGCCGCGTTTAGCGCCATGCGCGCCCGCGGTGCGCAAGTCACCGATATCGTCGTGCTGGTTGTGGCCGCCGATGACGGCGTCATGCCGCAAACGATCGAAGCCATTCACCACGCCCGCGCTTCTGGCGCGCCGATCATTGTTGCGATCAACAAGATCGATAAGCCCGATGCGAATCCGACGCGCGCGCTCACCGATCTGTTGCAGCACGAGATCGTCACGGAAGCGCATGGCGGCGATACGCTCGCCGTTGAAGTTTCAGCGCTGAAGAAGACTGGCCTCGACAAATTGGTTGAGACCATCTTGTTGCAAGCCGAGGTCATGGACCTGAAGGCGAATCCGGATCGCCCGGCCGAAGCCACGGTGATTGAATCCAAGCTCGATAAGGGCCGCGGCACGGTCGCGACCGTGCTGGTGCAAAAGGGCACGTTGAAGCGCGGCGACATCGTTGTCGTCGGCGCTCAGGTCGGCCGTATTCGCGCCATCACCAATGAACGCGGACAGCAATTGCAGGCTGCAGGCCCGTCAGAGCCGGTTGAGATCATGGGTCTCGAAGGCGTGCCGGAGCCTGGCGACGTGCTGAACGTCGTCGAGAACGAGCCGCGCGCGCGCGAAGTCGCCGACTATCGCGCCCGCGCCAAGAAGCAAAAGCAATCAGGCGGCCCGTCTCGTACGGGGACTTCGCTCGAAAGCATGATGGCGAAGTTCAAGGACTCGACGGCGAAGGAACTGCCGATCCTGATCAAGGCCGATGTGCAGGGCTCCGCCGAAGCGATCGTAGGCTCGCTCGATAAGCTCGCGCACGAAGAGGTGCGTGCCCGGGTCGTGCTCTCGGGCGTCGGCGCGATCAACGAATCGGACGTTCAACTCGCCAAGGGTTCAGGCGCGCCGGTTATCGGCTTTAACGTCCGCGCCTCGAAAGAAGCGCGCGAGCTGGCCGAACGTGAAGGCGTCGAGATCCGCTACTACGCGATCATTTACGACCTGATAGACGACATTAAAGGCGTCATGTCGGGCATGCTGGTTCCGCACACACGCGAAACCTTCCTCGGCAATGCCGAGATTTTGGAGGTGTTCAACATTTCCAAGGTTGGCAAGGTCGCGGGCGTGAAGGTCACCGAGGGCGTCGTCCGCAAAGGCGCAAAGGTTCGGATCCTGCGCGACAACATCGTCATCCAGGAAATGGGCACGCTCACCACCTTGAAGCGCTTCAAGGAAGAGGTGGATCAAGTGCAGATGGGCCAGGAATGCGGCATGAGTTTCGGCCAGTTCCAGGACATCAAGCAAGGCGATGTCGTCGAGTGCTTCAACGTTGAAATAGTGCAGCGCTCGCTCTGAGGCGTGACATGCGGCGACTAATTTTTGTGAGCTTCGCTGTGCTCGCCCTGGGCGTGAGCGGCTGTAACCGCAACGGCGGCGACGCCAGCTTGCCTGGTGAGCGCCCGCAGACGCAGGTGGACGCTGAAACGCGCGTCGACACCGTGCCGCAAGAAGAGCCTGCGATCGCGCGCTCGCAGTGGCGCGCCGTGAATGACGATGCACGCGCCGTCACCGGCAATCTTCGCGTCAGCCTCCAGGGCCGGCGTGGTGGCCCGCTGGTGTTTGCGTTTGCCACCGGCGTTACGGTTGTTGGACAGCCCTACAATGTCGTGCCCGCGGATTCGCGCTCCGGCGTCGGCGGTCAAAGCTTCGCGGCCTTGCTTGGCGGCGATCCGCGCGTCGATGCGTTTCTTTACCGGGTCGAGTCGGAGAACGTGACGTCGAGCGCGCCTCGTGGCGGGCTCTGCGGCGAAGCCGTGACGCGCTATCTTGCCGTCAGCGAGTTCGTCGATGGGTCTGGCCGATGGGTGTTCAAGATCGCGGCCTTCAGCGGCGATGCGCAGCCGCCTTCAAGCTCCGACCCGCAGCTCTGCAACGCCTACTCTTACTCGGCGCAGTAAAATGAAACGCAAATCTCGTGGTCATGAGGGTGTTGGACCCTCGCAGCGCCAGTTGCGCGCAGCCGAACTCGTGCGCCACGCCCTGGTCGGCATCGTTGGCCGCGAAGACCTCCGCGATGCGGATCTTAAGGGCGTTTCTGTGACGATCGGCGAAGTGCGAGCTTCACCGGACTTGAAGCACATGACGGCGTTCGTGTCGTCGCTTGGGCCCAACGATCCGCAAGTGATCGCCAACGGCCTCACGCGCATCCGGAGTTTTCTGCGCGGGCGCCTTGCCCGCAGCGTCGATCTTCGCTTCACGCCGGAGCTGCATTTCCAACCTGACATTTCCTACGACGAAGCCCGTCACATCGATGAGTTGCTCGCCAGCCCCGAGGTCGCGCGAGACCTCAGACGCGACGATGAAAATGACGGCGAACTCTGATGGGCCGCCGCAAGAGGGGCGACGCCATCTCCGGCTGGGTGGTGCTCGATAAGCCGGACGACATGACTTCGACGCAAGCGGTCTCGGCCGTGCAGCGTATCTTCAATGCACAAAAGGCGGGACACGCTGGCACGCTCGACCCCCTGGCCTCCGGCATTCTGCCGATTGCGCTGGGCGAGGCGACGAAGACCGTCCCTTGGTTGGTGGAAGCGAAGAAGACTTACATCTTCACGATCAAATGGGGCGTCTCGACCGACACCCAGGATCGTGAAGGCAAGGAGATCGCGACCTCGGCGGTTCGCCCGTCGCCTGATGCGATCCGCGCCGCATTGCCGAGTTTCATGGGCGAGATTGAGCAGATCCCGCCGCAGTTCAGCGCCGTGAAGGTTGATGGCGAGCGCGCCTATGATCTTGCGCGCGCTGGCGAGGCGGTCGAGCTCGAACCTAGAAAAGTGAGAGTTTACGACGCCGAACTGGCCGAAACCGAGGGCGATGACCTCGCGACGTTCCGGTTCTGCTCGGGCAAAGGTTTCTACATTCGCGCCCTGGTCCGTGATTTAGCGGCAAAACTTGGCGCGGAAGGCCACGTTTGGCGTCTGCGCCGGACCGCTGTGGGGCCATTCAGTGAAGCCGAGAGCGTGACACTGGACGATCTGCAGCTTTTAGGTCAAAAGGGCGCCGCGTCAGAACGCCTTAAACCCGTTGAGACCGCGCTGGACGACATCCCGGCACTGGCCATTAACGGAGAGGACGCGTTCAAGCTCAGACAGGGACGGCCCATCGTCCTCCTCCCGCATGTGGTGGAGACGCTGAGACCGCAGTTTCGAGATCGCCTTATCGGCGGAGTCGATGCGTCCCGGGCAGCTGTCGCTCTCTATGAGGGCAAAGCTGTTGCGCTGGGTGACGTGCGAGCCGGCAGATTTGAGCCGAGCCGCGTCTTCAACCTCGCTGATTAAAAGGAGTACCGATGTCGGTTACCGCAGAGCGCAGAGCCGCGCTCATAAAAGATAACGCGAAGAGCGTCGGCGACACGGGTTCGCCGGAAGTTCAAGTTGCGATCCTCTCAGAGCGCATCACCAACCTGACCGAGCACTTCAAGACTCACAAGAAAGACAACCACTCGCGCCAAGGCCTTCTGAAGATGGTCTCCCAGCGCCGCCGGTTGCTCGACTATCTGAAGAACCGCGATGTTCCGCGCTACCAAGCGATCATCGAAAAGCTGGGTCTGCGCCGTTAAGCGCTGACTTGGTCCTCTCCCCTTGTGGGAGAGGACAGGCGCGCGCGAGCGCGCCAGGTGAGGGGTGCTGGCGCTGATGTGTCAGACCTCACGCGATTTCACCCCTCATCCGTCATCGCGCTTCGCGCGCTGACACCTTCTCCCACAAGGGGAGAAGGACAATGACCAACCTTTTCCGATCCGCGGAAGAGGCAATTCGCGTAACGGATCGCCGTTGCGCATCTGAAGGCGCCCGAGCAGGGGCTCGCCGCCTGGAGTTAGATGTATGTTTGATACAAAATCCGTTTCCATCGATTGGGCTGGGCGTCCGCTCAAGCTCGAAACCGGCCGCGTCGCGCGTCAAGCTGACGGCGCTGTGTTCGCCACGTGGGGCGAAACCGCTCTGCTCGCGACGGTCGTCTACGCGAAGGAAGCCAAGCCGGGACAAGACTTTTTCCCGCTGACCGTGAACTACCAAGAAAAATACTTCGCCTCTGGCCGCATTCCAGGCGGCTTCTTCAAGCGCGAAGGCCGTCCGACCGAACGCGAGACGCTGCTGTCACGCCTGATCGATCGCCCGATCCGTCCGTTGTTCGTCGACGGCTTCAAGAACGAAGTTCAAGTCATCATTACGGTGCTGAGCTGGGACAATGAAAACGAGTCCGATCTGCTCGCCCTGGTCGCGGCTTCGGCTGCTCTGACCATCTCGGGCGTTCCGTTCATGGGGCCGATCGCCGCCAGCCGCGTTGGCTGGATCGACGGCAAGCCGCAGCTGAACCCAACTATCGAGCAAATGAAGACGAGCGATCTCGATCTCATCGTAGCAGGCACCGCCAACGCGATCATGATGGTCGAGTCGGAAGTGAAAGAGCTCAGCGAAGCGCAAATGCTTGAAGCGCTCGCGCTCGCCCATAAGGGCATGCAGCCGGTCATCGACGCGATCATCGATCTCGCCGAGCAAGCCGGCAAAGAGCCGTTTGAATTCGACCCGCCGGATCATTCAGCGCTGCAGAAAAAGATCTCTGATTTGGTCGGCGGCGAACTCGCCACCGCCTACAAAATCACGAAGAAGGATGAACGCTACGCCGCCGTCGGTGCGCAGCGCGACAAGGCCAAGTCCGCCCTCGTGAAAAGCGACGCGAATCCGGACGGCGCCGACGCCAACGTGTTCAAGGAAGTCTTCAAGGCTGTTGAAAGCGAAATCGTCCGCACGCGTATCGTCAAGGAAAAGGGCCGCATCGATGGCCGCGCTGTCGACAAGGTGCGTCCGATCGAGTCGATGGTTGGCTTCTTGCCGCGCACGCACGGTTCGGCTCTGTTCACCCGTGGTGAAACGCAATCGATCGTCGTCGCTACGCTCGGCACCGGCGAAGATGAGCAATTCATCGATGCGCTCGGCGGCACCTACAAGGAGCGCTTCATGCTCCACTACAACTTCCCTCCCTACAGCGTCGGTGAAACCGGCCGTATGGGTGGCGCTGGCCGCCGCGAAATCGGCCACGGCAAGTTGGCGTGGCGCGCGATGAAGGCGGTTCTGCCGACGGCCGAGCAATTCCCGTACACGGTGCGCCTCGTTTCCGAGATCACCGAGTCGAACGGATCAAGCTCGATGGCCACGGTTTGTGGTTCGTCGCTGGCGCTGATGGATGCCGGCGTGCCGATTTCGGCGCCGGTCGCCGGCGTCGCCATGGGGCTGATTCTCGAAGACTACGGCTTCGAGGTGCTGACCGACATTCTGGGCGACGAAGATCACCTGGGTGACATGGACTTCAAGGTGGCCGGCACGTCGAAGGGCATCACTTCGTTGCAAATGGACATCAAGGTCGCGGGCATCACGCAAGAGATCATGCAAGTCGCGCTCGACCGTGCACACGGCGCGCGTTTGCACATCCTCGGCGAAATGGCGAAGGCCATGGACGCGCCGCGCGGTGAAGTCGGCAAGAATGCGCCGCGCATTGAGCAGATCAAGATCCCAGTCGATAAGATCCGTGACGTGATCGGCACCGGTGGTAAAGTGATCCGCGAGATCGTGGAAAAGACCGGCGCGAAAGTGAACGTCGAAGACGACGGCACGGTGAAGGTGGCGTCAGCCAACGCCGAGTCAATCGAAGCGGCGATCAAGTGGATCAAGTCACTGACCTCCGAAGCGGAAGTCGGCCAGATCTACGAAGGCAAGGTCGTGAAGGTGATGGAGTTCGGCGCCTTCGTGAACTTCTTCGGCGCCAAGGACGGCCTCGTCCACGTTTCTCAGATGGCGCGTGAGCGCGTCGAGAAGCCGGGCGATGTGGTCAAGGAAGGCGACACCGTGAAGGTGAAGCTCTTGGGCTTCGACGATCGCGGCAAGGTGAAGCTATCGATGAAGGTCGTCGATCAAGTCACCGGCGCCGATCTCTCTGCTGAGATGGGCGAAGAGGCTCTGGACGAAGGTCCGCGCCGTGAACGCAGCGATCGTGGCGACCGTGGCCCGCGCCGTGGTGGCGGCGGTGGCCGCGACCGTCCGCGCCGCGAAAGCTCGGGCGACTAAGCTTTAGCGCCAACGCAACATGAAAGCCCGCTTCGCAAGAGGCGGGCTTTTTTGTTGCTGTCAACCGAGTGGAACGTCACTGCCCGCGGCGTCGTTGTCTTGCTTAGGAGACAATCATGCCAGGCAAACCTGGTGATCCGAACGCTATCAACGGACCCAATCAGGATCGCCGCGAATTCGGCGTTGCTTCGCCGGAGCGGCCGCATCCAACTGACCCCGCGGGTGACACGCCAGAGCAGGAGGGCATCGAGATTGACAATGCGATCGAGCGCCCAAAGGAGGGGCAACCCGGGCAACGTGGTCCGAAAGGTTAGGCGCATTGATGAGGGCGCCGCTTCGCAAGGCAGATTACGTAGTGTCTAGTGAGCCATGGCCGTTGTCGTCTTAGCTAAGTTTGCCTCGCTGCCTGAAGCGATGATCGCGAAGTCGGTGCTCGAAGCTGAAGGCATCGGCGTCGTGATGCCGGAGCAGGGCTTGGTCGCCGGCCAGCTCGATGCGGGTGTGATGGGTGGATGGCGGCTTCTCGTGCTCGATGAGGAACTGGAAGTGGCGAAAAGAATCCTGCAAGAGGCGCAGCAGAGCTAACCCTCGCTCTTGCTAGACCGCGCCGCCCAACCCGCGAGCAGGGCAGGCGCGATCACCAGTCCAATATCCACGCCCACATTGCCCGTGCGCGCGCTAATGATGTCGAGCACGTGGATGATCGCGTGGCCGATCATAAACGCGGCGCCTGCGACCGCCGCCGGCCAGTAGCGCGTCCGCCACGCGCGCGCGACCAGCGCCAGGCTCGCAACAAGATATGCAACGCCGATGTCGGAGACGAAGTGCGCGTTGAACGGACCGGTATGCGCGAGGCCGGGCACGCTGTCATACCAAAGCGGCGGCGCCGCCAGCATGAAGGCGCCGTTCGTCGCGCCGCCGAGTCCCAGCAGCGCAGCGACGATGCGTTTGGCTGGCTCTAGTTTATTCACCGCCGTCCGGCGTCGGCACGCCGACAATGTGGAAACCAGCGTCAACGTGAACCACTTCGCCTGTGGTGGAGCGGCCAATATCGCTCAGCAGCCAGAGCGCGCAGCCGGCGATGCCTTCCATGGTGGTGTCTTCCTTCATCACCGACCATTCGCGGCCGGTTTGAATAAGGCCACGGCCGCCTTGGATGCCGGCGATGGCGAGCGTGCGCATCGCGCCGGCGCTGATCGCGTTGACGCGAATGCCTGCCGGGCCAAGGTCGCGCGCCATGTAACGCATCGAAGCTTCGAGCGCGGCTTTGGCGACGCCCATGACGTTGTAGCTCGGCAGCACGCGCTCGGCGCCGAGATAAGTGAGCGTCAGCATCGAACCGTCGCGCTTCATCAGTTTCGACGCGCGCTTGCCGGCGGCAACGAACGAGAACGCCGAAATATCCATCGAGCGCAGGAAGTTTTCGCGCGTCGTGTTTTCGACAAACGAGCCTTTGAGTTCGTTTTTGTCTGAGAAGGCGATGGAGTGGACGAGGAAGTCGAGCCCGCCCCAGTCGGTCTTCAGTCGCTCGAACACGGCATCGAGATGTGCATCGTTGGTTGCGTCGCATTCGAGCACGATTTGCGAACCGACGCTTTCCGCCAGCGGCCGGATGCGTTTCTCGAGCGCTTCGCCCTGATACGTGAATGCGATCTCCGCGCCTTGCGCCGCGAGTTGCTGTGCGATGCCCCAGGCGATCGACTTGTCATTGGCGACGCCCATGACCAACCCGCGCTTGCCGCGCATCAGTTCACCCTTCGGAAACACCCACTCGTCGGCCATGGCTCAAGCTCCTGTTTGTGACGAGCCAATACCGCCTTTGCAGTCAAACCGGAACCCTGAAGCGTAGCGGACGTTCAAGACCTCGAAGATTTCAGGAAGACCCATGGCCAAAATCTACGAAGCCCGTATCGATCACGACGCACTGGAGGCGATCGAAGTTGCGCCGCCGACGCGCGAAGGCGGCTGGTTGTGGGGTCTATTGTTTGTCGTGTTTATGATCAGTGGCGCAGCGGTCGGACTGACATTGGCCACCGGGTCGTTTTCCAATGCAGTTCAGGTGGCGCAGAGTGGCTTCGCCTCCAGCGAGACGGGCGACACCGCGACGAACTAACCCCTCGTCTCAACGGGATCGCTTGAGAGCGCCGGTCTTTAGGGGCCGGCGCTCGTCATTTGCGGATCAGGCAGCAACCCGCGTAAACGCCAGCGTCGCGTTGGTGCCGCCGAAGCCGAACGAGTTTGACAGCACGCAGTTCAGATCGCGGTCTTCGCGCTTGCGCAGGATCGGCAGATCCTCGAACGCGGGATCGAGTTCCTCGATATGGGCGCTTTCGCAGGCGAAGCCGTTATTGAGCATCAGCAGCGAGTAGATCGCTTCCTGCACGCCGGCCGCGCCCAGAGAGTGGCCAGTCAGCGACTTGGTGCTTGAGATCATTGGCGGCTTGGCGCCGAACACGGCGCGCACGGCTTCCATCTCTTTCAGGTCGCCGACCGGCGTCGAAGTGCCGTGCGTGTTCAGATAATCGACCGGGCGATCGAGATATTTCATCGCCATCTTCATGCAGCGCGTCGCACCCTCACCTGACGGGGCAACCATGTCGTGGCCGTCGCTCGTTGCGCCGTAGCCTGCGACTTCGCCGTAGATCTTGGCGCCGCGCTTTTTAGCGCGTTGGTATTCTTCCAGCACAAGCACACCGGCCCCGCCGGCGATAACGAAGCCGTCGCGATTTTTGTCGTAGGCGCGCGAGGCCTTGAATGGCGTTTCGTTATATTTGCTGCTCATCGCGCCCATGGCGTCGAACAAGACGGAGAGCGTCCAGTCGAGTTCTTCGCTGCCACCGGCGAACATGATGTCTTGCTTGCCGTTCTGGATTTGCTCGTAAGCGTCGCCGATGCAATGCGCGCTGGTCGCGCATGCTGAGCTGATCGAGTAATTGATGCCTTTGATCTCAAACGGCGTCGCGAGCGTGGCGCTTGCGGTCGAGCTCATGGCTTTCGGTACAGCAAACGGTCCAACGCGCTTGGCGCCTTTTTCGCGCGCGATATCAGCAGCGGCGACGATCGCGCGTGCGGACGGACCGCCAGAGCCCATGATGATGCCGGTGCGTGGGTTGGAGACGTCTTCGGGCGTCAAACCCGCATCAGCGATGGCTTGCTCCATCGCGACATAATTCCACCCGGAGCCTTCGCCCATGAAACGCATATTGCGTTTATCAACGACCTCTTCAGGTCTGAGCGTTGGTTCGCCGTGTACCTGCGAGCGGAAGCCCTTTTCGGCGTAGCCGGGCGCGGCGCTGATGCCGCTCTTGGCTTCGCGCAAGCTCGCGAGCACTTCGTTCGCGTTGTTGCCGATCGAAGAAACGATCCCCATTCCGGTGACGACGACACGACGCATGGGTGCTCCTTACGACTTCATCTGCGCTTCAAGTTGTTCCGGCGAGAACAGGCCGACCTTGAGGTCCTTAGCCGTATAGATAGTGACGCCGTCAGCTTTCACGATGCCGTCGCCGACGCCCATATGCAGCGAGCGGCGGATGACGCGCGTCATGTCGATTTCGTAGGTCACGAGCTTGGTCTTTGGGGTGATCTGACCGCGAAAGGTTACTTCGCCAACGCCAAGCGCGCGGCCGCGGCCCGGCGAGCCCGCCCAGCACATGAAGAAGCCCACCAATTGCCACATAGCGTCGAGACCCAGGCAGCCTGGCATGACCGGATCGCCGCGGAAGTGGCACTCGAAAAACCAGCGTTCTGGGTTGATGTCATACTCGGCGACGACCTTGCCTTTGCCGGAGACGCCGCCGTCGGTTGAGATGTGCGGGATGCGGTCGAACATCAGCATCGGCGGCAGCGGCAATTGCGCGTTGCCCGGGCCGAACATCGAGCCTTCACCGGCGGCAATCAGATCTTCGTAAGAAAGCGACGAGGGGCGCTCGGCCATGCTTTGTCTCTGCAAAAGGGGGGATTTCCCGCCCGGCTTACAGGCCGGGCGAGGCAGGGGCAAGGCGAGGGCGATTGCTTAACGGCGGCGCGGGGCGGCGCGCGGTGGGTCGGGAATCCGGGCTTCGGTCAGGACCTTCCAGTCGCCTGAGCCGTCGCGGCGCCACACGACGACGTAGCGTCCCTGGTGCGCTTCCGCGCCGGTCATCACCTGGACGTAGCGTCCGCTGGTCATGCCCATATCGCCGGAACCCGAAACTTCGACCCGGTCCGGCTGCCAATACATCGGCCCGGCGCCTGGCGGCGGGGCAAGCCCGCGGCTGATCTCTTCGGCGCCCGTCAAGGTCATGCCGGGACGGATCACCATCCCGTCGGGATGGATCACGGTCGCCAGCGCGCCACCCAGGCCCGCATCCTGCGCGGTCGCCGAGAGTTGGCGCTCAAGCTCTAAAAGTTGCTGCTCTGGCGGTGGTGTGAACACGCGCGGCGTCGCTGGTATTGTCGTCGCGGCGGCCGTTGTCTGACTTCCGGCCGCGCCGGTTTGGGCGAATGCCGCCGGCAAGGTCTCGCACGCGCTCAAAGCGAGCGCGGCAACGCCGATGAAAATGATCTGACGCACGGAAATCCCCCTCCGCCCATAGCGACTATGGTTATGGGGAGGCCTGAAGCCCAAAGGTGTCCACGCGTTTCCCGCTAAGGCCGAATTGCACTGTCGAGGCCGGTGCACTCACCGCCCCAAAGCGACGAATTCTGCGCCCAACCGATGCGTCCACCCACCGCAACTCGCCTCCAATCGCCGTCACACGCGGTCACCGCGCCGATGACGCCAGGCATCAAATAGGCCACGACTTGGCCGCCGGCCCGCGCAGTCCGGCGTAGCTCGGTCTGCTCTTGCACGTAAATCGTCCGCCGGGGATCGAGGTCTTCGTTGCGCATCCACACTTCATCGCCGGCCGGGTCGCGTACTTGTTTCCAGCCGTCACGCTCGGCCATTACCTGAACCGGCAACCCGGCGCGCTGATAGAGCCAGCGCAGGCGTTCGTTGGCGCCTGGACCTTGCCGGCCTTCGACGCCGTCGCCGCGCACGCTCATGAAGCGCGCCGGTTGATCAGCGGTCGCTGAACTCAATGAAAACAAGGCGGCTGCCGCAACCAATGCGGCGCAAATCCCACTGCGCATCGACCCAACTCTTGATTCTGCCCCACCGCTTTGCCGGAAGGGAAGGCCGGATCATGCTGAGGCGCCGTGAAAGCGGGCTTAAGAATGAGATTAAACACTGCGTTTAGCTGGCTCGCTTGGAGCCCGGCGCGGCGTGGTTTATGGAAGCTGAATGTCGTCGAAGCAGCTCAAAGTCATCGTGACGCGCCGTCTCCCTGATCCCGTGGAGACGCGGCTCAAGGAATTGTTCGATGCCGAGCTAAACGCAGACGATAAGCCCTTCACCGCCGAAGACCTCGCAGCGGCGGTGCAGCGCGCAGACGTCTTGGTGCCGACGGTTACCGATCGTGTCGATGGCAGGGTGCTGTCGCGCGCTGGCGAGCAACTCCGGCTGATCGCGCAATTCGGCGCTGGCGTGGACAACATCGATGTCCAAACCGCCGTCCAGCGCGGCATCACGGTCACCAACACGCCGGGTGTTCTCACCGAGGACACCGCCGACATGACCATGGCGTTGATCCTCGCAGTGCCGCGCCGCCTCATCGAAGGGGTGAAGGTCATCGAGCAGGACAAATTCACTGGCTGGTCGCCAACCTGGATGATGGGGCGCCGCATAACCGGCAAACGCCTCGGCATTATCGGCATGGGCCGTATCGGCCAAGCCGTCGCGCGCCGCGCCAAGGCGTTTGGTTTGCAGATCCACTATCACAACCGCCGCAAGGTCGCCGCGCACGTCGAAGCCGAACTCGACGCAACCTATTGGGACAGCCTCGATCAGATGCTGTCGCGCATGGACATTGTTTCGGTGAACTGCCCGCACACACCAGCGACGTATCACTTGCTGTCGTCGCGCCGTCTCG
Organism: Caulobacteraceae bacterium; assembly: GCA_031379735.1. Taxonomy (GTDB): domain Bacteria; phylum Pseudomonadota; class Alphaproteobacteria; order Caulobacterales; family Aquidulcibacteraceae; genus Vitreimonas. The sequence goes on along the minus strand of JANNFK010000092.1, from coordinate 77,596 downwards.
CGCTGTTGAAGCCGCATGCCTACATCGTGAACACCGCCCGCGGCGAAGTGATCGACGAAGGCGCGCTGGCGCGGATGTTGGAGAAGGGCGAACTCGCCGGCGCTGGCCTTGACGTGTTCGAGAACGAGCCGGCGATCAATCCGAAGCTGAAGAAGCTGACCAATGTCGTGCTGCTGCCGCACATGGGTTCCGGCACGATCGAAGGCCGGATCGACATGGGCGAGAAGGTCATTATCAACATCAAGACCTTCGCTGACGGCCACAAACCCCCGGATCGCGTCATTCCGGCGATGCTGTAGGGGGCGGCTGATGCGCTCCGGACTTCTGGTATTGGCACTGGCGCTTGCGGCTTGTGGTCAAGGCGCCCCCACTGGCGGCGCGTCCATCGCCCCCGAGACGTCACGCGAATTTGTCCTCGCGTGTAACGATTTCGCGGCGCTTACCCCAGACTCGCTGGCGCAACGCTTTGGCGCAGAGAACATAACGACGCAGACCTTCGAGACCGAAGGCGAGCCCTATCAGGCGACCGTTGTGTTCAATGACGATCCGTTGCGCCGCCTCGTGATCACGTGGAACGAGGCGCGCACTGAACTGACAAGTGTCACTGTTCAGAACGAAGGCACGCGATGGCGCGCTGCTGAAGGCTATACGATCGGCACGCCGATCGGCGATGTCGAGCGTATCAATGTCATGCCGTTCAAGCTCTGGGGTTTTGGCTGGGATTATGGTGGACGTGTGTCGGACTGGAGCGCGGGCGTGCTCGCTCAAAATCCCATCTGCCGAACCAGCCTGGCTTTCACACCGCGCGAAGATGGAAACACGAACGCGGTGGGCGACAGCGAGTTCAGCTCCAACGACCCCGCAGTGCGCGCCGCCGATCCTGTCGTTAGCGACTTTGGCCTGATGGTCGATGCGCCGAACCGCGGCTAGGCAGACATGCAGAACAATCTTTGGCTTATCGCTGCGGGTTCAATGAGCGCAACCGCTGCATTGGCGCACCTTGCCGTCATCTTGGGCGGGCCGGATTGGTATCGCTTTTTTGGCGCCGGCGAGCGCATGGCGCGCGCCGCTGAGCGCGGCCAGCCCAGCGCGGTGTTGATTACGATCGGCATTGCTACGGTGCTGGCGATTTGGTCGGCGTACGCGTTCTCTGGCGCTGGCGTGATCCCACGCTTGCCGCTTTTGCGCTTGGGGTTGGTGACGATCACCACGATCTATCTCGTGCGTGGACTTTGGATCATTCCAGGCCTTCCGTTGCTCGGACGAAGCCCGGAGTTCGTTCTAGTCTCATCCGCGATCGTGCTTGTCATCGGTATCACCCACGCCATCGGCGTCTGGATAGCTTGGCGCACGATCAACTAGCGCGTCACGCGCTTGCCGAGCCAATCCGAGATAACTTTCATCGCGGCATCACGATCGAGATCGTTCAAGAGTTCGTGGCGGCCATCCGGATAGAGTTCGAGCTTCTTATCCGGTGCGGCGATCATCTCGATGAAGCGCTTGCTTCCGTTCGGATCGGTCATCGTGTCTTGCTCGCCGTGCAGAACCAAAACCGGCACACGCCATTGCGGATACTGCGACCATGCAGTTTCGGCCACTGGGATCGCCGTTGCGCCCAACTTCGCCGGAACGCTGAGCCCGCTGATCATCGGATCGTTTTTGTAAGCTTCGACCTCAGTCTCAATGCGCGAGATTCCGCTGGCATCGCTGACTGGCAGCAATCTTAGCGAGGGTGATAAAAGCGCGAAGATGTTAGCGATAACGCGGAGATGCGCCGGCGCGGTGATGTGCAGGGCCGGCGCGCTCAGCACGACGCCGGCGACCTTGTCCTGGTCGCCCGCGACGCTGGCCGCGCTGATCAGCCCACCCAGCGAATGGCCAAACACAAAGAGCGGCTTGCCGTCCGCTGTAATCGCTTTGCGCGCCGCGCGATGGTCCGCCACGGCTTGCTTTATGTCGGCGACGCCGCGCGCGCCCGGAGAACGACCATGTCCGCGCAGATCGAAGGCGTAGACATCGATGCCTAGCCCGTTGAGGCGAGGGATCAGCTGTGAATAGCGCGCGACATAACGTTCGGCGTATTCGGCAAAGCCGTGCATCAAAAGGATGTTGGCCTTCGCGTTTGGAGCGCGCCATGCATAGCCACGCAGGCCACGGCCGAAGTCCCAAGATGAAGCTACGTTCTGCGTCACGCTGTCCGCCATAAGATGCTCCGGCCATAAATCGCGCAGGGCGCACTTGCGCGCAACCCTACACGATTTGACCGGCAGTCAGCGGACTCAGAAGCTCGTCAGCAGAGTCAGACGGAAATTGCGGCCCGGTAGCGGCAGCTCATCCTTTAAGAATGAGGTGTGCACGCGGCCGAGTTCGTCCGTCAGGTTGCGGCCATCGAGGCGGAGCGTCCAATTCGTCGTCGGCCGCCACGCGAGACCGGCATTGAGGAAAGTGTAGCCGTTGGTCTCGGTTTCGAATGCCGAAAGCTCATCTTGTTTCGCCGTATCGACAGCTTCAACGCGCGCCGTCCATTGCTCGTTCTCTGCTTGCAGACCGAGCGTCAGCGAACGCGGCGGAATCCGCGGCGGGTGACCGCCACCGGCGAAATTCGCCCGCACTAGGTCGAGCGAACTATCCGCAATGATGGCGAAGCCATTGATCTCGCCGATTTGCATTGCCGCCGAAATCTCGCCGCCGATAAAGGTGGCGTCGCTGTGCACGAAGGCGAACACCGGCAGGATGGCATCGGATCCAGCTGGTGCGCTTGCTTCGTCAGGCGCGAAGCCGCTTGTGCCGGTGTCTTCATCCGACCACCACACGTCGCCGCGCTCGACCAGTGCGATATAGTCCGAGAACTCGATGCCGTAGAGGTTCGCTTCAAGGCGCACCGGCCCACGTTGATAGCGCGCCGAGGCTTCGAATGAGGTCGCCGTTTCCTGAGCGAGATTTGGATCGCCGACTTCATAGTTCGCGGTCGCGAGGTGAGGGCCGTCTGCGAAGAGTTCGATCGCAGTCGGCGCACGCTCAGTTCTCGCCACGGTGGCGCCCACGAACCAACCCTCCGCGGGTCGCACGAACATGCCGATAGATCCGCTCAAATTGTCGAATTCCCGCGTTCCAGCCACGTCATTATCGATCTCCCGGCGCTCTAGCCTCAGGCCGCCTTCAAGGCCCCACGGGCCGAGGTCGTAACGCTCGACCGCGAACACGCCGAAGTCTTGCGTGTTTGTCGGGCTGATGAAGGCTTCGTCGCCGACGGCAGCGAAATCGACGTTGCTGAACTGCGCGCCGATCGCGCCTTCAAGCTGACCGCTACCGTGGTGCGCCTCGACGCGGCCTTCCCAGCCTTCGCTGTTGAATCGCGTACCGGCTTCGCCGCTGCCTTCGAACTCGGTGTGTTCGTATTCGGATTGCTGAAAGCCGTAATCTAGCCGGTTGAATGGACCGGCATCGATGCGGAAATCACCCCGCGTTTCGAGACGTGTTTGCTCCAGCTCGATGTGCCCGCCAGGCTCACCTGGATCTTCCGGCAAGAGCCCGTATTCATCCTCGGTGCGTTTCACGGCGACGCCTGCGAAACCCCAGTCGCCAAGCATCGAGCCGCCGAGGCCGTAGGAGCGTATGTTGGTCCATTGATTGAGCGCTTCCCCAATCGGCGTGTCGTAGGTGTCCGTATCGCGCGCCGACGCACTCAGCCGCAGCGCAAAAGGTCCTGCGCCAAATCCAACATTGGCTGAGCCTTGCGCGCCTTCATCGACGCTGGAGAACGCCGCCAAGCCTTCAAAGCTCATGCCATCGATCGCGCGCGTTGGGATTGCTTGGTCGATCACATTGACGACGCCGCCAATCGCGTTTCCGCCATATGCGAGCGCGGCTGCGCCACGGAGAATTTCGATCCGTTCCGCGTCGAGTCCGTCTGATGTTACGGCGTGATCCGGCGAGGCCGTGGATGCGTCGATCGTGCCAATGCCGTTTTGCAGGACGCGCACGCGATCGTCGCCGAGCCCGCGAATGATCGGCCGGCTCGCGCCTGCGCCGAAGAATGTGGTCGAGATGCCCGGCGTTGCATCAAGGGTATCGCCCAGGCCACCGTTTAGTTGCGCGACGATATCGTCGCGGTTCAACACCTCAGCGCCCTGCAAACTCTCGATTCGGGAGCCCTCAAGTGGCGCGGTGACAACGATGTCTTGGTTGTCGTCGTCTTGCGCGACAGCGATTGCGGGAAATAGCACGCCCGCCCAAACAGCGAACACGATTTGAATGCGGGACGGAGAAATGACGCGCGTGCGCGCGGAAATAGGAGATGACATGACTAGCCTCGGAACACTGATTGGAAAGCGCGCACGCCGAAGCGCGCGCGTACGGGCGCTCAGATGAGCGCGTGTGTGCTCAGAGGAATGATGGCGGCGCGCGGCTCCGCCATGAGTGCGAGTGAACGCGCGGCGCTTGCGCAAGCGCGATGATTGCGTCGGCGTTGGCTTGCACTGTCGCCGCCACGATCGCCGCGCTTGGCAGCATTGCCGCGCCGGCAGTCGCCATCGCCTGACAGATCACGCAGGCGGCCTGGTGATCACCAGTAGTGCTCGCATCAAGGGAGAGTTCGTGCTCCCCGCCGCTCAGCTGCGTGAAGCTCACCAAATAGACCGCGCCGGCAGCGTGGATGTGGGTCTGGACGACGAAGGCTTGGAGGAAGACGGCGATCAGCGCGGCGAGCACGAACGCGATCCGGCTGCGCCGCATAGCGGCGGCCGGGCGATGTGCTCGGTGGCTTCTGCCCTCCATGTACATGTTATACTATATCACTCGAAATTAATCCAAACCTGAATGAAATCAGAGGCTCAGATTTCGACGAGCAGCGCGGAATAGCCGCCCAACGACGCCGCGCCGGTCAGAATTTCGGCCTGGCCCACCGCAAGCCGCATCGATCCGCCTGGTAGCGGCCGCGTCACCGGCGCCGGACCGAGATTGAACAGGCAAAGCATCCGCGCCTCGTTGGCGCGCCGCTCAAACGCCAAAACCGGCTCCGGCGCATCAAGCGCTACAAAGGCGCCTTCGCGCAGCGCTTCGCTCGCGCGCCGTAACGCGATCGCTTCGCGCGTGAAAGCGAGCATCGAATTTTCACCCTGTATGTCCACCGCGAGCGCGCGGTGTCGCGGATCAAGCGGCAACCACGCGTCGGCGGCGTTGGTAAAGCCCGCCATGTTCGCATCGCGTGACCACGGTATCGGCGTACGCGCCCCGTCGCGCCCAATACCGGAAGGCCAGAATGCAATCGCTTCCGGATCACGCAAGCGCTCGAACGGCACGTCAGCGTGTGGCAAGCCAAGTTCATCGCCCTGATAGATGAAGGCTGTACCGCGCAGCGCAAGCAGCAGCGCCATCATCAACTTGGTGCGTTGCAGGTCGCCGTCCGCGAGGCGCGTCGGGAAGCGGATGACATCGTGGTTGGACAACGACCAGGACGGCCAGCCGCGTGCGCCTTCCCATTGCGCCATCGCATCCTTGATCACCGCAGGGGTCATCGCGCGCTGACGCAACAGGAAGAAAGAGTACGCTGTCTGCAATCTGTCGGGGCCATCGGTGTAGTCGCGCTGCACCTTCAGCGGCTCTTCGTCCTCGATCTCGCCGACGGCCATCGCGCCATGTTGGTCGAGCAAGGCGCGGAAGCGGGCTATGAAGTCCAGCGTTTCGGGCTGCGTGCGATCGTAGAGGTGGCGCTGAAATTGATGCGGGCGCGGTGGCGCGCGCTTCAAGGTTGTGATCGCCGGGTTGTCGCGAAATAGCGCATCGTGCGTAAAGAAGTTCACGACATCGAGCCGGAAACCATCGACGCCGCGATCGAGCCAGAATTTCGCAATGTCCAGCAGCGCGTCCTGCACTGCCGGATTACGCACGTTGAGATCGGGCTGCTCGGGCAGGAAGTTATGCAGGAAGTATTGCCGCCGTCGCGCGTCCCACGTCCACGCGCAACCGCCAAACATCGCTTGCCAATTGTTGGGCGGCGAGCCATCGGGCTTCGCATCCGCCCACACGTACCAATCGGCCTTGGCGTTATCGCGGCTCGCGCGGCTCTCTGCGAACCAGGTGTGCTGATCCGAGGAGTGCGACCAGACTTGATCGATGATCACCTTTAGCCCGAGCGCATGCGCCTTCGCGATCAACGCGTCGGCATCGGCCTCAGAGCCAAACAACGGATCGACGCCGCGATAGTCGGCGACGTCGTAGCCGTAATCCTTCATCGGCGAGGTAAAGAACGGTGAGAGCCAAATTGCGTCACAGCCAAGCGATGCAACGTGATCGAGTTTATCGATCACGCCTTTTAGATCGCCAACGCCATCGCCGTTCGAGTCGCAGAACGAGCGAGGGTAGATCTGATAGATAACAGCGCCGCGCCACCAATCGGTCATGCTCCACGCATGACCAACGCCGCGTCACAAATCAAGCGTCAGACGGCCCAAGCGCCGGGACCGCCATTGGCGCTTGGGGTAGCAGTGAGGCGGGTGATGGCCGGTGCGCTTGGTTCTGCAGTGCGGACATCACTGAACGCGACCCATTCGGCTTCGCAGGCGCCGCGTGTGAATTTGAGCGCGCCATAACCGCGATTGGTCACATCGCACCACGCCAAATGTGGATTGGCGCTCCTCATCATGGCTTCGCGCGCTCCTGGTGCGGCGGCAGTCAATGCTTGTTCCAAGCCGGGCGACGTTACGCTTGCGCCGGCGAACTCGATCGCCGCCATGCGCGCGGCATCGTCGGGCGCCGCCAAATTGTTTACCCAGGTGTTGTGGCTATCGCCGCCGAGAATGACCGCGTTGGCAGCGTTAGCCGCGCAAGTTTGCAGAAAACGCGTGCGTGCGGCGGGGTAGCCATCCCATGCGTCCAAATTCCATGGCATGCGCAGGCGGCCCAGACGTTCGGCCACAGTGACGTAGCGGCGGACGTTTGAGTGCGCTTCCGGTGATACCATGGCGGCGGCGCCTGCGCCGACCAGTTGCTCGCCCATCGCGATCTGCTGCGCCATGATCTGCCAAGTCTGGCCGCGTCGCTTGGAAGCGGTGAGTTGTTCGGCGACCCACGCCTCCTGTTCTGCGCCAAGCAGCGTGCGTGTCGGATCGTTCAGCTGTTCGCGGCGGAAGACTTCAACGGTATGATCGGCGGAGCCTTCGATGAGCAGACGCAATCCGATATTGCGCCGGTAGTCGAGCTGGCGGATGCGGGCGATGAGGCGCGTGTCGAGCAGGATGATGCGCGCGAGATCGCCCCAATCGAGCGAGCGATAGAGGCGAATGCCGTTGGGCTCAGGCCGGCGGATCGGCATCCAATCGAAATAGGCTTTTGTCGCCGCTGCGACGCGATCCGTGTAAGCGCCTTCGTTGCGCTGATGGTTCTGCGCGCCCGTGCTGGTGGAATCGTTGGCGATCTCGTGATCGTCCCACACCGCGGAGATGGGCTTTGCCGCCCGCAATGCCAGCAAGTTCGGATCGGTGTGATACTGCTGATACCGCGCGTAGTAATCTTCTAGCGTGACAATCTCGTGGTCGGGATCGAAGGCGCGGCCGGCAAGCGTGAGTTCGGTGCTCGGGTATTCATCCGCGCCGTATTCGTAGATGTAGTCGCCAGTGTGCAAAACGAGATCGATGTCGTCGCGCTGCGCCAGGTGGCCATACGCGTGGAAATGCCCGAACGCGTAGTTGGCGCAAGAGACGAGGCCGACGCTGAGCGATTGCGCGTTGATTGGCGCAGTGCGTGTGCGGCCGGTCAGCGACGGGCCGGAGCGGGCGAGGAAGCGATAGAAATAGGCGCGCCCTGGCGTCAAGCCGCGTACATCGACCTTCACACAAAAGTCGTTCGCTGGGCTGGCTTGCGCTTCACCCCGCGCAATGACCTGCGCGAACGTGTCGTCCTCAGCCACTTCGTAAGCGATGCGGCCATCGCCGCCGACAAATCGCGTCCAGAGAATGACGCCATCTGGAAGCGGATCGCCCGACGCGACGCCGTGACTAAACGTGCCGTCGGAAAGCGATTGCGCCCATGCCGGGCGCGCCATCACGGCGCTTGCACCGGCTACCAGTAATCCACGTCGAGCGATCAGCATGCGCGTTGTCCTAGCAGCGGCGTATGTCAGTTGAGCGAAGTCTCAGCAGCGCGCGTCGGCGTCGCAATCGACTTCCGGAAGCGGCGCCAGCGCCGAACCCTCGAAGATCGGTCGCAGGAATTCCCGCACCGCCATAGCCGATTCATCCGGCTTCTCTTCCTGCGGAATGTGGCCGGTGGATTCGAACATAATCAGCTGCGAGCCAGGGATGGCGTCGTGGAATTGTTGCGCGTGCGCAGGTGGCACCAAGCGATCGGTATCGCCGGCAAGGATTAGCACAGGCATATTGAGCGCGGCGAGGCGCTGCGCGGTAGCGTAGTTGCGGTCGCGATAACCGAGCGTCATCTGCAGCAGAATATCGCGGTGTCCCGGCGCGCGCGCGAGTTCCGTATAGCGATTGAGCATCGCATCATCGACGAACGCGGGATCAGCGAACGAGGCCTCGAGACCCTGGCGCACCAGACGCGAGCCGTCGAGTTGCATGAGCAATGGGCCAAGCACCGGGTTTCGTAGCAGCGTAAAAATTTCCGGATCGCTGGCGGCTTCGGCGCTCGTGTCTTCCCAACCGGAGGCGTCCACCAAGATGAGCGCGTCGAGTTGTTCTGGGTGCGCCAGCGCGTATTCCCAGGCGACGTTGCCGCCCATCGATGAGCCGGCGAGCGCGAAGCGATCAATGTTTTGCGACTCTAGAAATTGATGGACGATATCGCGATAGCCTTCGATCGAAGCTTGATAGCCTGCCGGCGCGCGCGTCAGCCCGTGTCCCGGCAGATCCAGCGAGACGATGCGATAGTCTTCGCCGAGGCGCGCGACCCAGGGCTCCCAGGTTTGCACCGACGCCGAGAAGCCGTGAATGAGAACCAATGTCGGTCCGGTTTGTTGGCCTTCGACGCGATAGTGAATGTTCACGCCGCCGGGTAATTCGGCATAACGTGAAGCCGCGTTCTCGTAGCGTGCAGCCAAAGTCTCGTAAGGAATGTCGTCGCGCTTTAGCGTGAAATATGCGCCCACCGCCAAAACGGCCGCCAGGCCGATGAGCGCCAGTACGCCGCCTATGATCCATCGCAACATATTAAATCCCCCAGCCGCGGCGGCAGAGTGCGCACCGTGAGCGCGAGGTCAAGCGCGCCAGCCGGCCTTGCGCGCCCATGCCTCATAAGCGGCGCGGCGTTCCGCTAGGTCGGGCGGAGCAATTTGCCCTTCCGCGGCGGCGTTGGCGCGCATGTGTGCAATGGTCTCGGCCATGGGCGGCAGGCCAACGCTGGCGCGGCGCTCATCGAGCGATTCTGGGTCGCGGACGGGCGCCGGCGAGAGCTGGCCGTTGGCGTCCCAGTCGAATTGCGTCCCGAAGGTTTGTTCGCTGGCTTCGAAGATCGCGATGCGGTCGGCCAGATACGCGACGTCGAGCGGATTGGCTTGGCCTTCGGGAATAGCGTCGAGAATGAGCGCGAGCCCGCGGCGCTGTAACTCCGGATGGCCGATGGCGTGTTGCAGAATGAGGAAGGCCGCCCCGGCGCCGTCATCTCCATACTCGCGCCGGCCTGGCCAGCCGATATCGTCGAGCGCGCGCGTGAGCAGGGCGGCGTTCTCATTGTGCAGGGCTTCCATCTCTGGGTGATAGCCGTTGAAGAGCTCGCCGGACGCGACAAGCCGCGCGCGTGTTTGCATGTCGCGCGTTGCCGCTGCAATCAGCAGTGCGCCCCAATGCTCACTCATGGCTGCACGCCGGGCAGGCGGGATCGCGCTTGAGCGTAGCGGTGCGCGCGTCGCCTTTTAGGCCATCAAACAACATGACGCGCCCGATGAGTGGCTCACCGGCTTGCGTGATCAACTTGATCGCTTCGAGCGCCATAATCGAACCAATCACACCGGTGAGCGCGCCAACAACACCCACACGCGCGCACGTCTCCGCGTCAGGCGGCGCCTCGGGTACGAAGCAGCGATAGCAAGGGCCGCCGCGTGCGAACACCGCGACTTGGCCGTCCCAGCGGCCCACCGCCCCGGAGACGAGAGGCGCATCGATCTCGCGCGCGGCGGCATTGACTGCGTAGCGCGTGGCGAAATCGTCAGTGCCGTCGAGCACGATGTCGGCGCCGCGCAACAAATAGGCGGCGTTCCCGTCGCTGAGCCGCTTATGTTCGATCTCGACGGCGACGTTGTCATTGAGCGCGGCGAGTACGGCTTGCGCGCGCTCGACTTTCGACGCGCCGACATCCTCGCCCCGGAAAATGATCTGGCGTTGAAGATTGTCGAGCGACACCGCATCGTCATCGATCAAACGCAAGCGGCCAACGCCTGCAGCCGCCAAATAGAGCGCAGCGGGCGCACCCAGGCCGCCTGCGCCGACGATTGCGACACTTGCGGCTTTCAAGCGCTGTTGGCCCGGCCCGCCAATCTCCTTCAACAGGATATGGCGCGCATAGCGTTCGCGTTCGTCGGCCGTCAGCATGGCGCTGATGTAGCGATGCGGGGTGCTTACCGCAAAGCCTTGTTCCGGCGCGGAACGTCAGCTCATCGCCAGCGTTGGCTGAGCAGAGGAACAAGAATGCGCTACATCGATGAAAGCCTGGCCGACGGTGAAACCATCATTCAACGCGGTAAGTGGCCTGGGATTTTCTGGTTTGGCGCTTGGGCCGCTTTGATCGCGCTCGGCGTTATCATCGTTGGCGTCTTCATTTTCGTGTCGGCGGTGATCAAAATGCGCAGCACCGACTTCGCCGTCACCAATCGCCGCGTCATCTTGAAGACAGGCTGGCTCAATCGGCACACGCAGGAGCTGTCCGTTGAAAGCGTCGAGGGCGTCACTCTGGATCAGTCGTTCATCGCACGTATCTTCGGCTATGGCCGTGTGATCGTCACCGGCACGGGAGAAGCGAGGATCGTATTTCCGCCGATGGCCAACCCCGTGGCGTTTCGCCGTTCCATCGAAGCGGCGCGCGCCGATTGCGGCGGCGAGGTTCATCTGGCGCGCGAGGATCGCCAGGCGATCGCTGCTGCCGCCGAAGCGAACGAGAACGCGCCTGTTGTTGATGAGAATGTGGTCGCAGAAGAACCGGTGCAACGCCGCAAACGTAAATCGGGCTTTATCGGCATACGCGCCCGCCGTTAGCCGCGGCCAGTCGAGCCGAAGCCGCCTGCGCCGCGCGCTGTCTCTGAAAGCGTTTCGACGACGTCCCAATCGCCCTGCGTCACCGGCGCGATCACCATCTGCGCGATGCGTTCGCCGCGTTTGATGGTGAAAGGCTCTTGCCCGAGATTGATCAAGATCACTTTCACTTCGCCGCGATAATCAGCATCGATCGTGCCGGGCGTGTTAAGGCAGGTGAGGCCGTGCTTCAGCGCGAGCCCTGATCGCGGGCGCACCTGCGCCTCGTAACCAGAGGGCAATGCGATGGTCAGGCCGGTCGGTGCCAGCACGCGTTCGCCGGGCGCGACGACCATAGGTTCGCCTTCCGGAACGGCGGCGCGAAGATCCATGCCGGCGGACAGCGCCGTCTCGTAGGCGGGCAATTGCAGGCCCTCGAAATGCGCCAACGGCGCGACTTGGATCGTGATCCTGCTCATGACTCGGCCCTGCTGCGATTCTGCGGCGGCGGCAAATCAAGAGCGGACGACGCAGTGTCTGCGGTTCCGCTAACCGCTCGCCAAGCCCGACTTTATTTGAACCTTACGCCGTTTCCAGCGTTGGCGATTTGGGCGTTAACGCCAAGAGGCTTACAATGAATTTTCGAGTATTAGGACTAGGCGCCGTGATGTCGTTGAGCATGCTCGCGCTCTCCGCATGTGGCACGACGGTCGAACAACGCGCGGCTTCAGGCGCGCTGATCGGTGCTGGCGCAGGCGCTGTTGTGTCTGGCGACGTGGGTGGGGCCGTAGTTGGCGGCGTGGCAGGTGCGGCCGTAGGCGCGGCGACGACGCCGGAACGTAACTGTGTTCGCCGCGATCGCGATGGCGATTGCATCGACTGGGACGATTGACACACTAACGTAGCGACCACGCGCGCTTTTCTGCGTGGGTTTGCGGCGATCGCGTCGCCGCAAACCGCGCCTAGCGGCGCTTCCGAAGGCCTGCAGCCGCTAAGTCGCGGCGAGCTTCATCTTCATAGCGCTTCAGTTCGGCGGCCTCGGCCTCTTTGCGCCGGCGCTTAGCGGCGTCTGCGGTTTCGCGCGCTTGACGCTCACGCTCGGCCTTGGCGTCACGCATTTTACGTTCGCGCTCGGCTCTGACTGCGGCCTCGGCCGCTATCTTGCGCTCCAGCTTCTCAAGTTCGACGCGCTCGCGGCGCTTCTTCTCGGCTTCGATGCGCTTGGCTTCTTTTTCTTCCGCGGCCTTCACACGCGCCGCGGCTTCAGTTGGATCGACTTGCGCAGGCGTTGCCTTGGTTTTGAATTTTTCGAGCATCGCCTTTTTGGCGGCATCGGCGGTTTCGCGGCGGTCGTTGTGATTTTGGAAGCTCATGCAGTCGGGGCCCCTGGGCGCACGAGCGTCTCGCTCAGCGTCAGAATCGGAAGAGATATGGCGTAAGTGGCTCTACATAGCGCCTGGAGCGCGAGGCTCAAGCCCTGCCGTCCGTTCTAGGCGCATCCTTTACGCAGGGCTCACTTGCGCCCTGGGGATTTCGCGGTGAGCGCAGCGGCTATTTCGGCCGCCAGCTTCCGCGCCACGGCTTCCTTGGCCATGCGCGGCCAAGTTTCGGTTTTGTCCTTGGTGATCAGGATCACGGTGTTTTCGGCACCGCCCATCACGTCCCCAGAGACGTCGTTGGCGACGATCCAGTCGCAGCCCTTCTTGGCGATCTTGGCGCGGGCGTGCTCTTCGACATGATCTGTCTCGGCGGCAAAGCCCACGACCAGCTTCGGGCGTTTCTTGCCTGCTCTCGAGAGTGTGGCGAGGATGTCGGGGTTCTCCTGCACTGCGATCGCGGGAACGCCGGTGGCGTCCTTCTTGATCTTTGCCGAAGCCGTCGTGCTGGGGCGCCAATCGGCGACGGCAGCGACCATGACAGCCACATCGAGCGGCAGCGCCGCTTCGCTGGCGTCGAGCATCTCGCGTGCGCTTTCGACATTGACGCGCTTTACGCCCGGAGGAGGAGCGAGATTGGTCGGGCCGGAAACCAGCGTCACATCGGCGCCGAGCTCAGCCAGCGCCGCGGCGATGGCGTAGCCTTGCTTACCGCTTGAGCGATTGGAGAGGAAGCGCACCGGATCAATCGCTTCGATCGTTGGGCCTGCCGTTACCAGCGCGCGTTTACCCTTCAGCGGACCGTCGTTCAGCATAGAGAGGATCGCGTCGCGAATTTCTTCTGGTTCGGCCATGCGGCCGACACCGCGTTCTCCGCTCTCCGCCATCTCGCCTTCGTTCGGGCCGACAAATTTCAAACCGTCGGCATTGAGCGTCGCGAAATTCCGGCGCGTCGCGGCGTTCGCCCACATTTGCGGATTCATTGCCGGGGCCATCAGCACGGGCTTGTTGGTCGCCAGCAGCACGGCGGAGGCGAGGTCGTTGGCGAGGCCGTGGGCGGCTTTCGCCATGAGGTCTGCGGTCGCGGGCGCCACGACAATAAGATCGCATTCGCGCGCCAGACGGATGTGGCCGACGTCGAATTCCTGCGCTTGGTCGAATAAATCAGTGAAGACGCGCTCACCAGCGATCGCCCCTGCGGCCAACGCCGTAACGAAACGTTGCGCGGCCTCGGTCATCACCACGCGCACGGATACGCCGCGCTCTCGCAGCCGGCGGATGAGTTCGAGGCTCTTATAAGCGGCGATACCGCCGCCAATGATCAGAAGTACGCGCTTGCTCATGGCGTCGGCTCCACCGGCGCTTCGGTTTCCGGCTGCGCGAGGTCGGCGTTAGGGTCGACCCGCGGGAGTGGTTCCGCATCAGGTTGCACGCTGGTTTCAATTGCAGCTGTCGGCTGCGGCTGGCGCGGCACGCTGTCAACTCTGGGGCCGAACACCATGACGATCAGACCGCCGCCGATCAGGCCGATCCAGAATACCGGCATCTGATACCATTTGCGCTCTTCCCGTGGCGCTTCAATCGAGACCTTCCGCGCGGCGGCTTCGACGGCAAGCAGCGTCTGCGGCAAGCGGCGGAGCGCCTGGAAGCCCATCGCGATTTCGTCGATGCCACGTTTTGCGACAGCTTCGGCGCCAAGTTCGCGTTGTATCCAGCGCTCAACGATCGGGCGTGAGGCGGTCCACATATCGTGTTGCGGATCGAGCCCGCGCGCGACGCCCTCGACCTGCACCATGGTCTTCTGCAGCAACACCAGTTCCGGCCGCAAATGCATGCCGAACATATGGGTGACATCGAACAACTGGAGAAGGAGACGGGCCATCGAGATGCCGTCCGCGGTCTTACCGAAGATCGGCTCGCCGATGGCGCGCAGCGCCTGGGCGAATTCTTCGACTGAGAACTTCTCCGGCACGTAACCCGCTTCCTGGTGCACCTCGGCGACGCGGCGATAGTCGCGGCGATGGAAGCCGTAGAGAATCTCAGCCAGATAGCGGCGCTCTTTATGGCCGATACGGCCCATGATGCCGAAGTCGACAATCCAGAGTTTGCCGTCCTTGCCGTACATGAGGTTTCCCTCGTGCATGTCGGCATGAAAAAAACCGTAATCGAGCGCAGCGGCCAGGAAACCGCGCGTCACTGCGATGGCGAGTTCGCTGCGATTGGCCCCGGCTCTGTCGAGCGCTCTGGCGTCGGTCAGCGGCGTGCCGTCGATCCAGTCGAGCGTCATCACGCGCTTGGAGGAACGTGACCAGTCGATGTTGGGAACGGTGAGGTAGCCGTCCTTCTCCGCGACTTCGCGGAACTCAGCTGCGGCGCCCGCTTCGAGGCGCAGGTCGAGTTCGCGCTCTGTCGCGGCGGCGACCGTATCAATAAACTGCACCGGCTCAAGGCGGCGCGAGCGCGGCGAGAAGAACTCGATGCATTGCGCCAGAAAGCGCAGCGCGCCCATTTCCCTTGCGAGCTTCTTTTCGATACGCGGGCGCAGCACTTTGATCGCGACAACGCCGTGGCGCGGCACGATCGCCTGGTGCACTTGCGCGATCGAGGCGGCAGCCATCGCTTCGGAGATGCCGGCGAACAAGCCTTCGGTGCCGCCAAGCTCCTTGTTGATCGTGTCGAGCGCTTCGGTGCGCGAGAAGGGAGGCAGCCGATCTTTGAGACGCCCAAGCTCCTGGGCGACGGTGACGCCGATCATGTCCGGCCGGGTGGCGAGGAACTGGCCGACCTTCACATAGGCCGGGCCAAGCCGCTCAA
The DNA here is from genome assembly GCA_031379735.1 of Caulobacteraceae bacterium. Taxonomy (GTDB): domain Bacteria; phylum Pseudomonadota; class Alphaproteobacteria; order Caulobacterales; family Aquidulcibacteraceae; genus Vitreimonas. The sequence goes on along the minus strand of JANNFK010000092.1, from coordinate 62,232 downwards.
GGGCTAACGCCAGGCGCGCGCCGACGCTGCGTCCGCGTTTACGTTTCGCGAAGATGTGGAGCGCCGTATGCGTGGCCTGCAACGGCACCGAATACTGGTCGTAATACTCGGACGGCAGCAGCACGTCATAGCGCACAAGCGTCACCGCCACGCGCAGCAGCCGCCAGCTATGACCAATCCAGGCAAACACTAAACCGACCAACCCCAATGCAGCGCGCAAACGCCGCCAGCCATGTTGCGATAGGCTGCTCGTGCGAAACCCGCCTCACGGATCATAGCCAAGAATGTTTCCTGATCCGGAAACCGGCGGATGGATTCGACCAGATATCGGTAAGAATCCGCATCATTTGCGAGCAATTTCCCCAAGGCCGGGATCGCGTTAAAGGAGTAGAAATCATAAACCGGCTCAAGCCCGCCAATTGCGAGACGTGAGAACTCCAAACAGAAAAATCGCCCGCCCGGCTTCAGGACGCGCTTTGCTTCGCGCAGGACTGCCGGAACGTCGGTGCAATTCCGGATGCCGAAGCTGATGATGTAGGCGTCGGCGACATGGTCATCGACTGGTAAATTTTCGGCGTCACCCTCGTGCCACTGAAGGCCGTCCTCGCCGCGCGTGCGGCCGGCTTCGAGCATCTCCGCGTTGATGTCGATGACGTGGATTTCGGGTGGTTCGAGGCCGCGCCGAAGCGCTGCGCCATCGCCAAGCTTCTTCAAGCGCCGCGCGATGTCGCCAGTGCCGCCGGCGACGTCGAGAATGAGTTCGCCTGGTTGCGGGTTCAACTTCGAAGCGGCGGCGTCCTTCCAGAGGCGGTGCATGCCGCCCGACATCGCGTCGTTCATCAGGTCGTATTTGCTGGCGACCGATGAGAACACCTCGCGCACGCGCCCGGCCTTCTCGGCCTTCGGCACTTCCTGGAACCCGAAGGATGCGGTCTCATCACTCATGGGTGGACCATAGCGGTGGGGCCGGGGCGGGGCTATATCGGGCGGCGATGCTTTTGCCTTTGCTTTCCGACATTTCGCCGCATGCCTGAGTTGCCTGAGGTGGAAACTGTGCGCCGCGGCTTGGCGCCGGCGCTGGTGGGGCGGCGGATCAAGCGCGCGCAGACGAAGCGGGCCGATTTGCGGTTTCCGTTCCCGAAGCGCTTCGCGGCGCGGTTGAGCGGTAGACGCGTCGATGCATTGGAGCGGCGCGCGAAATATCTGCTCGCGCATCTCGACGACGGCAACGTTTGGATCACGCATCTGGGCATGACAGGTCGCTGGTCGATCCTTGGAGCGAAGCAGCAGCCAGGCGATTTTTACTACGCGGAACCGACTGATCCCACACACACGCATGTCGTGCTCGAAATGGAAGAGGGCGCGCGGCTGGAATTCAACGATCCGCGCCGCTTCGGCTACATGGATCTAATTCCAGAAAGCGAACTGGAGACGCATCCCTTCTTCAAAGCGATGGGGCCAGAGCCGCTCGGCAATCACTTTCACGAGCCATATCTGAAGAGCGCTCTCGCCGGAAAGAAGGCGCCGATCAAAGCGGCGCTGCTGGATCAGCGCGTCGTTGCGGGGCTTGGCAATATCTATGTCGTCGAAGCTCTGCATCGCTCGGGCATTGCACCGGCGAAACCCGCGGGCGGCATCTCCGCCCAACGCCTGGACAAACTTTTTCACGCCGTGCGCGCCGTTCTGGAAGAAGCGATCGAGGCGGGCGGCTCGACACTTTCAGATTATGCCGCCGTCGATGGCGCGCAGGGCGGCTTTCAGCATCGTTTCCGCGTCTATGACCGCGAAGGTGAGAAGTGCCTGACAAAGGCTTGCGGCGGTACGATCAAACGCGCCGTGCATAGCGGTCGCTCGACATTCTGGTGCCCGCGCTGCCAGCGTTAGCCTTCGTCGCCGCGCTCAAGTAGCGAGACCACCGGGTTGCTCCATGCACACGTTCGTGTGTTGGCCTATGCACGCACGCCGCCCATCCGGCGCGGCGCTTGAAAGGCAAGTCTCGACCATGCTCTGCGACGCCGGCGGGGCCTGAGCGGAAACGTCGTGCGCAGTCGCGCAACCGGCGAGGCAGAGAAGCGCGAGCAGCGCGATGCGCATGGACTGATCCTTTGGTTCTGCAGGGAACAGAGCTACAAAAGCAGGTATGAGTCGAGATGTCGTCTTCATCGCCGCTGCCGTTTGCGCCGCGCCCGCCTGCGCCGAGACGACCTATTTCGCATCGATCCCGGATCTCCCGATAGCGCCGGGGATGAACGAAGGTGGCGACGTGTCGTGGCCCAACTTTAGCGGCCCAGGGAGCGATCTCATTCTCGCACACGCCCATGGCGACGCGACGCCTGCCAGCGTCGAGGCGTTCTACGGCCAAAGCCTTTCCGCCCTTGGCTGGTCGTATGAGCCTGCGCCGCGCGCGGACGGCATGATGTTCATGCGCGGGCGTGAGCGGCTCATTTTGCAGATCGAGCCGCGAGGAACTGGGACCTATCTCCGTGTGCGGCTGATTGTGCGGCCTGCGTCGATGAACGCCGATTGATTTTCGCGCCGTCGCAGCGCAATCAGGCGCCATGACCTACGAGAACATTCTTGTCGAAACCGATGGCGGCGTTGGCGTCATTCGTCTCAATCGCCCCAAGGCGCTCAACGCGCTGAACGATGCGCTGATCAGCGAAGTGGGCGCAGCGCTTGACGTACTTGAAGCTGATGCCGCAATCGGGTGCATCGTCATCACCGGCTCGGAAAAGGCGTTCGCCGCGGGCGCCGACATCAAGCAAATGGCCGAGGGCCAGTTCAGCGATTTCTACGCGCGCGATCCGTTCTCCAATCTCGAGCGGGTGCCGCGCACGCGTAAGCCCCTGATCGCGGCCGTTGCAGGATACGCGCTTGGTGGAGGCTGCGAACTCGCCATGATGTGCGACTTTATAATCGCCGCCGACACCGCGAAATTCGGCCAGCCCGAAATCACCCTTGGTGTGATGCCCGCCTGGGGCGGGTCGCAGCGCCTGACACGGAGCATCGGCAAGGCCAAGGCGATGGATTTGTGCCTGACCGGCCGGATGATGGATGCGGCGGAAGCAGAGCGTGCAGGTCTCGTCGCCCGCGTCGTGCCCGCCGATAAGCTGATGGAAGAGACCATGGCGGCCGCAAAAAAAATCGCTGGCTTCGGAGCGCTTTCGACCATCGCCAACAAGGAGGCGGTGAACGCCGCTTTCGAGACCCCGTTGAACGAGGGCCTACGGCTTGAGCGGCGGCTATTTTACAGTCTTTTTGCGACCGAGGATCAGAAGGAGGGGATGGCCGCCTTCATTGCAAAGCGGCCCCCCGAATTTAAGAACCGCTGAGCATTTGACGGCTGCTCACGGCGAGGCTATAGCCCCGCGCTTCGCGTCCGAAACTAAGATCTGGAAATTCTGAGACCATGGCGAATACGAAGTCCGCAAAGAAAGCGACCCGCGTGATTGCCCGCCGTACGGCGGTCAACAAGGCGCGGCGCACCCGGATGCGGTCGTCGTGGCGTTCGGTTGAGGAAGCGATTGCCTCGGGCGACGCAAAGGTGGCTCAAGAGGCGCTTCGCACTGCCGAGTCCGCGACCATGAAGGCCGCCGGCAATGGCGTAGTTCACAAGAATCTTGCGAGCCGGAAAGTCTCTCGCCTTTCCAAGCGCATCGCTGCTCTTTCGGGTTCCCGGAAGGCCTGAACGGTGCCGGCGACCGTCTTTTAAGTGTCGCCAAACTCTCAAGAATCTCCATACTGAGTCTCCGCACAAAGCTTGCGGATAAGCGGTGAGTATTACTCCGGTTCCGGACGACTCCGCCTTTCGGTCTAATCCAAAAAAATAGTATGAAATCATGTGATTAACCGCACATCATTTCGATGTGGAAAATGGCTAATTCGTAAAGAAAGTGTTGTTGACGACGACTGTGCAACAGCGCAAATTTCGCGGGTCAGGCGAGCACGGCTCGCCCGTTCGACAGTCCCTGTGACGCCGGTGCGTGAGCATCGGGCCAAAAGCTCTTTTGGCTCGAACGGGAGAGGTGTGCCCGTCTCGGGGCGGCTAAAAACATAATGTTCTAAGCGGGGGCTGCATGGAACAAATCGAAGAAGCCCGCCGGGAAACGGCGGGTGTCGGGGCGGCGCGTGCATACGAGCTGGTTCAGAAGGAATTGGTCACCGAGTACGGTGCTGAATTCTATGGTTCCTACATCAGTCCATTGCGGCTGGTTGCGGAGTTGAATGGCGTTCTCCTCTTCCGGGCGGGGTCGCGGATCGCGAAAGAGCGGTTGAACCAACAGGTTGTCGATCACCTTGGCGCGCGTATGCGCGTGTACGAGCCGCGCGTCGGCAAGATTCAGATTCTCCTAGAGGACGAAATTCCAGCGGACGTCCGCGCGCTCGCAGATGCGCGCATTGAAGAGGCGCGTACGGTCGAAGCCGAACCGGTGCGTCCGCTTGAACTCACCTTCGAGTCCTTCGCTGACGGGCCGAGCAATTTCCACGCTTATACGGTCGCGCAGATGATCGGCGCCGGCGTTGGCGTGACGTTCCCGGTGTGGCTCGTCCATTCGCCGCCGGGCTGCGGCAAGACGCACCTCTTGAACGCCGCCGCGCAGGAAGCAATGGCGCGCGGCCGCAAGGTCCTCTTCATGACGGGCCAAGAATTTCTCGAATGCTTTCAATCGGCGCTTCATAAAAAGCGCGACAGCTCGGCGTTCAAGGAGATGGTGCGCGCGCCGGACCTTCTCATCATCGACGACTTCCACCGTATCTGCGGCAAGCGCGCGACGCAGGAGGAAGCGTTCGACACGATTAACGAACTTACACGTCGCGGGGGTCAGATTGCGCTTGCAGCCAACCATGGTCCCGATGGATTGGAAGGTCTCGATGATACGTTGCGCGCAAAATTAAAAGGCGCAGCGATCAGCGAGATTTCTGAACCAGACGCGCCCTTGCGTCGTAAAATTCTTGAGACCCGTGTTGCGCACCACGCGCGTGCGAATATGGGTTTCAGTGTTGCATCGGAAGCGCTCGACATGATCGCTGATCGCATGCACGTTACTGGCCGTGAACTCGATGGCGCGGTCTGCCAACTTCTCATCGAATGGAAGATCTCGGGAGGGACTACTGTGACGCTAGAAGCCGCCGCGAACGCTCTGCAAAGCAAATTGGCTGAAGGTGCGGAGCGCCGCATTACCGTACAACTCGTGCAGAAGGTCGTCGCGCGTCACTACAATATGAGCGTGCAGCAATTGCTTGAGCGCACCCGCCGTCACGCGATCGCGCGTCCGCGCCAAGTAGCGATGTACCTTGCTTGCAAGATGACGCACGCTTCGCTGCCGGATATCGGCCAGCGCTTCGGCGGGTTCGATCATACCACCATCATGTACGCCCGTGACCGGGTCGCCGCTCTCTCCGAGACGGACCCGAACGTGAAGGCCGAACTCGAAGGCATCGCGCGCGCTGTGCGCCGCGAACCCTAATCCTGGACCTCATTTGTCGCGCGCCCCCTAAGTCTTGCAATTGGGGCTTGGGGTTCGCGTAGCTTCTGCTAATTTCGCACCCCCTGCAGCGCCCGACTCGGGCGCGCAGGGGGTGTTTTTATGTGCTCCCGGCACGAGCTGCACGCGGGGCGAGGGGTCTAAGGAATGCGTCTTACGATTGAGCGCTCGGCGCTCCTGAAAGCGCTCAATCACGTGCAAAGCGTCGTCGAACGCCGAAACACGATTCCGATCCTCTCAAACGTTTTGCTTTCGGCTCAAGGCGATAGCCTGAAGCTGACCGCAACCGATCTCGATATCGAGATTTCCGAGAACGCGTCGGCAGAAGTCGAGCGCGGCGGGCAGACGACAGCGCCGGCAAATTATCTCTACGACTTCGTCCGCAAGCTGCCGGATGGCTCGGGCGTGAAGCTTGAAGTGTCCGGCGACGACCCGCGTCTCTTCATCTCCGCCGGCAAGTCGCGCCTGCATTTGCCGGTCCTGCCGGCCGGCGATTTCCCGTCGATGCCCTCTGACGGCTTCGACACCAAATTTGAGATTGAACCTACCGAACTCGGCCGCCTGGTCGACAAGACCCGCTTTGCGATCTCGACCGAAGAGACGCGCTACTATCTGAACGGCATCTTCCTCCACACAGTTGAATCCGACGGTCACAAGCTGCGCGCCGTCGCCACCGATGGTCACCGGCTCGCGCTCGCCGACTTTGCCGCGCCGAAGGGCTCGGAAGGCATGCCGGGGGTCATCGTACCGCGGAAGACGATCAACGAATTGAAGCGTCTGCTCGATGATGCGTCCGACATGGTTGAGATCGCGGTGTCGCCGCAGAAAATCCGCTTCGCGCTCGGCGATGCGGTGCTGACCTCAAAGTTGATAGATGGTTCGTTCCCGGAATACGCGCGCGTCATTCCGAAGAACAATTCGAAGCGCCTCAAGGTCGACAACAAAGCCTTTGCCGAAGCGGTTGATCGCGTGGCGACGGTTTCGGCGGAACGGTCGCGTTCGGTGCGCCTTGCACTCGACAAGGATAAGATCACGCTCACCGTCAACAACCCGGATGCGGGCGTCGCAACCGAAGATCTCGCCGCTGACTATGCTCACGACGCGCTCGAAATCGGCTTCAACGCCCGCTATTTGCTCGATGTCGCGCAGCAGATCGAAGGTGAAAGCGCGGTGTTTGAGTTGGCCGATTCCGGCTCGCCGACCTTGGTGCGCGATGAAGCCGACGATGCGGCGATCTACGTGCTGATGCCGCTCAGAGTGTAATGCACGCACTTCACGTTTCGCGGCTCACGCTCACGGATTTCCGCAACCACGCGGCGCTTGATCTCCAATTGGACGCGCGTCCGGTTTGCCTGTTCGGCCCAAACGGCGCCGGCAAAACCAACATCTTGGAAGCCCTAACGATGCTCGCGCCGGGCAGGGGGTTGCGCAGTGCGTCGTTGACGGACGTCGCGCGCGCGGGCGAGGACGATGAATTCCGCGCGCAACCCTGGGCGGTGTCGGCGCGGATCATCAACGACGGCGAAGAGACAAGTGTCGGCGCTGGCGCCGAGCGCACTCCCGAAGGCGGCGTCAAACGCTTGGCGCGCCGCGATGGCCAGCCGGCGACGGCGGCTGAACTCGCCGAAGCCGCGCGGATGACGTGGCTGACGCCGGCGATGGACCGGTTGTGGTCGGGCTCCGCAGGCGATCGCCGGCGCTTCTTCGATCGGCTGACACTCGCGCGCGCTTCGCAACATGGCGCGGCGGCGGCGGCGTATGAGCGTGCGATGCGTGAGCGGCAACGGTTGCTGGCCGACCGCGTGTTTGACGATACGTGGCTCGGAGGGCTTGAGCGCGAAATGTCCGCTCACGGCGCAGCGATTGCTGCAGCGCGCGTGGAAACGCTGCATCGCTTGCAGGAAGCCATCGATGCGCGGCCCGATGGCGCGTTTCCAAAAGCGGTCCTCGCGCTGGAAGGCCTGCTTGAGGCGCGGTTCGAGAATGGCGCAAAGAGCGCTGACGTCGAAGAAGATTTTGCCGAACTATTGCGAGATGTTCGTGGGCGAGATTCCGGCGCAGGCCGTGCGCTCGATGGCCCGCATCGCAGCGACCTGAAAGCACGCCACGCCGCCAAGAACATGGACGCTGACCAATGTTCGACCGGCGAGCAGAAGGCGCTGTTGGTCGGCCTCACATTGGCGCAAGCGCGGGCCCTTGCGGGCGACCCGGGCGCCGGCGCCTCGCTCATCTTGATCGATGAGGCGGCCGCGCACCTCGATTCCGTGCGCCGCGCCGCGTTGTTCGACGAATTGTTGGCGAACACTGGCCAAGCTTGGCTTACCGGCACCGACCAAAATCTGTTCGAAGCCTTCGGCGATCGAGCGCAAATGTTCGAAGTGCGCGACGGTCAGGTGCACGCCGCGTAACTCGCTATCCCGTGGCGGGCCGAAGCTACGTTGCGTGAAGGTGACAAGCGCGTCAAAATTTGGTGCTGTCTGGTCCAGAAGAGGCACAGACGATGGCGAACCCAGATTACGTCTCACGGCATAACGAAGACTACGTCTTCAACTACGATCCGAACGAGGACGCCTGGACGACGGACCTGTCGACACTCGACATCAGCCGCGGCGAGCGTTTCCGTGACCACACCTTCTGGCCGTTTTTCGAGCGGCTAAGGAAGGAAGATCCGGTCCATTATTGCCCGGATAGTCTCAACGGGCCATACTGGTCCGTCACCAAATACAACGACATCATGGCGGTGGACACCGATCACCAGCGCTTCTCGTCCGAACCGTCGATCGTGCTGTTCGATCCGGAAGAGGACTTTCCGCTGCCCATGTTCATCGCGATGGACCCACCGAAGCACGACGTACAGCGCAAAACGGTGTCGCCGATCGTGGCGCCGAACCATCTCGCCAATCTCGAGCCGATCATTCGCGAGCGCGCCGGCAAGCTCTTGGACGATGTGCCGCGCAATGAGGTGTTCAACTGGGTCGACAAAATTTCGATCGAACTGACGACACAGATGCTGGCGACATTGTTTGATTTCCCGTGGGAAGATCGACGCAAGCTGACGCGCTGGTCTGACGTCGCGACCGCAGCACCGGGGCAGGGCGTCGTCGAGACTGACGAGCAACGCCGCATGGAGCTGATGGAGTGCCTTCAGTATTTCAACCGGCTGTGGGAAGAACGCGCCGCCGCCCCGCCGCGTAATGATCTGATCTCGATGCTTGCGCATGGCGCCAGCACCAAGGACATGCCGCGTCAGGAATTCCTCGGAAACCTCATCCTACTGATCGTCGGCGGCAACGACACGACCCGCAATTCGATCACCGGCAGCGTCTATGCGCTGAGCAAGTTTCCCGAGCAGTACGCGAAGCTGAAGGCCAATCCGGCGCTCATTCCGAACTTGGTCTCGGAGACGATCCGCTGGCAAACGCCGCTCGCCTTCATGCGCCGTACTGCGCTTGAGGATGTTGAACTCGGCGGCAAGTTGATCAAGAAGCACGACAAAGTCGTGATGTGGTATGTCTCCGGCAATCGAGATGAAGAAGTGATCCCGAACGCCGATGCGTTCGATATCGAGCGGGAAAATGTGCGCCGCCATCTCTCGTTCGGCTTCGGCATTCACCGTTGTGTCGGCAATCGCCTGGGCGAAATGCAGCTGCGTGTCGTCTGGGAAGAGATCCTGAAGCGCTTCGACCACATCGAGGTGATGGGAGAACCCAAGCGCGTGTATTCGTCTTTCGTGAAGGGTTACGAGACGCTGCCGGTGCGTATCGCCGGCTGAGGCTGGCGCCGATGCAACGTTTGGCCATTGTCTGACGTTAACCGGGAACCTGCCTGCACAGGCAGCGTTGGCGGTGACCATGACCAGCATGTTCGCCGCCATGACGTCCGTGTCCGAACGGAGCGCAGCCCATCCCAATGGGCTGGCCGATGTGCTTGATGAGCTTTCCTACAACGTCAACCGCACCAGCGCGCTCGAAGGTGTGAAGCTAGGCGTGCTGATCAGCTCGGTAGGGCGCCGTTCATATGGGCCGCTTCTGCTCCTTGTTGGTCTCTTCGCGATTTCGCCAGCGACTGTGCTGCCGTTCATGACCTCGATCGTCGCGGCCATCACGCTGTTGATTGCGCTGCAGATGGCCGCCGGTCTGAAGCGGCCGTGGTTGCCGAGGCGAGTGCTCGAAATTTCCATTCCCCGTCGCACATTTTTCGCCTTCCTCGATCGCGCGCGTCCGGTGCTCGATCGTCTTGATGGCGTGTGGTTGCGGCCGCGTTGGACGTTCCTGACCGCGCCACTTGGCGTGAATATGGTTGCGCTTTGTGTTGTTGCGGCGTGCCTGATCACATTCCCACTCTCGTTTATCCCGTTCGCGCCGCTCGCGCCGGGTCTCGCCATTGTCATGTTTGGCCTTGGTATGACGGCGCGTGATGGCGTCTGGCTGGCAATCGGCATTGTGCTTACGGCGGCAGCGTTTTGGCTCGCCATCCCGCTGATCTTTTGACCGCCGCCGTGCGCAGCCAGCCCGCGAAGGCGTCAAAACGCGAACGCAAACCCGCGGCCACCAATCTCGAAGGCGTGCTCGATGAAATCGCCGAAAAGTGCGTCACCGATGACACGCCAAACACGCTGACGCTGGGCGAGATATTGGACTCGGTCGGGCGGCGCTCGTACGGGCCGCTGTTGCTGGTTATTGGCCTCTTCGCCATTTCGCCCGCGACAGTGGTGCCTGGCATGACCTGGTTTGCCGCGACGCTGACTTTGCTGGTGGCGGGCCAGATGGCGCTGGGGCGTCCAACGATCTGGCTGCCGAAAAAGGCGCTGGAGGCGGAATTGCCGCGCAATGCGGTGGCCTCTGGCATCGAGAAGGGCCGGGGCTTCGCCAAGGCGGTCGATAAGCTCCTGAAGCCGCGCCTGACCTTCCTGTCGAAGCCGCCCTTCGTGAACCTGGTTGCTGTCCTTTGTATCTTCGCAGCACTCATCACTTTCCCGCTCGGTCTCATCCCCTTTGCGCCGCTCGCGCCGGGGCTGGCGGTGGTGTTTTTTGGGCTCGGGATGGTGGCGCGAGACGGGCTTTGGCTAGCGCTCGGGACCGCCGCGATGGCCGGTGCATTCTTGCTCGCCAAGCCGCTGATTTTCTAAGTATTTTTGGCGCTGTTTTTTGCGCGATTTGCGGCATCAAAGTCGCGACTCTTCACCCGTTAATCCCTATATTCGGAAGGCATTTTTCAGCCCGATTCGAGACACATGACCGTACCCCAGACCGCGCCGGCCAACACGCCCGACTACGGCGCAGAATCCATCAAAGTTCTCAAAGGCTTAGACGCGGTTCGGAAGCGGCCGGGGATGTATATTGGCGACACGGATGATGGGTCCGGTCTGCATCACATGGTCTATGAGGTCGTCGACAACGCAATCGACGAGGCGCTGGCGGGGCATGCCAACAGAGTTGAGGTGATCTTGCATCCGGACGGGAGCGCTGAGGTCACCGACAACGGGCGCGGCATCCCTACGGACATTCACAAGGAAGAGGGCGTCTCGGCGGCTGAAGTCATCATGACTCAGCTGCACGCGGGCGGGAAATTCGACCAAAATTCGTACAAAGTTTCCGGCGGGCTCCACGGCGTCGGCGTTAGCGTTGTGAACGCGCTCAGCGAGTGGCTCGATCTGCGCATCTGGCGTGACGGCGAAGAGCATTACATGCGCTTTATTCACGGCGATGCTGCAGCGCCCTTGGCGCTGGTAGGCAGGGGCGTCAAGGAAGATGGGAAGCCTAAGCGCGGCACCGGCGTCCGTTTCCTCGCCAGCACAAAAACGTTCACCATGGTCGAGTACGACCGCAAGACCATCGAGCATCGCTTGCGCGAGCTCGCGTTCCTGAATTCCGGCGTGCGCATCATCTTTAAAGATCTGCGTGGCCCCGAGCCCTTCGAGGAAACGCTCTACTACGAAGGCGGCGTCAAAGCCTACGTCGCGCACCTTGATCGCTCACGCACGTCCGTGATTGCCGAAGCCATCTACGTCATCGGCGAACGTGACGGCATGACCGTCGAAGCCTCGATGCAATGGAACGACGGCTATCATGAGAACACGCTCTGCTTCACCAACAACATCCCGCAAAAGGATGGCGGCACGCACTTGGCCGGCTTCCGCGGCGCGCTGACGCGCGTGGTGAACAATTACATGCAGAGCTCCGGCATCGCCAAAAAAGAAAAGGTCGAAATCACCGGCGATGACGCGCGCGAGGGCCTGACCTGCGTGCTGAGCGTCAAAGTGCCGGATCCGAAATTTTCGTCGCAAACCAAGGAAAAGCTCGTCTCGTCGGAAGTCAGGCCCGTGGTCGAAAACCTCGTGGCTGAAACGCTGACGCGATGGTTCGAGGAAAATCCTAGCGCCGCAAAGATCGTGATGGCTAAAATCGTGCAAGCCGCCGCCGCGCGCGAAGCGGCGCGCAAGGCGCGCGAAATGCGCCGCAAATCGACGCTCGATATTTCTTCGCTGCCCGGCAAGCTCGCAGATTGCCAGGAGAAAGATCCGGCGAAATCGGAAATTTTCATCGTCGAAGGCGACTCCGCCGGTGGCTCTGCAAAGCAGGGGCGTTCGCGCGAAACCCAAGCGGTGCTGCCGCTGCGCGGCAAAATCTTGAACGTCGAACGCGCGCGCTTCGATAAAATGCTCTCGTCCGATCAGGTCGGCACGCTCATCACCGCGCTCGGCGCCGGCATTGGCCGCGGCGAAGGCGATATCGATCTCGCCAAACTGCGCTACCACAAGATCATCATCATGACCGACGCCGACGTCGACGGCGCCCACATCCGCACGCTGCTGCTGACTTTCTTCTATCGGCAAATGCCGGAGATCATTGCCGGCGGCTATCTCTACATCGCCCAGCCGCCGCTCTACAAAGCCACCAAGGGCAAGAGCGGGCGCTATCTGAAGGATCAAGCCGAGTTCGAGGCCTTCCTGATCGAGGAAGGCTCGGCCGGCGCCGTGCTCGAAGCGCAAGATGGCGCACAATATGCGGGCGACGATCTAAAGCGTCTGGCGCGCGAAGCCGCTGCGGCTGAAACCTTGATCAAGCGCCTGCATGCGCGCGTGCCCGATAGCGTGCTTGAACAGGCGGCGATTGCTGGCGCCTTCGCAATCGGTGCAACCGACAAGGAAGCGCATGACGCCGCCGCTCGTCTCAACGCCATCGCCGAAGAAGGCGAAGGCAATTGGAGCGGGCGCTTTGATCCCGATGGCGCGCTGGTGTTGGAGCGCACCGTGCGCGGCGTCGCCGAGCGCGCGACCTTGGATAAACTCTTCCTGAGTTCAGTCGATGCGCGCCGCTTGGCTGATCGCGCGCCGGCTTTGCGCGAAACTTATTTGGCGCGCGGCCAGCTGAAGCGCGGCGGCGACATCACCGACATTAACGGGCCTTTGTCTTTGCTGCACGCCATCGAAGGCGCAGGGCAGAAGGGCGTCACGGTCCAACGCTACAAGGGCCTGGGCGAAATGAACGCCGAGCAGCTCTGGGAAACCACGCTCGACGCCGACGTCCGCACGCTGCTGCAAGTCCGCGTCAACCACGCCGACGACGCCGACGAGATGTTCTCAAAGCTGATGGGCGACGTCGTCGAACCCCGCCGCGCGTTCATCGAAGAGTTCGCGCTGGAAGCGGACGTGGACGCTTAGGACCGCGCTCCTTCAGCTATTGGTGTTTTTCCAGCCTGCTAAAGAGCCAAGCTTCGGGGCGGTCGCAGAGACCTGCGCTGACGGGATTCATCTCGATGTAGCGCTTGGTTGCTTCGAAATGCTTCGCGTCGCGGATGTAGCGATCGAAATAATCTTTGGCCCAAACCGAGCTGAGTCGATTGATGTGTTTGTTGATCCGCTTCGCACTGAATGTTTTCCATCGGCGAACGGTTGATCCGAGATCTTTGAGTGGACCGGTGGCGACCAAAATGTGGACGTGGTTCGGCATTACACACCACGCTTGAAGTGTGTGTTCTTCTCCGTCGCCAAAAAGTAGTGTCTCCGCGACAGCGCGTGCAAGAAGGGGGTCGCGCATGTAACAAGAGCCCAGATGACGATCTAGGACGTCGTCGCCTTCTTGTTCGTTTGGTGGGACGGAGTCGAAGAGTTGGAAGACGACGTGCTGGGTGATTTCCCAGCCGTCGAAATGCGGGAGATAGCCGCGTGAATGCCAGCCCTTCGTGCCCATGCGCTCATTGGTAGATGAGTGACCGATGGTTGAAAAGTTGGAGCGCGGGCCTCCGGCCCGCACCTTCCAGTTCACCAGGTCAAAGAATGCGGGCCGGAGGCCCGCGCTCCAAGCTGTTAAAAGCGGGGGCTTTAGCGAGGGGCGGCGAGGGGCCGCGTGTGCTTCGACTTTGATCTGCGGCCGCCCGTGCAACTCAATGTGGCGCGATGAGGCTGCGGTAGAGCATGTAGGCGGCGACGGCGAAGACGATTCCGGCGAACACGCGTTGCAGCGCGCCGCGCTGCTTCGAGAGATGCGTCGCCAAAGTCGCGCCGATCAAGCCGCCGATGAGCCCGCCGCTTATGAAGAGTGAGGCGATGCGCCAATCAATCAAGCCGTCGAGTGCGTAGGAGCCGGCGGTTGTTGCGCCGAAGGCGCCTACCGAGAGCAAAGACGAGCCGATCGCTTGAATCATGGTCATGCCGGTGGCGCCGATGAGGCCGGGCACGATGAGAAAGCCGCCGCCAATGCCGAAGAAGCCGGAAAGCGTGCCGGCGCCCAGGCCGTAGGCGATGAGCTTGGGCGCGTTCTCGCGGCTGAGGCGGATGTCGCTGTCTGCATCGTTGTGCGGACGGCGCAGCATCGCAACGCCGACGACGATCATCAGCAACGCAAACAACGGCAGCAGGATTTTCGCGTCAGTGATCTTGCCGATCGCTGCGCCCACGGCTGCGCCGACAATGCCGGAGGCGGCGAACACCATGGCGCAGCGCCAGCGGACATTTCCGCGCCGCGCGTGGTTGATGAAGTTGGCGAAGGCATTGATCGAGACGGCGATCGCCGAAGTGCCGATGGCGATGTGCGGATTGGTGACGCCCACGACGTAGAGCAAGGCTGGCGTCGCCAGAATCGAGCCGCCGCCGCCGATCACGGCAAGCACCAGGCCAACGGCGGCGCCGCTCAGAATGGCGAGGATGTCGGGAAGCGTCATGAGGCGGCGGTCACCCTGGCGTGATTCCGGCCTCACGTCTTTTGTGCAAGCGCGAACAACTCGGTTGCGAGTCAATTAGCCGTTGAGTGGAGGAAAACGGAAGAGTAGTGCTCCCGCCGAAGCTCTCGGGGAGTGAGGTTCATGCGTAAAATGATGTTCGGCGCTCTGGCGGTGCTCGGCGCGTGCGCGCAACAGGCGCCTGCGCCGCTTGACGGCGACGCGCTGCTGGCGCGTGGCGACTATCTCGTAAACAACGTCGTGCTGTGCGGCGATTGCCACACGCCGATGACGGCGCAGGGGCCCGACCTATCGCGCCGCCTGCAGGGTGGGCCGAATTTGACGACCCCGACAGTCGAGATTCCGTGGGCGACTGAAGTGCCGTCGATCGCTGGCATTCCCGCGCACTACACTGAAGAGCAGTTTGTCGCGTTCCTGCAAACCGGCGCCCGGCCAGATGGTTCGTATCCGCGTCCGCCGATGCCGCCTTATCGCTTGAATGAAGACGATGCGCGCGCGGTGGCGGCCTATATTCGCACTCTGCCTCCAGCGGCGCCGTAAGCGCTGAATGCGCACACGCATTTCAATGCGATCACAATTGATGTTCCAAGCTTGACGCATGCGCGCGTTGGGTATTCCATTCCTGTGTCGGAAGACTTCGGCGCCGCCCGCCGGTTCCCGCTCGCATCGCTCAAGCAGCGCATAACACCTGGGCCACGGCGCGCACCGAGTTAGTCTTCCCGTCCGGTGAAAAACACCGCGTGCAGCAATGGTGCTGCAAGGATATGCGGATCGATTTCGGCTCGGCCGGCGTCAGGCGACGTTTCAGCGTATGGTGATATTTGTTTGAACAAAGCGGCAACAGAGTTGCCGCTTTTTTGCATGCGCCGCCGCGTGATTGCGACGGGCGACGATTGACTCGACGCGCACGGTCTCACGGTCTAACGAAGTGGCGCTTCCGGGGTTCGCGGCGATATCGGAGGGGACATGCGCAGACTATGCGCGGTCGTGATCGCGGCTCTGCTTTCGACTCTGGCTTCCGCCCAGGAGATTACGCCGCCGCCGCCCGCGCCGCCTGGCGCATCCGGGGCGGTGTTGCTACCCGCGCTTATCGAGCATTCGCTTCACTATGCAACGCTGGAGAACGGGCGCCTCTCAGGCGAGGGCGCTGACTTTTTGCGCGCGCTTGGACAAAACTCTCAGTTCATTTTGCTCGGCGAGGATCACGGCAATTCGGGCATCGCCAACTTCGCGACGGCATATTGGCGTGAGCTGAACGCTGTTGGCTACCAGTACGCGGCGATTGAAGTTGATCCCTATCTGGCCGAGGCGGTGCAACGCGAACTGCGCGCGGGCGGTGCAGCGTAGTGGGGCCGATATTTGGCGGCGCATGGCGGCGTTGCCGGTGCGCCGTTTCTGAGTTGGACGCCGGAAGTCGAGTTGGTCGATACGGTCGTTCACTCTTCGACGGCGCGGCGCGAACCGGCGGTTTGGGGGCTTGATCAAGTTTTCGATGGTGCCGCGCCGGCGCGCCTGCGCGACATCGCCGAAGGCGCACGCCATCGCGAGGCGCGCGCGATCGCAGCGGAATTGGCGGACGCCGGCGAAGCTAACTGGACGAATGACTGGTTCGGTACGGTCGAGCCCGCGCGCTTGCAAGAATTGCGCGCGCGCCTCAATAACTCGCGCGTCCTGCGATACGCTCAGATGGCAGATGCGTTGATTCAATCACGGCGCATCTATGCGCCGTTCGTGGGTGGCGGCGGTGAGGTTTATCTCGCCAACCTCGAACGCGAGACGCTGATGAAGCGTACGTTTCAACAACGCTTCGAGGCAGCGGCGCGCGCAGACGGCGCTTTGCCGCGCGTAATGTTGAAACTGGGCGGTTACCATATTACGCGCGGCGCGTCGCCGACTTGGGTGCAGGGCCTGGGCGGTTTCGTCAGCGAGTATGCTGTCGCGCACGGTGTCACTGCCACGACCATCTCCATGTGGTGCGGGCCTGGTGGTGCAGTTTATTCGACGCCGGAGCCAGTGCAGTGTGATGAGAGCGTCGCTGCGTACTGGCCATTCCTGGCCGGCTACGTTGACCGAGAGCGCGTCACAATCGTCGACTTCCGCATTTGGCGCTTGCGGCCCGGGCGTTGGGAGCACTTGTCCGCCGATGCACAGGCGATGATCGGGTCCTATGACGTGCTGGTGATCGTGCCCAACGGGCCGGCATCACCGTTCCTGCCAGAGCTTTCCGCTCGCGCTGTGCAATAGGGACTGATCACTGCGTGGTTCGGCGGTAGAATGCCAGCATGTCGCTTCGATTATTCGCTGCGTTGGCTATTCCCGATGAAGCCGCTGAGCGCTTGCTTGCGGTGATGAAGGGTGTGCCCGGCGCCAAATGGCGGCCGCGTGAGAATTTGCATCTAACGCTCAGATTCTTCGGTGAGCTCAGTGAGCCCGTTGCGGAAGATCTCGATACTGAGCTTGAGGCCGCGACGCGCAGCTTTGAGCCGTTCGAAGTTCGCTTGAAGGGCGCAGGCTCATTCGGCGGCGCCGATCCGCACGCGCTTTGGATTGGGTCAGCGCAGGGTGACTCGCTGAAGCAGCTTGCATCAGCCTGCGAAAAAGCGGCGCGGCGCGTGAAGCTGAGGCCCGAGCCGCATAAGTTCACGCCGCACGTAACGGTGGCGTATCTCAGCGGCGTCTCGCTCGATCATGTGTTGATGTTTGAGCGAGCCCACGCGCTGTTCGAAGCGCCGCCATTCACAGTGCAGAGCTTTGGGCTCTATTCCAGTGTGACACGAAAATCCGCTCCGAGCCTTTACAGGCTCGAAGCGGAATATCCATTAGTGGGTTAGGCGCTTCGCTTACGAAACCGGCGCGGGTTGCGGCGTCTCCGGCGTCGGCGGTGCGGTGTCGTTCACGAGCGTTGCCGGCGGCGGGTTCGGACCCATCGCGCAGCAGCGCACCTGAACTTCAAGCACTTGGCCGTTGAAGCGGCATTCTGAGTCACTCACGGAGCGCAGGATCGCCATGCCGCCGGCACGGCGGGTGTAGCGGGTCTGCGTGCAGCCGGTCAGCGTATAGCCTGGGTCGCAGGTGCCAGCGCGCGTGCGGTTCACGGTGCGCGTGACGCAAACGACTTCGCGCGCCATGGCTTGATCGGCCGTTTGCTGTGCGCGGTTAGCGACGCCGAACACTTCACCGATCCGCGTGCCAAGGCTGGTGCGGACTTCTTCAGTGTCAGCGTGCTGTTTGCAGATGTCGGTATCGCCGCGCGAGGCGTCTTGCGAACACCATTCGGCAATAGTCATGTCACCGGTGCGATTGGCGCAGGCCGTAGCCAGCGTCGCCAACGCAAAAGCGGCGATAATTGTAGCAATGCGCATTCTGGCGCCTTTCCCTCTGATTACCCCCGCAGTCCCAAAGCGGATCGAGGGAAACGCGTCAACTCTTGTCGCGGTTTCGGGGAATCCTATGTGTGGCTGCCGTTGACGGAAGTTCCATGATCGCGAGGCGCATTTTCATCCTGACAGGCGCTGGCGTTTCAGCGGAATCGGGGCTCTCCACCTTCCGCGATAAAGGCGGCGTTTGGAGCCAGTACAACTTGCAAGGAGTCGCCTCGATTCAAGGCTATGAGCGCAATCCGAGCTTTGTTCTCGACTTCTACAATATGCGCCGCAACACGCACAAAGACGTCAAACCCAATGCGGCGCATGTCGCATTGGCGGAGCTGGAACGGACGTGGGCGGAGCGCAGTGGAAGCGTTACGCTGTGCACCCAGAACGTCGATAATCTTCACGAGCGGGGCGGATCGCAGCGCGTGCTTCATATGCACGGCGAGATCGCGAAGGCGCGATGTCATCAGTGCGGAGCTGTCGTGCCGTATGATGGCGACATCTCGCTCGATCTTGGCTGCGTATCGTGCGGCAGGACGGACGGGATGCGTCCGCACGTCGTTTGGTTCGGCGAGACGCCACTTCTGATGGATGAGATTTACGCGGCCCTGGCCGCGGCTGATCTGTTTGTCTCGATCGGGACGTCGAGAAACGTCTATCCGGCGGCGGGATTTGTTTCCACCGCGCGCCGGGCGGGCATTCCGACCATGGAGATCAACCTCGAACCCTCGGAAAACGCTAGCGCTTTCGACGACGGGCGTTACGGAAAAGCAAGCGAGCAGGCGCCTGCTTGGGTGGCGGAGATGGTGGCGTTCGCGGGCTAGGCGGGGACTGTTTTCGGACTAATGTGATGGGTGGGGACGTGAGGAGCAGGCGAATGATTGGACGTTTGGCGATGGTCGCCTTGGCTGTGGCTCTGGCGAGCTGCGCGGGGCTCGAGCCTGCTGGCCGCAACGCCCAACGCACGCGGCCGTCTCCAGCCGCAAGCGCGCCTCCGGCCCCGGCGCCGCAAATGGCGACAGCGCCGCAGCCGGCGCCTCAGTTCACCGCGCCACCCGCTGCACGCCAGACCGCTCCCGTTCCCGCCGCTGAGCCACCGGCGCGTCAGAGTGCACCTGTCACGGCCAACCCACCGCCGCAGCAAACGGCCCCGCCGGTTGCCGCGGCGCAGATCGCCGCGCCGCCTCCGTCTCAGCCTGCGCGCGCGCGTTCCGATGATGATGACATCATCGTGCCCGGTCAGGTGCAAACGCAGGTTCCGCCGCCGACTGGCGATCCCCGCTCAAATGAAGAGCGCCGCGCTGATGTGCGCGCTTGGGATCAGTGTCTCACGCAAGTGCAGGGCGCGTTCGACAGCGACCCGATGCGTCCGCAACTGACAACGCCGGAAGAATATTGCTCGCAATCGCTCGGCATGTCGGAACGTACGTCAGTGCCGATTTCGCGCCAACAACGCCGGCGCTAACGCGTTGCGTCTGCTGAGAAGAGTTCAGTCGGCCTCTTCGAGCAGCCCATCCATGTGGTCGTCGCTGAGGCCGAAGTGATGGCCGATCTCGTGGACCAGCACGTGCGATACAAGTTCGCGCAAGCCGACATCGCCGCGCTCGATCCATTCGTCGAGGATGGGCCGGCGAAACAGAAACACCATCGGTTGGCCGGGCTCTGGGTCCATCACCGAGCGCTGCGTGAGATCGACGCCTGAATAGAGACCCGTCAGTTCGAACGGATCATCGACGCCAATATCCGCGAGAATTTCTTCATTGGCGAAGTCCTCGACGCGGATCAGCACGTCGCCGGCGAGATCGCGAAACTCTTGCGGCAGTTGCGCCCATGCGGCGCGCGCGTGGCGGTCAAGGTCATCGAGCGAAGGGGCGGTTGTGTCCGTCATGATTTGCTGAGTTTAGCGGCAAGCGTGACGCGGAGCACGGACAAGCGCCGAAAATCGCGCTTAACTGGCGATATTGTAATCGGAGGCGTCAATGCGCACCGCGTTTATAGCTCTCGTCGCGACCGGCCTGATTTTGACGGCGTCCGCCGCAACGGCGCAAACCAACGCCACCGTGCCGAACGTTGTGGCAGGGATCGAGCGCACGCCCATTCTGGATGGTGTGTGGCGCATCGGTGCGCTGGGTGACCTTACGCTGACCACACGGCCGGGCGAGGTGTTGGAAGGTTCGCTCGCCGGTCGCCCGTGCCACGGCCAATATCGCGGCAATGCCTTCGCAATCTTCTGCGAGAGCGCTGACCGCGGCCCCTATCTGATCAGTGGCCAGGCTTCCGAGACGCCGCGGGTCGCGACGACCGCTCGTTCCCGGATTTTTGGTCAGCCTGCGCGCATGTCTGGCCAGATTCACCAGAGCTATCTGTCAGCCCGCGGCCATACCGAGGAAATCGTGGCGCTGTCGGCTACCCGGCAATGATCCATCAAGTTGACGCCCCCGTCATTTTTGTTGCGGAGGGCAGTCGCTTCGGTTAGTGTGGGATCATTCAGAAAAAGGTCCGCTCCCAGACAGCGGCCACATACGGGAGAGACGACGCGATGGCCGACTCCGCCGCTCCAATCCGCCAAATCACCAAGGACGAGGTCTATGACGCCGTTCCGCCGACGGATTTCAGCCAAATGCTGGAAATCGACCGTCACCTGAACCGCTCGACCGCGTTCGATAAGATTATCTCAGCGACCCACGATCACTTCTGGGATCCGCTCGACAAGAAATATATCGACTTCAACGACGACTTCGATCCGGACACGACCGACTTCATCCCCGACGTGATGATCCCGGCTCTGTTGACCGATTACGTCTCCAACCATTTCGCCGACAAGCCCGCCGATCGTATCCGCTTCAAGAGCCAAGTCGGCCGCTGGGTGATGAGCTCGATCCTGCATGGCGAGCAGGGCGCGCTGAACCTCTCCGCATCGCTTTGCCACGTGCTGCGCGATCCAGGCGCGCAAGAATACGCCGCCAACCAAACGCGCGAAGAAGGCCGTCACGTCACCGCGTTCGCCAAATACATCATCGCGCGCTGGGGCACGCCGCTGCCGTGCGGCACCGTGCTCGCCGGCTTGCTGCAAGAGATCGTGCACGCGCCGGAGGTCTACAAAAAGATTATCGGCATGCAGATGCTAGTCGAAGGCCTCGCCATGGGCGCCTTCGCCACGATCTTCAAAGAGTGGGAAGATCCGCTCGCCAAAAAGCTGACGCAGCTCGTCATGACTGACGAAGCTTTCCACCACAAGTTCGGGAAGATTTGGGCCGACCGCACCATCCCGAAGCTCTCAGCCGAAGAGCATGAGATCGTTGAGAGCTGGGCGGCGCATTGCTTCCAGACACTTCTATTCAACCTCGTCGCGCCGCACCAGATGACATCAATTTACGCGCAGTTCGGCTTGGATCCGGACAAGGTCATGGCGGGCTTCCAGGAAGTCGCCACCGACGATGCGCGCCGCGAGCACATGAAGGAAGGCACCAACATCTTCCGCGTGCTGGTGAAGACGCTCTGGAACGCCGGCATCATCACCGACCGCACCAAAAGCTTCTATGCGATGTATATCGACTTCGATGAGTTCAAAGCCGAAGGCGATGAAATGGTGGGCGACGCGATCGCCGACGAGGGCATTCAGTATTTGAAGACGATCAATTTCGGCATCAACACCGGCTCGCTGAACGAGATCAAAGCAGCGTCGATCGCGGCGGAGTAGACACCAGCTCAGCTAGTTAGAGCACCTGTAAGCCGATACGTTCAAGGTACCCACCTTGAACCACGAGGCAGGCCGCCGATTCCAGGCCTTGGACGAAGCAATAGACCGGCACATTGCTTTGACGCAGCGCCGCGTAGGATGAGCGGTCAGCGTCAGTCTCCAGGTAGAACGGGAGGTCTCCGCGCATTGGGTCTTGGTCATCCGGCCGCCAGTCCGGAAGATCGCCCGCATACTTGGGCATGCCGGCGCCCTCTGCGACCCAGGTCGCCAGCGACATCTGCATCGCCTCACGATCCCGCGCCAAGGCCAATGTAATTACAGATGAAGCGGAGAAGGACTGCGTAAAGAGTGGGGCATTTCCATCGCCACTGAAGGTTATGGTCGCAACAGCGTTGGCGCAATCGGCACCGGTCGTTGATGCAGACACCTCCACCGCCGGCGCGTTTCGCCGTACCCATCTGGCGCTGGCTGAAACCTGGCGCCCTGTCCCGACGTCTTGGATTGTGTCCGGCACGGTGTCGGCAACGTCAAAAGAGCTCTTGGACGCAAAATAAGTTGCGACAACGGTTACGAAAATCAACGCTGCGATGCCCACGCCGAGCGGCATTCGAGTTCGTGTGGAAGCGAGCGATGCGTTCGGTGCGCCAAGAGCTACGGGGCCTCCATCAAGACGTTGCCTGACCTCATCAAGAAGCGCACGCCATTGCCGGTGATTGGCTTCGCCGTTCCAACCCACTAAGTTTGACGCGTGGACGCGGCGAAATCCGATCGGCGGCTCGACGTCATCAACTTTCACCGGTAGGAGCTTGCCGACATCAAGCGCCATCTGCGCTTCTTCTTGTACGAAGTTCGACTCAACAGATCGCTTCGACCACGTGACGATAACAACATCAGCGACGTCTATACGCTCGCCGATCACCTGCGCCCAGGTGCGGCCCGGCGGGATGTCGTGATCCCACCACGCCTCCAGCCCTTCGCGCGCGAGGGCATCAACGATGCGCTTCGCGGCCGCATGATCTTCATGAGCGTATGAAAGAAATATCCGCGCCATGAACACCACCGCCGCATCGGATCAGACACCCGGCGCGGCGGTAGTGCAAGGTGTTAGCCGCGCGGCGCGGGCGCGGGTGTTTGCTGCGGCGCGGGCGTGGTGCCCGTGACGCTATCGAGCTGCTCCATGTTCTCACCTACTTGAGCGGCGACGGCTTGCGGGTCGATCAACTGATAACCCGCCGGCACGCCGAACATGGCGGCGTCTTGCTCGCCGCGCTGCAACGAGGTGGCTTCCCACAGCGTCCGACCGCTTTCGGTGACGCGCAGCACGATTCCGTCCTCGGTGATGCACGCGGTGCGCTCGACGCCTGGCGCAGGCGCTTCGCGCGGGGTCCATTCATGGCCAGACTCACCGGCGACTTCGCATTTGCCGGTTGAGCGCGCATTTTCGGCGCCGAGTGCGGCCCACGCCGTTTCAAACGGCTGCGGCGCGTCAGCATCCTCGATGCGGACCGCGACCCCGACAACTTGCTGCGCTGGCGCGGCCGCAGTTGTGGTCGCGGGCGCGGTCGTCGCGGCTGGGGTCGTTGTGGTTGTCGTCGTGCCTGCCGGCGTTGTCGTGGTGGTCGCGCCGGCCGGCGGTGTTGCGGCAGGTTGCACGGTCGCTGTTGGCAACTGGCCTGTCGGGTTCAGCACGTAGGCGGCATTGGTGGATTCATCAAAGACGATCGTGGCTTGGCCCATGTTCGGGAGCATGGTTTCGACGCGCAGCTTCGGACCGTCGCGATAAACGACAGTCTGGACCGCTGCGCCGCCACTTGCGGAAGCGGTCGCTCCTTCGATGCGATAGGCGACGTCGCCAAACGTCGGGTAGGTGGGCGCGCCGAGGCCGCACGCTGAAAGCAGCGCAGCTGAAGCCGCGGCTAAGAGGAAGCTCTTGCGCATGTAATTCATCCTTATGTCGATGCCGCACGAACGCCCTCGAAGCCTCCCCAGTTCCGGACGCTTGTTCCCGCTGACGCGCAGTGGAAGAATAAGTCCATGGATGACGGCATTCCCGTTCGCAGGCCGGATGTGACGGCTGCGCTGGCGCGCGGCGTGACGCGTATGCTGGTGGAACACGGGCTCGCGCCAATCCTTGAAGTTCCGCTCGCCAATGGCCGCCGCGCCGATGTCATGGCGCTGACACAGCAGGGCGAGATTTGGATCGTTGAGACGAAGTCGTGCGTCGAGGATTATGCGTGCGACCAGAAGTGGCCTGAATATCTTGACTATTGCGATCGCTTCTTCTTCGGCGTGACCGAGACGTTTCCGCGCGAGCTGATCCCGGAAGACTGTGGGCTCATCGTCGCCGACGGTTTTGGCGGCGCGATTTTACGTGACAGCCCAGTGCGTCAGCTTGTGGGCGCGCGGCGCAAGGCGGTGACGTTGCTGTTTGCACGCCTGGCGGCGTTTCGCGCCGCTGAATTCTAGCCAACCAAATGCGTCACTGACGCGCACACATCTTCGCCTGCGACCTGACGCGCAGCGTCGTAAGCTGTCGGCGTTGGCGCCAGCCGGCGAATCAAAGCGATGCCGCGCGCGTCAGGGCTTTCAATCACCATCGACGCGCCTTCGGGATGCTCTGTACCGCGGCGTACGAGTGTGATCTCCGCGCCGTAGTGCGCTTCGCGATCGTCGATGACGAAGAAATTGTCGCTGTTGGCGGCGTAGAGCGAGAGCGACCAATACGCGTCCCACGGTGTCGCGGTGATCACGACCGGGCCTTGGCTCAGATCGAACACGCAAGCGGAATACGCGAAGTCAGGCGAGGGCCGCACGATCTGGCGCGATGCGGCGGTAACGCGATCAGATATGAGCCAGGCATTGTCGCCGCCGGCGCCGATGCGATCCATGGCGACGTGCATAAGGACGCGCGGCGTCGCAACGATAAGCGCAAAGTGCACGAGCGCGCCGATGATCAGCGCGCCGAGCACGTATTTGCCCCAGTTCATGGCGGATCTCCCGCGCATGAGACGGTGGTCAGCACCGGCAGCGATTGTTCGCTGGGGAGGAAATCGCGCTGCGGATTATAGACACGCAGCATCACGATAAATCCGCGCCGCGCTGCGCGTGAAGATAGCCAGTGCGCAGCGGCGCCGCGCACCGGTGAGATGCGAACGCTCCACGCGCGATCGTTACCGAGGCGCGACGCGTCGACCGAATGGGCGTTGTCAGTGTTTTGTGCGAGAAAGTTGTCGTCGGCGTAGAGCGTGACCGACCACCAGCGCGCATCGAGCGGCAGCCCGTTGAGGTCGTAGATACAGCTTTCGCTCAGCGGCCGGCCTCGTTCGTCTTCGTAGAGCGAAAAATAGCGAGCCTCACGCGCTGACAACGCCAGCAAACCTTCGCGGGCGATGATGGCGCGTGTGTATGGTCCTGCGGCGGTTGAACCTGCGGCGCGGCTGTAAACCCAGCGTCCGTAATGTTCAGTGAAATTCGCGCCGCCGAAATTCAGCACCGCCCATGCGGACGCGGCGCCAAAAATGACGCCCGCCACAATGGCGACAAGCCAAGCCAATATACGTCGCAGCATCCCGCTCCCCACGCCGCGAACCGAAAGCGCGCGTTACGCCTCGGCCGGAACTCTGAGGTCGAGCGTGAGCGCGTGCAAGCCCGTGTCGAATTCTTCACGAAGGGCTTCGTAAACCAAGCGTTGACGCGCGACGCGGGAAAGGCCCTCGAAGGTGGCTGCGTGCATAGAGAGATGATAGTGGCTTTCCCCACCAGGGTGCGCGCCCTCATGGCCGGCGTGCATGCTGGATTGATCCGTCAACACAAAGTGAACGGGCGAGAACCGAGCGCGAAGCTGCGTTTCAATGCGCGAAGCACGCGAAAGATGCGTTTTGTTGTCTGTCAATTCCTTGTCCGCTTAACCTCTGGCGCCCATACTCGTCCATCCAATGGCTGACACGTTTTCCTATCGTCCCAAGTTTGTGGACATTCGCGTCAAGAAAGCCGGCGCGGCCAAAGCGGCCGAGCCGGAGCCGAGCGAGCGTGCTTGCGACCATATAGGCTGTAAGAGCCCCGGGCTCCATCGCGCGCCGAAAAGCCGGGATCACGCGAACCAGTTCTGGCATTTCTGCGCCGCCCATGCCGCCGATTACAACAAACGCTGGAACTACTTCGCGGGCATGTCCGACGCCGAGAAGGCCGACTTCCAGAAGAAGGAAGAGACGGGTCACCGCCCGACTTGGACGTTCCGCAGCGGGCGCCTCGATGCGGCGCGCGGCAAGGCCGGCGCGGCTGATCCATTTGGCATGTTTGGCGGCGATCCCGGCGCGGGCGCCGCGCCCGTCAAAGCGCGCCGTCGGCTCACCAAGCTCCAAAGTCTGGCGCTCGGGGCAATGGAGCTTGAGGAAAACGCGACCAACGCTGAGATTCGCGCCAAGTACGCCGAGTTGGTAAAGCGCTGGCACCCCGATTCCAACGGTGGCGACCGCGGGGCGGAGCAGAACCTGCAAAAGACCTTGAAGGCGTACCAGACGCTGAAGGCCGGCGGGCTGGTCTAGGACCCTCGTCAATTAGTCGCTTTTCTAGCCCGGCCGCTGCGCTGTAAGCTGGCGATTGAAACTCCTCCCAAGGCCAATCTCTCACATGACTGCTGCTGACGATCTCCTCTCCGCCAAGCCGGACAAGACTGTCTCGGCCCGCGACTTCGGCGTCGAGAGCGACATGAAGATTCCTGCCTTCGCCAAGAAGACGGAATACGTCCCAGAAATCGATCCCGCCTATCGCTTCGATCCGCAGACGACGCTCGCAATCTTGGCGGGCTTTGCCCACAACCGCCGCGTCATGGTCCAGGGCTATCACGGCACCGGTAAGTCCACGCATGTCGAGCAGGTGGCCGCGCGCCTCAACTGGCCGATGGTGCGGATCAACCTCGACAGTCACGTCAGCCGCATTGATCTCGTCGGCAAGGACGCGATCGTGCTGAAGGAGGGCAAGCAGGTCACCGAGTTTCGCGAGGGCATGCTGCCGTGGGCGCTGCAACGCCCGGTCGCGATCTGTTTCGATGAATACGACGCAGGCCGTCCGGACGTGATGTTCGTGATCCAGCGCGTGCTGGAAGCGAGCGGCAAGCTCACCTTGCTCGATCAGAACCGCGTGATCAGCGCCAATCCGTATTTCCGTCTCTTCTCGACGACCAACACGATCGGCTTGGGCGACACGACGGGGCTTTATCACGGCACCCAGCAGATCAACCAAGGTCAGATGGACCGCTGGTCGATCGTGACGACGCTCAACTATCTCGATCACGACGCCGAAGCCGAAATCGTGATCGCCAAGGCGCAGACCTACAACAATCCAGAAGGCAAGCGCACGATCATGGCGATGGTCCGCGTCGCCGACATGTCGCGCAACGCTTTCATGAATGGCGACATCTCAACCGTGATGAGCCCGCGCACGGTAATCACCTGGGCGCAGAACGCCGAAATCTTCGGCGACGTCGGCCTCGCGTTCCGGATGACGTTCCTGAACAAGTGCGATGAGCTGGAGCGGCCAACAGTGGCGGAGTTCTACCAACGCGCGTTCGGTGCGGACCTGCCGGAAGCGGCGACACGGGTGAAGGTGGCGTGAACAAAAGCGCGACGCATGAGCAGCGCCGCGCTTCCTTAGTTTTTGAACCGGCCTCAGCGCGCGGCCAGCGTTTGCTCCGCGTCACGTAATTCGGCTGTGCGCTCCTCGATCTGCGCAACCAGGCAGCCGCGCATCAGTGCGTCGTAGCCGCGGACGCCGGCGTCTTGCTGGGTCAGATAGCGGCACTCGGTGTCACGAAAAGTGATCCAAGCGCGCTCGGCGGTGCGGAGTGCGGTTTCTTGGCTGTACCAGCCGCGATTGCGGCGATCGTTGCGGTCATCGGCGCGCGCATCGGCGATGCGGCGTTGATAAATCTGGTTCAGGCGGCGGTCGGCAGCGGCCACTTGTTGCGCGCTCGCGGGGGCGAATTCATTGTTGCGGTCGCCGCCGCCGCGGCGGTCTTGGGCGTTGGCGACAGTAATAACGCTGCCGAGTAGAGCGACGGCTACGAGCGTCGAGAATATTTTGCGCATTGTGATCTCCTTCACTCGGCCCAACGCTAAGGAGGGAGCGACGTTCCAAGACCAACAGCATCAGCATTTTGCCCGGCCGACGGTTCCCGTCCTCTGCAGAAACGGGTATTCAGGTCGCGATGTCCGCCAAGGAAACCCCGGCTGAACTCTTCAAGCGCTCGCTCGCGCAGACGACCCGCGCGCTGGCTGGCGCGGAGGAGGAGCTTGAAGTCACGTTCGGCGCGGAGGGCCCGCGCCTGTCGCCTGGCAAGATCGTGCTGCCACATCCACCGCGTGTGATTTCTGATCCCGAGGCTGAGCGCATTCGCGGCCAAGCCGATGGCTTGGCGCTGAAGCTCTCGTACCACGACGAACGCGAGCATTCGAAATTACGTCCGCAGGGCGCTGAGGCGCGCGCGGTGTTTGAAGCCGTTGAAGACATGCGCGTGCAATCGCTTGGCTCAAATGCGCTGAAGGGTGTGTCCAACAACCTCGCCGCTGCGCTTGCGGATTCGCTCGAGCGGCGCGGCGCAGCACGCATGAATGACAAAGCGCTGGCGCCTTTGGCTGACGCCGTAGCGTTGATGGTGCGCGAGCGGCTGACTGGCCTTGCGCCACCGCCGAACGCCAAGGCGCTCGTCAATGCTTGGCGCGCCGACATCGAAAAAAGCGCCGGCGCCGATCTCGATAAGCTCGCGTCGGTGATCGACGATCAGCGCCAGTTCGCGCTGCAATTTCGCAACGTGCTGACCGATCTTGGCATGGGTGATGATCTTAGCGCCGAGGAAACCAACGACGACGACAACGAAGCCTCCGGCAACGAACCGCCGCCGCCGCAACCGGACAATGCTGACGGCGAAGACGACATGCAGGAGCAGGCGCCTGCCGACATGGAGATGATCGAAGGCGAGATCGACACCGAGAACGATCGCACCATGTCGATCGAAACCGATGTCGACGCCGACGATCAGCAAGACACCGAAACCGAAGATCCTGGCGAAAAGCCGATGCGCCCGAAGCCGCGCAACGAGCCCGATGATCCGAACGCAAACTATAAGGTGTTTACGCGCGCCTACGATGAAGTGATCGGCGCGGAGGATCTTTGCCCGACTGAAGAACTTGCGCGCCTGCGCAACTATCTCGATCAGCAGCTGAAGCCGCTGCAAAGCGTCGTTGGCCGTTTGGCCAATCGTCTGCAGCGCCGCTTGATGGCGAAGCAAAACCGCGCCTGGAGCTTCGACCTTGAAGAGGGGCTGCTCGATACGTCGCGTCTCACGCGCGTGATTACCGACCCGATGCAGGCGCTCTCGTTCAAGCAAGAAGAGGACATGCCGTTCAAGGATACGGTTGTCACTTTGCTTTTGGACAATTCAGGCTCGATGCGCGGGCGGCCGATCATGGTCGCGGCGCTGTGCGCCGACATTCTTGCACGCACGCTCGAACGCTGCGGGGTGAAGGTTGAAATCCTTGGCTTCACGACGATCGCGTGGAAGGGCGGCTCTTCTAAGGATGCGTGGCTGAAGGCTGATCGTCCACCGCAACCAGGCCGCCTCAATGATCTTCGTCACGTTGTGTATAAAGGCGCGGATTCACCGTGGCGGCGCGCGCGGCGCAATCTTGGCTTGATGATGCGCGAAGGGCTGCTGAAGGAAAACATCGACGGTGAAGCGTTGATGTGGGCGCATGGCCGTTTGCTCGAGCGGCCTGAGCAGCGCCGTTTGCTGATGGTCATCAGCGATGGCGCGCCGGTGGACGATTCAACGCTCTCGGCAAATCCTGGCAACTATCTTGAACGCCACTTGCGCAACGTGATCCATTGGATCGAAACGCGCTCGCCGGTTGAGCTTCTCGCCATCGGCATCGGCCACGACGTGACGCGCTATTATAAGCGCGCCGTCACCATCACCGATGCGGAGCAGCTTGGCGGTGTCATGACTGAAAAGCTCGCGGAACTCTTCGACGAACCGGGCGCCGCCGCCATTCCGCCGCCGCGCTCGCCGCGCGAGCTGATGCGGCGCGCAGCGCAGGCGGCGCTGTGATCCGTCTCATCGCGGCATTGGCGTGGGTGGTCGCCCTCGCGTCGTGCGAAGTGGCGCGGACGGTCGGCGCCACCGATCAGTGGGAAAACATCAACGTCGAAGTCATCCCGGTTGCAGCGCCCGTGGAGGCCGTGGGCCGGCTGGCTTACCGCGGCGGGATTGAGCTGCGGTCGCGCAACCCGATGTTCGTCGGCCTTTCGGCGCTTGAGGTGCTGGAAGACGGCCGCGTCGTCGCTATTAGCGATGAAGCAGATTGGATCGACGCACAACTCACCTTCGACGACCGCGATCATCTGGCCGGCTTCATCAATGTCCGCGGCGCCTTCATGCGCGACGAGCGCGGCCGCACATTGAGCACGAAGGCCGAAGCAGATTCCGAAGGCCTTGCGCAACTCGCCGACGGCCGTTTCGCCGTGAGCTTCGAGCGCTCGCAGATCATCCGCATCTACGATCTCAATCGCGACGGGCCGTTTGGTCTCGCCGAAAGGGGGCCGCGATTGGACGGCGTCGCGCGCTTGCCGACAAACCAAGGTCTTGAAGCTTTGGCGGCGATGGATAACGCGCTCTTGATTGGCGCCGAAGGTGGCGACGAGGCGACGACACTGCTTTGGCTTGCGCCGCTCGACGCACACGCGTCCGTGCCGTCGCGCTTCGCTTATCCTTTGAGCGACGGCTTTTCACTCACCGGTCTCGATCGTTTGCCGAACGGCGATTTCGTCGCGTTGGAGCGTTTCTTCGCGCCCGTCATCGGCCCGCGCGCGCGCATCACGCGCTTTGCGGCGCCGAGCGGTGAGGGCGGCACGGTCGAAAAGGAAGTGCTGGCGGTGCTTGATCCGCCATTCCCAGTCGACAATTTCGAAGGCATCTCAGCCGTGCGCACGCGCGAGGGCGCTACGCGCATCTACATCGTCTCAGACAACAATAAGAGCGCGCAGCAACGCACGCTCCTTCTGGCCTTCGATATTGTGGAAACGCCGGCGGATTAAGCGGCGGCGGTGGTTTCGGCCAGCTTTTTCTTCAGGTCGCGGCGGATTTTCGCGGCGCGCGTGGAGAGTTCGGTCGCGTCCGCCTTCAGCAGGAACTGGTCCAAGCCGCCGCGGTGATCGACGGTGCGCAGAGCCGCGGCCGTGATGCGGAGCTTGAAGTTCTGGCCGAGCGCGTCGCTCGCCAACGTCACATTGACCAAGTTCGGCTGGAACTCGCGCTTGGTCTTGATGTTGGAGTGGCTGACCTTGTGGCCAATCTGGCGATTGATGCCGGAAAGTTCGCAACGGCGGGACATGAGAATTCTCGGAACGATGGGGAAAATTGAAGCGCGGACGCTTACGCGAACGACCCCCATGGGTCAAGGCGACCTGCGGCCCGAAATCGCCCCGTACCGCAGCGGTTTCCATCAAAGAGCCCAATTTGGTTCATGTCTGGATCAGTGGGCGCCGCTTAAGAGTTAGCCCGTTTCGCTAAGCAGGAACTGGAAGGTTTGGGACCTATGAGAACGTTCGGGGCTGCCAAAGGCCTACTTTTCGCGATCGGTATGGCCGCCATGGCGACCTCCGCCGGCGCGCAAACGGGCACGAATCGCAGCTTTTCAGCGATCTATTCAGTTCACGCCCGCGGCGTTGAGGCCGGTGATTTCACCTACAATTTCAACCAGACCGGGGCGACCTACACGGCGAGCGCCAATCGCGAGATGAAGGGCTGGGTCGGCGCGGCGCTCAATCGCAGCCAGGACTACACCTATACGGTGACGGGCAACGTCGCCGCTGACGGTGCGCTGCGCCCCACCCAATATACCCACCAAGGCGGGCGCCGGCGCGAAGATCGCCCGAATGGCCGCCAAATCCGCGCGGCGTTCAGCGCCAACGACGTTGTCACCACCGCAAACCCCGGCCCCGCCAACATGGGCGACCCGCCAGCGACCGCCGAGCAGCGCCGCAACACCATCGACCAGATCACCGCCATCGCCGCCATGGCGACTGCGACAGGCGACCCGTGCGCGCGGACGCTCCGCGTTTACATGGATGGCCGCGCCCGCTTCGACTTCGTCATGACCCCAAATGGCGCTGTCACCGTCAACAGCCGCGCCTATCAGGGCCCAGGTGTCCGCTGCCGCGTCCAATTCCGTCCGATCGCCGGCTTCGGCGACGTCCAGGAAGCGGCCACGCTTTCGTTTGTCCTGGCCCGCACCGAAAGCGGCATGTGGGCCCCGGTCACGATCGAAATGCCAAC
Source organism: Caulobacteraceae bacterium (assembly GCA_031379735.1). Taxonomy (GTDB): domain Bacteria; phylum Pseudomonadota; class Alphaproteobacteria; order Caulobacterales; family Aquidulcibacteraceae; genus Vitreimonas. The sequence goes on along the minus strand of JANNFK010000092.1, from coordinate 30,165 downwards.
CGATGGCGTGGGCGTCGTGCGCCTCGAGGCCCGCAGGCTGACAATCAACGGCACGCGCCTACGCTAAGACGCTGACAGAACTCACTTAAACGCCAAGGGCGCGGTCTTTCGGAAGCGCCCCTTTTCAAGTCTTGTGTGTTACTTAGGTATTAACCCCAAGATGTAGCCGTGAACGTCGAAGCAACGAATCAAATGCAGTGAGTCACGATTGATTCGTTCTTGTTCCCTTCTCTCCACCTGTTCTTCACTTCATTACTCGGCAGATATCCAGAAGGTCTCTCGGCTTGAATTCGCCTAACCCGGGACCCATCGTCCTCGCATGACTGCGCGAGCCAGGATCAAGGCTGTCCTGGGACCAACCAACACCGGCAAAACCTATCTCGCGATAGAGCGTATGCTCGGTCACGCGAGCGGGATGATCGGTTTGCCGCTGCGCCTCTTGGCGCGCGAGGTCTATGACCGCGTCGTCGCCGCCAAGGGCGAGGCGCTTGCGGCGCTGATCACAGGCGAAGAGAAGATCGTCCCCGAGACCGCTCGTTATTTCGTCTGCACCGTCGAAGCGATGCCGCTCAATCTCGCGGTCGAATTCCTGGCCGTCGACGAAATCCAAGTCGCCCGCGATCTCGACCGAGGTCACGTTTTTACCGACCGCATCCTTCATGCCCGCGGCTTTGGCGAGACGATGTTGCTCGGCGCCGACACGATGCGGCCGATGATCAAGAAGCTCCTTCCGGACGCCGAGATCACCCACCGCGAACGGATGTCGACGCTGGCTTATGCGGGGCCGAAAAAGATCACCAAGCTGCCGAAGCGTTCTGCCGTCGTGGCGTTCTCCGCGGACGAAGTTTACGCCATCGCTGAACTCCTCCGCCGCCACCGCGGCGGCGCCGCTGTGGTGATGGGGGCGTTGAGCCCGCGCACACGCAACGCCCAGGTCGAGCTTTATCAAAGCGGGGAGGTCGATTTCCTCGTCGCTACCGATGCTATCGGCATGGGCCTCAACATGGACGTCGACCATGTTGCGTTCGCCTCGCGCCGCAAGTTCGACGGCCATTCCTGGCGCGACCTGCGCCCCGATGAAATCGCACAGATCGCGGGCCGCGCTGGCCGCTTTACCCGCGACGGTCAGTTCGGTGAAACCGGAGAATGCGAGCCGTTCGACGAGGAGATCGTCGAGCGCGTCGAGGCGCACGAGTTCGAGACCATCGAAGCCGTGCAGTGGCGCAATGCCGAACTGAAGTTCGACAGCATCGGCGCCTTGATTGCGTCATTGGAAAAGCCGCCGCATCGCTCAGGTCTACTACGCGTTCGTGGCACCGACGACGAATTGGTGCTGCGGCGTATCCTCGACGATAGCGACCTGATGGATCGTGTGCGCGGCCCGGATGATGTCCGCCGCTTGTGGGAGGCATGCCAGCTCCCCGACTTCCGTAAAGTCTCGAAGGACGAACACGTTCAGCTCGCATTGCGCATCGCCAACTACATCGTAACGGCGAAGGGCCGCGTGCCGAGCCAATGGATCGCCGCCGAGATCGAAAAACTCGACCGCACGGCGGGCGATCTCGACGTTCTGCAAGCGCGCCTCGCGCATATCCGTACTTGGACCTACGCCGCCAGCCGCGCCGACTGGCTACAGGATGCTGACGATTGGCGAATGAAGACCCGCGAGGTCGAAGACAAGCTCTCCGACGCACTTCACGACGCACTGACTCAGCGCTTCATTGATCGCCGCACCAGCGCGCTGTTGAAGGGCTTGAAGCGCGAAGATGCGCTGCTCGCGGGCATCACCGAAGAGGGGGAGGTCACTGTCGAGGGCCACTACGTCGGCCGCCTCGAAGGCCTGGAGTTCAAACCGGACCCGCGCACGTCGTCTGGTCTTGAGGGGCGCGCTGTCCGCAACTCTGCGCTGCGCGCGCTGCGGCCCGAACTTTCGCGTCGTCTGGCCGAGATCGCGCAAGCGGCGGACGAGGCCATCACGCTTGGCCGTGACGGCCGCGTACACCTCAATCGTGCAGCCGTGGCAAAGCTCACTCAGGGTGCGCCGGTGCTGAAGCCACGTCTCGAATTGATCGGTGGCGAACAAGCCTCCGAGCTTGAACGCAACGCGGCACGTGAGCGCCTGGAACTTTGGCTTGCGCAACTCGTGGCGAACGATCTCCGGCCGCTTGTCGCGCTCGAAAATGCCTGGCGCGACGGCCGCTTGCCGCCGGACGCGCGCGGTCTCGCGTTTCGGCTCATCGAAAACGCCGGGGCGCTCGACCGCGCGGCTGAGGATCTCGACCACATCAGCGAAGGCGGCGCCGCCGCATTGCGCCGCCATGGCGTACGGCTCGGCGTGCACACCATCTTCTTGCCGGCGCTGGTGAAGCCGCGCGCTGCGCACACGCTGGCGCTGCTCTGGCGCGCGGCCCATCCGAACGAGGCGCAGCCGATCTTTCTCGCGCGTCCAGGCGCACTCTCCGCGCCGCTTGAGGATAGGCGCGAGTGGGGCGAATGCGCGGCCGCCGGGTATCGCGCTTGCGGCCGCATCGCCATTCGGCTCGACCTCGTCGAAAAACTGGCCGAAGCGCTTGAGAGTGAGACCCCGCCCGCCGACGTCGTGCTTGCGCGTCTCATCGGCCGCCCGATGCGCGATCTCGCCGGCGTGTTGCATGCGCTCGGCTATCATCAAGCTTCGACAGGCGAGGGCGCGCCGAAGCTTTGGCGCCGCGCCATGCCGCGCAAACGCGATGCCGGTCCGGCCAAATCCGACAACGCCTTCTCTGCGCTCGCCAATCTCTTGCCGCCAACCGACGCACCGCCGCGCCGGCGCAGGAGTCGCCCAGCTTGAGCGAGCGGCAGCGCATCGATGTTTGGCTCTTTCGCGCCCGCTTCGCGAAGACACGCGCTGGGGCGTCGCGTTACGTTGCTGAAGGCGGCGTGCGCATCGTCCATGACGGCGTGCCGCGCAGGGTGGAGAAGCCTTCCGTCGACGTCGCGCCCGGCGACGTGCTGATGTTTCCGCAAAACGGAAAACTGATGGTGCTCAAAGTGGTAGCGCTCGGCGCACGCAGAGGCCCCGCTTCGGAAGCACGCGCACTCTACAGCGAACTTGACGCAGCGGCATTCGCTTGACGCTCGCGGTACGGCTCGTCATGTCAGCCCCGGAGAGCGGAACCGGGCCAATGACCTACATCGTCACCGACGCGTGCGTGCGTTGCAAATACATGGACTGCGTCGAAGTCTGCCCGGTTGATTGCTTCTATGAAGGCGAGAACTTCCTCGTCATTCATCCCGACGAGTGCATCGATTGCGGCGTCTGCGAGCCCGAGTGCCCAGTTGATGCGATCAAGCCTGACACCCAGGACGAGCCCGATGGCAGGTGGCTTAAGGTCAACACTGACTTCGCGAAAATTTGGCCGAACATCACGGTCAAAGGCACGGCCCCAGCCGATGCCGACACCTTCAAAGACGAGAAGGGCAAGTTCGAGAAGTACTTCAGTACCGAGCCCGGAAACGGCGACTGACCCGGGCTGAAGCGCCAGCTTTAAAATTGCCCAAAACTGTGGTATAGAGGTTCCAGAAATCGGGGCGTGCGCGTCGCGTCCCGGGCAGCTGGATCAATCCATAGCGCAAATTCTGCTCGGTTTAGGGGAACACAGGGTCAAAAACGGGCCTTATGGGTCCTTTTGCCTGTGTGAGCGGACGTGACGCTAAGGAAAGAACCGGTTGTTCCATAAGAACATCGTGGGACACGGAGAACCAAATATGCAGACCGCCCAACCATCGATCGCCTTCCGCCCCGGTGACCACATCGTCTATCCGGCCCACGGCGTTGGCCGTGTCATGGGCGTCGAGCAGCAATCGGTGGCCGGTATCGCGCTGGACGTGTTCGTGATCTCGTTCGAGCAGGACAAGATGACCCTGCGCGTTCCGACCACGAAGGCGCGCTCCTGCGGTATGCGGGCGCTCGCCTCGAGCGAAGTGGTCGACCAGGCCATGAAGACGCTCCAGGGCCGCGCCCGCATTAAGCGCACCATGTGGTCCCGCCGCGCCCAAGAATACGAAGCGAAGATCAATTCAGGTGACCTCGTGTCGATCGCCGAAGTCGTCCGTGATCTTCACCGTGCCAGCGACCAGCCGGAGCAATCCTATTCCGAGCGCCAACTCTATGAGAGCGCGCTGGACCGGATGGCCCGCGAACTCGCCGCTGTCGAAAAGGTCACGCGCGATGACGCCGTGCAGAAGCTGACGGCGTCGCTGGCCTCGAAGAAGCAGACCCAAGCCGCCGCTTAAGCGGTCGGAGCAAAGAGAAGGAAAAGGCCGGGCGTGCAGCCCGGCCTTTTTTGTTGGCGCCGAACCAGCCCGTCACGCGTTCTTGCGATGCACACGTCGCGTAACGCGCGCCGCGCGTGTGAACCCATCTCGCGCTGGGACGTACACATCAGTATGGCGCTATCCGAAACCGCAGAACTCCAACGTGGCGCGCAGCGCTTTCTTCGGGCCGCGATGAAAAGGCCTATGCTCGCCGCCGACCACGAACGCGATTTGGCGCGGCGATGGCGCGAGGGTCACGACGAGCGAGCGCTGCATGAGCTGACGATGGCATACATGCGCCTGGTCGTCGCGATGGCCTCGCGCTTCCGTCACTACGGCCTGCCGCTGAGCGACCTCGTGCAGGAAGGCAATGTCGGCTTGATGCAAGCGGCGATGCGGTTCGAGCCGGATCGCGAAGTGCGCTTCTCAACTTACGCGTCGTGGTGGATTCGCTCGGCAATGCAGGATTTCGTTTTGCGCAATTGGTCGATCGTCCGCACGGGTACGACATCGGCGCAGAAGGCGCTCTTCTTCAACCTCCGCCGCCTTCGCGCTCGTATCGGCGATGTCGGCGAAGCGGTGATGAGCGCCGAGGCGACCTCCAAGGTCGCAACGGCCCTGCGCGTGCCAAAGCACGACGTCGAAGCCATGGCCGCGCGTCTGTATTCGCCGGATCGCTCACTCAATGCGCCGCTCACCGACGATGGAGATGGCGAGTGGCAAGATTTGCTGGCGAGTGACGCCGCCGGCCCGGAAGCCGATGTCATGGAAGCGCATGACAACGTCGCGCGCCGCGAGTTGGTCCACGACGCGATGCGCGAACTCTCTGATCGCGAGCGCCTCATCATTCGCGAACGCAAGCTAGAGGAGGACGCGGTGACGCTCGAGGCTTTGGGCGCACGGCTCGGCATTTCCAAAGAACGCGTCCGCCAGATTGAGGGCAATGCGCTAGAAAAGCTGCGCCGCGCCTTGATCGCGCGCGTCGGTGATCCGGTGGCCGCCGGTTACGTGGGCTAGTTCGTCAAGATTTCCAGCTGCGTTGAGTGTTCGAGGCAGAGCTGCGGCTCATCGCGGTAAACGCCAAGCGGTCCGCGCGCTCGAACGCGGGCGCCGGTGAGTGCCACGAGCTGCGGCCCGTCCCAATTCGCAAAATTCTCGCCGAACAGCACCAGCGAGAAGGGTGGCTCATCCGCACCCTCCATCCGCAGTGACGCGCGCCGGTCGAACACGCTCGCTTCTGCAATACGCCCCTCGACGATCCGGAGGGGTGCTGCGCCGCTGAGACAATTGGCATTCGCTTCGATCGCCGCGGCTGCCGCAGCCCGCACATTGAGCGGCCGGTATGCGCGCTCGCCCCACATGCCGCGCTCCGTCGCGCGCGCTCGTTGCTCGATCTCCATCAGCTCCGCAGCGCGCGCGTGATTGCCCGGCCGTGCGCGCACATAAGCCGCGCCGCGCGACACCAGTTCATGCTGCAACCAGAACCAGCGGCCGCCTTCGCTCTTCACGAACACATGCGCGATCGCCGCCTCACGCGGCGCTTCTCCCTCACGCGGGCGCCCAACCCAACGCCGCTCGCCGCCATATGTCAGCAGCACTTCGCGATGCACCGCGAGCGATTCCAACTCGCCCTGCGCTTGCGCCGCATAAGGCGCGTCACCGCGCGGCGCATCGATCTCAGCCAGAAATACGCGCGTGCCGTCCGCTAACTCAAGCCTATCGCCGGCATAGGCGCGCACCACGCGGCCTTCCTCGCCGCGCTCCAAATCCCCAATCTGCGGCCCGCACGCCGCGAGCAGCAGCAGCACTGCGGCGGCGGCGAGCGCGCGCATTAATACCCCGCAGCCGCGCCGTCCTTCCGCATCTCGGTCGCAGCTTCATAGACGCCGCTCGGGTGGCGCATGATCGCTTGGTAACCGCCGAATGACCCATCAGCTGGCCGGATATGATGCCCGCGGCGTTCGAGTTCGGCACGCACGGCAGGCGGCACGCCGTTTTCCATCGCGACGAAACCAACCCCATCGGGCTCATCGCCTGTTGGTTCCGCGCCGCCATAGAAGCGATAGCGCGCCGCATCGCCGGCCGCTTGCAGGTCCATGTCGTAGTCGATCAAATTCACGATGATCTGCACGTGCGCTTGTGGCTGCATGTCGCCGCCCATCACGCCGAACGCGAGCCAAGGCTGACCGTTGCGCAGCGCGAACGCTGGAATGATTGTCTGAAAGGGGCGGCGGCCTGGCGCGTAAATGTTTGGATGTCCGCTCTGCAGCGAGAACAATTCGGCGCGGTCCTGCAGCATGAAGCCCAAACCGTCTGGCACCAACCCCGAGCCCATCCCACGGTAGTTCGACTGGATCAGCGACACCATCATGCCGTCGCTATCCGCCGTGGTGAGGTAGGTCGTGTCGCCATCGATGCGCAGCTCCGCATGCGGCGGTGGCGGCATGGCGCGATCGTTCGAGATCATGGCGCGGCGTTGTGCGGTGTACGCATCTGTCAGCAGACTTCGGGTGTCGAATTGTGTGAACGCCGGATCGCCGTAGAATTGCGCGCGATCGGCGAAAGCGAGTCGCGTGGCCTCGATCTGCGTGTGCAGTGAGTCCGCAGAGAGGAACCCCATTTCGCGCAGATTGTAAGCTTCAAGAATCCGCAGCGTCTGCAGCGCGACCACGCCCTGCGAATTCGGGGGCAGTTCGCACACCTCAACGCTCCGGTACGGCGCGCAAATCGGATCGACCCATTCGCCGTGGTGGCGCGCGAGATCGTCATAGCGCAGCCAACCGCCGATGCGGCGCATGTATGTATCGATTGTCCGTGCGATCGGGCCGCGATAGTAGGCGTCGCGCCCGCCAGTAGCGATTTGCTCCAGCGTGTTGGCGAGATCGGGGTTGCGGAAGAGGCCGTGGCCGTCCGGCAGAGCGCCCGCCGGACCTTGAGTGGAGCAGCCACCCGTCCTCGTGCATGAGACGACGGTTTGCTCCTCGCTAGGCGAGCGAAAATAAGTGCGGCGCGCGTTGTCGATCTCCTGCAGACGCCCGGCCGCAAACTCCGCCTCCAAGCGCCTTTGGTTGTTCGCCCAATACATCGCAATCGTCTGCGGGATCGGCGCGCCTTCGCGCGCGTACCGGATTGCTGGCGCCAGCAGCTCCGCCATCGGCTTCCTGCCAAAGCGGTCGTGCAACGCAAACCAGCCATCGACTGTCCCCGGTACGCTGACGCTCGCCGCGCCAAAGCTCGGCACCGCATTCGGATTGCCGCGCCGCCGCGCCTCGCGCCGCATCTCCGCCAGCGACATGCCCTGCGGCGTACGGCCGGAACCGTTGTAGCCGTAGAGATGCTGCGTACGCGGATCCCAGACGATAACGAAAATATCGCCGCCAACGCCGTTGCCGGTTGGCTCGACCAAACCCAGCAGGGCGTTTGCCGCGATCGCTGCATCGATGGCGCTGCCGCCCGCGCGCAGCACGTCGATCGCCGTTTGCGTCGCAAGCGGATGCGCCGTCGCCGCTGCCCCATGTGGCGCGACTACCGGTGAACGCGTTGCGAAGCTCTGACCCGACACCCGCTCGCCGCGTCCAAAGTTAGGATCTCGCGCTGGTGCGTCTTGCGCGGATGCGCTTGCGACGAGTAGCGTCGCGGCAAGGGCTGCCGCCAAAAGCGTACGCGATGAGATGTGAGCCATGGTCGCCCCCGAAACTGAAGCGCGCACTCAAACAGGCGCGGCCGTTGCGGGCAATGCCGGCGAGACCGATTTGCGTCTATCGCGCCTGTGATGCCAATGGCGACCCCGGAGAGATTCGAACTCCCGACCGTGTCCTTAGGACGGACCTGCTCTATCCAGCTGAGCTACGGGGCCAACCGAGCCCTGAGCTAGGGAAATAGCGCCGCCGCCGCAACCTGTTTGCACCCCTCCGAGGCTGGACTCTGCCGCCGCGCCCGGCCCATCATGAGGCGGGGCCGCGAGGCAATTGGGGAGACGCCGTTCATGGCGCAAAAGTACGCCAACAGCTGGTCGCGCGCTGCGGCCAGCTTGACCGCGCTCTCGCACACGCAAGCCGGCGTGTTTCGCTGGGGCGTATTGGTTGTCCTCGTCATTGTCTGGTTCGCTGGCGGCTTCTGGCTCTGGCGCGACCTGCCATTTTCGGAAGCGCTCTACCGCACTTTCAGCGCCGTCAGCATGTGGGACGAGTATTTCAACGTTGGCAGCGACTCGTTGCGCGAAGTGGTGCGCTACGCGGCGCTCGCGGCGCCTGTCGTCGGTTTGTTGTTCGCGTTCTCCGGCCAGCTCGGCCGTTCGCTGGCGCGCATGTTCAATCTCGGCGCAGCGCATCACATCGTCATCGCCGGTGACAGCGCGCCCGCACTCTCGCTCGCGCAAGATTGCCGCAAGCGCAAGGATTCCGTGATCCTCATCGCTGACGGTTTGGCCGAGGAAACCGCTCTTGGTCTGCGCCGTCGCGGCGTCATCGTGCTTGAGGGCGACGCGACCCAACTCGAAACGCTGCGCACCGCCCGTGCGCATCACGCAGCCCATGTCGTCGCCTACGAGCCGGACGACACGGCGAACCTTCAGATCGAGGCCGCCGTCCGCCGTCTCGTCGGTGACAAGAAACGCCGTCCGCCCATCGGTGTTCATGTCGCCACGCGTTCCGCAATGCTGTTGAAGGAAGCGCGCGAGATGCGTTCGGCGCAGATGCGTACGAAAAAATCCGGCCCGCCGCCGATTGATCCCAAGCCATTCTCGCTCGATGAGATGGCCGCGCGCGGATTGGTGCAGAAGGAGAGCCAAGCTTTGCTCTCGCTCGCCAAGCAATTGGGCCAGCCGAGCGTCCACATCATTTTCTTTGGCTTCGACGCCGCTGCTGAGGCCGTCGCTGAGCGCGTGCTAATGAGCCTGTGGTCGGCGCATTTCGAAGCGCCGCGCCTTACGGTGCTGGCGCCCGATCCGGAAGCATCTGAAGCTGGCTTCAAGGCCCGTCACCGCGAAGCCTTCGCCAATCCCGAAGCATGGGTCGCGGACATCGCCTTCCTGCCGTTCAACTGGGATACGGCCTCTGTCGGCGCTGAAATTCTGGAAACAGTCGAGCAAGCGCGCGGCAAGCCGACGGGCATCGTCGTCTCCACCGGCTCCGATCCGGGCAACATCCATCTCTCGATCGGCCTGAAGCGCATCTGCAACAACGGACAACGCTGGCCCGTTCCGATCTATATGCGCGAGACCAGCGCCTCCGAATTCTCGCAACAATACGCCAAGGGCGACGAGACCGAAGAGCTTGACGCTTACCTGCTCGCGTTCGGCGCCCACCAAATCAATTCAACCCGCAGCCGCGTCATCGATGGCGGCCTCGATCAGGGGGCCGCGATCGCGCACGAGCACTACAACAAAGGTCTCGGCCAGCGTGACACTATGAGCATGCGCGAGCTTCACGCGGCGATGAAGGATTGGAGCGACGTGCTGGAAACCTATCGCGCCGCCAACCGCGCCGTCGCCGATGCGGCGATGGTGAAAGTCTGGGACGCAGGCTTCCGTCCCGCTCTCAAGGGCGAAAAGGGCGACACCGCCATCGCCGTACCGCAAGAGCTCATGGAAAAAATGGCGCGCACCGAGCACGATCGCTGGATGGCGGAACGCCTGTTGGCCGGCTGGCGTCCGACAGATGATGGTGAAACCCGCAACAACGACCTCATGTCGCACGACAAGATCGTGCCGTGGGAGCAATTGAGCGAAGCCGATCGCAACAACGACGTCGTGCAAGTGCGCGCGTCGATGGATGTCGCGCGGCTAACGCACAAAGAAGGCTTCGTCCCGCGCAACTAATCGCCGATGCGGCCGCCGTCATCGCGGGTGATCACGATTACCGCAGAGCGAGGCCACGCATCGCCACCGTCGGGGAAATGTGATGTCGGCGCTGCACCTTGCCAACGCAGCGTGGAAAAATCGACGCCTGCCACATTGTTGGCCCCGGGATGCTGGATCGCGCAGAAGAACGCGCGCTCATCCGGCGCCATGAGCGGTCCGCAAATTTCAGAACCCACGGGCCCGACCAAAAAGCGCTTGATGGGCCGCGGCCGCTCCGACGCGACCGGCGTCATCATCACGCAATCGTTGCAGTCCTCAAACACGTAATCGCTGCCGTCGGTCGAGATCCAGACGCGGTGGGAGGAATCGATGAACATGTTGTCGGGGCAAGCGAAACGCTCTCCGCTCGTTGTTTTCTCGCCGGCGAAATTGGTTGAGACAAACGCCGGCGCACCGCCGCCGCGCGTTGTGACGGTGGCCGCTTCCGCGTTCGGATCGCCGCCCATTGCGAAAATGTTCCAAGTGAACGTCAGCGCACCGGTATCGCCCCCAGTTTCGTCGAGCCGCAGAATGTGACCCGCCAAATTGCTCTGCGCCGTATAAGGACGCGCTGGGTCTTCGCGCCGCGGGTTGCCGGGATGAGCAAAGCCGCGCTCGTTGTTGTTCGTACACGCGATCAGAACCGGGCCTTGCCCTTGCCAATTTTCATCGCACAGCGCTTCGATGTCTTCTGGCCGATCCATCGGCGTTGCGCCCATCAGCCGCGCCGCATCGCGCAGGCGCATCAGCACGTCGGCCTCGTCGCGGAAGCGGATCGGTGATTCTTTGGCTTCAGCCGCAGCATTCGCCGCCGCCAACGTAATCGGCAACCAGCGCCCACCGCCATCTTCCACAAGCTGCGCAACATAGAGTTGGCCATCGTCCAGCAGGCCGAAGTTCGCCGCGCGGTTCACTGGATCGAAGCGCCCGCGCGTCAAGAATTTATAGACGTGCTCGTCACGCTGATCGTCGCCCATATACACCGCGACCCGGCCATCGCGCGTGAGCGCCGTCGTGGCGCACTCATTCTTCTTGCGTCCCAGCGCCGTGCGCTTCTTCGGTGTCGAGGTCGGATCGTAGGGATCGATCTCAACCACCCAGCCATAAAGCGATGGCCCGCGTGGGTTATCGCCGATCCGGAACTGGCGCGGCGTCCTCTCGACAAAGCCAAAGCCCGGATAGCCGAACGAACTCGCGTCCAATGCCAAGGCGGGATCTTCGAACTGGGTATTCACCGGCAGCGAACCTACGAACAGTCCGTCGAAATTCTCTTCCGCAGTGAGATACGTGCCCCAAGGCGTCAGCCCGCCCGCGCAATTCGCGCCCGTGCCGCAACGCACGACATTCGCCGGTGTGTTCGCGCCTGGCTCAGCTGCATTCACGAAGGCCGCAGCCTCGACAATCCAAGGATGTTGCGCCGCTGGGCCCCTGAACTCTACCGGCGAGAACGGCGTAATCCGCCGGTTGCGCCCGCTTCCGTTACTTTTCACCGCGCGCCAGCCATCGTGGCCGCGTGCGAGTTCAACGATGCTGACACCGATCCCCGCATAAAGCGCTTCGATTTGCGCGGGAGTTAAATCGCGCGGCGAGTTGAGGCTCGGGTAGGCGAGTTCCGCGGAGGCGTATTCATTGTTGGCGCACAAGATCATCCGATCCTGCGTCCGCGACGGTGGAAACGCGTACTCGGCCGGAAACACCGCCAGCATATCGTTGTTCTGGCCGAACCGGCGTTCTTGGTCCGCACGCGTCATCGCATCGAGATCGGGGGCATCGCTCATGCCTTCGAACAACGCATCGCCCCACACGATCAGCTTGCGCCACGAATAGCCGGGTGGCAGCGTTACCGTGTCGGCATTCGTCGCAGCAACTGAGGCGAACCCCGCGCCGCCAGCGGCGGAGGGAGCAGGGGGCGTCGCGCAAGCGGCAAGGTCGAGCAACGGCAGGCCTACCAGGCCGCCCAGTAGCGCGCGCCGCGACGCGATAAGTTCGTTGATGTGTTTCGCCACGTTAAGCCGTCCGCAAAGATGCCCACACGGCTAGGCCTGACTTGCGACAGTGCTATGAAGGTCCGCGCGCTTCCCGTAGCGCCGCAACGTCGCGGATCTTCGCGTCGAACAGCGACCAGTCGTCGCGTTCGGCAATCGGCGCCCACAAAGCCTCAACCTCATCGATCAGCATCGTCACCGGCGCCGCGCGCTTGAAATAATCGTGCGCCAGAAATTGCGCCGCGTTCGCGCCGCTGCGCGCCTCGATGCCGGCGCGGATCGGGGAGAACGCCGCGTCAGCGTAGAGTGCCGACTGTGCGCTCGCCGCTGCGCGCTCTGCGCTTGCTGCACCGCAATACCAGTCGTGAAAAAATTGATCCCAGCCTGCACGCGATTCTGTCAGCCATGCGAACATCTCCGAGAGAAATTGCATGTCCGGCTCAAGTGCGCCCTTCATCAGATTGAGTCGCCCGAACACGCCGTGGCGCAGTCCGGCTTGATACGCTGGCCCAAACTTTTGCAGCTCCGGCTCCAGCAAGCTTGGCGGACACACCGCGCTTAACGCGCCGCCGAGTTGCGCCAGCGCCCATGACACCGCCTCGGGCTGCCGCCCGAACGCATAAAGTCCAGTCTCGTCAAAGTAGGCGGCTGTGAATGCCGGATCGCTATCCGGCACGAACCGCCAGGGCCCGTAATCGAAACTCTCGCCGCAAATGTTGAGATTGTCGGTGTTCAGCACGCCATGGACGAACCCCGCCGCCATCCAGCTGCCGGCAAGCCGTGCATTGGCCTCGACCGCTTCGCCAAACAGCGCCGCGACCCGCGCTTCGCCGTTTAGATTGAGATGCTGCGGATAGTACGCGGCGCAGCAATGTTCGATCAGCGTACGCATCAGGTCGGGCCGCTCGAAATAGGCCAGTCGCTGAAATGTGCCAAAACGCATGTGACTATGTGACAATCGCGTGAGCACCGAGGCGCGCGTTGGCGACGGCTCGTCACCTCGCGTCAATTGCTCGCCAGTCTCGAACAGCGAGAACGGCTTCGACGTATAAACGCCAAGCGCCTCAAGCATTTCCGCCGCCAGAACCTCACGCACGCCGCCCTTCAGCGTCAGCCTGCCGTCACCGAAACGTGAATACGGCGTCTGTCCGGAGCCTTTGGTCGCCAGATCGAGCAGGCGATTGTCGCCATCGCGCAGCTGCGCAAATAAGAAGCCGCGCCCGTCGCCGATATCTGGATTGTAAGTTCTGAACTGATGGCCGTGATAGCGCATCGCCAACGGGGCGCTCATATTGTCCGGCAGCGGCTCGAAGCGCGCGAAATGCGCTTCCCACTCTGCCGCGCTCAAGCCATCGAGGCCGACGCGTTCGGCCCAACGCTGGTTCCGCCAGCGCAACACATGCTGTGGAAATCGCGCCGGCGCCACAGGATCGGCAAATTCCGCGCCGAGTTGTGCGAACAGAGGATCGGGCCGATAGCGCGCCGTTATGGGCATGGTCTCCATCTAGGTGCGACCGGCTGATATGTCATGCGTCGTTTCACGCGATGGGCCGTGACGGGCGCGGTGGTTTGTGCCACAAAAAAACGGGGGCGAGCGAAGGGTCGTGGGACTTATGTCGGCGCACACTTTCAGCATTGCCGGCGCGGTGTTCGCACTTGCAACGCTCGTTGCGTGCACGGAAAACGCGAACGGCGCGAAGACGGAGCAGAGCTCCGCTGAACGTGTGGCCGCGGCGCTCGACGTGTGTGGCGAAGGCGGCGGTGAATTCGCGCAGCAGGTGTGTGACAATCGCCCGTTGGCCGAACTCGACGGCCAAGTCCGTGCAGCACTCGTCGCCGAATCAGCCGCGATCTCCGACGCGGGCACGACGCTCCTCATCCAGAATCAAAACCGTTGGCGCGATGCCGCGCGCGTCACGTGTGGCATCATCGATGAAGCCGCAACGCCCGACACGACGCAGCAACGCTGCCTCGAAGGCGCCTATCGCGCCCGCGCTCAAGATGCGCAAAGCGCGGTGCAGGAAGTCGGCGGCTACATCTTTCAGCGCATGGAATTGGTCGACGCCACCCCGGTCGCGGCTGAGATCGCTTCGTCACTGGGTGACTCGGCGCCTGCCGCGGTCGCGCGCGATATTCGCTTCCCACGCATCGACGGTCCGCAGACGCCGGAGATCCGCCGCTTCAACGAACTCGTCGCGCAGGAGCCGCAGTTCAGCCTCGGCGATGCGACCAACGAGAACGTCAGCTACACAATCGCCTATGCCGGCCAAGAACTGATCTCGGTCAAGTTTGTCATCAGCGCCGACTCCATCGCCGCCGCCAACGCCACTAACACCGTAAAGGCTGTCACCGTCGTGATGAGCGACGGCGGGCGTCTGCTGACCGAAGCCGATGTCTTCCGCCCAGCGTCAGGCTGGCAGGATTTCATCACTGGCCGCGCCGTCGCCAGCATCGCCCGCGAGTTTCCTGATTACGCCAACTTCCCGCCGCGCCGCGATGTCTATGAGACTGCGACTAAGCCGCATCTATGGCTCATCACCGAGCAGGGGCTCGTCATGATGTTTCCGCCGCTTTCCTTCGGCGGCTCGCATGCAGACGGCGGCATCGAAGTCACGATCCCTTGGGCGGATCTCCGCCAATACCTCAATCCCGCCGCGCCCGCGCCGATCCGTCCCGCGGTTTGACCTGGGTGGAGATGTCGCGCTGATCTCAGGCGCGCGATTGGGCTAACCAGCATTGATGAAGTCGCGCACAGCCTCGATGCTCGTCCTCGCCGGCGTTGTGCTGATCGGCATGACTGGCTTCGGCATCTTTCTGCCGATCTTTCCGTTTCTCTCACTCGACCTCGGCGCCACGCCGACCGCGACCACAATAGCCATGGGCGCCTACTCGCTTGGCCAGCTCATCGCATCGCCGCTCTGGGGCCGCCTCAGCGATCGCGTTGGCCGCAAACCGATTCTGATCACCGGCCTCATCGGCGGTGTCGTCTCTTATCTTTGGATTGCGCACGCCAACACCGTTTACGATCTCGGCGCGGCGCGCTTCTTCGGCGGCCTGATGGCCGGCAATGTCGGCGCCGCTTTCGCCGCCGCCGCCGATCTTGCCGATGATAAAACCCGCGCCCGCAACATGGGCCTGCTCGGCGCCGCGGTCGGCTTAGGCTTTATCGGCGGCCCCGCCTTCGGCGCCTTCCTCATTGGCTCTGAGCCCACGCGCGAGAGCTTCGTTGCAGTCTGCTACGCATCCGCCGGCCTCGCGGCGCTCGCAGCACTGGCCGCATTCATCTTCTTTCGCGAAAGCCTCACGCCGGAAGCGCGCACCCAACGCGGCCAGCCACGTCAAAGCCGCCTCGCGCTGCTCACCTCCCGCGCCTCGCTGCTACGCTTTGTGGTCGTGACGTTTCTCGCCATCACGGCACAAGCGCTGATGGAGACCACATTCGGCCTCTGGGCGGACGCTGAATTGCAATGGGGGCCGCGCGAAGTCGGCTGGACACTCGCAGCACTCGGCGCAGGCGCCGTGCTGTTGCAAGGCGGCGGCGCGGGCAGGGCCGCGCGCGTGCTCGGCGAACGCATGACGCTGCTTATCGGCCTCGCGCTTTTCGCCGCCGGTTTTGGCGGACTCGCCGTCTCGCATGAAGTGCCGACCATGGCCGCATCACTTACGGCGCTTGTAATTGGGATCGGCCTCGCGACCCCGGCGCTGAATTCGCTGATCGCCGCGCAAGCGGCAGAAGGCGAGCGCGGCGAATTGATGGGATTGTCTCAATCGGCGTCAGCGCTTGGCCGTGTCGCCGGTCCGCTCGGCGCAGGCGCCTTGTTCGATCAACTGGGCTCCGGCGCGCCGTTTGCGATGGCGGCCGTGCTGATCATCGCCGCCTTGTTCGTGACACTCGGCGAACCCGCCAAGGAAGCCTTCGGCCACGCGCGCTGATCAATCCTTATAGGGCCGCCACACGCCGTCGCGATCGCGTACGTCGTAGCCTTCATCCGTCCGGCGTAAACTCGGTGACATCAGCGGCGCCTTGCCGTGACCACCCGGAATATCCAGTACGTACACCGGCTGCGCCAAGCCCGACGCGCGCTCATGCAGCTGTAGCGCCAGGTCTTGTCCGCGCGCGATCGAACAGCCGAAATGCGACGTGCCCTGCGCCTTATCGAGATGGTGCAGATAATACGGCTTCACCCGCGCCTCGACCAAAGTGCGCATCAAAGCTTCAAGCGTCTCGACATCGTCGTTCACGCCACGTAGCAGCACGGTCTGTGCCAGCATCGGCACGCCGCTATCGACGATGCGCGCGATCGCCGCTCGGGCTTGCTCCGTCAGTTCGCGTGCGTGGTTCGTGTGAAGCACCACGTAAGTGGTCGCGTCTTCGACTCGCAGCGCTTCCACCAAATCCGGCGTCACCCGCAGCGGATCGACAGCCGGAATGCGCGTGTGCCAGCGAATGATTTTCACGTGCGGAACGGCGGCCAGCTGTTCCGTGATCTCGCGAACGCGCCGCGCAGAGAGCAGGAACGGATCACCGCCGGTGAGAATGACTTCCCAAATTTTAGGCTCACTCTCGATGTACGCGAGCGCCGCCTCAAGCTCAGCGCCCGTCAGCGTGCCGTCGCCATTGGGACCAACCATTTCGCGGCGGAAACAGAAGCGGCAGTAAACCGGGCACACATGCACCAGTTTCAGCAAGCAGCGATCCGGGTAGCGATGCACCACGCCTTTTACCGGCGTATGCGCGTCGTCTCCTATTGGATCGCTAAGTTCGTCCGGCGCAATCTCAAGCTCGCGCGCATCGGGGCGAAACTGCGCCGCGATCGGATCGTCCGGATTGGCGGGATCTATGAGCGCTTCCATCGCCGGCGTGATCGCGACGGCGTAGCGGCTGGCTACCTCCGCCAGCGGATCAGTCTTCGCCTTTGCGCTCATCAATCAACCCCAAACGCTTTCGCGTACTGCACCTTGCCGCCAGCCGCGAGCGCGCCCGGCTCGATCTCCAGCGCCATGAAATGTGGCCCGGAGAAGGGAGCTTGCAGCGATTCCGCGAATTTTGGCGAGAAACCGAAGCGGGGATAGTACTCCGCGTGCCCCAGCACAATGATCGCGACACACCCCAGTTCGGCGCACCGCGCGGTGCCGGCGCGGATCAATTCGCCGCCGATCCCGCTTTTTTGAAACGCCGGCAACACCGCCACCGGCCCCAACGCCGCCGCGCGAAGCGTCTCGCCGCCACGCATGATTGCCAAAGGCGAGTACAAGATGTGCCCCTGGATCGCGATATCCGTGGCTGCGACCAATTCCACCAGCGCATCGCCATCGGCACGCAGCTGCTCGACCAGGTTGGCTTCATCGTCCTGCCCAAACGCATGGCGCTCGACTTGGCGGACGGCGGGAAAATCGGCGGGCGTGGCGGGCCGGATCATTCCGGCGTCCACAGCACGTCATTGATGTGCCGCGCCCCGGTCGCCAGCATCACCACGCGATCAAACCCCATCGCGACGCCGCTTGCCGGCGGCATGTGCGCTAGCGCCGCCAAGAAATCCTCATCGATCGGCCAGCGTTTGCCGTAACGCTTCTGCTTTTCATCCATCGCCGCCACTAGCCGCGCGCGCTGCTCCACTGGATCAGTTAGTTCACCAAAGCCGTTCGCCAGCTCCACCCCACACGCATAAAGCTCAAACCGTTCCGCCACGCTCGCGTCATGCGGCGCCCGACGCGCCAGTGCGGCCTCGGAGATTGGATATTCTTTTAACATTGTCATCGCGCCGTCGCCGAGTTGCGGCTCGACGTGCTGCACTAACGCCGCCGAGAACGCATCGCCGTCCGCGGGCATCGGCACCGGGCAAAGCTGCGCAAATGCATCGCGCACACTGATCCGCTCTGCCGCCGTGAACGGATCGCAGCTCCGCGCGCGCCACGTCAGCATCGCCGAACCCGCCGCCCGCGCCGCCACGCGCACGATCTCGACGCAATCGTCCATGACCTCTTCGTACGGCGCATTGGCGCGGTACCATTCGATCATCGTAAACTCCGGCGCATGCAGCGGCCCGCTTTCGCCGCGCCGCCAAGTCTTGCCCAAGAAGAAAGGCTTCTGCTCGCCCGCGGCGAGCAGCTTTTTCATCGCGAATTCGGGACTGGTGTGCAGGTAGCGATCGCCGACCTCGAATGCATCGATATGCGTCTCGGCGCCCGGTGAAATCGCGAGCATGTTGGGCTCGGCTTCGGTGAAGCCCTCAGCCTCGAACCACGCCCGCACCGCGCGCAAAATTGCCGCCCGCGCCTCCAGAAATGGCCGCCGGTCTGCGTGGCGGGCCTTTTCCCACCATGGGGAGGCGATCATGGCGCTGTACCTTCGGTGGCGTGAGGCTTGGCCCAAACGCAGAACGCCGCTAATAGAGCCTCCAATTCCGGTCCTTTCGGGTAATTCAGGACCGCCGGCATCCCGGCGGCAAGTGAGGTTTACGTGGTCAAAGTCATCGCCAGCGACGTCCGCAAAGGCAACGTGCTCGAGCACAGTGACGGACAACTCTATGTCGTGATGAGCCACGAAACCTTCCGCCCAGGCAAGGGCACGCCGACGACCACGATCGTCATGCGCCGCATCACCGACGGCATGAAGACCACCGCCACCCACAAGACCACCGAAGGTCTCGAGAAGGCGTTCGTCGAGCAGATCAAGCACACGTTCCTGTTCGACGACGGCGACGCCGGCCTCGTCTTCATGAACCCGACGAGCTACGAGCAAGTTCATCTCTCCAAGGACATGGTCGGCGATTCCGTCGCCTACCTGCAGCCGGAAATGGTCGTCGATCTCACCATGTACGAAGGCCAGGCGCTCTCGATCGAGCTGCCGCCGCGTATCACCGCCGTGATCGACACCACCGAGCCGGTCGTGAAGGGCCAAACAGCGTCGTCGTCGTACAAGCCCGCCATGCTCGATATTGGCGTGAAAACGATGGTGCCGCCGCACATCGGTCCCGGCACCCGCGTCGTCATCTCCACCGAAGATGGCTCCTACGTCGAGCGCGCGAAAGACTAATGCCGACGCGCCGCGATACGCTGCTCGGCGCTGCCGCCTACCTGAGCCACAGCACCGCCAGCGCCGCCGCGCGCAAAGCCGCGCATGCGGAGATTGGCCGCATTATTGCAGCAGACTGGAGCTAACGATTCCCTGGTTTCGTCTCTTCGCCTGCGGCGAGGATTTCCCTGTGATCCTCGACAACAATGTCGAGGTCGTTGGCTTCTACACCACGCGTTACATTGAGGCAGAAACACAAGGCGAAGCCGAAGCGCTCGCTTCAGAACTCCTGTTCGAAGACGAAGACCTGAAGCCACCGCCCGGTGATTGGAGCGATCTCCAACCGCGCATCATGTTCGAGGAAGTCGAGCAGGTCGCCGCACCGCTCGACATCGACGACAACTTCTCTTTCTTCCCAATGAACGAAGAAGACGAGGAGGATTATTGATGGCCAAGACTGCCACCATTTATCACAACCCAAAATGCTCAACCTCGCGCCAGGTGCTCGAGATGATCGAAGCCGCCGGCTACAAGCCTGAGATCGTCGAGTATTTGAAAGCCGGCTGGACCAAGGCACAACTAAAGCAACTCTTCGCCGACGCCGGCATCAGCGCGCGCCAGGCGCTACGCGCGAACGCGACCGAAGCCGAGGAGCTTGGATTGCTCGACCTAAAGGTCAGCGACGCGAAATTGATCGATGCAATGGTCGCGCACCCGGTTTTGGTGAACCGTCCCATCGTCGTGACGCCCAAAGGCACACGCCTCGCGCGCCCGAAAGATAGCGTGCGCGAAATCCTTTGACCCATCACGCGCGGCGCGTACACATCTCGCGCCGTCTAAGGGAACGCGGTGCGAAACCGCGGCTGCTCCCGCAGCTGTAAGCGACGAGTTTGTTGGCGATAACCACTGGAGCGATCCGGGAAGGGGCCATCGAGTATTGACTCGCGAAGCCAGAAGACCTGATGGCGCAAAGTGCCTTGGCCCGGGATGTGGCCGCGGAGGTCGATGTGCGTTGGATCATTGCCGCGATTGTGTTCGCCTGCGCCTCAGCCGCGTATGCTGAGCCGCGCCGCATCGTCAGCCTCGATTATTGCGCCGATCAGTTCGCCTTGGCGCTCGCCGATCGCGCTCAGATCGCGGCGCTCTCGCGTGGCTCGTTGCGCGATGATTCGTATTTCCGCGCGCGCGCTCAAGGTTTTCGCCAAACCCGAGGCACACTCGAAGAAGTGCTGGCATTGCAGCCTGATCTGGTCATCCGCAATTGGGGTGGCCCGTGGGACGCCGAGCAAGTTTACGCGCGATTCAGCGTTCCTGTTTTGCAAGTCGGCGACACCCAAACCTTCGCCGCGGCACGCGCCGATCTCATCGACGCGGCATTGACACTGGGCCATCCCGAACGCGGCTCTGCAATCGCTCGTGATCTTGACACGCGTCTTGCACGTCTTAGTCAGAATCGCAGCAATGCACCGGTCATGTATCTCTCCGGCGGCGGCGCTGTCGCCGGTAGCGGCACCATGATGGATTCGATAATCGCGGCTGCCGGCGGACGCAACATCCGCACCGAGGCGAGTTGGCAAGTGCTGCCGCTCGAACGCATGGTCGAAACGCCGCCAGCAGTCATTGCGCTTGGTTTTTTTGACACTGGCCGCGACCGCATCAATGCGTGGTCGCCATCGCGTCATCCGGCATTGCGCCGCGCGCTCGCTAACGCACGCACCGTTTCGCTGCCGGCGGCGGCGATCTCGTGCGAAGCTTGGTATGCCGTCGACGCCGCGGAGGCGATCGCCGCCGCGCTGGCGCACCCATGAGTGCGAGCATTCGCACTTCGCTTGCGCTCGCGGCGCTCAGTCTCGTTGCGATACTCGCAGCACTATGGCTGGGACCGGTCCCAATCGGCGATCCATTTGCAGCTGATGACGCCACGCACACCATCGTGTGGGACATCCGCTTGCCGCGCGCCCTCACAGCTTGGTTCGCTGGCGCGGCGCTCGGTCTTGCCGGTGCGGCGCTACAAGGATTGTTGCGTAATCCGCTGGCTGACGCAGGCGTACTCGGCCTCTCAGGCTTCGCCGCACTCGGCGCAGTGATTGCATTTGCGTTTGGGTTCGCCGCACTTGCGCCGGTGATGTCGGTCGTGTTCGCGCTCGCTGCCGCAGCGCTCGTGACGACATTGGGTTGGGCGTCGCGCGGCCCAGCGAGCCTTGTGCTCATTGGTGTTGGCCTCTCCAGTTTTGCGGGTGGCCTCATCGCGCTCGCGCTCAATCTCGCGCCAAATCCAGGCGCGCTCGCCGACCTCGTCAATTGGACGTTGGGCTCGGTCGAAGGTCGTTCGATGGAGCACGTTGCACTCGCGGCGATGCTCCTCGTCGCCGGGGCTGCGCTCATCTTCACCGCCGCACGCGGGCTGCAAGCACTGACGTTGGGGGAGGAGGCTGCCGCCGCAATTGGCGCAAATCTCCCACGCACGCGCACTCTGGTAGTTCTCGGCGCCGCGGCCTGCACTGGCGGCGCCCCGGCCGTGGCGGGTGTCATCGGTTTCGTCGGCATCGCCGCCCCGCATCTGGTTCGCGCTCTCGCGGGTCACGATCCGGCGCGTTTGCTTTTGCCCAGCGCGCTTGTTGGAGGCGCCTTGCTTGTC
Source organism: Caulobacteraceae bacterium (assembly GCA_031379735.1). Taxonomy (GTDB): domain Bacteria; phylum Pseudomonadota; class Alphaproteobacteria; order Caulobacterales; family Aquidulcibacteraceae; genus Vitreimonas. Next base: position 8,392 of record JANNFK010000092.1, on the reverse strand, counting down.
TGCGCTGATATCGTCGTGCGCGCGCTGCCGACCGATAGCGAACTGAAACTCGGCGTCGCCGCCGCGCTCATCGGCGGGCCGATCTTTGCACTCATTGCTGCGCGTCTCGCCTCGAAAGGCGGTGATGCATGAACGCCGTGCTTTCGCTTGACAATGTTTGCGCCAATCTTCGCGCAACACGCGCGCTTGATGGCGTCTCGCTCAACGTACAGCCCGGCGAGATCATCGCGCTGCTCGGCCCCAATGGCGCCGGCAAAACCAGTTTGATCCGCGCCGCACTTGGGCTCATCGCCGTCGAAGGAGCGATTAAACTCGGTGGCGCCGCCCCGCAAAACCTCACCGTCCGCGATCGAGCTTTGCGGGCAGCTTACCTCCCGCAACGGCCGCAAGCGATTTGGCCAGTCAGCGTCGAAGCGCTCGTCGCGCTCGGCCGCTTCGCGCATGGCGCCGCCCCTGATCGCTTAGCCGCAGTTGATCAAGCCGCTGTTGATGCGGCAATCGCTGCTTGCGGCTTAGAAGGCCTTCGTCATCGCCGTATGGATGAAATCTCAGGTGGTGAAAAAGCTCGCGCGCACCTCGCACGCACGCTCGCCCAACACGCGCCGTTGCTGCTGCTTGATGAACCAACCGCAGGGCTCGATCCCGCGCAATCGCTTGGCGTTGCAGATGTACTGCAAAGCCTCGCAGCGTCCGGCGGCGCGGTCGTGTTCTCGACTCATGACATAGCACTCGCCGTAGGCGCGGCGCACCGTGTGATACTTATGAAGTCTGGCAGAGTGATCGCGTCGGGCGCGCCGGTTGAAGCTCTGACGCCAGCCGCCTTGCAAATGGCCTACGGACGCAAGGCGCGGCTTGAGCGCATTGGCGATGAATTCGCGGTGATCTTCGAGCGTTAGAGCTTGTATCCGCCAGCTTGAATCTTGGCATATATCTCGGGTGTGATCGCGACATAACGGTGCGTTTCGGGATCGTCGAAATAGAGCGTTTGTTCAATTTTGGCGGGGTTGAAGCCGTCGTTCACCAGATCGATTTTGCGATACTTGAACGTCCCCGTGGTTTCGATCGCTGGAGCGATGCGAATGAAGAGCGGCCGCGCATAGCTCGGCACTTCGCGCACGAGGTAGTCGCGCAATCCGTCAATCTTGAAACCGTCACCCGGCGTGATCGCGGCCATACCAGCGCGGCCATCGAGCTTGCCGATCTTCACACCATATACGTTCGCTTCATCGACGCCCTGATAGCGCGAGACCGCTTCTGCGACTTCGGTCGTCGAGACGTTCTCGCCCTTCCAGCGGAAGGTGTCGCCGATGCGATCGACGAAATAGAAATAGCCGTCCTTGTCCTGGCGCATGAGGTCACCGGTGCGAAACCAGGAATCGCCTTTCTCAATCACGTCGCGCAGAATCTTGCGCTCCGACGCGGCCTTGTCGGCGTAGCCCGTATAATTGTGCCGCGCGTCGTCTTTGATGAGGCCGACGGCTTCTCCAGGTTCGCCAACTTCGCACAGCACGCAAATGCCGTTCGCATCGCGCACCGGCATTTCGGATTCGACGTCGAACTTCACTAAACGCACGGCAAAGTTACCCGCCAGATACGGCGGCACGCGGCCGATCGCGCCGGTTTGGCCGTCGAAGTTGAACATCGAGACATTGCCCTCGGTCGAGCCGTAGAATTCCATGATCCGCTCGACGCCGAAGCGCGCTTGAAACTCTTCCCAAACTTCCGGCCGCAACCCATTGCCGAACGCCAGCCGCAAATGGTGTTTGCGATCGTTTGGACCTGGATCTTGATTGACCAGGTAACGGCAGAGTTCGCCGATATAGACGAACATCGTGCAATTGTTCTCGATCACGTCTGGCCAGAAGTGGCTGGCCGAGAATTTTCGCCGCAACACAATTGTGCCGCCGTTCAGCAAGGCTGATCCAACGCCGCACAAGCCGCCGGTCGCGTGATAGAGCGGCAGGACACAATAAATCTTGTCTTCCGCGTTGGCCTTCGTCGCGCCGGCAAAGCTGCGCATGTAAAGCTGGGCGCGCATGTGCGTGATCTTCGCGGCTTTCGGCATGCCGGTCGTGCCGGATGTATAAATGTAGAGCGCAACGTCGCGCGCTTTCAATCCGGTGCGCCGCGCTTTCGGCGGACGTTCGGGCGCGAGCTTGGGGTCTTTCAAGTCAAGCGCGTGCCGGTCAGCGGCCGCGGTGAACGCCGTATCGATCACCCAATACTTCAGCGGCCGCGCGAGACCTGCGCGGATTGTCTCGATCGCGGCGAGGCTTTCAGAGTCGGTGATGACGTGGTTGGCGTTGGAGATTGAGAGGCAGTGCGCGAGCGCTGCGCCGGTGAGATTATTGTTGATCATCGCCGAAGCGACGCCGAGTTTCGCGAGGCCAACCCAAGCGGGGATATATTCGGCGCGGTTCGGCAAAAGCAGCGCCACCGTATCGCCTGGCTTCAAGCCTTGCGCATCGGCCCAGGCGGCGAAGCGATTGGCGAGCGCGTCGAGCTGGCGATAGGTGTAGCGCTCGCCTTCAAAAACGAGAGCCGTGTGATCGGCGAATTTGTCGACGGCGTCTTCGAAGTCGTCGCAGACCAGCACGTCTGAGTCCGGATCGATCTTGCGCACGCTCCAAAGCGTGCGGGCGAGACCATCCAGATACCTCAGTTCGCGCGCGATCCGCTTGAGCGGGCCCATCCATCGCCTCCGCTGCGAGACATAAGCGTGTTCGCAGAGAAGCGGAACCGGTCAGGCGGTCGCGGCGGCGAAGGCGGGGAGCATGGGCAGCAAGGCCAGTAAAATCGTGATCAGGAAAGCGGTTTGGCGTTTCATCGGTCCCTCCGAAGAGGCCGGTCTAAGGCTGGCTTGTTGCGCTGGTATTGCGCGTTCGTTTCAGGATCGAGGCCATTTGGCGCCGTTCAGTTCGCCGCGTCGCCTTCGGGGTAGGCGCCGGCGAAGTCCATGAAGGAGCGCCCGGGCGGGTTGATGGCGGTGAGGAAACCCTTGGCGTGCTCTTCGGCGATTTCCTTGCTTGGGAAGGCGTCCGGCCCGGCGTGGAGACCGGGGAAGATGGTGCCGAGGCGATAGAGATCAAGCACGCGATAGACGCGATAATAGTTACGCCAAATCCGCGCCGGCGGTGGCGTTTTCGTCCGTGGCTTGGGAGCGAGATCGAGCATGTTGGATACGTGAGGGCGGATGCGCGCAAGTCAAGGCGCTAGCTCGTATTGAAGGCCAGCGCCGCTTGCGTAACGGCGGCGCGGTTGGTGTGGAAATCGGTTTCGCTCACCAGGTGACGCGCTCTGGACGCGTGACGTGTCAGCTCACTTACGCGGCGCGGCTTGGCGTGGAGGCGGCGCGAGAGACGTTTGGCGCGGGGCGCCGGATTGTTGAACGCGCGCAGCAACGCTTCGGCGCGTTCGGCCAACGGTCGCGCGGCGTGGAGGTGCTTTGGGAGCTTTGGCAATTTGAAGCGGCGCGCGCCGGGCGCCCGTTTGCGATCGAGGCAGACAAAACGCACGCGCCAGGTTTCAGGCTTATCGGGATCGAAGGTTTTGATCTCGCATACGGCGCGCACGCGATGCCGCCACGAAGGTGCGTTTGGTTTTGGCAGGGCTGCGGCTTCGATCAGCAGCACTTGACGCATCCACGCTTCGCCCGCGCGCAACCATTTCAACAGCTGCTTGCGCTCGGCGCGCGTGTGCATGTGTTTGGCGAGGATCAGTTCGGGGCCGCCGAAGAGTTGGAAGATCATCCCGATCAACGCGCGCGCCGCCGCCCAGAGGGCGGGTGGCGCGTGCGTGATGGGAGCGGTGGCTGCGGACATTTGCGCGGAGTGTACGGGTGGCGCGGGAGGGGGAGGACAGATTTTTTTGCCTATCCGCCGGATTGATCGTCTTCGCTGCTCGCGTGCTGCGTGATGTCCATCGAGTCGTGCAGCACGCGAAGGATCGTGAGTGTGGCGTCATCGTCGCTGACGACTACGCCTGCGCGTTTCGGGTCGGCACATAAGGCGCGATAGGCACGGCGGATCAGTGCTTCATATGCACGTGCCGCTCGTGAACCGAACATTTTGCGGGAGTGCTGCAACGTCTGCCGCTGCTCTTGGAGCGCAAGCGGCTTCACGATGAGCTTTCTCATTCAGCGGGAGAGCGGGCCACCGCCGCTTCTTCGGCGCTCACCTCAGCGTCGATCTCGTCCATCATCTGATCGAAGAAGGTGTCGATGTCGTCGACCACGATGCCCGGTCCGAAATCGATGCCTTCCTGGATCGCCGCGCGCAGCGCTTGGACCTTCGCCGCGTGCTCGGCCTGGTCGGCCTTCAGCGCGCGCAAGCCCGCACGCACCACTTCGCTGGCGTTCTGAAACTGCCCGGTAGCGACCTGCTCGGCGACGAAGCGGTCGAGGGCGTCGGTGAGGTTGATGTTGCGGGTGGCCATGAGGGGAGAATGGGGTGGTTGGCAAAGATTGGCAGCATGCCTATCGATACTTATCTATTTGACTTATGATATTAGTATGATAGATGAAAGCTAATCAAAAGGAGCAGATGAATGTCTACATTGCGCAGGTCCGATCTCATTGCCGCCATAGAGGACGCCAAATCAACGCTCAGGCGACTAGAGCTGATGCTTGAAGCCTATGATAGATCTGGGGCCACAGTGGGTGGCCAGGAAAATTACAAGACGGAAGCAAATCGCCTCACTGACGCTGGCAAGAAAGAACTTAAGCGGCTGATGAACATAGGAAAAACAGATTCCGAGATCGCTCGAATTTTGGATTTGACCCCCGCGGCTGTGTATCGGTATCGACCATAACACGCATTTACAGGAGAGATTTGTATGGTAGCCCTTGTTAAAGATGATCCTGTCGTCGCCTCTGCTCGCACCTACCTGCGGTGTGCGAGAGTCCTTGCGGAAACGTTCGACATCGATGTTCAGGTGCGACACCAGCAGCCGCGAGCGACGTTCGAGGCGACTGTGCTGGCGTGTCGTGGCATAGCGGAGGGGAGCGACGGAACGCTCACGCGCGACGATTTTTCTTTCAATCAGGTGCTCGAAGTCATGTGTGAGACGCGGGACGCGATGCTCATCGAGTTTCGCGAAACCTCTCGGCATGGAGAGGCGGAAGTGACGCGGCGCGAATTCATAAGTTCGGTGCACGACAATCTGATTCAGAATTATGGGCTCCAGCCACAGCGGCTCAAGGAGGGCGAGACTGGCAACTATGCGATGATTGATGATTTGATGCAGACCTTTTTACGTCGCTCGCCAAGTGTAACGTCACGAGGCGCCGCGACGGGGCGCCAGAGACTCACGTTTAGCTGGCAGCGCTAGGTGCAAGTCCGCGATCCTACGCGTCCCTGTCTCGCTTCCAGCGTGGCGGGACGCGTCCGCTGCGCAATAGAATCGCGGTAGGTTTGTTTGAGGAGCGACGACGGAAATGAGCGATGATGGCACGGCACACTGGGCCGATTGGTTCGGGATTGCATCAAATGCCGTTCTCGCCGCATCGGTAATCGTTGGTGCCGGCTTGGCTTTGCGCCGCTGGAATGTTGCGTTCGCCCTGACGGAAATTGACAGCCCAACCTACGGCGAGGTCGTGATCAACGGTCTCGCTCAACCCAAGACCACAAGCTGGCGCTGCCGTCTGACCTTAGTCAGCGGTGCTGTTGCTCATGTCCATCGCGTGAAACTTCAGCGCAGAACGATGGGCTTTTGGACGCGCGTGAAACAAGGTGCGCTGCCTCACATTCACATGCCCGTCTCGCTGTCGACAGGGAGCGGCATCGACATCTACATCGTGACTGATCGAGACTCGCGCGACACCTACCGCCTCAAGGTCGATGAGTACGCGACTCTGAGATCGATCACGCTCCCCTTTCTTGAGCCTCAAAAGCAAAACGACTTCGCATAGTGTCCGTGCCGCATGCGCGGCGGAGCCACGCGGTCCAACGTGCAAAGGCGGTGCTATCGTATGCGCGTGTTTGTCGTGCTGGGCGCTCAAGCAGTCCGCTATTTGGGGGTCGTTGTTTTCTTCGGTGCGGCGTCAGTTGGTGCAAAGCGCCCGGCTCGCGCTTCCTTGGGCCCATTCACCGCTTTGGTTGCGGCTCGATCAAGCGCGGCTTGCACACTTTTCAGGTCTATCGTTTTAGCCATTGATGATGGTCTCAGGCATTGCGCTCGCGGCCCCTGGGTCCCGGATCGCGCTTCGCGCGTCCGGGATGACGATGGGGTTTAACGGCGTTTTGGTTCCGTTGCCAACTCGTCAAAGAGGGATGCGCGGCGGAGCCGCGCGGTCCAACCTGCAAACGTCGGCGCTGGCCCTTCACCCTGCCCTCTCCCGCACTGCGGGAGAGGGTTCTTTGGTGGGTGACGCTAGTCGATCGGCGCGCGTTTTTCGCCGGTGGGGTGGACGTAGAGTTCGCCGCCGACTTCTTTGAACTTCGCGCTCATCGCGTCCATGCCTTCCTGCGCTTCCTTCGCCTTTGCGTAGTCCCGCACGTCCTGCGTGATTTTCATGCTGCAGAACTTTGGTCCGCACATACTGCAGAAGTGCGCGGTTTTGTGTGCGTCTTTGGGCAGGGTTTCGTCGTGGTAGGCGCGAGCGGTGTCGGGGTCTAAGCCTAGATTGAATTGGTCTTCCCAGCGGAATTCGAAACGGGCGCGGGAGAGGGCGTCGTCGCGCAGGCGCGCGGCGGGGTGGCCTTTGGCTAAGTCCGAAGCGTGGGCGGCGAGCTTGTAGGTGATGACGCCGGTTTTAACGTCGTCGCGATCGGGCAAGCCTAAGTGTTCTTTTGGCGTAACGTAGCAGAGCATCGCGGTGCCGAACCAGCCGATCATCGCGGCGCCGATGGCTGAGGTGATGTGGTCGTAGCCGGGCGCGATGTCGGTGGTCAGCGGGCCGAGCGTGTAGAAGGGCGCCTCGCCGCAGATTGCGAGCTGCTTGTCCATGTTCTCTTTGATCTTGTGCATCGGCACGTGGCCAGGGCCTTCGATCATCACTTGGACATTGTGCTTCCAGGCGATCTTGGTGAGCTCGCCCAGAGTTTCGAGTTCGGCGAATTGCGCGGCGTCGTTGGCGTCGGCGATTGATCCCGGGCGCAGGCCGTCGCCAAGTGAGAAGCTCACGTCGTAGGCGCGCATGATTTCGCAGATCTCTTCGAAGTGCGTGTAGAGGAAGCTCTCTTTGTGGTGGCTGAGGCACCACTTGGCCATGATCGAGCCGCCGCGGCTGACGATGCCGGTGACGCGCTTGGCGGTGAGGTGGATGTAGGCGAGGCGCACGCCGGCGTGGATGGTGAAATAGTCGACGCCTTGTTCGGCTTGTTCGATCAGCGTGTCGCGGTAGACTTCCCAGGTGAGGTCTTCGGCGACGCCGTCGACTTTTTCGAGCGCCTGATAGATCGGCACGGTGCCGATCGGGATTGGCGCGTTGCGGATGATCCAGTCGCGGATGTTGTGGATGTTGCGGCCGGTGGAGAGGTCCATGACGGTGTCGGCGCCGTGGCGGATGGACCAGACCATTTTGTCGACTTCCTCGGCCATGGAGGAGGTCACGGCGCTGTTGCCGATATTGGCGTTGATCTTGGTGAGGAAGTTGCGGCCGATGATCATCGGCTCGAGTTCGCTGTGGTTGATGTTGGCCGGGATGATGGCGCGGCCGCGGGCGATTTCGGAGCGCACGAATTCGGGTGTGACGAAGTCCGGAATGCTGGCGCCGAAGGATTCGCCGTCTCGTGGGAGTGCGTCTGGATCGCCGGCGCCCCCGCCGGCTTGGCTGTCGGATGCTGAACCAGTGCTGCCGGCGAGGGTGCCGGCGGTCCAGACTTGACGCCGCATATTTTCTCTAATCGCGACGTATTCCATCTCTGGCGTGATGATGCCGCGGCGCGCGTATTCGAGCTGCGTGACCGTGGCGCCGGCTTTGGCGCGGAGCACTTTGTGTTTCACGGGGAAGGCGGGCGTGAGTTTTTCGGGGCTGACGTTGCCGTTGTCGACGTCCTGCACGGCGCGGCCTTCGATCTCTTCAACATCGCCGCGGGCGAGGACCCATTGTGCGCGCGTGCGCGCGAGCCCGGTGTCGATGTCGATGGTCGCGTCGGCGTCGGTGTAGGGGCCGCTCGGATCGTAGATCGTGAGAGGCGGTTCGTTGGCGCTCGGATGCAGTGCGACTTCGCGGAATGGGACGCGCAGATCCGGGTGCGCGCAGCCACACGCATAGACTTTGCGCGAGCCCACTAAGGGACCCGTTGTAACGGCAGGCGTGAAAACGGATTGCGACTCTGGCTTGTTCATGTGCGCTCCTCCCTCCGCCGGTGCTAACCGGTTCAGGTTCGACGGGTCAGGGCGAGGCGCCCACTCTCAGCCGCCCCGATTCAACGAATTCAGGCGGCCCCCC
>JANNFK010000089.1:0-56640 GCA_031379735.1 Caulobacteraceae bacterium | reverse complement strand
GCGACTGTCCGGGCTTTGAAACGATGCGGACGGGGCGACACGCTTCTCCACGGGCTTGAAGTCCCAAGGTGGCGCCGCGCTCCCGTCCGCCGCCGCCGATACAAGCTTACACCGGCAAACGCGTTTTCCAGATACAAGGTGGCGGAACGGAAGGCGAGTAAATGAGCCGATACACCGCTTCCGACGCACCCAAACCCGCCGTCTGGCGCCGTCTCGGTCTTGGCTTCATCGTCGCCTGGTTTTTTATCGGCGGCGTCTTTCATTTCATTGCGCGGCCCGCCTTCGTCTCGATTGTGCCGCCTTATGTGCCGGATCCTGAATTTTGGGTGCTGTTCACCGGTGTTTGTGAAATCGCCGGCGCCGTTGGCGTGCTAATCCCTAAGCTGCGCCGCATCGCGGGCTTAGCGCTGATCGCCCTCACCATTTGCGACGCCAGCCAATCTCGAAATGGCATTGCATGCGGAACACTACCCTGCGATCGGCGCGACCGTGCTCTGGCTGCGTATGGCGTTCCAACCGGTGCTGATCTGGATCATCTGGTGGTCGACGAAGCGCTAGCCGACGCGCGCAGACATGCCGCCGTCGACGGGCAGGAGGACGCCGGTGATGTATTTGGCTTCGTCGGAAGCAAGGAAGAGCGCGGCATTTGCCGTGTCCCACGCATCGCCCATGCGCGCATTGAGCGGCACTTGCGCAGCGCGCTTTGCGCGTAGCGTCTCAACGTCGATGCGCCCGTCCAGTGAGTGGCCCGCGATCGCCATCGGTGTATCCATGAGGCCGGGCAGAATGGCGTTGCAGCGTAAGCCATGTTTAGCGTTCGTCAGCGCGGCAGAAACGGTCAACCGATTCAGCGCCGCCTTCGAAACCTCGTAAGCGATCATGCCAGAGCCAGCGAGCGAGGCGAGCGACGAGATGTTGACGATCGCACCTTTCGCCTCGCGCAACGCCGGCGTCGCCGCTCTGATGGTGAGCCACGCGCCTTTGAGGTTCACATTTATGATACGGTCGAACGCCGCTTCGTCAGCCAAGTGCGACGGCCCATCGCCGCCGCCCCCGATGCCGACATTGTTGATCAGGATATCGACGCCACCGAAACGTGTGAGTGCTTCGGCCACGATGGCCTTGCACGCATCAGCACTAGTGATGTCCGCCTCAAATGCGGCGCCGCCGATCTCTGCCGCGGTGTGCTTGGCCCGTTCACTGATGCGATCGACACACAGGACCTGCGCGCCTTCGCGCGCAAACAGCGTCGCAATTGCCCGCCCGTTGCCAATGGTGTCGCCCGGAGTCTGACCTGCGCCCACAACGATGGCGCGTTTGCCTTTAAGTCTCATGCGGAGACTGTACTACGCGAACACAACGCCCGTCAGCACTGCTGCGTAGTGCACGCCGGCGGCCGCCATAACGAAGCCGTGCCAGATGGCGCGGCGGAACGGCAGCTTCTCCCAGATGTAGAAGGGAATGCCGATCGTGTAGAGCGCGCCGCCAACGGCGAGGAGGATAATCCCCGCCAGCGGCACGCCTTCAAGCATCGGCCCCAGCGCTGCGACGATGAGCCAGCCTATCGCAACGTAGAACCCAATCCAAACTTTCTTGCCGATGTTCGGCAAGAGGAGTTTGCCGGCCGCGCCAATGAGTGCGAGCGCCCAGATTACAGTGGTCATGCCAATCGCCCACGAGCCGTCGAAGCGGAGGGTGGTGAAGGGCGTGTAGGTGCCGGCGATCATCAGGAAGATCGCAGCGTGGTCGAAGCGGCGGAGCAGGCTCTTGCGCTTTGAGTTCTCGGTCAGATTGTATGCCATCGAGCAGCCAATCATGGTCATGACGCAGACCGCATAGACCGCGACGGCGCTCGCCATCGGCAATCCGCCTTGCCAGATCGCCAGACCGAGAGCTGCACCCACCGCGAACGTGAAAAGCATGAGCGCGACGCCATGCACCCACCCATCCACCAGCTTTTCGAGGCGGGTGGGGTAATGGAGGTCGGGAAGCAGGTCTGAGAGTGTCATGCGGGCGTGACAATGGCCGCTTTCCACCGATTTGTCAGGCGCGCCATGGTCACAGTTGCTGACGGAATGTGACGTCTCACTGCGCTTGAAGCGTCTAGAGGGCCCGGCGATCGCCGCGCGGTCGCGCGGCATTCGGCCGGGAAGCGGCTAGACTGCGTCCATGAAGAATCACCTCGACCGTCGCGCCTTCGTTGCAGCGTTGCTTGCCGCCACGCCGGCTTTCGCGCAGCGGCCGTTGCTCGACGGCTTGACGCAGGGCGACGCAAGCCGGGGCATCAAGGAGGCGCTCTCGCTCGCCTCGATGAACGCCACCAACCGCCTGGCGCAGCCGAACGGGTTCTGGAGCAATCCACAGGTGCGCATTCCACTGCCTGGCATACTCGGCCAATCACAACGGACGTTGGGCCGGATGGGCATGTCTCGTCCGCTCGATCAGCTGCAGGAGAATCTCAATCACGCGGCGGAGTCCGTGATGCCGCAAGCGGCGACGCTATTCACCAACGCCGTCCGCGACATCACGATTGCCGACGCCATCAACATCGTGCGCGGCGGCGACGATAGCGCCACAACCTATTTGAGAGGCCGCACCGAAACGCGCCTCAGCTCATTGCTGAGGCCGCCAATGACGCGCGCGTTAACGGATTCAGGGGCGTTCACGCTCCTGCGCACGGCGCTGCGCGAAGTCGGCATGGCCAGCATGATCACTGATCTACGCGCCGAGGTCATCACGTTCTCAACCGCCAAGGCGCTCGACGGCTGCTTCTACTTCATCTCGGAAGAGGAGCGCGCCATCCGCCGCGATCCTTGGCGGCGAACCACGGATATCTTGCGACGCGTGTTTGGGTGAGCGTTAGGGCAATGAGGGAATAGGGCAGTAGGGAGTAAGTGGAGCGGTTTTCCCTATTGCCTTACTCACCTACTCCCTTACTGCCTTTCGACCGTGACGAACGACACCGAAGAAACATTCCGCCGCGTCGCCTTCGAAGTTCCGGGTGGGCGCATGACCGGCATCGCCTTCGGCGGCGAAACCGCAACGCCTGACATCGTCTTCATCCACGCAACCGGATTTAACGCGCGCACGTATCGCATGCTGTTGGCGCCGCTCGGCGAGCGCTTCCACGTGCTGGCGCTCGACGCGCGCGGACACGGTCGCACGACACTGCCGCACAAGCTGTTCAGCTACACATCATGGAAACGCCACCGCGACGATCTCATCGCCGTGCTCGAGCATTTCACTGCGCCGGTGACGCTCGCTGGTCATTCCATGGGTGCGACCATCAGCTTGCTCACCGCTGGCGCACGCACCGATCTGGTCAGCGGCCTGGCGCTGCTTGAGCCTGTGATTTTGCCTGCGGCGGGCTACGCCTTCATGCAGCTTCCGCTCGCGCCGCTGTTGAATCGCCATTCGATGCCGCTGGCGCGCGGTGCTCGCCGGCGGCGCAACGCATTCGCCCGCCGCGATGAAGCGGTGGCGGCGTTCACCGGTCGCGGCATCTTCAAAACGTTTCCCGCCGAGGTCATCGCCGACTATGTCGCCGACGGCTTGGTTGAAGACGGCGCCGGTGGCTTCAAGCTCGCCTGCGCGCCAGCTTTCGAAGCTGCGACCTACACAGCGCAACGGCACGATCCTTGGGGCGCGCTCCGCAAAGTCACCGATCCTTTGGTGATGCTGCGCGGCGAGAAAGGCTCGACCATTTCCGAAGCTTCCATGCACCGCATCGCCGCCATCAAAGCCGACGCGCGCGTGGCCACCGTCGAAGGCGCCGGCCACATGCTGCCGATGGAGCGCCCCGACCGCGCCCGCGCCGCCATCGAAAGTGCCGCGCTGATGGCCCGCCAAGGGCGGAAGTATCACGACGCTTTGGTGCAATGACGCGCCAAGCTGAAGTGCTAAAATAGTCAGGCCCGTCGAGAGCTAAACCCTCAACCCAGCCACAACCAGCGTCGACACCCGCGCGCGCGCGTCCGCGCCTGGCGTCAGCGCTTTGCGAGTGTTGACGTCAAACGTGAGGGCGACCGCTTCCATGCTCGCCCACGCCGCGCCCGTTTCAGGATCAAGGATCCAGTGAACGATGCGCAGCGTCTTCTCGCCGATCTCGACGATGCCGGAGCGCACTTCGATCAATTCGCCCGCGCGCGGAAATCTGCGAAACACAAACCGCGCTTCGACGACGGCGCCTGCCGGCTGCACGCCATCGCTCGCCGCAGCCTGGCGCCAGGGTGCGAGCAGGTTAGGCACGCTATCGGAGATGCGGCCCACAAAATGCTCACCGCGCAGCCGCCCGAGCGCATCGCACTGATCCGGAGAGACGAGCGCGCCACCAATACGCTCGACGCCAAGCGCTTTCGCGTTCGCCATCGAAGCCTCCGCCGCTGGCGCGGTGACATCAACCGAGCGCGGTTTTGCGTGTTCCGGCGCTTTGCACTTCAACGCCTTCGCGGCCGCTCGCGTCCGCGCCGACCACGGAAAACTCCGCAAAGCCCGCGTTTCGACGTGGCGCACTTTGAACGTGAACACCGTACCCGGCGCGCCATCATGGTGGCGCATGTCGAAGCAGAGCGTGGCGTCGCTCTCGCCCATCTCGAGCACGCCGCCATGCATGACCAAGGGCGCACCCGGCCGCGCTTCCTTGATGAAGCGCACATGCGCTTCCTGCGCGATCAGCGTCGAGCCTGCATTCTCCGTGAACGCGTGCGGCAATTCCAGAGCCCGCGCCATGTGCGCAAGGCCGGTAAAGGCGCGCTCCATGTGAAAGCGTATGTTGAGATGGCCGCCGTCGTCACACTCCCAGGTGTTGACGCTGCCCTGATAAAGCGGCGCGGGCAGGGGCGCCGGATAGCTCAGGCTGCTTGCTGGCACTGCGCGCAAATCCCGCTCGCTTCGATCATGGTGCGATTGATGGCGAAGCCGTCCTTCTTCGCGGCGTCAGCAAGATCAATGAGCGCGTGCCCTGCGTCGAACTCTTCCGCCCCGCCGCACTTCTCACAGATCAAAAAGATGGTCGAACGCGCACACGCGCCAACATCGCAGGCCATGAACGCATTCAAGCTCTCGATGCGATGCGCCAACCCCATGCGCACCAAAAAATCGAGCGCGCGATAAACCGTCGGCGGCTTTGCCGTCTTGTCAGCATCGATCAACGGCAAGAGATCGTAAGCTTTCGCCGGTCCGTGTTGATCGAGCAAAAGCTCGAGCACGCGCCGGCGCAGCGGCGTGAAGCTCTCGCCTGCATCGGCGCAGCGTTTTTCCGCTTCAGCGATCTGATCAGCGTGATTGTGGGCGTGAGCCATTGGATTTCATGATTGCAGGGTGCGCCCTCGACGGAAAGATGGGGACCCCAATGCGGGAATGTCAGGCGGGAATTTTGAGATCGGGGTCGCAATAGAACTTTACAAGAACAAATGAGTCGCGTATCAATTTGGAACATACAGCGAACGATGTAGTCTATTGAACGGGGGCGTCCGATGACCGAAGCAATTTTCCGTGGAATTTCAGGCCGCTTGCACCGTTTCAGTGCACACCGTCCGCATGAGCAATTCGCCGTCGCGCCGGCCGTGTATTGCTTCGCGCGCCCTGGACCAGGTGGCCGCGGTTGGACCCCGCTTTTCCTGTCGCGCACCGGCAATCTGGCCAAGCGCTTGGCCAGCCACGAACAATGGCCCGAAGCCCAGCTCCTCGGCGCCACCCACATCCTGATCCACGAACACGATGAGCGCGACGCCCGCGAATACGTCGAAGCCGATCTCGCAAACGCGCTAAAGCCCGCGATGAACGGCCCGTTCCTCGATGCGGAGCTGACCGAAGCGCCGGACGAGGGCGGTGTGAGATTGGTTTGGGCTGCCTGAGGTTGTTATGCGCGAGGATCTGACTGCGCCTGGTGTCGCTGCGCGCTTCAAGTCCGATCAGGCCGTCGGAGTAGCGCGGCGTCTTCGCAAATCTATGACCCCAGCAGAAAAAGCGTTGTGGTTTGAACTCCGTCGGTCGCGATTGCCAGGAACCCATTTTCGTCGTCAGACGCCGATGGGGCCATTTATCGTCGATTTCGTATGTCATGCCGCTAAGATAGCCATTGAGATCGACGGTGGTGCTCACAATGCACCGGATGTGGCGCTGCGCGATATTGAGCGACAGCAATGGATCGAAGGACGCGGTTATCGCGTAACGCGTTTTACGAATGCGGAAGTCCTGTGCGATCCGCGTCGTGTCGCTCGCGCTATTTGTGCGCTCGCTTCAACGCGTTTGCCTCAAAGCTGAACCTTCCCCTTTACGGGGAAGGTGTCGCGCGGAGCGCGACGGATGGGGTTTCGGCGCTACTGTTTGGCAACAGCACTGCCGCTACCCCACCCCCAACCCCGCCCCGCAAGGGGGCGGGGTGTCTCGCGGTCCTTCTTATTGCCTCCCGCCCCGCGGCGCGTTCTGCGCGGTGGGCAGCGCCGCCGCACTCTCTGCGCTGCGTGCGAGCTGCAAGAACTCGGCCCGCCAGCCAAATTCGTCGCGCCCACGTGCGTTCTGAGCCAGATCGATCACGTCGTCATAGCCGTAGCCTTGGCGCATGAACTGGTCGTGACGCAGCAACTGGCCGTAGCCGGCGACAGCCGTCGCCCAACGCGTCGCTTCCGGCGCTTGCGCGATGTCACGCACCGCATCGCGATCTGTGATCGGGCGTTCAATCAGGCGCGACGTATCCTGGCCTGGCAGTTTGTAGCGAATGCGCAAGAAGGCGATTTCGCTTGCCGTGCTCGGGCTAGCGCGCTCGTTCTGATAGCGCAGCGGATCGTTGAAAGTCGCGCCGCCCACCGGCACGATCTCATAGATCGCGGTCACCGCATGGCCCGAACCGATCTCACCGGCATCGACACGATCGTTGTTGAAATCCTCGCGGTTCAACATCCGCGTTTCGTAACCGATCAGGCGATATTCAGCGACGCGGGCGGGATTGAACTCGACTTGGATCTTCACGTCGTTGGCGATCGTGAACATGTTCGAGGCCATCTCGTCGCGCAGCACGCGGCGCGCTTCGTTGAGCGTGTCGATGTAAGCTGCGACGCCGTTTCCGTTCTGCGCCAATGTTTGCATCAGCGCGTCGTTATAGTTGCCGCCGCCGAAGCCGAGCACCGAAAGATAGACGCCAGTCTCGCGCTTGCGCTCGACGAAGTCTTCCAGCTCTTCGGGATCGTTGATACCGACATTGAAGTCGCCATCGGTGGCGATGATCACGCGGTTGACCGCGTTGCGGTTGAAGTTCTGCTCGGCCAGCGAGTAAGCAAGCCGTAAGCCTTCGCCGCCCGCCGTCGAGCCGCCGGCGTGCAGGTTTTCAAGTGCCGCAATGATGCGCCCGCGTTCGTTGCCGGGTGTCGGTTCAAGCACCGCGCCCGCTGCGCCCGCATACACAACGATGGACACGCGATCGCGCGCGTTCATCTGCTCGACCAGCATCCGCATGCTTTGAATAACTAGCGGCAGCTTGTTGGCTTCCGCCATCGAGCCCGAAACATCGAGCAGCAGCGTCAGGTTCAGCGGCGGCCGTTCGCGCGGCACGATGTTGTAGCCCTGCAGGCCGATATGCACAATTTGGCGGCCTTCGGCCCAAGGCGAGGGCGCTACCGTCACATTGGTGGAGAAGGGCTGCTGACGCGATTCCGGCAACGGATAATCGTAGCGGAAATAGTTGATCAGCTCTTCTGTGCGCACGGCGTCTTGCGGCGGCAAGCGGCCGGCATTCAGCAAGCGACGCACGTTGGAATATGAGGCGCTATCGACATCAATCGAGAAGGTCGACACCGGATCTGTGGAAACCATGCGGATCGGATTGGTGTCGACGTCCTCGTAATTCTCGCGGTCGACATCGCCCGGCATCGGCTGTGGCGCCATTTGCGCGTAGTTGCCGACGACGCCACCAATCGCCCTGCGCGAGCGGCCGGCTTCTTGCGCCATCAGCGGCGCAGGCGGTGACGGCGGCGCGATGCGTTGATCAGCAGTCTGGTCTCGCCGCTGACCGGTGACGATGACCGATTCTTGTTCTTCACTGGTTGGCGCGGTCTGCGCGGACTGTGAAGCGCACGCAGTTAAGAGTATCGCGCAAGCTAAGAAGCCCGCGCGCCGAGTGTTGCGCAGCATGACGTTTTCCCTCCCGAAACCGTCCGGACAACGGCTGTTGACGCGGTCATCGAAGCGCTCCGATCGCGACGAAGGTGAGGCAAGCGCGCGGCGTTTTCCGTACACACGCGCGTGCTTCACGAGCTTGTGTGCAAAACACATCAGCGCCGGTGATTAGCGGCGGCGGCGCTCGCGTTCGGCAAGGCGGCGCTGTTCGGGAATCCAATTGCGCACCAAGTGATCGAGCACGTTGAGCGGCACTTCGCCATGCAGCAACACGGTGTCGTGGAAGCCGCGCAGGTCGAAGTCGGGACCGAGTTCATTGCGGGCTTGTTCGCGCAATCGCGCGATTTCGCGCCGTCCTAACTCATACCCGCAGGCCTGACCCGGCCAGACGATGTAGCGGTCGACCTCGGTCGTAACCACGCCAGGAAGATCGCCCGTGGTTTGTGAGATGTAGTCGATGGCTTGCTGGCGCGACCAGCCTTTGGCGTGGAGCCCCGTATCAACAACAAGCCGCACCGCGCGCCAAAGCTGCCAGCGCAGATAGCCGATGCGCCCGGCCGGATCGCCTTCGTGAAACCCTTGCTCATCCGCCAGCTCTTCGGCGTAGAGCGCCCAGCCTTCGCTATAGGCGTTGAACGAGGTCATGCGGCGGATCAGCGGCGTGTCCGTCAGTTCTTGCGCGAGCGCGATCTGAAAATGATGGCCGGGAACGGCTTCGTGGAAGTCCTGCGTCGGCAGGTCGATGCGCGTCATCTCGGCGAGGCTGCGCATGTTGATGTAGTAGATGCCCGGCTGCGAGCCATCGAGAGAGGGCGGGTTATAGTAAGCGCCCGGCGCGCCGGCTTCGGCGAATGCAGGCACGCGCTGCACTTCAAGACGCGCTTGCGGCAAGCGTCCAAACCATTGCGGCGCTCGTTGCATCACCCGATCGACCCGTGCTTGCACATCCGTGATCAATTGCGCGCGGCCGGCGTCGCTGTCCTCGTATTGATAGCGTGGATCGACCGTGAGTTGTGCGAGCCGCTGACCGACCCGACCCTCCGTGAGCCCAAGGCGGCGCAGCGCAATATCGAGTTCGCGGTTCAGTTCAGTGACCCGATTGAGGCCGATCGTGTGGATCTGATCCGGCGTGAGATCGGTGGTGGTCTCGATCTTCAGCGCCGCCGCGTAGAACTCAGTCCCGCGTGGCAAGGTCGAGACGCCCGCCGCATCGGTCGCTCGCGGCCGCTCCGCCCGCACCCAGGCCAACGCGCGCTGATGCGCCGGCAGCACGTGATCGCGCACAATCGCTTCCGCGCGCGCTAGCAGCACCAGATTGTCGCGCTCGATCACGGCGCGGCGCTCGGCGTTTTGTTCGCGCGCCGCAATCGCCGCGAGCTTGGTGCGGAAGCCGGTGATGTAAACCTGGTTCACGGGCGGCTCGCGCAACACCGTATCCAGCATGCCCGCGACCGTATCGAGGATGAACCCTGGCGGGCGCACGCCAAGTGCTGCATCGTCGCGTGCGCGCGACGTCTCTTGGTCGATCGCATCCGCCACTGCGCGCAAGCGCGTGAGGTAAGCTTCCGCCGAGGCGGCGTCGGTGACTGCGTGACGTTCGTCCAGGAACGAGGGCAGCGTGATGAAAGCGCTGTCCATCTGATTGAGCACGTACGGACGCGCACCGCTCATCGGGCCGAAATCGCCGTACGCGAATTGCGCGCCGCCCGCGGCGTTCGCGAACTGATCGCGCAACACGTCATAGGTGAGGCGATCTTCGTCGCCGAGCCGGCTCACATCGATCGTGCGCAATTCCGTGTAACGGCGGAGTGCTGCGCTGCGGCGCGCCTCAAGCGCCACGCTCGAACGATCATCAAGGCGATCATTATAGATGCCGCCCGCCGCGTCTTCTTGCACGCCGGTTTGCGATGCGGTCTCGGGGCTATCGGCGAGGATTTCGCGGGCCCAATCCGAGAGCTTGCCCTCGAATGCGGTCATCGGCTGCGCCTGGCGCGGACCGCACGCGCTCGCCACGAGCGAAAGTCCCAGAGCCAAGGCAAGCGCCCAACGGATCGGCTTCATTTAAACCCCAGCACCATCTTGCGCCGTGGTAAGGCGCGGACCGGGGAATAGCATGCGCCGCGCCCTATAAAAGGCCGTCGAGCGCAGTAGATTTGCGCTCGGCTGTTGCGGAAACCGCGCATTCGTGGTTTGGACAGCCCCCTAGTGGTAGGGAACTCGCGGAGACGACCATGACGACCGCCCAAGGCGGCCAGCAGACGCTGGGCAAAATCCTTTTCTACAACCAGCTTGAGCCGCTTTCAGTTGAAAAGCACGGCAAGCTCGGTGTTAGCCAAGTGAGCAACCCGTTCGCGTTCCTCGCCGACACGCACCTCGTGCCGTTGACGGTCGACGAATTCGGTCTCGCAGCTGTTTGCTACCCGATCATTTTCGACACGCAGTCGAAGACGCCGCTCGCGGTGATGGGTCTGCGTCCGGGGATGAACGTATTCCTCGGCGCCGATGGCTCGCTCGATCCGGAAGTGTATTTGCCGGCATTCGCGCGCCGCTATCCGTTCCTGCCGATCCTCGCCAACGGCCAGCAACAGCCGCAGGGCGCCGAAGATCGCGTCCTGGTTTGCATCGATCGTTCTGCGAAGATGTTGTCATCGACGCCTGAACTGCCGTTCTTCGAAGGGGAAAAGCCTTCGCGGTACACGCAGGAAGCGATCCAGTTCTGCCGCGAGTTCGATATGCTCGGCCGTCGCACGCAGGAATTCGTGAAGCTGATGGATCAGCACGGTTTGTTCGAAGCCACACCGCTCGCATTGCCGCGCGCCAAGGCCGACGGCACGCCGGACGAGCCGACCAAGCTCGGCGAATACCTGCGTATTTCGGAATCGAAGCTCAACGCGCTGCCGAAGGAAACCTACCTCGAGCTGCGTGACAAAGGCGTCACCGCGGTCATGCACGCGCACCTGCTCTCGCTCGGCCTTTGGCCGAAAATTCTGAGCCGGGCCGCGCGCATCCAGGCTTCGACGCCGCTGCGCTAAACCCGCATCGGACCCAAGTTCCAGCAACGCCCCTTTCGCAAGAAGGGGCGTTTTTGTTTGCGCCGCTGGGTAACCCAGCCGGGCGTCCGGGCGAATGGCCTTGTGCCCGCGAGCCGCATTGGCCTTCGTGTCTTGAGCCTGTATGCGCCTAGTCATGGTCCGTTTCGCCGCTCTAGCGGCCGTCTTCATCGCGCTAATCCTTGTCTCGCCGGCGAGCGCCCAGCCATTGCCGGGGCCGCGTCAGGTCGAGGCATCGTTGCATTCGTCGCGCGCCGCCGTTGCGCCGGGCGAGCGTTTCACCATCGTGCTCGAGCAAGCGATCAACGAAGGCTGGCACACCTATTGGCGCAATCCTGGCGACAGCGGCGAACCAACTAGGCTGACCTGGACGCTTCCTCAGGGCTGGTCCGCTGGCGACATTCAGTGGCCAGCGCCCGAAGCCGTGCCATTCGCGATGTTGGTGAACTATGGCTACGAGGGCAGAGTCCTCTTCCCCGTCGAGATCACCGTCCCCGCCAACGCGCGCGCCGGTTCGAACGTAACGCTCACGGCCGCCGCTTATTGGCTCGTCTGCTCCGACATCTGCATCCCGGAAGACGCGACACTGACGCTCAACGTGCCCGTCGCCGCACAGGGCCGCGATGATCCACAATGGGCGCGGCCCATTGCCGAAGCCGTCGCCAACATTCCGCGCCGCCAAGACGGCGTCACCGCAACCATCGGGCAGGGCTCGCCCGCGCGCTTGAGCGTTGCGCTGGCGAACGCCAGCAACATCCGCAATGCCCGCTTCTTCCCGTTCGAGCGCGGCGTTGTAAAATCAGCCACGCCACAACATGCGCGGGTCGGCGCGAGCGGCGCGAGCTTCTCCCTGACCGAAGATCTTCGCCCGCTCGGCCAAGCGCCGCTTGCCGGCCTGGTCGTTTATGACGTGCAAGACGGCGCCAATTGGGTACGTCGCGGAGTCGAGATCGCGGCTCAGCCTGGCGAACCCATCGCGGCCACTGACGATCGCGCCGCCCCAATCTCAGACGACTATGCGCTGGCCGAACTTGAAGGCAGCGGCGCGCCGCAAAACTCTTCCGCAATTGTCGAGCTTACCGGCGTCGAACTGCTCCTCGCGCTTGGCCTCGCTTTTCTCGGCGGTTTGATCCTCAACATTATGCCCTGCGTGCTGCCGGTGCTTTCAGTGAAAGCTTTGGCGTTTGCCGGCGGCGTGCAAACAGGCGAAGCGCGGCGCCACGGCGCTCTCTATTTCGCCGGCGTTATGATCACGTTCCTTGCACTCGCCGCCGCGTTGATCGCGTTGCGTGGCGCAGGTGAAGCGGTGGGCTGGGGCTTTCAGCTGCAAGCGCCGTGGGTCACGAGTTTGCTCGCGCTGCTCTTCTTCGTCATCGGCCTCAATCTGCTTAGCGTTTTTGAGTTCGGCTCCAGTGCGCAGAATGTAGGCTCCGGCCTCGCGTCGCGTGACGGGGATATCGGCGCATTCTTCACCGGCGCGCTCGCCGTTATTGCCGCTACGCCGTGCACTGCGCCCTTTATGGCCGGTGCCATAGGGGCGGCGCTCACGCAATCGGCGCTCACCACTTTGGTGATCTTCGCCGCGCTTGGTCTCGGCTTCGCGTTGCCGCTTACGCTTCTGCACTTCGCACCCGGTTTGCAGCGTCTGATCCCAAAACCTGGCGCCTGGATGGAGCGTACCAAGAACGTGCTCGCGTTCCCAATGTTTGCCGCGGCTGTTTGGCTTGTCTGGGTGCTCACGCAACAAGCAGGCGCGGACGGGACAATCGCGCTCCTTGCCTTGTTCGTCGCGGTGACGTTCCTGATCCTGTCGATGCGTTGGGGCCGCGTCTGGCTCATCATCGGCGTGCTGCAGCTCGCCATCACCGGCGCGTTCATCTGGAAGCCATTGCTCGGTGTTGAGACGCAGGAGGCCGTGGTTTCAGAGCCCTGGAGCGCCGCCCGCGTCAGCGAATTGCAAGGTGAGGGTCGTGCGGTTTTCGTGAACTTCACCGCCGCCTGGTGCGTCACCTGCAAAGTCAACGAAGTCGCCGTCTTCACGCCAGCTACAGCGCAAGCCTTCGCCCAAAGCAACACCGCCTACCTCGTCGGCGACTGGACCAACCGCGATGAAGCCATCGCGGCGGAGCTGGCCAGGCATGGACGCGCAGGCGTGCCGCTCTATCTTTACTACCCAGCGGACGGGGGCGAGCCACAGGTATTGCCGCAAATACTAAGCGAGTCTTTAGTGCGCGAAACGGTTTCGGGAGAGCGATGATGAATGTGTCGAAGCGCGAGTTTTTGTTGGGTGGCGCAGCTTTGTTCGTGCTCGCCGCCTGCGGTGGGGCGCCCGCCGACCTTCAACACGTCGCGTCTGGCGCCGCAGCGCCGGCGTTCTCCGCGATCGACGCAAGCGGCGCAACGCGCACGCTGGCGGAATTTGCCGGTCAGAACGTCATTCTCGAATGGACCAACAATGGCTGTCCGTACGTGCGCAAACACTACGACGCCGGCAACATGCAGGCTGTGCAGCGCGATGCCGCGCAGCGCGGCTGGACTTGGCTGCAAGTGATTTCATCGGCGCCCGGCGAGCAAGGCTATCTCGACGGTCCCGGCGCGCTCGCCCGCGTGCAAACTGATCAAGCCACGGTGACCGCGACTTTGATTGACGCCGAAGGCGTCATGGGCCGCGCGTATGGCGCGCTCAACACGCCGCAGATAGTGATGATCAACGACGAAGGTCAGATCATTTATCAAGGCGCCATCGACGATCAGCCCTCAGCGCGCCCGGAAACGTTGGAAGGCGCGACCAATTACGTGCGCGCGGCTTGGGCCGATATGGATGCCGGCCGCGCCGTTCAGGTCGCGCAGACACAGCCTTACGGCTGCGGCGTTAAGTACGACACTTAAGCGCTTAGCGGAACGCGATGTTGCGTTCGTCGGCGCGGTCGGCGGCGGCCGCGGCGGCCATTGGCGCAAGCATGACGGCGTCATCCATCAGCACGCGCAAATTCATGAACGCGGTGTCTTGCTCCGCTTGCGTGTCGGCTGCAGCAAACTCAGCGGCGCGCTCTTGCGCATCGTTGGCGATGCCTTGGAAGATGCACGGCATGTCTTGGCCGACCCCAGCGCCATTAAGGGTTGCTGAGATTTCGTGAGCCTCGCCGGAGAAGGCTTGTATCCGCGACACCAGATCGGGCGAAACCGCGCTCATTGACGACAACGCGCGCGCTTCGGTCTCGAAGTCGCTCGTCATCTTCGGGATGTCGCCGAGGCTGGCTACGTTGAACGCAACCAAAGCGAGACATGTGAGCATTTCAAAAGTTCCTTCGCGGGCAGGCGAAGCCGGGAGAGCAAGAGCGGCGCCGGGTTATTCGTGGTCTTCGCGGCGCTCAGCGGCGGCGGCAGCAGCCATAGGTGCAATCAGAATCGCGTCGTCGAGAAGCACGCGGAGATTGGTAAACGCCGTCTCGCGTTCCGCGGGGGTATCGGCGGCCTGAAGTTCGCTGGAGCGAACGCGGGCGTCTTCGGCGATGCCGTGGAAGATGCACGGAAGGTCCGCTTCGACGCCGAGTTGGCGCAGCGACGCTGAAAGGTTTTCCGCATCGACAGAGAAGTCCTCGATCCCGGCCAGCAATTCGGGGGTAATTTCGGTTTGCGCCGTGAGCGTTCGGGCCTCCGCCTCAACTTCGGCGGCCAGGGAGGGAAGTTCGGTGGCGCCCACGGCGAGCACCAAGGCGAGACAAGTGAGCATGATTGGACCTCTTCGCCTCGTTGGGGAGCAAATCCGGCGCCGCTCGCCTGAGCCGGGACCGCTTGCGGTCGGCCCGCCCAATCCTTAATCCCCAAGTCCAAGATGACCGAGCCAACCGCACCCCGCCCCAAGCCTCGCCGCGCACGAGGGCTGCCGGATCGCCGCGGGCCGGATCTGGCGGTCGAGCGCGAACTGATTTCGCGGGTCTCTAAGGTTTACGAGGACTGGGGGTTCGAGCCGCTGGAAACGCCGGCGTTCGAATATGCCGATGCGCTGGGCAAATTCCTGCCGGACCAGGATCGACCGAACGAAGGCGTGTTCGCGTTCGAGGACGATGAAGAATGGGTCGCCCTTCGCTACGATCTGACGGCGCCCTTGGCGCGCTTCGTGGCTGAGAATTTTGACTCGTTGCCTAAGCCGTATCGCCGTTGGGCTGCCGGTCCGGTCTGGCGCAATGAAAAGCCGGGACCAGGGCGCTTCCGCGAATTCTGGCAATGCGACGCCGACACCGTCGGCTCCGCGTCTCCCGCCGCCGACGCCGAGATGATCGCGATGGCGTGCGCGGCCTACAAAGCCGTCGGCCTCGCCGAGGGCCAGTTCCAGATCAAGTTTTCGACACGCAAATTGCTCGACGCCGTGCTCGAGAAAATCGGCGTGCCGGTCGATGCGTTCTCCACCCGACTCGTCGTGTTGCGTGCGATCGACAAGTTCGATCGTTTGGGCGTGAACGGCGTTGAAGCTTTGCTTGGCGCGGGCCGCAAAGACGAGTCCGGCGATTTCACCCAAGGCGCCGGATTGAGCGCCGATCAAAGCAAAGCGGTGCTTGATCTAGTAAGCGCAGGCAAGGGTTCGCGCGCCGAGATTTTGGCGCGCCTCGGCGAGATCGGCGGCGAAAACGCGATCGCTGAATTGCGCGCAATTGATGCGGCGCTCTCGGCGTTCCGCGTTGGTGAAGCGCAAGCGCAGATCGATCCGACCATCGTGCGCGGTCTCGAATACTACACCGGCGCTGTGTTTGAAGGTCAGTTGATCGGCGGCGAAGGTGTCTTCGGCTCGATCGGCGGCGGCGGCCGGTACGACGATCTCGTTGCACGGTTTCGGGGTGAGCGCATTCCTGCGACGGGTTTTTCGATCGGCGTTTCGCGGCTTGCCGCGGCGCTTCAATCGCAACAGGCAAATGCGCCGGATGGGCCAGTCGTGGTGCTGGTGATGGATCAAGAGCGCATCTCTGATGCGCTGGCGATGGCGGACGAATTGCGCCGGGCCGGCGTTCGGGCCGAAGCGTATCTCGGGGCGGCCGGCATGAAGGCGCAGTTGAAGTACGCCGATAAACGCGCCGCCCCGATCGCGTTAATCCAAGGCGGCGATGAACTCGCTAAAGGTGTGGTCACACTCAAAGATCTGAAGCTTGGCGCCAAAATCGCGGCTGGATTGGGCGAGGATCGCGAGGCCTATGCGAAGGCGCGCGAGCAGGTTCAGCAAGAAGTCCCACGTGCTCAACTCGTTGCCGCAGTGCAGCAAATGCTCGCCCGCTAGAAGCGTTGCAGGAAAGCCTCGCAAACGAGTTATGCGAGAGCTTGACCGCGCGCCCAGTGCGGCTCAATTTCGCCGCGATCGTCGGCGTCGCGGGCGGTCGCGTTTCGGGGAGGAGACGCCTTCTATAAAAAGCGACGTGAGGCGGCCGCATCGGGGAACGGTGCGGCCGTTTTTGTTTTTAGCGCTTGGGCTGGGGCGGCTCGCCGAAATCTTCAAGCACGCCTCGTTGCTCTGCTAGGTCTTCCTCTTGTGCTAAAGCGCTGTGGGTTTGCGTTTCGCCGCGCGTCGCGAACCACAATATCATCAAGCCAAACACCGCGGACAGAAATGAGCCGCCGAGCACGCCAAAGCGCACAGGTGTTGCGAGATCACCCGTGCCAAAGGCGAGATTGCCGATGAAAAGACTCATCGTGAAGCCAATGCCGGCGAGGATGGACAGGCCCAGCATTTGTAGCGGCGAACCCGGCGCTCGCTGTTTCAGCAGCGCGCAAGCGATGTAGGCGCCTAACATGATGCCGATCGGTTTGCCGAAGACGAGGCCGAAGCTGACACCCAAAGCGATCGGATGCAGAAGCGTATCAAACCCAGCGCCATCCAAGATGACGCCAGCATTGACGAGCGCGAAGATCGGCATGATCGCAAATTGTACCCAAGGCTTCAGCGTGTGTTCGGCGGTGATGAGCGGCGAGCCGCCATCGGCGCGGCGCATCGGCACGGTCATGGCGGTGAGGACGCCGGCGATGGTGGCGTGAACGCCTGAGACCAGCATGAAGCCCCAGAGCACGAGGCCGAAGAGCCAATAGATCGGCAACACTTTGACGCCGGCGCGGTTCAGCATGAGCAGCACGCCGAACGTCACCGCAGCGCCGCCGAGCGCCCAGCCGACGAGGTGTGTGGAATAGAAAAGTGCAATGACCAGGATGGCGCCAAGATCGTCGATGATGGCGAGCGCGAGCAGAAAGAGCCGTAAACCCGCAGGCACGCGAGGGCCGAGAAGCGAAAGGACGCCGATGGCGAAGGCGATGTCGGTTGCAGCGGGGATCGCCCAGCCGCGCAGGAACGCGGGTTCGTTGACGTTGAAAGCGACGTAAATCAAAGCCGGGGCGGCCATGCCGCCGATTGCCCCAGCCAGCGGCAGCGCCGCTTCGCGAGGATTTTTGAAAGGCCCTTCGACGGTTTCGCGTTTCAGCTCGAGGCCGACATAGAGGAAGAAAATCACCATCAGCGCGTCGTTGATGATGAGATGAAGATTCAGCGGATGCGCTGCTTCGCCGACGCCGATGGAGAGGCCGGCGATCTGCGCTTCGAGCAGGTGATGAATCTGGCCGCCGAAGGCGCTGTTGAGCGCGAGGAACGAAACGATTGTCGCGGCGATCAGGATATAGCCGGGCGTCGTGTCCCGTTCCCACCAATGTGTCGCGTGCGCCATGGGCGGCAATTTGGCGGCTGCGTCTCACGCGAACAAGCAAAAACGGCGCAGGCGTGCGGATGCGACGCGCCACGAGAGGTCGTGGGCGCTGGTGTGTTTTATGGATTGCGCGCGCGCAAGCTAGGAGGAGTCGAAAAGGCTCGCGGCGCGCGACGGCGCGGCAAGGATCGCGCTGACAATGTTGCTCAACGCGGGTGGCGGATTACGCAATTTTGTAAAGCGTCGCGCGATGCGGCGCGTCAGGTGCGTGATCCAGCGTTCCGGTTCGTGGAGTACGGTGTAGATGGCGCGGGCTTGTTCGGCGGGGGTGGGTGCGCGGCGCAGGTCTGCACCGCAGGCGCGCCGTACGGTGAGGCGGCGAGGCGTTGATTTGGTTTTCGACCAGCTCAGCCGCACGATGCGCACGCGCTTCAGTGCGCGCGCGAGGACAAGCACGCAGGCCCAGCGCGCATAGTACGCGAGGTGGCGGCGCGCTTCCTGCGGCGTAAATAACGTGAGCACGTGAGCGGCGAGCCAATACATTTTCAGCGTGAGCCAGAATGCCAGTCTGGCGAGTCGCGTGTCGGCCGGGAGCGGAGGGGATGGTGCGTAGTTCAACACCGGGAGTGTACGCGGAATTGCAAGCGGTCGGATTGAATCGCCGCGCGTCGCAGGACGTGCGTTGAAAATGCGGGTGTTTGCTCGCGGGCGCTGTGGGATCGAGCGCCTCGCGGCCGGCAAGTTTACGGGCGGAGCAGGTGTTCGTAGAAACCGCCGAAGCTGCGATCGGCGGCGACGAGATGGACTTCGATGATCCAGAAGCGCATGCGGCCGAGGTGATCCGGGTCGCTGAGGCGCGTCGGATTTTCTTGATAGATGCGTGTGTGCTCGCGTTCACCGGGCCAGGTGAGGTGCGGAAACTCGCCGACAGTGTGTCCGGCGATCTTGCCGCCGAAAATGTAGCCGCGTTGTTCGGCGGCGTTGGTGGCGAAAGCGTAGAGGGCCGCTCCGGTGATGTCGGGATTGGCGTTGGCGTGGGCGCGGATTTCTTCGAACACTTCAGGAAGTGCGGCGACCAACGCGTGGCGCGCGGGGTCTTTGCCAACGGCGTAGGTGCGCCCGACATCGGCCTCCCATTCCCCGAAGACGGGGCCGAGATCGAGATAGATTGTGTCTTCGGCTTCGATGGTGCGTTCGTCGGGCGTATCGGCGAAGACGCAGAGTGTGTTGGCGCCGGTGCGGACGAGGCGTTTGTGCCAGTGCCGCTCGATGCCGAAATCACGCTCGGCGATGCGCGCGATATCGTTGTCGACCTCGCCCTCGCGACGGCCCGGCGCGATAGCGCCGCTGGCTTCGATTGCCGCGAGCAGGGCGAACGCGCGCGCTTCGGCGGCGATGAGGTTGGCGAAGCGAGTTTCGTCGTTTGCGTTCATTGCGCTGAAGCTATCGGTGAGGGGAAGCGTATCAGCAAACAAAAACGGCGGAGCTTTGCGCCCCGCCGTTGATGCTTTGGTGCTGAGTGGCTGGATTAGTCCGCCTTCGCTCTGCGAGCTTCGGCGAGATGATCCACCTTCGCGGCGTTGCCGCTTCGGTGGATCAAAAGTCCATGCCGCCCATGCCGCCCATACCGCCGCCGCCGCCCATGCCGCCGCCGTGGCCCGAATCTTTCTTCGGGGCTTCGGCGATCGTGGCTTCGGGGGTGATGCTGAGGCCAGCGACCGAGGCTGCGTCTTGCAGCGCCGTGCGGACCACCTTCACCGGATCGATGATGCCGGCTTTCAGCATGTCGACGTATTCTTCCGTCTGCGCGTCGAAGCCGTAATTCTCGTCCTTCGATTCACGCAGCTTGCCGACCACGATCGAGCCTTCGACGCCGGCGTTTTCGACGATCTGCCGCAGCGGCGCTTCGAGCGCCTTGCGGATGATGGCGATGCCGACGTTCTGGTCTTCGTTGTCGCCCTTGATGTTGAGTTTGAACGCCGCGCGCAGGAGCGCCACGCCGCCGCCGGGGACGATGCCTTCTTCCACCGCAGCGCGGGTGGCGTTCAGCGCGTCATCAACGCGGTCCTTACGTTCCTTCACTTCGACTTCCGTCGCGCCGCCAACCTTGATCACCGCAACGCCGCCGGCGAGCTTCGCCAGACGTTCTTGCAGCTTTTCCTTGTCGTAGTCGGACGTCGTGTCTTCGATCTGCTTCTTGATCTGACCGATGCGGGCTTGGATGTCGGCCTTCGGGCCCGAGCCATCGACGATGGTGGTGTCGTCTTTCTTCACCACAACCTTTTTGGCCTTGCCGAGCATGTCGATGGTGACATTTTCGAGCTTGATGCCGAGGTCTTCGCTGATGACTTGGCCGCCGGTGAGGACGGCGATGTCTTCCAGCATGGCCTTGCGGCGATCGCCGAAGCCCGGCGCCTTTACGGCTACGACCTTCAGACCACCGCGGAGCTTGTTGACGACGAGCGTGGCGAGGGCTTCGCCTTCGACGTCCTCAGCGATGATGAGCAGCGGACGCTGCGATTGCACCACTGCTTCCAGGATCGGCAACATCGCCTGCAGACTGGAAAGCTTCTTCTCGAACAGGAGGATCAGCGGATCCTCGAGGGTTGCTTCCATCTTGTCGGCGTTGGTGATGAAGTAGGGGCTGAGGTAGCCGCGGTCGAACAGCATGCCTTCGACGACTTCGAGTTCGGTCTCGAGCGACTTGGCTTCTTCGACCGTGATGACGCCGTCATTGCCGACCTTCGCCATGGCGTCGGCCAGGAACTTGCCGATATTGGTGTCGCCGTTGGCGGAGATGGTGCCGACTTGAGCGATCTCTTCTGAACCGGTGACCTTCTTGGCGCGCTTCTTCAGGTCTTCGACGATCGCCGTCACGGCCTTGTCGACGCCGCGGCGCAGATCCATCGGGTTACGACCGGAAGCAACGGCCTTCATACCTTCGCGAACGATGGCTTGAGCAAGAACCGTGGCTGTCGTGGTGCCGTCGCCGGCTTCGTCGTTGGTCTTGGACGCAACTTCACGAATGAGCTGAGCGCCCATGTTCATGAACTTATCTTCGAGTTCGATTTCCTTCGCGACGGTGACGCCGTCCTTGGTGGTGCGCGGGGCGCCGAAGGACTTTTCGATCACGACGTTGCGGCCCTTCGGACCGAGCGTGACCTTTACGGCGTTGGCAAGAATGTCGACGCCTGCAAGCATACGCTCGCGTGCATCGGCGCCGAAATTGACGACTTTAGCAGCCATTTGAATTGAACCTCTGTGTTTGGATTTTTCGAGAAGGGAATAGGGAGTAGGGCGCTGGGGAAACCGCGAAGCCTATTCGCTATTCCCAGCGCGCAGCGGTTAGGCCGCCTTGTCCTTCTTCGCCTTCTTCTCTTCGACGACGCCCATGATGTCGGACTCCTTCATGATCAGGAGCTCTTCACCATCGACCTTCACCTCGGTGCCGGACCATTTGCCGAACAGGATGCGATCGCCGATTTTCACGTCGAGCTCGATGCGCTCGCCGTCTTCATCGCGCGTGCCCGGGCCGACGGCGACAACTTCGCCTTCTTGCGGCTTCTCTTGAGCCGTTTCCGGAATGATGATTCCGCCCCGGGTCTTTTCTTCTTCCTTCACGCGCTTCACGAGCACGCGGTCGTGCAGAGGACGAAAGCTCGCCACTGGTTATACTCCCTTGGTTGGTAAGGCCTTTTGCCTGCCAGGGGCGGTGTTAGCACTCGCCGCCCTTGGTTGCTAAGAGCCGGAAGTAGGGGGCGCTCGGGCATAGGTCAACCTCAAGCGGGGCTGGCAGGCAGTGAAAATCGCGTTGCGTCTACAGAGAACTTTGTATATCAAAGCACGATGAGTGACGCCCCGCACAATCGTTACGCCGATACCGCCCGTGATCGCCGGACGAGCTTTCTGATCACCTTGGGCTGCTTCACCGCCGTGGCGCTCATCTTGTTGCTGACGCCTGGGGCGATGCCGAGTTCGCTTCCGCGGCCGCAATTGCAGTTCGATCTTGGCCCACTCATGGCGCAGAGCTGGCTGGTTCAGTTTCACGTCGCGACGGTGGTGATCGCGCTGGCGCTGGGGCCGGTGCAGTTTATTCTGCCTAAGGGCAAGACGTTGCATCGCGTGCTGGGCTGGACCTGGGCGGCGGCGATGTTTTCGACGGCGGTGGCGACGTTCTTCATCCGCGACATGCGCGACGGCCAGCTTAGCCCAATCCACCTTTTTTCAATGATGACGTTTATTGGCGTGCCGATGGCGTTGTGGCTGGCGCGGGTGAAGGTCGCGTCGCACGCGCGCTCGATGACAGGGCTTTATATCGGCTTGGTGATCGCAGGCGTCACGGCGATCGCGCCTGGCCGGTTGGTGTGGGAAACGTTCTTCGGCTAAAGGCGCCGAACGCCCGCTTCGCGCGTTAAGTTGCCATGACGCATCCAGGCCCCAACGATCCCGAACCGGACAATCCTGAACCGCCGCCGCAACCGCCTACGGAAATTCCGGCCCCGCCGATGAATGACCCGCCGCCCGCGCCAGGAACGACCCCACCGGTCGTGGCGATGCCGGTGCGGCGTGTGACAATGCACTAAACATAAAGAGCCGCCTCGCTTTCACGAGGCGGCTCAATCGGTCGCTCCAGGCACACGCGTTAGTAGTAGTACATCGCGTCGAGAACCATTCCGGTGGAGACGACGATCAACAGGATGTCGCGATCCACCAATACATAGCGGCAGCCATACGGGGCAGGCGGCAGCCGGTAGTAGAGATCGTACGGGATCGGATCCCAGTAGAGATCGTATGGAAGCACGTAGCCAACGCGCCACCCGCGATACGGACGACGCCAGCCGCCGTCATAGCCATACCAATAATAGTTGTGGCCGAAGAAGCCGGAGAAGATCAGCGAATAGCCACGGTCGAAATAGGAGCCGTAGCGAACGCTACGCCAGTCATTGTAACGTGGGCGATCCCAGTCGCGGTGGTTGGAGCGCCAGCGATCATAGCGCTGGCGATCGGAGCGGCCGTCGCGGCCACGATCCCAATCATTGCGGGTAAAGTCGCGCCCGCCGCCATTGCGGCCGCCGTCCCAATTGCTGTTGCCGCGATCGCGGCCACGGTCGTTGCCGTTTAAGTCGCTGCGTCCGCGGCCGTCGCCGCCGCGTTGGCCATTCCACTCACCGCCGTTGTTGTCGCCGCGTCCACGGTCTGCGCCATTGTCGTTGCCGCCGCGTCCTTGGCCGCCATTCCATTGGCCGGCATTATTGTCTCCGCGTTGACCGCGGTCTGCCCGGTTGTCGCCGCCGCCGCGTACGCGACCAACATTGTTGTCGCCGCGTTGGCCGTTCCATTGCGCGCCGTCGTTTGCGCCACTGCGTTGGCCATTCCACTGACCGTCGTTGCCGTCGCCACGTTGGCCACGGCCTGCGTTCATTTGGCCGTCGCCGCGCGTGCGGGCGCCTTGATTGGCGTTGTCGTCGCCACCGCGGCCGCGACCGCCGTTCATTTGGCCGCCGCCATCACCACGCGTGCGGGCGCCCTGGTTGTCGTCGCCACCGCGACCACGGCCGCCGCCGTTCCAATCACGGCCACGGCCATCGTTGCCGCCCGCAAGCGGTGGAGGGTTCTGGGGCGCGGCTGGAGGCGGCGCGGCTTGTTGTTGCGCCGGGCGCTGATCGCCGCGGTTACGATCGCCGCGATCACCACGGTCGCCGCCGCGATCACCACGATCGCCTCGGTCTTCGCGATTACCACGATCGCCGTCGTCGCCACCGCGATCTCGGGCGTGGTCGCCCCGTTGAGCGTAAGCTGGGGTTGCCACCCAAGCTGTCGCGCTCAAGGCGACGATTGCCGCGATGAGGGCTTTTTTCATGTTGAGGCTCCCGATGTGCGTGCGTGCACAATCCTCGCAATCTCGACGATGACGAGAGACGCCTGAACCGAACCTGAATCTGGGATGAAGCGCCTTGCGGCGATAAATCAGTTTGCCTGGAGGCCGTTCAGCAAGAAGCGCACTGCACGCGCGACGTGCGCCTTCAGTTCGGCATCCGACAGCGCGTATGTTTCGTCGCTAAGTGACTGGAAGTGGTGGCGGCTGCGGAGGAGTTCGATGAAGTAGCTGACGCCTTCCTTGGCGTCGGCCTCGTTCAGGCCGGCGCGAGTGAGCTGACTGACCAACTCGTCGTGAATCATGTTGGAGCCGCCGGTGGTGAAGTACCGGCGCAGAGGTTCGGGCACCTTGCGGCCTTCGGAGACCATGACGCGGAAGAAGGCGAGGCTATCGCGGGCGAGAAGCCGGCGCAGAAAATGCTCGCCAATGACCTGCATGGCTTCCTCAAGCGGCATGCCGTCGACGCTGACCGGTGGGCGCATCTCACGGGCAAAGCGATCATGCTGGTCCTGCATGAAAGCCAGGAAGAGGCCTTCCTTGTTGCCGAACTGAGCATAGAGGGTGGCGAGCGAGCCGCCGGCCATGCGGACAACGTCGTTGACGCTTGCGGCCTCGTATCCATGCTCGAGGAATACGTCGCGCGCAGCCTGCAGGAAGGCTTGGCGCCGCGCCACGCCGCGGTCTGGCGCACGCCCGTCGTGGTCGGGACTCTTAATAGCGCTCATTCCCATCGCCCAACGCCCTCACGTATTTGTGAGGATAATCACACGTCGACCTCGCGCAAGGCGCAGGCGCCTATGCCTAAAGGCCTATATGAGACCGCGTGAAATACCGCTCGGGGCGGGCTTGAAGCGAGCGTAGCGATGGCTACGTTCAGGTCTGGGCCGCTTTGAGCCTGGGCCATACCAAGACTCTGTCTATGCCAGACGACGCCGGATTTCGGCTCGAAGCCTCGCGCGCGACCGCTAAGGTGCGCGCGATGGCTCATTCACTTGGACGCCGCGGGCTGATGATCGCTGGCGGCGCAATCCTCCTTGTTCTGGTCGCGTTTTGGGGCGGCAAATGGTTTTTCGTTGGCCGTCACATGGTCGCGACCGAGAATGCCTACATACGCGCCGACATTTCGCTGATCTCGCCGCAGATCGAAGGCTATGTGCGCGCGATCCCGGTGGCCGAGAACCAGAGCGTCCATGCCGGCGACGTACTGGTCGAAATTGATCCGACTGACTACCAGGCGCGTGTCGCTGCGGCGCGCGCGGCGTTGGCGGAGGCCGTAGGCGCGCGCACCTCGCAACAAGCTGGGCGCGCGCTCGCGTCCGCCGATGTGGCGCGCTATCGGCCGTTGGCCGAACGCGGTTTGCTCTCGCCAGCGCGCATGCAGCAGCTCGAAATTCAGGCGCGCCAAGCTGGCGGCGGCGCCGCTGCGGCCGATGCGGGTGTGCAAGCTGCGCAAGCGCAACTCGAACAAGCCGAAATCGACCTGACACGCACGACGGTTCGCGCGCCGATCGACGGTGTGGTTGGCGACCGGCAGGTGCAGCTCGGCCAGCTGGTGCGCTCGGGCGCGCCGCTGATGTCGGTGGTGCCGCTGCAATCGGTGTACGTGGTCGCAAACTTCAAAGAGACTCAGATCGAAAACTTTCGTCCGGGCCAGCCGGTGACGATCCGTCCGGACATCGCGCGCAATCTGCGCCTCCGCGGCGCCGTGGATTCACTGGCGCCTGCAAGCGGTTCTGAGTTCTCGATCATCCCGACGGACACCGCGACCGGCAATTTCACCAAGATCGTGCAGCGTGTGCCGGTGCGCATCCGCCTTTATCCGGGGCAAGAGGGGCTTGAGCTCTTGCGGCCTGGCTTGTCGGCTGGCGTCACGGTGGACACACGCGGATGAGCGACGCCGCACTTGCGGCCGCCAAACCGGACGATTTACCGCCGCTCCATATCTGGATCGGCTTCATCGCCATGGTGATCGGCCAGTTCATGGCCATTCTCGACATTCAAATCGTCGCCAGCGCCATCGGCTCGATCCAGGCGGGCGTCAGCGCCAGCCGCGATGAAATCAGTTGGGTGCAGACGGCGTATCTGATCGCGGAAGTGATCGGGATTCCGTTGTCGGGCTTTCTTGGGCGTGCGCTCGGCACGCGTTTGCTGTTTTGCATTTCAGCGGTCGGGTTTTCGATCGCGAGCCTCCTGTGCGCGTTCGCGTGGGACATTGAGTCCCTGATCATCTTCAGGGCGCTGCAAGGGTTTTCCGGCGCTGCGATGATCCCGACGGTGATGGCGACGCTCTATCTCGTCTTCCCGCAACGGCTGCAGCCGATGACCGGCGCGATGATGGGGATGGTGATTACGCTGGCGCCATCACTCGGACCGACGATCGGCGGCATCGTCGCCGAGACCTTAGGCTGGCGGGCTTTGTTCTGGATCAATGTCGTACCGGGCATTCTGATTACGATCGTCATCTGGAACACGATGTCGTCGCTCGGCAAGGCGCAGTTCAGCTTGCTGAAGAAGATCGATTTGATCGGCCTGTTTGGTTTGGCGGCTTTCTTGGGCGCGGCTGAATACGCACTGGAAGAGGGCCCATCGAACGAGTGGTTCGCGTCAAGCGAGGTCACCATGTGGGCGCTGGTTTCGGCGGCCGGCGCGATTCTCTTCTTCTACCGCGCCTTCAGGGCCCAAACCCCCATTGTCGATTTGAAGCCGTTCTCATCGCCGACCTTCGCCGTTGGCGCCGGGCTTGGTTTCATCCTGGGCCTTGGGCTCTTTACCTCGGTGTTCTTGACGCCGCTCTTTCTGGGTTCGGTGCGTGGCTTTAGCGCGCTGCAGATTGGCCACACCATGTTCGTGCAGGGCGCGGTGATGTTCTTCACGGCGCCGATCATTGGCCGCTTCGGGCGAACGCTGAAGGACACGCGGCCGATCGGCATTATGGGCTTCTTGCTGATCGCCGCGAGCTGTTGGGCGCAAGCGCATCTGACGGCCGAGGCCGGCTTTTGGGAATTTGCCTTTCCGCAGGTGTTGCGCGGATTGGGCCTGATGATGACGTTTAACTCGGTGATGCAGCCGGCGCTGCAGTCGCTGCCGCCGCATCTCGTCCATGCCGGCGCCGGGCTCTTCAACACGTTCCGCAATTTGGGCGGCGCGTTCGGCATCGCGGCCTTGGCGACGGTGCAGGCGCATTCGTATGCGCTGCATCGCCAGGAGCTCTACGCCGCCGCCGATCCGAACAATCCGCACGTGGCCGGCATGATTGCGGGCGCGCAGGCGTATCTGGAGCAGGCGGGGGCGGCTGATCCGGAGCGGCAGGCGTTGATGCGCTACGCGGCGCTGTTGGATCGAGAAGCGCTGGTGATGACGTTCAACGACCAGTTCTTATTGCTGGCGGTCGTGATCTCGCTGTCGGCGTTTGCGATGTTGTTGCTGCGCCCGGCGCCGAAGGTCGGCATGGGCGCGCCGGTGAAGCTGGATGAAGCGGCGGTGGCCCACTAAGCGCAGAGTGCGCCCTTGATTTCTTCCAGCATGTCGGGCGCGAGTGGCGCGGTTTTGGAGCCGTAGGCGCCGAGCAACGCACCGTTCTTGCCGATCAGGTACTTGTGGAAGTTCCAGCGCGGCAGCGAACTCTCGCCGAGTTCTTCCGCGACCCATTTGTAAAAAGGATGGCGCTTTTCGCGCGAGGCTATGTCGACCTTCGCGGTCATCGGGAAGGTGACGTGGTAAGAGCTGTCGCAGAATTCGCGGATCTCGCGCGCTTCGCCCGGTTCTTGGTGGCCGAAATCGTTGCACGGCACGCCGATGACAACGAGGCCCTTGCCGATCTTGGCTTCGTAGAGCGCTTCGAGATCGCGATACTGCGAAGTGAAGCCGCACGCGCTGGCGACATTGACGATCAGCACAGCTTTGCCGGCATAGTCGGCAAGCTTAATCTCGCCTGGCTCATCAAGCTTGGCGAAGCTGAAATCGTGTGCGGTGGTCATGGTTTGGCGTGCAATTCGTATTGGGAGGCGGGGCATTTAGACCTCTGAGAACCCCTCGGCAATGCATGTGGCGTTCCGCGCGGCGTGGTGATACAGCCCAACACGTGACCGTGAACCTCCGTTCCCCGATACCCGGCCTCCGAATTTGAGGCCCGGCTCGCGTTGAGCGCCAAAATATTGGCTCCGCGGGTCCGGGATGGCTACACCACCGTTCGCTCTACTGGAGAATAGACCTGATGGCCGATGCGCCTGCTGGTCGCGACTATCGCGAGACCGTTTTTCTGCCTGATCTTCCGGGCGATCCCTTTCCGCTGCGCGCGGGGCTGCCAAAGAAGGAGCCCGAGCGTGTGAAGCATTGGGCCGGGATTGGTTTGTACCATCTGCTGCGCAAGGAAGCGGCGGCGCGCCCGAAGGTCGTGTTTCACGATGGCCCTCCATACGCGAATGGCGCGATCCATATTGGCCATGCCGAGAATAAGATTCTCAAAGACTTCGTCGTTCGCACCAAGCAGATGGCGGGCTTCGATTGCGACTATGTGCCGGGATGGGACTGCCACGGCCTGCCGATCGAGTGGAAGGTCGAGGAAGATTTCCGCAAAGCGGGGCGAAAGAAGGCGGAGGTGCCGGCGGTTGAGTTTCGCTGCGCGTGCCGCGCGTATGCGGACAATTGGATTCCGTTGCAGCGCGATGAATTTCGCCGTCTTGGGATCGAGGCGGATTGGGATCATTACTACACGACGATGAGCTTCGAAGCCGAGGCCGCGATCGCGGCTGAGTTTCTGCGCGTGGTGCGGACTGGGCTCGTCTATCGCGGCTCGAAGCCGGTGATGTGGAGCCCGGTGGAGCGGACGTCGCTGGCGGAAGCTGAGGTGGAGTATCAGGAGAAAACGAGCCCGACGATCTGGGTGAAGTTTCCTGTCGTTGCGGCATCGAGGATGAATGCGTCCGCCGAGCAGGTTGCTGAGCTAGATGCTCTGGGCAACTCACAGATTGTGATTTGGACGACGACTCCTTGGACGATTCCGGGAAATCGAGCGATCTCGTTTTCTCCGAACGTGTCATACGGCGTTTATCGCGTGGATGAGGTGCGGTCTGATCTAGCGTTCGCGCCTTGGGTCAGCGTTGGCGAGAACCTGGTGTTGGCTGACAAGCTCGCGGGGGAGACCCTCAAGGTCGCGAATGCGAGTGCGTGGACGCGTCTGAGTGGCTTGTCGACCGAAGTGCTAAGCGGAACGACTGCTTGGCATCCCTTCCACGGCCAAGGCTACGACTTCGACGTTCCACTGCTCGCCGGCGATCACGTCACTGACGATGCGGGTACGGGGTTTGTCCATACGGCGCCGGGGCACGGTGCGGACGACTTCGTGATTTGGACGAAGCACTTCGGGCAAGAAGGCATTCCGTTCACCGTCGACGAAGATGGCAAGCTCACGAAAGAGGCCCCGGGCTTTGAAGGACTGGAAATCATTCAGCTCGAAGGCAAGAACCTCGGCAAAGACGGGCCTGCTAACAAGGCGGTGATGGATGCGTTGATCGAGGTCGGCGCACTGCTGGCGCGCGGGCAGCTCAAGCACTCGTATCCGCACTCGTGGCGCTCGAAAGCGCCGCTCATCTTTCGCAACACGCCGCAATGGTTCATCGCGCTTGATAAGCCGTATCGCGATGGCAAAACGCTGCGCCAAGTCGCGCTCGATGAAATCGATCGCGTTGATTGGGGCCAGAAGCGCACGGGCGAGACGAAGGATTATAACCGCATCCGCGGCATGATCGAGGATCGGCCGGATTGGCTGGTCTCGCGTCAGCGCGCTTGGGGCGTGCCGTTGCCGATTTTCGTGAAGAAAAGCGATGGCTCGATCTTGCAGGACGATGAAGTGGACGCGCGCATCTTTGCAGCGATGACCAAAGGCGGCGCTGACGTTTGGTGGGCGACGGCGGCGCAGGATTTCCTGGGCGCGAAGTACAAGGCGGACGAATTCGAAAAGGTCGAGGACATTTTGGATGTCTGGTTCGACTCTGGCTCGACGCACGCATTCGTGGTCGGCAATCCGGAAGCGCCGACGCGGGCCTCGTTCGTGAATCCGGTTTCGACGATCTATCTCGAAGGCTCGGACCAGCACCGTGGCTGGTTTCATTCGTCGTTGCTGGAAAGCTGCGCGACGCGCGGCAAAGCGCCGTACGACGAGGTGATCACGCACGGCTTCACGATGGACGAGAAGGGCATGAAGATGTCCAAGTCCATCGGCAACACGATCGAGCCGCAGAAGATCGCCGAGCAAAACGGCATCGAAATCTTGCGCCTGCTGATCGCGTCGGCGGAGTACGGCGACGATCTCCGGCTCGGCAAGATCATGATCGATCAATCGGGCGAGATGTATCGCAAGCTGCGTAATACGCTGCGGTATTGCTTGGGCGCGCTAAAGGGGTTTGAGGAGAGCGAGTGCGTGCCTCTGGACCACGAGCTGCCGCTGCTCGAACGCTGGCTGCTGCATCGGCTTCACGAGGTCGATGGGGCGGTGCGCAAGGGTTACGAGACGTATCAGTGGCGCGTGGCGCTTGGCGCGATCGTGGAATTTTGCAACGTCGATCTTTCGGCGTTTTACGTCGATGTGCGCAAGGACGCACTTTATTGTGACGCGCCGGATTCATTCCGGCGCCGCGCGTGCCGGACGGTGTTGGATGAGACCTTCTCGCGCCTGACAGCGTGGCTTGCGCCGATTTTGCCGTTCACGGCGGAAGAGGCGTGGCTGACGCGTTTTCCAAATGAGGTCTCCGTTCATCTGCGCACCTTCCCGGAAACGCCAGATGCGTGGGAGGACGATTTCGCGGGCGAGGAAGTGGCGAAGCTGCGCGAGGCGCGGGCTGTCGTAACTGGTGCGCTCGAAGTGGCGCGGCGGGAGAAGACGATCGGCTCTGCGCTGGAAGCGGCGCCGCGCGTGTTCGTGCAGGACGAGGGCTTGCGCGCATCGCTGCAGGCGATCGACTTTGCTGAGCTCTGCATCGTTAGCGGGATCACGATTGCGGACGGCGAAGGCCCTGCCGATGCGTTTCGCTTGGCCGAAACGCCAGGTGTGGCGGTCGTGATCGAGAAGGCGGCGGGCGTGAAGTGCGCGCGGTCGTGGAAGTATTTTGATCCGTCAACTGCTGACCCGCGCTATCCGGACATCACGCCACGCGACGCAGAAGCTGTGGCGGCGTGGGATGCGGCCCGGACTTAGGGCGCTTGCGCCAGCGCCATGCATTCGCTCGGCGCGGCGTAGCCGTGGCGGGCGATGCAGAAGGCGTCTTCGTTTGGATCGTGCGTGACCGAGGCGCATTGGCGCAGCTGCAATTGCTGCATGGCGAGGCATTGTTGCACGGGTTCGTCGCTGAGCAGGGGCGCGGTTTCGCTTTCGCTCGCGTTGACGATCAGGAGCGCTGCGAGCGTGAGCATGCGGTCGAGGTTTGCCGTGCGCGCTGGCATCACGCGCCACGGCAAGTTCGGCGGTGCGGGTGACGCGCGATTGGCAAGTCCGTCCCAGAAGCGCGTGCCGCCGAACGCAGTGGACTCGGTGAGCGTCGCGGCGGTGAGCGGCGTCGGGCGCAGGCGCGCTAGAATTTCCGGTTCGAGCCTGCGGTTGGCGCGCGCGCGTAGCGTGGCTTCGCGCGTGTTGGAGCGCCGCGCCCACGTGCTTGTATCGGCGCCGCGGCCCAAGCCTTCGAAGCGGATGGCGAGAGCGTTCATGCGCGCGTTGTCGGCGGCCATGGCGCGCAGCATGAGTTGTGTGGCTTCGTTGGCGCCGGGCGGACGGCGGCGGGCGTAGGTCGGGTCGCGGCGCAACTGGCGGAGTACTGCGGGACGGCCGGCGGCGCGGACACGGGCGCGGACGCCGTTGACCCACGCCGGCGATTGTGCGGCGGTGAGTGCGCCGTAAGCGAGCCAGCCTTGCGACAGCCGTTCCGGATCGTGACGCGCGGCGCGCTCAAGTGCAGCGTCAAGCGCGGCAGAATCGGGAATGTCGGCGTCGAGCATCGCGGTGATGTCGGTCTGGTAGAGGGCGTAGGCTTCCAGCGCCCGGTGCAGCCGCTCCTGCGCGTGTGCGCCGCCTGCCCACAGGCACAGTATAGCGGCGAGGGCAAAGAGGCGGCGCATGGGCTTTCATGAGGACCAACCACGGCAAAACCAAAGCGCCGCGGCGGCGGCGGGTTGATCCTCACCCGCGGGCGCGTCCATAAGCCGGACATGCTGCGTTTGGGCCTTATCCTCGCGGGCGTCGTTTTCGTCGCCGATCAGATCACCAAATGGCTCGTTCTGGGCCCCGGCGCGTTCAGTCCGCCGGGTTGTCTGGAGGCGAGCATCAATTGCCGCTTCATCGAACTCACGCCGTTCTTTGACCTGCAGATGGTCTGGAATCGCGGTGTCAGCTTCGGCCTGCTGCGCGCTGACCAAGACTTGGCGCGTTGGGGGCTGGTGGCGCTTTCTTTCGTGATTTCAGGGGTTTTCGTCTATTGGCTGCGCTCGGCCGAGCGCAAACCGACAGCCATCGCGCTTGGTCTGGTCATTGGTGGGGCGCTCGGCAACGTGATCGACCGGATTCGTTTCGGCGCCGTGGCGGATTTTCTCGACTTCAACGGCCTCTGGTTCCCCTGGGTGTTCAACGTCGCCGACGCCGCGATCACCTGCGGCGCGATTCTTTTGGCCATCGACATGCTCTTTTTCGCCGAAACCGAGCCTGGCAAGGGCACCGGCTGGAGTCAGCTCAAGGCGCGCTTCGGTCGCGACAAGGGCTGAGCCGGCGGCTCAGGCAACTGAGTCCGGGGATGATCTGGGGAGATTCGCCCCAGAACGGTCAAACTGCGGGGCGAGGCATCTTTGCTGCAGTCCGGCTTGGCGGGGACGGCGAGCCTCGTCTAGAACCGGGCCAAGAGATTTGAGGGAGGCGGACGTTGTCCAAACCAGTTGCACTGATGGTGGTGCTTGCCGCGGCCACAGCGGCGAGCGGCTGCGCAGGCTTTTCGCGCGCCATCGGGGCTTCGCGTTCGTCTCCGGACGAGTTCCGCGTGATGACTCACGCGCCGTTGACGCTGCCGCCCGATTACAATCTGCGTCCGCCGCGGCCAGGTGAAGCGCGTCCGGGTGAATCGGATCCATCTTCCGAAGCGCGCGCTGCGTTGTTCGGTGACAATGTTGGCGCCAGCGCGAGCCAAGGCGAGCGTTCGTTCATCACCGCTGCCGGCGCTGCGACTGCGCAAGACAACATCCGTGAGCAGATCGACTACGAAGCTCAAGGCATTGTGCGTCGCAACGAAGGCTTCGTTGATCGCGTGCTCTCGTTCGGTGGGTCGACTGCGCCTGCGAGCGCGCCGCTGAACGCGGAAGACGAACAGCGCCGGCTTGAGGACGAAGAGTCCATCCGCCGCGCGACTGGTGGCGGCCAGGTGACGATCCGGCGCGACCGCGGCGGATTCAAACTCCCGGGCACCTGAGCGCTTGTTCGGCGGGCTGGGCCAACGATTCTTCGCAGCCTGTGTGGCGTTGCTGGCGCTGACGGCTTCGGCGCAAGCGCGTGAGTTCGTCCGGCCCGAGACCTTCGCGCTCCGCAATGGCTTACAAGTCGTCGTGATCACGGACCGGCGTGCGCCGGTCGTCACGCATATGATTTGGTATCGCGTCGGCGCAGCAGACGAGCCGCGCGGCCATTCAGGCATCGCGCACTTCTTCGAACACCT
The DNA here is from genome assembly GCA_031379735.1 of Caulobacteraceae bacterium. GTDB lineage: Bacteria > Pseudomonadota > Alphaproteobacteria > Caulobacterales > Aquidulcibacteraceae > Vitreimonas. Next base: position 23,240 of record JANNFK010000089.1, on the reverse strand, counting down.
GATGTTTAAGGGCACGCGCCAGATCGCGCCCGGCGAGTTCTCGCGCACCGTCGCCCGCAATGGCGGCGAGGACAACGCGTTCACCAACTGGGATTACACCGCCTATTACGAGCGCATCGCGCGCGACCGGCTCGAACTGGTCATGCGCATGGAAGCGGATCGCATGCGCAATCTGCAATTTTCGGACGAGACGTTTACGTCCGAGCGCAACGTGATCGTCGAAGAGCGCCGTCAGCGCGTTGATAACAATCCGGGCTCGGTGTTGGGCGAACGGATGCGCTCAATGCTTTGGCCGCATCATCCCTACGGCACACCGGTGATCGGCTGGCTGCATGAGATCGAGACGCTCGATCGTGAAACCGCGCTTGAATTCTATCGCACCTGGTACGCGCCGAATAACGCGATCCTGGTTGTGGCCGGCGATGTCGATGCGGCGGAGTTGCGGCCCCTGGCTGAGCGCTATTACGGGCGCTTGCGGCCGACGCGGGATTTGCCCGGGCGCACCTGGGTGAGCGATCCGCCGAACGTCGGGCCGATGCGGGTGACGCATCGCGACGAGAAAGTGCGCCAGCCGTCGTTCTCGCGGCTCTATCGCGCCATCAGCTACGGCACCGACACCGGCCGCCAAGCGCATGCGCTCGATGTGTCGATGGACATTCTGGGCGGCTCGGAAACTAGCCGGCTTTATCGCGCACTGGTGGAAGATCAGCGCATCGCTGTAAGCACCGGGGCGAGCGCCAGTTCGTCGGGACTTGGCGGCGGCAGTGTTTCCGTGTGGGCGACGCCGGTTGAGGGCGTGACGCTTGAGCAGGTCGAGGCCGCGACCGACGCCGTCATCGCCCAATTCTTGCGCGATGGGCCGACGGAGGCTGAACTCACGCGCTCCAAGAACTCGCTCGCCGCCAATGCTGTCTATTCGCGCGATAGCCAAGAAAGCCTCGCCAACATTTATGGCGGCTCGCTGGCGCAGGGTGAAAGCATCGATGATGTCGTCAACTGGCCAACGGATATCGAGGCCGTGACGCGTGACGAAGTCATCGCCATGGCGCGTCAGTCTCTGGACATGGACGCTTCGGTGACCGGGTGGCTGCTGCCGGAGGAGGGCGAGTGAGGAGACTTGCTCTCGTCGTAGCGCTCGCCTGCGCTCCGCTCGCGCCTGCTTATGCACAGGCGCAAACCGAAAGCGCAGCGTCGCGTCACGATGTCGATGTTGAGCGCATTACCTCGCCCGGCGGCATCGAAGCTTGGTTGGTGTCTGACTCAACCGTGCCGATGGTGGTGATGCGCGCCTATTGGCGCGGTGGTTCGGCGATCGAACCTCAAAACGTCATCGGTGTCACCAGCGTGATGGCGGACATGCTGACTGAGGGCGCGGGCGCGATGAGCGCCAACGCGTTCAAGGAACGGCTGCAAGACTTGAATATGTCGCTGGGTTTCGGCGCCGGTTGGGACGGCATGGGCATGAGCCTGACGACGCTCACCGAAAATAGCGACGCGGCGTTCGAAATGGCGCGTCTGGCGCTGAACGAGCCGCGCTTTGACGCTGAGCCGCTGGCGCGGATCAAGCGCCAGATGCTGGTTGGTCTGCGAACGCGCGAGACCAATCCAAGCTATCTGGCGAACCTTGCACTCGACCAAGCGCTGTATCCGGATCACCCCTATGCGCGGCGCACGTCGCGCGAGGGCGTTGAGGCGATCAACCGTGTTTCCCTGGTCGAGCGCCGCACGGCTTTGTTCAACCGCGCGACGCTGCAGATTACGATTGTGGGCGACATCAGCGCCGCGGATGCGGGCCGGGCCGTGGATACGATTTTTGGCGCCTTGCCGGCGGGCGCGCGGCCGCCCGAGCCGCCGGACGTAACGCTGGCTGCGCCGACGCCGCTGATCGTGCGCCAGCTGCCGCAGCCGCAGAGCTTGGTGCTGTTCGTGGGCCCGGGCATCCAGGACGAAGATCCAGATTGGATTCCACTCGCGGTCGCCAATTATATTTTGGGCGGCGGCGGGTTTTCGTCGCGGCTTATGGATCAGGTGCGCGAGCAGCGTGGGCTTGTGTACGGCATCGGCACCGGGCCCTCGGTGCGCGAACACTCTGCTGTCATTCGAGGTTCAGCGCAGACCGAGAACGGCGATGTGCGCGAAGCGATTGAGGTGACGCGCGCGGAAATGGCGCGGCTTTATCGTGATGGCGCGACACAGGCCGAGGTGAATGACGCCATCACCTATCTCACCGGATCGTTCGCGCTCGATCTCGACAGCAATGTGAAGATCGCCAACGTTGTCCACGCCTATCAGGCGGCAGGGCGCGACATCGAATACGTCAATCGCCGCAATGACCTGATCCGTGCGGTGACGCGCGACGACGTCAATCGCGTAGTGCGGCGCTTGTTCAACCCTGACGTCTATACGTTCGTCGTGGTCGGGCAGCCGGAAGGGTTGGACGCGGCGCCGGCGCAATAGCTGACGGAACGTGATGGTGACGTACACCGCTGTATGGTGCTAAGCCGCGCGCGAGGAAACGCGCGATGACAAAAGACCTGGAAGCGTTCCGGACCGAGACGAGAGCTTGGCTGGATAAAAACTGCCCCCCTTCGATGCGCACGCCGATGACCGGCGAAGACGACGCCGTCTGGGGTGGCCGCAATTACGAGTTTAAGAGCCCAGACGCGAAGGTCTGGCTTGAGCGCATGGGCGCCAAAGGTTGGACAGCGCCGACATGGCCGGCCGAATATGGCGGCGGTGGTTTGAGCGCCGATGAGAACCGGGTGTTGCAGAGCGAGTTGAAGCGCATCGAGGCGCGGCCCGCGCTGTTTTCGTTCGGCATCTGGATGCTGGGGCCGGTGCTGCTCGAGTACGCCAACGAAGAGCAGAAGAAAGAGCACCTGCCGAAAATCGTGCGCGGCGAAATCCGCTGGTGTCAGGGTTATTCCGAGCCGGGCGCGGGCAGCGATCTCGCGGGCTTGCAAACCAAGTGCGAAGACAAGGGCGATCACTGGCTGATCAATGGCCAGAAAGTTTGGACGTCGTATGCCAATTACGCCGATTGGTGCTTCTGCCTGGTGCGCACCGATACGACCGTGAAGCACGAGGGCATCTCGTTCGTGCTGATCGACATGACGACGCCGGGCGTCGAGACGCGGCCGATCAAATTGATCTCCGGCTCGTCGCCATTCTGCGAGACATTCTTCACGGACGTCAAAGTGGCGAAGCACCAGATGGTTGGGCGGCTCAATGGCGGTTGGGAAATCGCCAAACGGCTCTTGATGTATGAGCGCACCAACATTTCGGGCTTCGGCTCAAACACGCGGGTCGACGTCGTCGATCTCGCCAAGAAACATGTGGGCTTGGAGGATGGCGCGCTGGAAGATCGCGATCTTCGCGCGCGGATCGCCGCGCACAAAATGACCGAACGGGCCTATGCGCTTTCAGTGCAGCGCGCGCGGGAAGAGGCGAAAGCCGGCGGCAATGTCAGCCACATGGCCTCGATGTTCAAAGTCGCGGGCGCGACGCTCAATCAGGATCGCTGCGAACTGATGGTGGAAGCGGCGGGCAATCGCGCGCTTGGCTGGAGCGGCGAAGGCTTCTCTGCCGATGACATCGCGACTACTCGCGGTTGGCTGAGGTCGAAGGGTAATTCAATCGAAGGTGGCACCACCGAAATCAATCTCAATGTCGTCGCCAAGCGTGTGCTTGGACTGAGAGACACGCAATGACGTTCACTCTGAATGACGAGCAGCGCATGCTGAAAGACGCGGCGTGTGATTTCTTTCGCGAGCAAGCGCCGGTCACGCGGCTGCGCAAGCAGCGCGATGCGAAGAAGAACGGCCGCGATCCGGATCTGTGGCGCGAGATGGCGGCGATGGGCTGGGCCGGAGTGATTATCCCAGAAGAGTTCGGCGGCGTGGGGTTGGGCTACGTCGCACTTGGGGCCGTGCTTGAAGAGGGCGGTCGCACCTTGGCGGCGTCGCCGTTGCATTCAAGTGCGCTGGCGGGCGCGAGTGCGTTGCTGCTCGCGGGCGCAGGTGCGCAAAAGCAGGAATGGCTGCCGAAGATTGCTGCGGGCGACGTCGTGGCCACGATCGCTGTCGATGAAGGCGCGCATCACGCGCCGGGGAAGTCGAAGCTCAAGTTCGATAGCGGCAAGCTCACGGGCGCGAAGCAATATGTGGCTGACGGGCACATCGCTGATGTGATCATCGTTGCTAGCGCGGAGGCGCTTTATCTTGTGAAGGGCGATGCGGCGGGGCTCACGCGCCGCGAACTCGTCACCGTCGATAGCCGTGGCGCGGCTGATTTGAAGTTTGAAGACGTGGCGGCTGAGAAGATGAATGGTGGTGCGGATGTGATCGACGCCATCCTCGATCGCGCCCGCATTGGTCTGGCCGCTGAAATGGTGGGGCAGGCGAGCGAGGCGTTCGAGATTACCAGCGCGTATCTCAAAACACGACGCCAGTTCGGCCAAGTCATTGGCGGCTTCCAGGCGCTGCAGCATCGCGCCGCGAAGCTGTTCACGGACTTGGAGCTGACGCGCTCGTGCGTGTTGGCGGCGCTCGATGCGCTTGACCGAAACGCCAACAATATCGCCGAATATGCGAGCCTGGCGAAAGCGCGCGCCTCGGAAACTCTGCACCTTGCGTCGAACGAGATGGTTCAGTTGCACGGCGGCATCGGCATGACCGATGAACACGACGCTGGCTTATATCTCAAGCGCGCGCGGGTGGCGGAGGCGCTTTACGGCGGCGCGAGTTTCCACCGCGATCGCTACGCGCGCTTGCTAGGGTTCTAAACGCGCTCGGCGCGCGAGGCATTCTCTAGGAGTTGCGTCACGCCGAAGCGGTGAAACCGGAGAATGGTCGCAAGGTAAGCGCGGCCGAATGCCTTGTGTGTCATGACGCCAGTCGACAACACTACGCGCTCGCCGCCGTCTTGCCGCCGTTCCCGGAGAACCGAGACGCGAAAGTCGAGGTGTTTGTCATCGGCGCCAGCGATGATCTCGCCGGGCAGTTGATCATAGAGCGTCCAGCGGCCGATTTTCTCACCAGCCACGTAAGATCGCGACGTGTCGACCGGCCCTGCGAGGTCGCGATATCCAACGCCGGCAATTCCGAACGGCTTCACCAGTAGCGAGCGCAGGACCAGCAGGTGTTTGAACGCCGCAGGTAGGTGGCCCAACAGCGCCGCATAGATTTCGACCATGCTTTGCCGTGGCCGGCGCGCATCGATCTCGAAGCTGTCGAGATAATCAAAACGGTTAAGGTGGGCGCGCAGGGTGCTCACGCCGGGAAGTTCGCAAGGCCGTGCGGCTTGAGCGTGATGCTGCGCCATCACGGCAAACTTCTGCCGCAAATGATTGGGACGTCATGTGGTTCGGCGTCGCGGCGACGCAAATGCCGATTACGCAGCTACTTTTGCAGCGGCGTCGAACTCAGCGCGCCATCCTGCCACCAGCGCACGATTGTCTTCGTCCCACGGGTGGAAGCCGGGACGGTACCAGGCGAAATAGGTCTTTGAGTTGCGGCTGAAAATGCCGGGCTTGCGCCAGACATATCCGCGCACAGCTTCGCTCGCGTCTTTGTACGAGTAGCCGTCGGCTTCGAGCAGGCGCGCGGCGTAATGGATGATGTTCTTGGTGAAAAAGTAGGTGATGAGCGCCATCGCCAGAGTCCGACGGAAGTAACGCTGCAAAGGTGTCCAATGCTTCGTCGCTTCGTTGAACACGTCGTAGGCGACGGCTTTATGTTCGGTCTCTTCCATGGCGTGCCAGCGCCACATGCGCTCGATGCCGGGATCGGCCTTGTCGAAGAGGTCGAGGTGACGCGCGTGCGCGTCGGCCATCATTGCGGTAAAATGTTCAAGTGCGATGGTGGAGATCAGCATGCGCACAGGCCCGCGCGAGCGCGCGAAGGTCACGCGCTCTTTCACCGCTGCTTCGATCTCGGCAACCGGATAGTGGTTGCGATCGATCAGCTGATTAAGGTGGTGATGCTCGCGTGCGTGGATGGCTTCTTGGGCGATAAAGCCGCGCACGTCTTCAGCGAGCTTGCCGCTAAGTTCGCCCCGATAGTGGCGCACAGCGTCGATGAAGAGGCGCTCGCCGTCCGGAAAGGTGAGCGAGAGCGCGTTGAATACGGCGCTGCCGACTGGATCGCCGCCGAGCCAGTGGCCGGATTTTGCTGCATCGACGTCGAAATGAATGTCGCGGGGCGGGACTTTGGCGTCGGCTGGAGTGGTTTTGGCGGTCATCAAAGAAACTCGCGCTGCAGATTCGGGTAAGGTTGCTTCTGATCATCAACTTGGCTCTACTGACAAAAATGTCAATAAAGAAAATCAGCAAGGTTCGGGTTCGCCGCGCGCCGGAGGCGGCGCGAGATAACATATTGGCGGCGGCTGAAAAATTACTGGTCGAGCAGGGGCCGCTGGCGTTGAAGCTTGCGGACGTCGCATCGGGGGCGAAGGTCGCCAACGCGAGCGTGATGCATCACTTTGGCTCGATCGATGGCCTGCATGCGGCGTTGATGGAGCGGATGGTCGGTCAGCTGATTGGCGACGTGCTGGCCATTGCGGACCAAGGCGGCGAGCGCGAAGACCAGCAAGAAGCCGTGTTTCAAGCTTTGTTCGATGTGTTCGAGACGCGCGGGGCCGCGCGGCTCGCGGCGTGGCTCGAACTCACCGGCGAATGGCGGCGCATGACGCATATTCGCGACGCCGTGCGCATGGTGATCCTAAAGCGTGCTTCGTTTGGCGATGTGAACCCGAAGCAAGCCGAGGATTTGGTGTTGATCAGTGTGACGCTGGCGATGGGCGCGGGCTTGTTTGGGCATGCGCTCGCCGAACTTGTCGGCAAGCCGCCGGGCCGCACGCGCAAAGTGGCGACGGAAATGCTGCGCATCTTTCACGCGGCGCAACGCAAGGGATAGCTCTGGCGGCGCAGGGCGGAACTCGAACCCGTCTCGCCGCATAGACAGTGCGGATTATGTGTTGCGTGGGCGCATCAGCGCTTTGCGGGCGCGACTTGCTCCATTTGCCGAACGCGAAGCTCGGCAAAGTGCGCGCGATACTCCGCCGGCGTCATGCCGCTGGAGCGCTTGAACAGCACGCGAAAATGCGCCGCGTCGTCGTAGCCGACAGCAGATGCAACGGTTTGGATTGATGCGTCATCGCTCTCCAGCATCGCCTTGGCGGCTTCGATGCGCACTGATTGCAAATACGCGCCAGGCAACCGGCCGGTCGCCGATTTGAAACGGCGGATAAGCGTACGCGAACTCATCGCAACGTGGCTCGCGATGGCTTCGCTGGTGAGTGCATCTCTGAAATTGGCTTGGATGTAGCGCTCGGCGGCCTGCACGCGTTCGTCGTCGTGCGCGGGTGAGAAGGGCAGCACCGCGTAGCCGGATTGATGCGTGCGCGGCATTGTCAGGAGTAACGCCTTCGCCGTTTGCACCGCGACCTCGTGGCCGCAGAGTTTTTCTACCAAGTAGAGACTGACATCGGCGGCGGCGGTGACGCCACCGCTGCACAGCAAGCGCGCATCTTCAGTGACGACCATGCTCGGCCGCCAATCGACTGTGGGCCAACGTTTGTTGAATGCATCTGCAATCGCCCAATGGGTGGTGCCTTGTCGGCCATCGAGCAATCCGGCTTCCGCCAGATACGCAGCGCCCATGCAGATGCCAGCGAGATAAGCCCCATGCGCGTGCTGTTTCCGCAGCCACGGCAGAAGCGCGCTGTTCTCGACCAACTTCTCATTGAAGGAGAGGCCGGACGTCGGAATGATCGCAATGTCGGTGCGATCGATCGCTTCCAAAGATGTTTCGGGCGACATGCTCAGTCCAGCGTACGGCGTGCGCACAGGCCCGCCGCCGATCGAGGCCGTTGTCACGCGAAAGCGCGGCTCGGGCGCTTCGCCGCGCAGCTCGCGCCACAGCGCTCCCGCCGAATGAAAGACTTCAATCGGCATCAGCGCTGTGGACGCGTAACCGTCGTCCAACAGGATGATTGTGACGTTGAGGACGTTGCGATCCATGCCGGTCACTTTAGACGCTACACGGGCCAGTTGCATCAGCCCTTTGCGGTCGTCGGGTCGATCATGCCGTGGACTTCCGTGATCTTGTTGGCCGGAAAGCCACTGATCCGAGCGTGCTCGCGAATATCGTCCTCGTTGTTGGCGAGGTAGATGCAGAACGTTTTGTCCTTGGCGACGTAGGAGTGAACCCATTGCACCTTCGGCGCGAGTTGCGCCAAGGCGGAATTGGAGGTTTTCGCCGCGCCGGACAGGTCGCCTTGACCCATCTTGTCGACGCCTGGGATGTCCCGCTCGATAACATACTTTTTCACTGTATCGCCTCTTCTGGATGCTCGCGTGCTGCGAGTGAGAGCTAGATAGAGGCGCCCTTCAAACCGCGTGAGGGGCGGGAACGACAATGAGCAGGGGCAAAACCGCCATGTCTCAGATGTCTTTCTGAACAACGTCCGGCGCGCTGTCGTCGTGAGCCTTGCCGAGGCCTTGTTCGACGAGGGCCTCCCACGCGGCCTCGGCCGCGTTGGCGAAACGGAAGAGAGTGAGATCGGCTGCGTCGATGGCGCCGTGTTCGACGAGTTTGTCGAAGTTGATGACAGAGCGCCAGTAAGCTTCATCGAAGAGCACCACGGGGATGAGCGGCGCTTTGCGGGTTTGGCGTAGCGTCAGAATTTCGAACATCTCGTCCATGGTGCCGAAGCCGCCAGGAAACACGACGAGCGCGTTGGCGCGCATGGCGAGATGCATCTTGCGCATGGCGAAGTAGTGGAAGTTGAAGGTTAGCTCCGGCGTTGTGTACGCGTTCGGTTCTTGCTCGTGCGGCAGACGGATGTTGAAGCCGATGGTTGGGGCGCCTGCATCGCGGGCGCCGCGATTGGCGGCTTCCATGGCGCCAGGTCCGCCGCCGGTGGCGATCACATTGGAGCGCTCGCCGCCAGTTTCGGAGACCGCGCCGCCGCGCTCTGATGCAATGCGTCCGAACGTGCGCGCCTCTTTGTACCAAAGCGCGTGTTGCGATGAGCCGCCGCTCTCCAGGATGCGCGCGCCGCCGAACACCACGATCGTGGATTTGATCCGCCGCGCCTTCAGGATCTGCTCGGCCTTTTCGTATTCGAGCAGAAACCGCACGCCGCGCGTGGATTCGCCCAGCAGAAAATCCTCGTCCAAGGCCGCAAGGCGAAACGAAGGGGAGGCGATCTGCGCGGCGTTGGGCTTTGGGGTGTCGGTCATGGCGCCCATATAGCCGACACTCATTCCCGGGGCGATGCGAAGCGCCGTCCGGGACCCATAGGCCCACGTTTATGGGTCCCGGACTGCGCTTCGCGCATCCGGGAATGGGTGTTGTGCTAGCCTCCGACCGAATCTCATGTCTATCCGCCGTCTTCCCCCTCAAGCCGTAAATCGCATCGCCGCCGGCGAGGTGATTGAGCGTCCTGCCGCCGCCGTGAAAGAGCTGGTTGAGAATGCGCTCGATGCCGGTGCGCGGCGCGTTGCTGTGCGTGTCGACCGCGGCGGTTTGGGGTTAATTTCGATCGAAGACGATGGCGGCGGCATTCCGCGCGACGAGCTTTCGCTCGCGGTGGAGCGGCATGCGACGTCGAAGCTCGTGGCAAGCGCTGGTGGCGACGTCGATCTGCTCAACATTTACACGATGGGGTTTCGCGGCGAAGCGCTGCCGTCGATTGGGGCCGTGGCGCGGCTTTCGATCACATCGCGTGCTAAAGGCGCCGATGATGCGTGGGCGATTGAGGTCGAAGGCGGCGCGCTTCATCCGGTGAAGCCGTCGGCTTGGGCGGCGCTGAGCGAGAGCGGCACGCGGGTTGAGGTGCGCGATCTCTTCTTTGCGACGCCAGCCCGATTGAAGTTTATGAAGTCCGAGCGCGCCGAGATGATGGCGGTGTCGGAGGTCGTGAAGCGTCTCGCCATGGCGCGGCCAGATGTGGCGTTCTCGCTTGAGCACGAAGGGCGGATGTCGCTGCGGCTTGCGGCTGAGAACGATCCGGAGAACGAAGGCCGCCGCGCGCGGCTCGCTGCAATACTCGGCGCGGATTTTGCGCCGAACTGCATTCTGCTCGATCAAACGCGCGATACTGTGCGGCTCTCAGGCTTTGCCGGCTTGCCGACATTTCATCGCGGCACGCGCGAGCATCAGCACCTCTTCGTCAATGGCCGCCCGGTGAAGGACAAGCTCATCGTCGGCGCCGTTCGGGCGGCGTACCAGGACTTGCTGGCGCGCGATCGTCACCCAGTTGCGGCGCTGTTTCTCGATTTGCCAGCCAATGAAGTCGACGTGAACGTGCATCCGGCCAAGACAGAAGTGCGTTTCCGCGATGCGGCGCTGGTGCGCGGCTTAATTGTCGGCGGCATTTCGCACGCGCTTGCGGGGGCGGGGCATCGCGCTTCGACCACGACGGCGCAATCGGCGCTGGGCGCGGCGCGCGCGTACGAGGCGCCGCAGCCTTTCCTGCGTCCTGCTACGCAAAGCTGGGGCATGTCGGAGGAGCGCGTGGCGGCGGGCGATTTCATGATGCCGAGCGGTCGCGTCGAGGTGAACGCGTCATTCTCTGACATTTCGCCGGGGGATATTGAAGCGGCGATCCCGACCGCCGCGAACCACGATCCTGAAGATGCGCGCTTCTTTCCGCTGGGCGCTGCGCGCGCGCAAATCCATGAAACTTACATCGTGGCGCAAACCGAGGACGGGATCGTCATTGTCGATCAGCACGCGGCGCATGAACGTCTTGTCTATGAACGCATGAAGCAAATGCTCGCCAATGGCGGCGTGCGCCGTCAGGGTTTGCTTATTCCGGAAGTTGTCGAACTTGATCCAAGCGAAGCCGAAGCGATCACCGCGCGCGCGGAGGAGCTTGCGCAGCTTGGCCTAGTTATCGAACCGTTTGGACTTGGCGCTGTGCTCGTGCGTGAAACGCCGGCGCTGCTTGGACATGTTGATGCGGCGGGCATGCTGAAGGATTTGGCCGACGATATCGCTGAACTCGGCGAAGCGAATGCGCTGAAGGAGCGGCTTGAAGAGGTGTGTTCGTCGATGGCGTGCCGCGGCTCGGTGCGTGCGGGGCGCCGGCTTACGGCCGACGAAATGAATTCGCTATTACGTCAAATGGAAGCCACGCCGTTTTCAGGCCAATGCAATCACGGCCGCCCGACTTACGTGGAATTGAAGCTTGCCGACATCGAGAAACTGTTCGGAAGGCGGTAGCAAAATACCTTGAAATTGCCTTGTTTACGCTAGGTCCGCGCTTGCGTTCATCTTCGCACGGGAGAAGAGTGCGCCTCGCGAGAGATCTCGAAACGGGGAATTAAATGTCATCACTCGGACGCATCATGGTCGCGGCAGCGGCCGTATCGCTTATGGCCGCGCCGGCCTACGCGCAGAATTTGAATACCGGCGCGAATGGTTCGTTCGGACAAGTGCGTCTCACCTCCGGCTTCGCGCCTGACCCGCACGCCGTAACGGTGAGCGCTGGTGGTACGATTGAATCAACGAGCGCAAACGAAAGCTGCAGCGCAGGCTACATCACGGCGCGTCCGCAGTTTTCGCTGCGCTATCGCGCCGGCGACTTGCCGCTCTTCATCAGCGCAACGTCAGAAGAGGACTCAACGCTGGTTGTGCGCACGCCGAACGGCGAATGGTTGTGCGACGATGACAGCGGCGGCTCACTGAATCCGCTTGTCTCGATCACCGACCCGCGAAGCGGCCGCTATCAAATTTGGGTTGGCCGTTTCGGCTCGCAGGACTTGGCTCCTGCCGTGCTGCAGATCTCCGAAATCAGCGGCCCGGCGGCGGCAGAAACAACCGGGGCCCCGGATTTCTCGCTCGATCCGTCCTACGGCGCGATCGAACTTACCGCTGGCTTCCAGCCCGATCCACACGCGCGTGAAATCTCCGCCGGTGGCGGCATCAACGCATCGGTTGTTGGCGACACGTGTGTCGGCTGGATCGCGAGCGCTCCCGACTATCGCGTAACGTGGATGGCGGGTTCGGGCCAATTGCCGCTCGTGTTCTCGGTGAACTCAGAAGCCGACACCACGCTGGTGATCAATGACGCGCAAGGCAATTGGGTCTGCGACGACGATAGCGGCAATGGCCCGTTGAACCCGTCGATCTCGTTCCAGAACGCACCGTCCGGCCAATATGACGTCTGGGTCGGCACATACGCTGAAGGCGCTCTACAGCCGTCAGTGCTGAACGTTTCGGAAGTCTCGTCGCAATAATATCTGCGACCAGCGAAAGTTGAGGGCCGCGCTCCGAAAGGAGCGCGGCCCTTTGCTTTACCATGCGCCGGTGTTTTGCATCGACGCCCAGGGCTCTTGCGGCGGCAATGAAGCACCTTCCTGCAAGAGCTCTATGGAAATGCCGTCGGGAGAGCGCACGAAAGCCATGTGGCCGTCGCGCGGCGGGCGATTGATGGTGACGCCGCCATCCATGAGTGTCTGGCACGTCGCGTAGATGTCCTTCACGCGATAGGCGAGGTGGCCGAAATTGCGCCCGCCGCCGTATTCGTGCTCGTCCCAATTGTAGGTCAGCTCGACCAAGGGCGCTTTTTTCTCGCGCGCCAGATCAACATCTTCGGGCGCAGCGAGAAAGACCAGAGTGAAGCGCCCGCCTTGGTTGTCGATGCGGTTGATCTCGACCAGGCCGAGTTTGGCGCAAAAGAAATCTAGCGCTGCGTCGAGGTCGCCGACGCGGATCATTGTGTGCAAATAGCGCATTAGGCGGTCACCTTGCGACCGGCGATGGCCGCGACTTTGTAGTGGTTGAAGAGCCAATAGAGTTTGCGCATCGAGCGTTTCCACTGGCGCCAACCGAAGAATGGAAACCAGAAGCGCAGGAAGTGACGGAAAAAGAGCGTGACGGGCCGCTTCTTGATGTGGACCCAATAGGTCTCGCCAATGAGTTCCTGCTTATCGAAGATCTGCTGGCCGTCGAACATGCCGGCGAGTTCGTCCGGCGACGGACGAAACATCGTGTCGATGGGGTCGTTGTGCTGATGGTAGCTGGACGGCACCGTGATGAAGAACATGCCGCCTTCGGGGATCATCTTAAGGATGCGGCGGGTGAGTTCGTCGCGGTCGACGACGTGCTCATACATGTGCGTGCAGATGACGGACTTGGGCTTAGTGGCAAGAATTTTTGCCAAGTCTGCATCGTTGAAGATGTCGCCGGCGATGTCGACGCCCTCGGCGGCTTTCAAGTCCGAGTGGATCACTTTCACGCCGCGTGCTTCGAGTGGGCCGAAGACAAGCTCACTGACGTAAGGCTGCTCAGTCTCGCGATACGCCTTCGTCGATGAGCCAAGATTGAGCGCCGGCGAAATGTCTTGCGGGTCGAGGCGCGAAAGCGTCTCGCCCAGCCAAGCCGCGTCACATTTCATCATAAGCTTGAGCGCCTTCGGTTCAGTGCGGCGGCAACATAAGGACCGGGCCATGGCCGGGCAAGCGCAGCTACCAAGTGGCGCTTACCGGCGCTGTGGCGAAAACCTCGGCGAGGCGGCGCAAAGTCGCTTTCGTGGTTCCAGACGGCGGGTTGTCAGGCGCGAAGAAGCCGCGTTCGGCGATCTCGTTTTTCGAGCGCGTGACGCAGGGCTTCCAGGCGCCGAGGCGATAGAGCGCGATATGGTCGCCGGCGAAATTCGAATGGTTGGAATAGAGTGCCACGATCTTAGGCTCTTCGACCGCTTCGATGCCGCCTTCCTCGGCCATTTCGCGCGCGATCGCGTAAGGGGCCGTCTCGCCGTGCTCAACGCCGCCGCCGGGCAGGTGCCAGCCTTTGAGGTAGGTGTGTTTGACCAATAGGACCCGGCCCCCCGCATCACAGGCGACGCCGCGGACGCCGAGAGTCGCCCCGCGACTAAAACGCCACCATGTGCGAAAGACCGGCGTAATCACCGGCTCGAATTTTAAGCGCCAATCATCCATATGTTCGCAGCTGCCTTGCAATCCGACCCTTAGTTTCGCGAAATCTTCGCCAAGCGCTTGATCTTGCGGGTTGTGCTTTTGTGAGCCGCGACAAGTGCGCGCGCTGGCGACTGCGCGTCAAGCTTGCGTGAGGTTCTCCGCTTTGTCATGCGCCCCATCATGAATGTGTTCACGTTGCCGCCGCCGAAAATCGCGGGCGGCCCTTATGTCATGGGCGTCCTCAACGTCACGCCGGATTCCTTTTCCGATGGCGGCTTGCACGATCGCTCCGCCGCGCAACACGCGCTCGCCATGTTGGAGGCCGGCGCGGACATTATCGACATCGGCGGTGAATCTACGCGCCCGGGCGCTGCGCCTGTGGATGAGGGCGAAGAAATCGCCCGTGTCGTGCCCGTGATCGCAGCACTCCGCGCGGCGACGAAAGCGCCGATTTCGATCGACACGATGAAGCCTGGCGTTGCGCGTGCTGCAATCTCCGCCGGCGCGTCCATGTGGAACGACGTTGCGGCGCTGTTATCGCCCGGTGCGCTCGAAACCGCCGCTGCGCTGCAGCGCCCCGTCGTGTTGATGCATATGAACGGCGAGCCGCGCTCGATGCAGAACGATCCGCGCTACGATGACGTGGTCGCGGACGTGATCGCGTTCTTGAAGGCGCGCGTCACGGCATCCGAGGCTAAGGGCTTGACCGACCTTTGGGTCGATCCGGGTATCGGCTTCGGGAAAACGCTCGCGCACAATCTGGCGCTCTTGAACAATGTTAACCGCATCGCGGCCGAGACCGGCAAGCCGGTCGTGTTCGGGGCGTCGCGCAAACGCTTCATCGCCGCCATTGACGAGCGTGCGAAGGATGCTGGCAGGGATCGGCTCGGCGGCTCGATCGCCGCCGCCTTGCTGGCAGCGCAGAACGGCGCGGCCATGGTGCGTGTTCATGATGTGGCCGAAACCGTGCAGGCGTTGAAGGTCTGGCGAGCAGCGCTCGGGTAACCTAAATTGGGGTGATGGCAGAGCCTGATCCCAAGAGCGACCCGATCGAGCCGGTCTCGATCGTCCACCGCATCGACGATGACCGCGATCTCGATCCGCAGGCGTTCTACAATTACTTGGACTACGTATTCGAACGCGGCGGTGTCAGAGTTGTCGCGCGTGCTTATCTCGATGAGATGAGCTGGGTGACGTTCATGACCGACGCACCGGCGGCAAATGACGCCGAAGGGCAGCTTCGCATTGATGCCGCGATTTATCTCTCACGCCGCTACGAGCAGGTGACCTTCCTGCACGAGCGCAATCCGCAATAGGGTGGCAGAGATGAAACCCAAAGGCCGCGTCCTCATCATTGCCGGTTCGGATTCTGGCGGCGGCGCCGGCATCCAGGCCGACATCAAGACTGTTTCAGCGCTGGGCGGTTACGCCATGACGGCGATCACAGCTGTCACGGTGCAGAACACGTTGGGCGTCACCGGTGTGCATCCCATTCCGCCGGAAACAGTCCGCGCGCAAATCGAATCGGTGATGAGCGACCTCGGCGCCGACACGTGGAAAATCGGCATGATGGGTTCGGCCGATCATGTGCGCGCGGTTGTGGAAGCGTTTTACGCGGTTGGCGATGGCGCGCCCGTCGTGCTGGACCCGGTGATGATCGCCAAGGGCGGCGCGTCGCTGCTTGAGGAAGATGCAATCGAAATTATTCGCAATGAGCTGATGCCAATCTCAGCGATCGTGACGCCGAACGCCCCCGAAGCGGAAGCACTTACAGGCGTCGCAGTGCGCGATCTCGATGGCCAAATGGAAGCCGCGGACATGCTCGTCAATCGGCTCGGCGCTTGGTCGGCGCTCGTGAAAGGCGGCCACATCCACGGCTCCACCATTCGTGACGTCCTGCTGACGCGTGAGGGCTATCGTGTGTTCGAAAGCCCGCGCATCGAGACGAAGGCCACACACGGCACCGGCTGCACGCTGGCCTCGGCGATCGCTGCCTATAATTCACTGGGCGAACCGCTGGAGCCATCGGTGGAGAAGGCGCGCGTATATCTCATGGAAGCGATCCGCAACGCGCCGGGGTTTGGGCAAGGGCATCAGCCGTTGGGCCACAACTGGCCGTGCAAGCTCGCCTAAGAGGCGAACGCCGCTCACCCTTAACCGCGCAGATGCTGGCGCGCGCTCGTCCGAGCAGCCATAGCTGGATGCGATGAAAATCTGGATCGTGCACGCCTTCACGGACCGCTTGTTCACCGGCAACCCGGCCGCCGTGGTGCCGCTTGAACGCTGGCTGCCAGATGCCGTGCTGCAAGCGATTGCAACCGAGAACAGGCTTTCTGAGACGGCGTTTGTTGTGCCGACAGGGCTTAAGGGCAATTATCAGCTGCGCTGGTTCACGCCGGCAACCGAAGTGCCGCTGTGCGGGCATGCCACGCTCGCGGCCGGCGCCATGCTGCTAAGCGAAATCGAACCGGGGCTGGAAGTCGTTGTGTTCGATACGCACGCGGGTGCGCTGATCGTGCGGACCACGCCTGAGGGCTACACACTCGATCTGCCGCGCCGTCAGCGTACGCCATGGACGCCGGACGAGAGCATTGGCGCGGCTCTCGGCGGCATTGAGATCGTCGATGCGTTCATTGGCGAATACGCCAACGTCGTCGTCGTAGACGAAGCGACGTTGCGCAATTTGAAGCCGGATTTCGCGGCGTTGAATGTCGCCGTGCGCGGACCACGCCAAGGTATGATCGGTGTTACCGCGCCGGCGGACGAGGGGCAGCCGTACGACTTTGTCTCGCGCTTCTTTTGCCCCGGTGTTGGCATTGACGAAGATCCGGTCACGGGGTCGTCGTTTGCCGACCTCGCGCCCTATTGGTGCGACCGCTTCGATCTAGAAAGCATCATTGGCTTCCAGGCCTCGAAGCGTGGTGGCTATATGCGCGCCATTCAAACGCTTTCGAGCGTGCGCCTGCTGGGACAAGTTTCGGTGTATTTGCGCGGTGAGCTCGATGACTCACTCGCGCGCCTGCACAATCGTATCGACGAACACCCTGAAGCGCCGCGCCGTAAGAAACGCCGCGCCCGCACAATAAAGCAGCTGCCTGCAATTTTTGAAGAACCGCTGATCCCTGGACTCGAGCCGGCGTCGCCCGTGTTGCCGCCACCGACCTCGCATCCGGCGCCGCCCGAAAATGAAGCGCCGCCTCCGCCACGGATTGTCGTGACAGGAAGCGACGAAGTTTAGGGCGGAGAAACGGGATAATGTGCGCGGGCTAGATGCCGAGCGCGGCTTTCGTCTCGGAATTTAACCGGCCAGTGGCGCGGATGTTATGGCCGCGCTGAAAGCGTTTCACCGATTGAACGAATGCGTGATTGCGCGTGCCATCAACGGCGCCGGTGTAGAGGTGTATGTCAGTCAGCTTCCGCTGCGCCCGCCTGTAGAGATCCGTAACACCGCGCGATTGGGTTGCGGTTTCGTGATGGGTGACCGTCATTTGTCGCGACGCGGGCGCCGGGGCTGCTGCTGGGCCTGTTCCCGCGAATGCTGGTGAGGTGAGCGCCAGGACGGCCGCGAGCGCGGCCAGTGCGATGTGATTTTTCATAGGGTCCGTCCTTTGGGAGGTAGACGATGCGGCGAATGCCACCGCCTCACATTGACTGCCTACCTTTGCTGGGTGCTGGAGGCTTTCCTACATCTTTGCGAGATCAGCGAAGTGCGCGCCAAATCGCACTTGCGAATATTGCCGCCGCGCCGGCGACGAGTATCGCCGCCGCCACCCGCGGTTCGTTAAACGCCTTCCACGCCGTGGTCGCGCTGACCAGCGAGAGCGTAAACAATGTCGCCATGAGGCGAACCATTCTATCTTCCGGGTGCAACACCATGCAGCATTGTGCTCCCGGTTCTCCCGGTGCTGTGATAAAGCCTACAAGCGTGTGAGGTTGGCGTGCCGTTCAGATTGCTCGTCGTTGAAGATGATGCGAACGCGGCGGAGTTCGTTTGCATAGGGCTCCGGCAAGAGGGCTTTGCGGTTGAGCACGTGAGCAGCGGACCGGATGCGCTGCATATGGCGCTGAGCGAGCCATTCGATCTCATTGTTTTGGACCGCAACATTCCAGGCGTGGACGGGCTTTCCGTGCTGAAGGCGCTGCGCGCCGCGCAGAACGAAACGCCGGTGATTGTGCTCTCGGCGCTGGCGCATGCGGATGAGCGTGTGAATGGCCTCCGTGCTGGAGCCGATGACTATCTCGGCAAGCCATTCACGTTCTCCGAGCTTCATTTGCGCATCGAAAATTTGCTGAAGCGCCGCGCCGGCAAAGAAACGCAAACGGCGCTGAGCTGCGGCGATCTCACTATGGACTTGCTCACCCGCCGGGTGGCTCGCGCCAACAAGCCGATTGATTTACTGCAACGAGAGTTTCAAATCCTTGAGCACTTGCTCCGCCACAAAGACCGCGTCGTCACACGCACCATGTTGCTCGAACAGGTTTGGGACTATCGCTTCGATCCGCACACGAGCTTGATCGACACGCACATGAGCCGGTTGCGCAAGAAGATCGACGACGGCTTCGGGTCGCCGCTTCTCCACACTATTCGCGGCGTCGGCTATAGGCTTTCTGAACAACCATGACCGGCTCCTGGATTGGGCGATGGAGCCTCGCCATAGTCGCGGCGATGGTGCTGCTGGTGCTTGGCGCCTGCGCGGCGGCGTTGTGGTTTGTCGATTCCGAGGGCCGCACGCTGATCGCGGCGCAGGAGCAGGTCGCGCTCAACGCAGAACTCGATCTTTTTGAAGCTGAGTTTCGCGATGAGGGCGCCGACGCTCTGACGCGGTCGATCGAACGCAGCGCCGTAACGGGTACGCGATTCGTGGCGTTGCGTGATCCGAACGGTGCGCTTTTGGCTGGAAACGTCGATGCTTGGCCTGATGTGTTGGCGGCGCCGGGGGTATGGACGGCGGCGACATTGGATGGCCGCGGCGCGCATCTTGTAACGCGTGTGCTCGATGATGGTCGCGTTCTGCTGATCGGCGCGGAAGACGCGGCGCTGACAGCGTTTCGCGATGACATTGTCGATGCGGCGTGGATCGCGGTGGCGCTGGTCGCGATCACGTGCCTTACGCTGGCTGCGCTGATCACCTCGTACATGGCGGGGCGGGTGCGTGTGCTTTCGGGAGCATCCGCGCGCGTGGCTGCTGGCGACTTCGCGGCGCGGGCCGAAGGTGCGGGAGAGCGTGGGCCGTTTGGCGAAATCGCGCGCGCTCAGAACGCCATGCTGGACCGGATCGAGGCTCTGGTTGTCGGGCTCGTCACCGTGACGGACAGCATTGCGCACGACCTGCGCACGCCGCTGTCGCGCCTGCGTCGCCGGTTGGAAGAGGGGATTGCGGCCGATCCGCCGGACGAGAAACAGGCGGCATTGGAGCAAGCGCTGGGTGAGACCGATCGCACTATTGCGACCTTTACCGCGTTGATCGACATCGCCCGCGCCGAAGGCGGCATTTCGCGGGAATCGATGGAGGACGTCGATCTCGCGCAGATCGTGCGCGACTCCTACGATCTCTTCGAGCCGCTGGCGGAGGAGAAAGGGATCGCGTTTGCCATTCAGGTCGCGCCCGCCGCCATTCGCGGTCATCGCGCGTTGTTAATGCAAGCGGTTTCCAACCTCATTCACAATGCCATCAAGTACGGCCACGCCAAGGTGGACGTGCGCCTCACCTCGAGCACTGATAGGGCTGAGGTTGTCGTGGCGGACGACGGACCGGGGATTCCGTCCGAGCATCGCGCTGATGCAGTGAAACGCTTCAAGCAAGTGGGCGCGCAAGGGCCGGAGGGCGTCGGTCTAGGACTCGCGATTGTTGATGCCTGCGCGCGTCTGCATCGTGGCGTCCTCACGCTTGAGGACAACGCTCCAGGCCTTTGCGCGCGGCTAACACTCGCGGCGAAATAGCGGCGATCGTCTCACACACATTCAAGGTTCGGGTCAGGCCTATGCGCGGCGCCCGTCCTAAGTTCGTACATGTGACCGACGGAGCGATCCGCCACTACGGCGCTGCGGAGGTTCACAAAAGGCTCGCTTCCCTCACTACCCCTGTCGAGCCACGCAAACCGGTACCGCGGACTTCCGAGAAGTCTTTCCCCCCTCCCCACGCCGGGGGTCCGCGGGCTGGTCGCAGTTTTCTCCGACTCCGCGGTTAATGAATCCGCCGCAGTGGACATATCTCCCAAACAAGCGCACCAGCGTTATTGGGCCACCCGCTCCCAACGGCGGGCGCTCATCTGTGAGGATGGGAGACATGTTGATGACAGGTACCGCTAAGCCGGCAGTGCGCCCGGCTGATCCCCGATTTTCTTCGGGACCCACCAAAAAACGCCCTGGCTGGACTCTAAGCGCGCTCGAAGGCGCAGCGCTCGGCCGTTCGCATCGCTCCAAGCCTGGCAAAGCCAAGCTGAAGGAAGCGATTGACCGCACTCGCGCCGTGCTTGGCGTGCCCGCCGATTTCAAGATCGCCATCGTGCCAGCGTCCGATACGGGCGCGGTGGAGATGGCGATGTGGTCGATGCTAGGCGAGCGGCCAGTCGATGTGTTCGCTTGGGAAAGCTTCGGCGAGGAATGGGTGACCGATGCAAAGGCGTTGAAGATCGACGCCGCACTGCACATCGCGCGCCCTTATGGCGCGCTGCCAGATTTCAGCAAGGCGCGTAAGCAAGCCGACATCATCTTCACGCAGAATGGCACCACATCGGGCGCGCGCATTCCGAACTTCGATTGGATCGCCGCCGATCGCGAAGGCATCACCATCAACGATGCTACGTCTGCTGCGTTCGCACAGCCGATCGCTTGGGACAAATGCGATGTCGTCACCTTCTCGTGGCAGAAGGTTATGGGTGGCGAGGCCGCGCACGGCATGATCGTCCTAAGCCCGCGCGCCGTGGCTCGTCTCGAGAGCTTCACGCCAGATCGTCCGCTGCCCAAGCTTTTTCGTATGACCAAGAAGGGCAAGCTCGACGCAGAATTGTTCGAAGGCGCCACCATCAACACGCCTTCGCTGCTGGCGACAGAAGACTATATCGACACGCTGAAATGGGGCGAAAGCATTGGCGGGCTGGAGGCGCTCATCGCGCGCGCCAACGCCAATGCGCGGGTGCTGAACGACTGGGTTGAGCGTACCTCGTGGATATCCAATCTGGTCGACGATCCTGCGCAGCGATCCAATACCGGCGTGTGCCTCAAAGTTGTCGATTCACGCGTTACCTCGCTTGACGAAGCGGCCCAGGCTGAGTTCGCAAAGAAGCTCGCCGGGTTGCTGGAGAAAGAGGGCGTGGCGTTCGACGCAGCGTCTTATCGCTCGGCGCCTCCGGGACTGCGCATATGGTGCGGCGCGACGATCGAGGCGTCCGATGTCGCCGCGCTGACGCAGTGGATCGAGTGGGCGTTTGAAACGCTTGCCAGCGAATTCGCGACTAAAGCCGCCTAACCGTTTGCTCCCTCGCGTGCGGGGAGCTGTAAGCGAAGCTGATTGAGGGGGCGGCGCTGCCCCCTTCGTCTGGCGCTTCGCGCGATTCACTTCCCCCCACGAGCGGGGGAAGAAATTAGGAAAAAGCCAATGCCAAAAGTTCTAATCAGCGACGAACTCAGCCAAGCGGCCATCGATATTTTTAAGGCGCGTGGCGTCGAGGTCGATTTCAGGCCAGGGCTAAAAAAAGAAGAGCTCATCGCCATCATCGGGCAATATGATGGGCTTGCTGTGCGCTCGAACACCAAGGCCACCCCTGAAGTGATCGCTGCCGCAAAGAATCTCAAGGTCATCGGTCGCGCCGGCATCGGCGTCGACAATATCGACATTCCGGCAGCGACTGCGAAGGGCATCGTGGTGATGAACACGCCGTTCGGCAACTCGATCACGACGGCAGAACACGCGATCGCACTTATGTTTGCGGCGGCGCGCCAGATTTCGGTGGCGGATGCCTCGACCCAGGCCGGTAAGTGGGAAAAGAACCGCTTCATGGGGCGCGAACTCTACGCGAAGACGCTGGGGCTCATTGGCTGCGGCAATATCGGATCGATCGTCGCGGACCGCGCGCTGGGGTTGAAGATGCGCGTTATCGCCTATGATCCGTTCCTGAGCGCGGAGCGGGCAGTGCAGCTTGGCGTCGAGAAGGTTGAGCTGGAGGAATTGCTGCCGCGCGCGGATGTCATTTCTCTGCACGTGCCGATGACGGACAAGACCAAGAATATTCTGTCGCGTGAAGCGCTGGCCAAGACCAAGCCAGGGATCATAATCATCAACGCCGCGCGTGGCGGCTTAGTCGATGAAGCGGCGCTGCGTGAAGGACTGGAAAGCGAGCGCATCGCGGCTGCGGGCTTCGATGTGTTCACGATCGAGCCGGCGAAAGAGAACGTGCTCTTCGGCGCACCCAACTTCATCGCGACCCCGCATTTAGGCGCTTCGACCAATGAAGCGCAGGAAAACGTGGCGCTGCAGGTCGCCGAGCAAATGAGCGACTATCTGCTCAGTGGGGCCGTGACCAACGCGCTCAACATGCCGTCGATCACAGCTGAAGAAGCGCCGCGCTTGAAGCCGTTCGCGGCTCTGGCGGAAAAGCTTGGTGCGTTCGCCGGCCAGATTGTCGATGACGGCTTGGAAGAGGTCGAGATTGAATACGAAGGCGACGTCACCAAGCTCAATATGAAGCCGCTGACGGCTGCAGCGCTTGCGGGCGTGCTGCGTCCGCTGCTGCAGGATGTGAACGTGGTGTCCGCCCCGGCGCTTTTGAAAGAGCGCGGCGCCGTGCTGACCGAGAGCACGCGCGAGACATCGCCCACCTATGACAGCCTCATTCGCATCAAGGTGAAGACCGGCGGCGGCTGGCGCACGCTGGCCGGCGCGGTGATCGCGGGCCAGCCGCGGGTGGTAGAGGTGAAGGGCATGGCGCTCGAGGCACCGTTCCAAGCCAACACGCTCTACATCAACAATTCTGACAAGCCGGGTTTCATCGGCGCGCTCGGCACGTTGTTGGGCGACGCGCAGATTAACATCGCTACGTTCCACCTCGGCCGCGAAGCGGCTGGTGCTGAAGCGATCGCGCTTGTTGGGGTCGATCAGCCACTGTCCGACCCGGACATGGCCAAGCTGAAGGCGTTGCCGCAGGTGCGCTACGCCAAGTTGCTCCGGTTCTAGAGCAAAGGCCGATCGAGTTGAATCGGAAACCTCCGGGAGGGATTCACTTTTTCTGCGAACGGGGCGAATCTCCTGGTCGTTGAGGATCTGGAGGTCAAATGCCTGGGGCTTATGGCGATGATCTGCGCCGGCGAATG
>JANNFK010000005.1:0-1910 GCA_031379735.1 Caulobacteraceae bacterium | reverse complement strand
TGTTAACCAGAGAATTTTGGTGCTTCTCTTACGCCGCTAGCGGGTATTAGAACTCTAACGCGCTGGAAAGCTGTGAGTGGTGGGAGTGTTGCTATGAGTGGGGAGCAATCGCCTTTCGAGCGTGAAGTGCGCGACACGATCGTGAAGTCGAGCTTCACTGGCGTCGCTGCAACAGCCATTGCAATCGTAGCGTTTTCGCCTGCTGGTTTCGGCGATTGGGTTGGCGCCAGTATCGCCTCAAGTTTCGGTATCGACTCGACTGCGGCCGCCGAAGATGGCGCTTTTAACGTGTACGCGGTTTTGCCAGCTTATCCTGCGCCGATGACGCGCGCTGAAATCAACGAAGTTCATTCCCAACTCGCAGCCAGCGAAGCGTCGATGAATTTTGTGCGCGCAGCTACCGACGAAAAGCTTGAGCACGTACGCGCGCTTTCGCAGAGCGACGAACTGGCAATCGCCACCCCGCGCCCACATGTCTCCGCAGCTCCGGAAGCAAACCTCCGTCTCGCGCTCAGCGAACCGGTTTCGTACACCAACGCGAACGAGGCGCCGGTCGAAGGCTACGTTGCCGTGACCGGCCCGGAAGCCAGACTCTCGCAAGCAAGCTACACTGTGCTTGCGCCCGTTGGTGGCGGTTACGACGCAAGCGTTCCGTATCGCGATCCGCACCTCCAACTCGCGGATTTGCTGCTTGCGCACGAGTCGTTCTAAGTCTCCGTCTTAGATTTTCACGTCATGATCGATGTTTCGTCGTTGCGCAGTTCAGGCTGCGCACGCGATGACGCGCGCGCCTACAGCGCCGCTGGATGAAAGTTGTCCTTGTCACTGGCGCATCGGGTTTCATCGGAGCACCGCTCGCGCTTGCGCTCGCAAAGCAGGGGCGCGTTGTGCGCGCATCGTACAGGACTTCGCCGTCAAATACGCCGCTTGACGTCGAAACCATCGTGATCGGCGGAGATGGCGCCGATACGGATTGGGGCACTGCGCTGCGCGGAGTTGGCGCGGTCGTGCATTTGGCGGGACCGGCACACGCCAAACATTCCGATGATTATCTGCGGCGTGAGATTGCGGGCCAAACCGCGCGCCTGGCGGCGCAAGCTGAGCAGGCGGGCGTTCAGCGCTTTATCTTTGTGAGTTCGATCAAGGCGGCGGCCGCAAAGTCGGCGCGGCCGCTGCGTGAAACTGATCCGCCAGCGCCTGAGGATGCATACGGGCGCGCGAAACTCGAGGCCGAGACGGCCGTGATGGCGCGGGCTGAGCTTTGCCCGGTGGTGCTGCGCCCGCCGCTTGTATGCGCGCCCGATGCCAAAGCGAATTTCGCGAGCCTGCTACGATTGGCCGACACTGCGTGGCCGTTGCCGTTTGCTTCGTTGACGGCGCGGCGAAGCATTATTGCGCGCGACAGTTTAATACGCGCGGTCGCGCTGGTTCTAAGTAAGCCTGATGGACCGGCTGGCGTCTTCCATATTGCTGATCAACCGCCACTCTCTGTGGCTGAGATGATTGCGGCGCTGCGGGCGGGCATGGGCCGGCCGTTGAACCAATTCGCACTGCCTGGTCTCGGCGCCGTTTTGCCCGCGGTGTTGCGTCAGAGCCTTACGATAGATGATAGCGCCTATCGCGCCGCTTACGGGAGTTATGTGGAGGGAGATGCGCGCGATATGCTGAAGGCAATTGGTTCAGCCTGGGCGTCGCAGTGAAAATTCTCTTCGTAGTGACAGAGGATTGGTTTTTCCGGTCTCACTTTACAGCACTCGCTGATCGTGCGCGGGCCGATGGCCACGAAGTATTGATCGCGGCGCGCAATTCGGGCGCGTTGGACGGAAAGGATGTTCGCGTCATCGACATGCCGTTCGCGCGCCGGGCTTTCAGTCCGTTGGCGATGGTTGCGCAAGTGCGGCGCCTGCAGG
>JANNFK010000040.1:0-92171 GCA_031379735.1 Caulobacteraceae bacterium | reverse complement strand
ACGCTGCCGGCGTGCTCACCGAGGAGGTCAAGAAATCGGCCGCTTAAGCCCGCTCAGCGGTCGAAGCTCCCATGGAGCCCAGACAAGAAGCGGACATTTGATGAGCTACGAAAGCCGGACATCTTCGCGCGCTATCGACAGTAAGCCAAGGCTTTTTAAGACAAAATTAGTTGCGGGCCTCGCCGCCGGGGACGCCGTCCGAGCCGCGAAACTCGGGCGGTGGCGTCGCTTGCGCGTAATACGGCTGATCCGCCGCGCGCACCTGCATGAACGAGACGACGCGGCGCACACCGCCAACAACGCTGGCGATTTCAGCGGCGCGCTCCAGCTCGTGCTGCGAACGCGCAAGGCCCATCAAGTACACATTGCCGTGGAAGGTCTCGATATTGATGTTGATCGCACGCACAGCTGGGCTCGCGGTCAGGCGCCCACGGATTTGCGCCGTGATCAACTCGTCTTGCGCGCTGCGCACGAACGTCGACGGCTCGCCAATGGCGATCTCGTTATAAACATGATCAACCGTGCGCACGCTGCGCGCAATCGTCTCTGCGGCTTGGCGATGTTCTGCTGTCGGCGCCGTGCCTGACAAAAGCAAGTTGCGGTTGGCGACTTCAACGTCGACTTCCTGGAAGGCGCCGCTATCGGCAGCCATCAAGCGCATCTTCACTTGCTGTGAGGCGGAGGCGTCATCAATGCCTTCACCGATCGTGCGGTCCTGCGCGGCATAAATGCCCACACTGGCCGCGGTGCCGAGAGCAGCCGTCATGCACCCGCTCGCGCCCACGGACGCGACAAACACAACGAGGAGAAGATTAAATCTACGCATGCGCGCGAGCATGCACGTGGATCGTTTCGGCACACTTAAGATCGCTAAGGCGCGCGCTCATCGTACCAGGCGGCGCGTTCATGCCTTGGCGACAGACCTGAACCAACCACTACCAAATCGAAGCGGATGGGCGCGTGGGTCAGCCGCCACCGGCCAGCCAACGCTTGCGCAGCGCGTGCGATGCGGGTTTGCGCCATGGGCGTGACAGCATATGCGCCCACATCATACGTGTTTCGGGCTTTCACTTCGACGATAACAAGGATGTTGTCTTTCCAAGCCGCAACGTCGACTTCGCCGTATGGCGTGCGCAAACGATGGCCAAGGATGCGATAGCCTTTACACATCAGAAAGAGCATCGCGATCCATTCCGCCGTGCGGCCACGCCGCTCGGCTTTTTGGCGGCTCACGTGCGGTCCTTTAGCTCGAGTGCGCGCGTGTAAGCGCGCTTGCGCGGCACGCCGAGATCGCGCGCGGCTTCGCTCGCCGCTTCCTTCACGCCGCGCGGCAGGGCGCGCAGCAGGAAAGCGTCGAGCGCTTCATCGCTCACCTCCCCTTTGGCTTCGGGCGGGCCGACGAGAACGACAATCTCACCCTTCGGGGCGCCCGCTTCGGCGTAGTGCGCGGCGAGCTCCGCCAGCGTCCCACGGCGCGTTTCCTCGAACATTTTGGTGAGTTCACGCGCGACGGCGGCTTGGCGCACGCCGAGCACTTCGGCCATGTCGACAAGCGAATCCGCCAAGCGCGGTCCCGACTCATAGAAGATGAGCGTTGCGTCTGGATCGGCGAGTTCGAGCAGAGCCGTGCGCCGCGCGCCCTGTTTGGGTGGCAGGAAGCCGGCAAACATAAAGCGGTCGGTCGGCAAGCCAGAGACAACCAGGCCTGCGAGCAATGCCGAGGCGCCAGGGATGGGGAAAACGCGAAAGCCCGCCTCGACCACGTCACGTGCGAGCTTGAAGCCAGGATCGGACACAAGCGGCGTGCCGGCGTCGGAGATAAGCGCGATGCTCTCGCCCTTGGCCAGCGCGTCCAAGATGACCTCGCGCGTCGCCTCGGCGCTATGCTCATGATAGGCGGCGAGCCGCGGCTTTAAGCCATAAGCATCCATGAGCTTCATCGCGACGCGTGTGTCCTCCGCGTAAACGCGGTTCACGGCGCCCAAAATGTCCAGCGCCCTCAAGGTGATGTCGCGCAAGTTCCCGATTGGCGTCGCGACCACATAAAGGCCCGCTTCCAGCGGTGGACTGGATTCGCGGGCGCCCGTACGGTCGCGCGCACGATTTCCGGGGTTCGACGAAGGGTTATTCATGGCTTCCGCCAAATCATCGGCGCGGACGCTCGCCGCGCCAAGCCTCAAGACGAGTGTTGCGGTCAGCTTTGCGGCTTTAATGGCCGCCTGCGCCACCGCTTCCGGGCCTGGTCCGACGACGACACCGCCAATTGGGCCACCAACGACGACGACTCCGCCTGACCAGCAAGTGCAAACGGCCGAAGGCCTGACGCCGCCGTTCATGCGCGGCCGCGACATTGTGCGCGTCGGTCTGCTGCTGCCCTTCTCGCTCCGTCCGCAGGATGCGGCCGCGCTCTACAACGCTGCAGAACTCGCGATGTTCGAACTGGGCAATGAGAACACGCTGCTGATCCCGCGTGACGCTGGGTCGAACGAAGCCTCCGCAAACGCCGCCGCGCGCGCGCTGATGACGGATGGCGCCGACATCATCATTGGCCCGGTGTTGCGTGAAGGCGTCACCGGCGCCGCAGGCGCGGCATCCGCGCAGAACGTACCTGTGATCGGCTTCTCGTCTGACCGCGCCATCGGCGGCAACGGCGTTTATCTCTTGAGCTTCCAGCTTGAAGACGAAGTCACGCGCTTGGTCTCGTATGCGGCGGCGCAGAACATTCACTCAATCGCGCTGCTCGCGCCGGCCAACGAATATGGACGCCGGATCGAAACGGCGTTGCGCGCAGAGGCGCAGGCGCGCGGCGTCACCATCACCAGCGTGCAACTCTACACCCGAACCGACGCTGATGCGGCCGCTGCCGCGCGGACCGTAGCTTCGGGCGCGCACCCGCAGGGCATCATCATCGCCGACAGCGGCGCACCGTTGCGCGCAATCGGTACGGCTTTGGTGCAAGCCGGTGTCGGCACGCGCCAGGTGCGCCTGATGGGCACAAGTGTTTGGGCCGGTGAGGCGGAGCGCGAACCTTCGCTTGCGGGCGGCTGGTACGTCGCGCCGGATCCGGCAGCGCGGGTCGAGTTCGAGAACCGGTATCGCACCGCGTATGGCGAACCGCCGACGCGGCTTGCAAGCTTGGGTTATGACGCCGTTGCGCTGGCGACGTTGCTGTCGCGCGAGCGCGGCGCCGATGGCATCACGCGCGGTGCGATCGAAAACCGCGAGGGCTTTGCGGGATCGGACGGCCTCTTCCGTTTCAGCTCCAAGGGCGCGATCGAACGCGGCCTGGCGATCATGGAAGTTCGGCAAAACGCCAATGCCGTGCTCGATGCTGCGCCGCGCCGCTTCCGCAACAGCGGCACTTAAGAGACAAGCTCGGCGACAATTTTGTTCGAGAGCAAGCGGCCGCTCCGGGTCAAACGGATGCGGCCGTTCTCTTGCGCAACCAGGCCCTGCTCTGTGAGCCATTGCAGCGCTTGAGCATTGAGCGGGGCGCCGCGCAGGGTTTCAACGCGTTGAAGGTCGACGCCATCTTCGATGCGCAAACCCATCAACAGAACTTCGTCGGCAGCTTCTTCAGGCGTGAGGCGCCCCTCACTGATCCAGCCAACGCCGGTTTCACGCACTGCATCGATATAGTCTGATGGCCGGCGTTGCGCTTCCAACGCGATGCGCCCGCCATCGTGACTCACGCGCCCGTGCGCGCCGGGGCCGACGCCGATCCAGTCATCGCTATGCCAATAGATGGCGTTGTGGCGCGAGCGCGCGGCGATTGAGTTGGCGTGGTTTGAGATTTCGTACGCGGGGAAACCCGCCGCATCGCAGACCTCCTGCGTTGCTTCGTAGAGCTCGGCCGAAAGATCATCGCCGGGCGGCGTGAGTTGGCCGCGATCGACGCGGCGGGCGAAAGCGGTGCCGGGTTCGATGGTGAGCTGGTAAAGTGAAAGATGTTCTACGGGCAGCGAGAGCGCGCGTTGCAATTCGGCGCGCCAAGCCTCAACGCCCTGCCCTTCCCGCGCATAGATGAGATCGAGCGAGACACGCTGGCCAGTTGCAGCGGCTGCGTCCACTGCATTAAGCGCGGCGGCGGCATCGTGTTTGCGGCCGAGCGCTTTCAGGTCTAAGTCGTTGAACGCTTGTGCACCGATGGAGAAACGATTGACTCCGCTGGCTGCTTGTTCTGCGAAGAGGTGCGCGTCTTCCGGATTGGCCTCAAGCGTAATTTCGCAATCGCGCGCGACATTAAACGCGCGTGTAGCCACCGCGATCATCTGCTCGATCTCCGCGCCGCGCAGTAAGGATGGCGTGCCGCCGCCGAGAAAAATACTCGTGACGTCGCGGCGGCCGAAACGGTTTGCGTGGCCCTCAAGGTCCGCAGCGATGGCTTCAATCAACGGGCCATTGTCGGCGCCGCGCGCGCGATAGACGTTGAAATCGCAGTACGGACAGATGGCGCTGCAATATGGCCAGTGAACGTAGATGCCGGTTTTGCTTTTTTCTGGTGCGCTCATTTAAGCGACGCGACGAGCTTCTCAAACGCGCGGGCGCGATGGGTGAGCGGCAGCTTCTCTTCGTGCGTCATCTCACCAAAAGTGCGTGTGAGCCCGTCGGGTTGGAAAATCGGATCGTAGCCGAAGCCCTTATCTCCGCGCGGCGGCCACACAATGGCGCCACGCACTTCGCCTTCGAAGGTTTCGACGCTGCCGTCCGGTTGCGCGAGCGCGAGTGCGCAAACAAAGCGCGCATCGGAATCGGCGCCGGATGCTCTCAATTCATCCCACACACGCTGCATCGCCGCCGCGAAGTCCTTGTCCGGTCCGGCCCAGCGCGCCGAATAGACGCCAGGGTCACCGCCGATCGCGAAAACCTCGAGACCGGAATCGTCCGCGAGCGCGGGCAAGCCCGAAGCCAAAGCGGCCGCGCGCGCCTTAAGCGCAGCGTTGCCGGTGAACGTGGTCTCGGTTTCCTCCGGCTCCGGCAGGCCAAGCTCGCCAGCCGAAACTGGCGCCAAGCCAAGCGGGCCGAGCAAAGCAGCGATCTCACGGACTTTTCCGGAATTATGGGAAGCAACGACCAATCGGCCGGTCAGACGGGGCATGGCGCAACACTTGTTTGACTAGAGGGTGCACGGTCTATATCGTTTATCAATAAACCCAGGCTAGGCTCAGCCGGGAAAGAGGTTTCTCGCCCCCATGAAGGCCCTCGGCAAAGGCTCCATCGCATCGATTGTCAGAGTCGGCCTGACCATCGCTTGGTACGCATTGTGGGTTGCCGCAGTGGGGGTGATTGGCGGCGCGATCGCTTACGGCGCCATTTTAGCGCTCATCGCGAACGGGGCCATCGACCCCGCCCTGCTCCAAGGCGGCCCCGGCAATGTCGAGCTTGGCGCTAGCGGCAGCGGCGACTTCCACGTCACCTACGACCAACCGGGCGGCGGCACGTGGCCGGTGGTTGTGCCGGCGCTGCTGATTGCGGCGGTCGCGGTGGCGGGTTCGCTCGTCATTGTTTGGCGTTTGCGCAAATTATTCGACAGCTTCTCATCGGGCGAGCCGTTTCAGCGCGAGAACGCCACCCATCTCCGCGTCATCTGGATCACGATGCTGGTGATCGAGGTTTCGCGATACGTGTTGATGGCGCTGACCGGCGTGCTGCTCGCACGCTTCGGCGGCCCTGAGGTTGATGCAAATTACACCCTTGCCGTCGATTTTTCGACCTGGGGATCAATCCTCATTCTGATCGTGTTGGCTGAAGTCTTCCGTGAAGGCGCGCGCCTGAAGGAAGAACAGGAGCTGACGATCTAATGGCGATCCGCGTCACTCTTGACCGCATCCTGCTCGACAGGCGCATGTCGCTGACGGACCTCAGCGAAAAAGTCGGCGTGACGCTGGCGAATTTGTCGATTCTAAAAACCGGCAAAGCCAAGGCAATCCGGTTTTCGACGCTTAACGCACTCTGCCGCGTGCTCGACTGCCAGCCCGGCGAAATTCTGAGCTACGAGCCGAGCGCGGATGACGCGGACCTCGAAATAGCTGACACGGCCTCTGAGTAGTCTCTTAGCGTTTAGTTCGGTCTACTATGATCGCGTCGGCAATTGCACGGCGCAGCGCGCGCAGTGAACGTCGAGCGTTGCCGCGAGAATAAAAGCCCTCGCCGCTAGTAGCCAAGATACGTCGATTGCGAGCCCGCAATCGCCACATGGGCTGACCGTCTCGACGCTCGTCGATTTCTAATCGAGCACGACGAGACTTTTCTAGCAGTGTCCGGATGATTTTTGCGCGCGTTTCGGGTGTCATGCGAGAAGCCTCCCGCTGTGGCTTTAAGAAAGCGCTAATGACCCTCAAGATGTAGTAAAATTAAACTACTGCTTAGAGTAAGGCGCGCCGATTTCGAGCCCAAGGCCTTCATTGCCTTCGTCGCTTAGCTCGTTCGCCGTGATGTAATCGGCTTCACCGAACAGCGCGAAGTCGCGGCCATTGACGTCGAAGACGTAGCCGACATCGATGCGATACGGGTTCGTCATTGCGAGGCGGCGCGGATTGGTGAGCGTCGCGCCAATCAGCCACGGCAGATCGATATCTTCGCTTCCCCAATCGCGTTCAATGGCTTTGAACGCATCCGGCTCGTCGGCGCGGAGATGGCCGTAAGCGGTTTCCAGCAGCGTTCCCTGGCGCACGACAATATCCGTCGCGCCTTCGAAGCCGATATCGATGTTGAAGACAGCGCCGTTTGCGAACGTGATCTCGATCGGATCGTCACCCTCGAACGGAGCGTAGCCGACGCGGGCGATGCGCGCGATCGGGCCGGCATTGAGCAAGTTGGCAATCATGGCAGCACCGCAAGAACGTAGGGCACAAACGTAATCGCGCCGAGCAAGGTTGAAGCGATCACACACACGAGAACGGCCGCTGCAGCGATGTCCTTCGCGCGTTTGACTGAGTGGTGAAAGTCCGGCGAGACCACGTCGCAGAGGTGCTCGAACGCTGTGTTGATGGCTTCCGCGACCCAGACCAAAGCAAGTGCGACGATTAGCCAACGCCATGCATAGGCGCCGACGTGCAGCAAGAAGCCGAGCGCCGCGACCAGCACCGTGGCCGCCAAATGCACCCACGCATTGTGCTGGGTGCGCATCATGTAAGCGAATCCTTCAAACGCGAAGGCAAAGCTCTTCAGACGCGCCGCGACAGAGAAACGCATCAGTGGGCGGGTGGCATGATGGCGGCTTCGCCGTCGAGCAAGCGCACTTCGATGGCCTCTGACGCGCTTGGCGAGGACAGAACGTAGATGACGCTTTCGTCTCCCGTCTGGCGGCTTTCAATGACGCGCTCCGGCAAGAACGTGTTCGGCATTGTGGCAATCAGATTTCGCACAGGCGCTGGCGTGTCGCCCCACGCGATCTCGCGCTGGATTTCTGTGACGCGCCAGCCGCCCTCCGGTCCAAGCAGATCGAACTCGTATTCCTGACCGTTCAGAGCGCCGGTCACCTCATACTCGCCCTGCCCGTCTGTCGCGCCGCTCATAATGGCGACGCCCGGCATCGCGGCATCAACCGCCGCGGCAATATCCGGCGGCACCGGGAGCGCTTCTTGTGCCGGCGGCGGCTCTGTGGTCTCGGCGGGCGGAGAGCAGGCGGCGGCGAACAGGAGGGCGATGATCGCAAACAGGCGCATGGTGTTCTCCCTATCCGACAGCGGCGCGTTGCTTCTCAAACAATTGGCCGCAACCCAGCTTTGCCAGACGCATCAGTTCGGCGAACTCTTCGTCGCTGAACGGACGCTTCTCACCGGTAGCTTGCAGCTCGATCATACGGCCATCGCCGGAGAGGATAAAGTTGGCGTCGACTTCGGCGCTTGAATCTTCGGCATAGTCGATGTCGAGGATTGGCGTGCCGTTGAACACGCCGCACGAAATCGCGGCGACCTGTCCGGTGATCGGGTTTTCCTTGATCACTTTTTCTTCGACCAAGTATTTGCACGCACGCGCCATCGCGACCCAAGCGCCGGTGATGGCGGCGGTGCGGGTGCCGCCATCGGCTTGGATGACGTCGCAATCGAGCGTGATGGTGCGGTCGCCCAGAAGCTTCATGTCGACGACCGAGCGCAGCGAGCGGCCGATGAGGCGCTGGATCTCTTGCGTGCGGCCCGATTGCTTACCTTGGGCTGCTTCGCGGCGGCCGCGTGTGTGGGTGGCGCGCGGCAGCATGCCGTATTCGCCCGTGACCCAGCCTTTGCCTTGGCCTTTCAACCAACCGGGCACGCCCTGCTCAACGCTTGCTGTGCAAAGCACGTGCGTTTGGCCGAAGCGGGCAAGGCAAGAGCCTTCGGCGTAGCGCGAAACGCCAATTTCGAGAGTGACGTCGCGCAATTGATCGGGCGCGCGGCCGGAGGGACGCATGGGAACTCCTGGAAGCAATAGGTTTGTTTGGCGTTGTTAGGCCGGGTTGACCTAACTTTCCTAGAGAAGAATGCCGCAATGGCTAAACGGCGCAGCGCAATGTGAGTTGGCTGGTGCGGCGGTTCACGCTGATCGAAGAACAGCCCGCTTGACGCAAGGCTTGCCGGCCAAGCGTGAGCGAGGGCGGCGTATCGCTAGCTTCTCCCTCTGCAATGATCGCCTCGTCTTCCAACGCGCCGAGCAGAGGTGAGATCGTGCGTGCGAATGTCGGGCCGAGTGACAGGCCGTGAACGGTAAGCTCGGTCCGGACGGGCTGCATTTGCGTCGAGAGGCCGAGAATGAGCGGGCGCTCGATCAGCTCCCCCGCAGTAGGAATAACGCCTGCCCGATCAAACAAACGCGCAGCCGGGCGGTTGAAGATGCTGCTTTCATTGGCGACGTCGAAGACAAGCCGCAGCGTCTCGCCGCCGACCTCGGCCTGCGTCGCCCAAACATCGGCGTCTGCGAGCGGCATGACAATCTCACGCGTGTCGGCTGCATCGGCGCTCAGACGGATGGTCACGATGTCAAACGGCAACGAGCCCGGGCCAATAACGCCGCCGGCGCGGGTGCTGACCGGCACTGGAAAAACGCCGGCAAAGTTGCGCGCGGCGCGTTCGCCGAAGCGAATGTTGGGGCGCGCAAGGCGGCCGCGCATGCTGCCGCCGCCTTCGATGCCGACCTGAGCCGCAGCGAACGGCAAGCGACGCACGCCCAAACGCTCCGCCGCCGTCGTCGACAGCACCAACATATCCGGCATCCGCGGATCGACTTCGAGGCGCACGGGGCGGCGGTTGATTTCCGCGTCAATAATCGCGACCGGCGCTGCATCAAGTGTGATCGATGTCTGCGCAAAAGCTGGCGCGGAAAAGCAAAGAGCGGCCAGAAAAGCTATGAATCCCCTACGCATGCGGCGCTTAGTCCGGCTGCATCGCGGCGCTTTCAAGTCCGTTGCGACGGTTGCACAAGCGCCGGCGTTCGCTACCTAGTGCGTCGCATGGCGCTCCCCCCCTCCTCTGATCTCAGCTCGCTCGACGCCCGGGCGCGGGAAATCTTCCGCGAGATCGTGGAATCGTATCTGACGACGGGCGAACCAGTGGGCTCGCGCACGCTCTCCAAACTCGCGGGCGTGGGGCTCTCCGCCGCGTCGATCCGCAACACGATGGCCGACCTTGCAAGCATGGGTCTGCTGCATGCGCCGCACGCAATGGCGGGGCGGCTGCCGACTCAGATGGGTCTGCGCTTCTTCGTCGATAGTTTGCTCCAGCTTGGCGATGTGCCGCCGGACGAGAAGCGCGAGATCGATGCGCGCATCGCAGCGGCGGGCTCCAATCCCCAGGACGTCATGGGCGCCGCATCGGACTTGTTGTCAGGTCTTGCTGGCGGCGCCGGTCTCGTGGTGACGCCCGAGCGCGACGCGCCGGTGCGGCATGCGGAGATCGTCGGCATCGGTCCGGGCCAAGCACTTCTGGTGCTCGTGTTCGAAGACAACCAGGTCGAAAACCGCATCATCAACACGCCGGCCGATCTGCCGGCAGGCGCGCTCAGTGAAGCGGCGAACTATCTCAACGCGCGCTTCAAGGGCCGCACCTTGTCTGAGGCGCGCATCGCCGCGAGTGACGCGCTGACCCACGATCGCGCCGCGCTCGATCAAGCAGCAGCCGGGCTTGTTGAAAGAGGGCTGGTCGAATGGTCGGGCGAAGACCCAACGCTCGGCCGCGCCCTCATCGTACGCGGGCGCGGGAACTTGCTGCAGGATCAACAGGCGGTCGCGGACCTGGAACGGGCCCGAAAGTTGTTCGATGACCTGGAAAAGACCCGCGAACTCATTCAGGTGCTCGATCTGGCCAAGGCCGGGGATGCGGTGCGCGTCTATATAGGCTCGGAAAACCCGCTTTTTTCGCTCTCGGGGTCGAGTCTGATCGTCGCGCCCTATATGAACGCGGAACGGAAGGTTGTCGGGGCGCTCGGGGTCATAGGCCCTACCCGGCTGAACTACGCCCGGGTAATCCCGGTGGTTGATTATACAGCGCGTGTTGTCGGCCGGGTGCTCGACGGGCGCGGCGAACGATGAGGATGGGAATGACCGACGAAGCGAACCCACAACCCGAGATGCCGGAAGAAGCGGCCAACGATAGCGGCGCCGTCGACATCGAGGCGCTGCAAGCTGAAGTGGCGAAGGCGCGTGACGACATGCTGCGTGCTTTGGCTGAGGCTGAAAATACGCGCCGTCGGGGCGAGCGCCAAGCCGCTGAAGCGCGCGTTTATGCGATCGATCGCTTTGCATCGGATTTGCTGCCTATCGCCGACGCGCTCAGCCGTGCACTGCAAGCCGCGCCGCGCGACACCACCGATGAAGGCTTCGCCAACCTCATCCACGGCCTAGAGCTGACCGAACGCTCGCTGATCGACGCCTTCGCGCGTCACGGTCTGAAGCGGGTGGGCGAAAGAGGCGAAGCCTTCGATCCGAAGATCCACCAAGCCGTGGCTCAGGCGCCGGGCGACCAGCCGGCGGGTGCGATTCAAGAAGTGATGCAGGCCGGCTACGTCCTCGGCGACCGCACGGTGCGGGCCGCTATGGTTTTGGTGTCGGCCGGCCCGCCCGGTGGCGCCAGCGCCGCACACGTGGACATAAAAGTCTAGGCCCTCGCCGCCCTCGACGTTGCCAGCTATGCCAAACGCAGCCACCGCTCTGCGGCGATGCGGGGCGAAAGCGGAATTCCGCCCGAATTCCGCTTTGCGTATGACATGACGGATCGTTAACCATGTTCGTCAGCGACTTTGAGGGGAGACCAGCATGAGACGGAAGCTTTGGTTTAGCGCGGCTGCGGCGGCGCTGATGACGTTCGGATTGGCGCCTGCGGCCTCAGCCCAAACGGCCGATCAGCCTGGCGATGCGTCGACGCAAGCCCGCCTCGACGGCTCCGCCGATGGCGAGGTCTCTCCTGCCGGCGACACTGACTGGTATCGTCTCTCGGTCGAAACCGGTCAGCGCTACAATTTAGCGCTCGTCGGTCTGGAGAGCGAAGGCCAAACCCTCGATCCGATGCTCAGCGTCTATGACGCCGAAGGCAACCAGCTCGCCTTCAACGATGACGCCAACGGCACGCTAAACTCAGCCCTGCGTTTCGTGCCACAGACTAGCGGCGACGTGTTCGTTGAAGCGCGCGCGTTCAACAGCGAGGCCACGGGCGCATATCGCCTCGGCGTTTCAGCCGAAGCGGTGCCCGCTGATGACGCCGGCGGCGACGCCAGCACACGCGCCACCGCTCGCGCCGGCCGCACCACCAGCGGCAACATCGAATATGAAGGCGATACCGATTGGTATCGCTTTGCCGCGCGCACCGGCAATCGCTATCGGATCGCGCTTGATGGCGCAGGCGGCGACGCCGGCCTCGGCGACCCGTTGCTCCGCGTGGTCGACGGCGAAGGCAATGAGCTCGCCATGAGCGATGACTCCGAAGGCTCGCTGAACTCCGCGCTCGAATTCATCCCTGCCGCCAATGGCGAAGTCTTCATCGAAGCGAGCGGCTATGGCGGCAGCTACACTGGCGCCTACGCGCTCAACATAGTGGCGGAACGCCTGCCGCGCGACGGCGTCGGCAATTCGACGTCGACCGGTGGGCGCCTGCGCGTGGGCGAAACCCTTGACGGCACGCTCGATTTCCCAAGCGATAGCGATTGGTACCGTGTTCGCGTCGAAGAAGGTCAATCGTACCGCTTCACTCTCGACGCGAGCGGCGACAGCCCGATCGGCGACCCGCTCATCCGTCTGCGCGACGCAAGCGGCGCAGAACTTGCGCTTGATGATGACGGCGGCGAAGGCCTGAACTCGTATCTCGAGTTCACCGCGCCGAGCACCGGCGACTACTTTGTCGAAGCCAGCTCATTCACGGGCGACGCGACCGGCGGGTACACACTGGTTGCCCGCGCCGGCGACGTCCCAGGCGACGCAACCACGGACGCTAGCTTGAGCGCCGACGGCGATTATCGCGAAGGCGTGCTCGCGCCTGCCGGCGATCGCGATTGGTTCAAGCTTGAACTCGCCGAAGGCCAAGCCGTGCGCATCGGCATGCAAAACACGACGAGCCCAGATGGCCTCGGAGACCCCTACCTTGTCGTCTATGGCGCCGACGGCGCTGAAATCGCGCGCGACGACGACGGTGGCGACGGCCTCAATGCTTATCTTGAGGTGCAGGCGACAGCGGCAGGCACGTACTACGTCGAAGCACGCGGCTTCGGCGAAGACGCCGCCGGCCGCTACGCGATCAATGTCGTGGCCGGCGAAATCGGCGCTGGCGCTGATGGCGCGGAAGTCCTCGCGGGAGCGGGCGATCCGCGCACAAGCTTCATCGGCACGCCA
This sequence comes from Caulobacteraceae bacterium, assembly GCA_031379735.1. Taxonomy (GTDB): domain Bacteria; phylum Pseudomonadota; class Alphaproteobacteria; order Caulobacterales; family Aquidulcibacteraceae; genus Vitreimonas. The sequence goes on along the minus strand of JANNFK010000040.1, from coordinate 79,378 downwards.
GGCGATGCGGATTGGTTTGCGATCGAACTGATCGAAGGGCGCCCCTATCGCTTCAACGTCGAAGGCTTCGACGCAGATGGGCTCGCCGATCCTATGCTGACGCTTTACGACTCCACCGGCACGCAAGTGGCCGCGGACGACGATGGTGGCCGGGGAACGAACTCGTATCTCTACTTCGCGTCACCGGCCGGCGGCACATATTTCGCTGCGGTCTCGTCTTTTGACGGCCAAGGCACCGGCCGCTATTCGCTGCGGGCTGTCGATACTGACGTCCCGGGCCACGCCTATACGGATGAAATGCTCGACGCGGCCGATGATAGCCGCATCAGCCGCATCGAAATGACGGGTGATCTCGACGTTTATCGGGTCACGCTCGAAGCTGGCGTCGAATACCAAATCGAGGCGAACGGCACGGGCGCCAGCCCGCTCGCCGATCCCTTCGTCGCCGTGATCCAAGAAGGCGCCGGTATGGAAGACGCGACAGTCGATGCCGCCTTGGTCCGCGACGGCGGAAGCCGCGTTGCCTCTGATGACGACAGTGGCGATGGCCTGGATGCGCGCCTGCGCTTCCGTCCAGAAACTGCGGGTGACTACCTCATTCAAGTCAGCGGTCTCAGCAACACGACCGGCGACTACGAGGTGAAGATCGTGCGCCGGTGAGCGGAAACGCTTAAGGGGACGCATGCAAGGGCGGCGGCGCTGGACAAGAGCGCCGCCGCTTTCTTTTGGCCTTCAGCTCAAATTTGAGGTCCGCTCGCCGCCTTGGCGATCGAGCATCCAGCCTGGATATTCCGGCTTTAGCTTTGACACCTCGTCCAGGCGCTTCAGATCATCGCTCGACAATTCGACGCTGGTCGCTGCGAGATTGTCGTTGAGCTGCGCTTCGGTCTTGGCGCCAATGATGACACTGGTGACGTGCTTTTGGTGCAAGAGCCATGAGAGTGCGATCTGCGCGACGGAAACGCCGCGCGCGTCGCCGATTTCTTTCATCACATCGATGATGTCGTAGGCCTTCTCTTTATCGACCGGCGGAAAGTCGAACGAAACTCGCCGGGAGCCCTCGGTTGGCGCGCCCGCGCGAGTGTATTTGCCGGAGAGGAAGCCGCCAGCGAGCGGGCTCCATGGCAAGATGGCGAGCTGCTGATCCTTCGCCAGCGGCACGACTTCGCGTTCAAGGTCACGGCCGGCAATGGAATAGTACATCTGCAGGGATTCGTAGCGCGCCAAGCCGTTGCGCTCGGAGATGCCGATCGCTTTGGCGATCTGCCACGCAGCGTGGTTGCAGAGGCCAATGTACCGCGCCCTGCCCGATTTCACGACTTCGTCCAACGCTTCCAGCGTCTCCTCGAGCGGCACGGCCGGATCGAAGGAGTGGACCTGGTAAAGATCGACATAGTCGAGATCGAGACGCTCTAAGCTGGCGTCGATTGCGTCGAACACATGCTTGCGCGAGAGGCCCCAGAGATTGGTGTTGTTGAAGCGGCGCTGGGCCTCCGGTGTTTGCTCGCCACTGCCGTAGGCGCCCATGCGGCCGAAAAGCTTGGTGGCGATCACAAGTTCATCGCGCGGCAAGGCTTTGATCGCTTGGCCGGTGACGCGTTCGGACAAGCCGTTTGAGTAGACGTCGGCAGTGTCGAGGAACGTGACGCCTTTATCGAAAGCGCCTTTCACCAGCTTCGTGACGGTCTCCTGCTCAAGGGCGCCGACAACTTTCCAGAAGCCATCGCCACCGAACGTCATGGTGCCCAGGCAAATTTCAGAAACGGCGAGGCCTGTGCGGCCGAGTTTGCGATAGCGCATGGGAGGATCCTTTAGGCGACGCCGTTGGCGCGGAACCAGGCGAGACAGCGCGCCCAGCCGTCAGCGGCGGCTTCGGCATTATAGCTCTCGCGGTAGTCAGCATGGAAGCCGTGCCCGACGCCGGGATAGACGATGATTTCCGAGCGTGAGGGATTGTCGGCTGCATTGAGCGAGGCGCGCATCTGTTCGACGCTCTCAAGCGGAATGCCGCGATCGTTTTCCGCGTAAAGCCCGAGCACCGGCGTGTGTAACGTGCCGCCAATATCGTAGGGCCACTGCCGCTCCTCGTCCGCGCCCCAGCTCCCCGGCGCCGGATGCACGAGACGGCCGTACCAAGCGACGCCAGCTTTGATGTCCGGGAAACGCGCCGCCGCCATCCAAACAACCGAGCCGCCCCAGCAAAAGCCCGTGATGCCGATGTGATCGTTGGAAAAAGCCTGCGCCTTCAACCATTCGATGGCGCCGCTGGTATCGCCCATCACCTGCTCATTGTGAGCGGTGGCGACGATATCGCGGATCGCCGTCATGTCGGTCATCGGCGCTGGATCGCCAGCACGATCGAAATAGTCTGGCGCGATGGCGACAAAGCCCTCGCGTGCAAAGCGGCGGCAGACATCCTTGATGTAATCATGGATGCCGAAAATCTCGTTGACGACAATCACGCACCCATGACGGCCGCGACCTGCGGGGCGCGCGACATAAGCCGGCAATGAATACCCGCCGGCGCCATTGATGTGCACGTCTTCGACAATGAGTTCGTCACTCGGTGTGGTCACAGGACTCGCGCAAGAAGAGACCGCTGCCGTCGCGTAGCCCGCGAAGAAGAGTGAAGCGGCCATGGCGCGGCGCGTCGGCGGCAAATTACCTTCGGGTGTGTCGAGCTTCATCTGTTCGTCTCCTCAATAAACGCGCCGGGCGCGCGCACCCTTGCGCGTGATCTGGGGCGGGGGCAGGCTCAAGGCTAGAATAATCTTCGGGGGATTTTCGGTGCGTGGGATTTTGGGATTTGCCGCTTTCGCGGTGGCGCTCGCACTTGCGGGACCGGCCATGGCCGCCGCCCTGCCCTTCGATCCGGAAGTGGCGACCCGCGCATGGCTGGCGACAATGGATCAAGCGGCGGTGGCGCGCTCCAATTCATATTTCGAGGGCGGCTACTGGATCCAGTTCGTCGGCCCCCTGATCGGGTTCGCTATCGCATTTGCCTTTCTGCAACTCGGCTTTGCGAAGAACATTCGGTCCTGGCTCGAAAAGCGCGTGAAGATCTATTTCTTCGTCGTGATCGGCTTTGCGCTTGTCTACACGTTGATCGGCGCGATTTTGAGCTTCGGCTGGGACTATTGGGTCAACTTCGTCCGCCAGCACGATTACGACCTCTCGACGCAGACTTTCGCCCAATGGTTCACGGAATATCTGCAGGAGTTTGGGCTCAGCCTCGCTATCGGCTCACTCGCCATCGGCATGCTTTATCTCATCATCGCAGTCGCAAAAAAGACCTGGTGGATTTGGGGCACGATCGCGTCGCTCGCTTTTGCGGCGGTGATCGGCATGCTGGCGCCGGTCTACATTTCGCCGATCTTCAACGACTACAATCCGATGCCGCAAAGCGCGCTGCGCGATAGCGCGCTGCGCGATAGCGTGCTGCAGATCGCGCAGGCGAATGGCGTGCCCACGAACGACGTTCTCGTCTACGACCGTTCACGCCAAACCAATAGCGTCAGCGCCAATGTCTCGGGCTTCGGCGAAACAACGCGTATATCGCTCGCGGATACACTGCTGCAGCGCGAGTCACCCGGCGGCGTGCGTGCGGTGCTCGGCCACGAAATTGGTCACTACGTCCTGCAGCACACGATTTCAATTTTGGTGATGAATGCGCTGTTGATCGTGATCGCATTCGGGCTGGCGAACGTCTTGTTCAACGCGCTATCCAAAGGCGAACGATGGGGCATCAGGTCCATTGCCGACCCCGCCGGCATGCCGCTCTTCTTTTCCGTAATCGGCTTCATCTTCTTGCTGGCAACGCCAATTCAGAACAACATCATCCGCTTCCACGAGCTTCAAGCGGACATGTTCGGACTGAACGCGGCTCGTGAGCCGGATGGTTTCGCGGAATCTGCGATCCTGCTTTCCGAATATCGCAAGATGGACCCCTCACCGCTCGAGGAATGGTTCTTCTACGATCACCCGTCTGGCTATGCGCGCATTCACATGGCGATGGTCTGGAAGGCGCATCACATGGCGCTGGGCGATTATCCGATGGGTCCAGGTGGCCCGCAGGACGGCTGGCGTCCGGACTTTGTGACAGGCCACCCCGATCCGCGCGCCGTCGGCTACACCGCGCCGGCGGAGGCCGGCTCAGCGCCCACGCCTACTCCGTCGGAAGCACCGGCAACGACGACGGAACCGTTACCCGCCGCACCGTCAAATTAAGCCGGCCGCCTTTCGGCAATAAACGCGACGTGCCGTTCATGATGCGATCAACGCCATGATACGTGCGTCGCGCAGCGCCCCCCAGCATGCAGACATCGCCTGATGCGAGGCGCACGCTGCGCGTCGGGTCAGAGCGCAAGCTGCCGCCGATGCGGAAGAGCGCGGTGTCGCCGAGTGAAATCGAAAGCACCGGCGCATCCCATGCGTCTTCATCGCTATCGACGTGCAGCCCCATGCGTGCGTCGCCTTCGTACAAATTCACGAGGCACGCTTCGGGCGGCGCATCATAGCCGCTGAGCTCATTCCACAACTCAAGCACCTGCGGCGGTATCTCTGGCCATGGCTTGCCGGTCTCGGGATGCGTCGCCTGATAGCGGTAGCCCTGTTCCTTATCCGTCACCCAGCCGAGCGGTCCGAAATTGGTCATCCGCACCCGCATCGGCAGGCCTGACTTCGGCATGCGCGGAATGTAGAGCGGCCCTCCCCGCATGCGCGTGAACACCTCGTCGCGCAGCGCCTCCTGCGCGGCGCGGTCGAGGAGGCCCGGCCAGAGCCGGAAGCCGTCAAGGTCGGAGGCGGGGCGGGTCATCGCCATCGATCCTATTTGGGTGTTCGGTTTCTTTTTTGTTCCGCCTCATCCGCGAACGCCGAATAAGGGTCCCCTATTCCCCTGCCGCGAATGCGGATAGGTCGGCGGAAAGGCTTGCACCTTCTGGGTGATACACCACATGAACCCGGAACGATGCGGCTTGGAGCTTGGGACGGGGCGCCAGGTCGTTTAATCGCTTGAACAAAACACAGGACGCGCGCTCCGCGGACGCCAGGATATGGGTCCAAAAGCCGGAACCGCGCCGCTGAAAGGAATGAGGACTAAGCAATGGGCAAAGTGATCGGCATCGACCTCGGCACGACCAACTCGTGCGTCGCTGTTATGGAAGGCGGCCAACCGAAGGTCATCGCTAACTCGGAAGGTTCAAACACCACACCGTCAGTGGTGGCGTTCCGCGACGATGGCGAACGTTTGATTGGCCTTACGGCGCAACGCCAGGCGGTGATGAACTCCGAGCAGACCTATTACGCCGTTAAGCGCCTTATCGGCCGCTCGTTTGATGATCCCGTCACCAAGAAAGACATCGGTCTCGTTCCGTACAAGATCGTCAAAGGCCCCAACGGCGACGCATGGATTCAAGGCCGCGACAAGCAATACTCTCCGTCAGAAATCTCCGCCTTCGTACTGCAGAAAATGAAGCAGACGGCGGAAGACTATCTCGGCGAGGCGGTGACGCAGGCCGTCATTACGGTTCCCGCCTATTTCAATGACGCTCAACGCCAGGCCACGAAGGACGCTGGCAAGATCGCCGGCCTCGAAGTGCTGCGCATTATCAACGAACCGACCGCTGCCGCCCTCGCTTACGGCCTTGACAAGACTCAATCGGAAGGCACGAAAACCATCGCCGTGTACGATCTCGGCGGCGGCACGTTCGACGTTTCGATCCTCGAAATCGGCGACGGCGTTTTTGAAGTGCGCTCGACGAACGGCGACACCTTCTTGGGCGGTGAAGATTTTGACATTCGGATCGTCAATTATTTGGCGGACGAATTCAAAAAGCAGACCGGCGTCGATCTGCGCCAACAGAAAGACGCGTTGCAGCGCTTAAAAGAAACGGCGGAGCAAGCAAAAAAAGAGCTCTCCTCGCGCAGCGATTACGAAGTGAACATCCCGTTCATTACCCAAGACCCCTCCTCCAAGAACCCGCTGCACCTTGTGATGAAGATCACGCGGGCGAAGTACGAAGCCTTGGTCGACGACCTCGTTCAACGCACCATTTCTCCGTGCAAGGCTGCACTGAAGGACGCCGGACTCTCCGCGTCGGACATCAAGGAAGTGGTGCTTGTCGGCGGCATGACGCGGATGCCGAAGATTCAGCAAGTCGTGAAAGAGTTCTTCGGCCGCGAGCCGCACAAGGGCGTGAACCCGGATGAAGTCGTCGCCGTCGGCGCCGCCCTTCAGGCCGGCGTTCTGCAAGGCGACGTCAAAGACGTCGTTCTGCTCGACGTCACCCCGCTTTCGCTTGGCATCGAGACGAAGGGCGGTGTGTTCACGCGCTTGATCGAACGCAACACCACGATCCCGACCAAGAAGAGCCAAATCTTCTCAACGGCGGAAAACAACCAAACCGCCGTCACCATCAGCGTCTCGCAGGGCGAGCGTGAGATGGCCGTCGACAATAGGTCGCTCGGCAAGTTTGACCTCGTCGGCATCCCGCCCTCACCGGCTGGCCTGCCGCAGATCGAAGTGACGTTCGACATCGACGCCAACGGCATCGTCTCCGTGTCCGCGACGGACAAGGCGACGAACAAAGTTCAGTCGATGCAGATCCAGCCGTCGGGCGGTCTCTCGGACGCGGACATCCAACGCATGGTTCGCGAAGCTGAAGAGCACGCGGGCGAGGACAAGGATCGCCGCACGCTCGTCGAGGCCCGCAACCACGCGGAATCGGCGATCAACACGGTCGAGAGCCAAGTCCGCGAAAACGGCGACAAGCTCCCGCCTGCGGACAAGCAAGCCATCGAGGCGGCAATTGCCGACCTAAAGGAAGTGCTCGACGATGGTGATACGGCTACGATCGCCTCGAAGACGCAGACGCTCGTCACCGCTTCGATGAAGATCGGTGAAGCTCTTTATGGCGGCGCTGGCGGCGGCGCACCGGGCGGCGAAAGCGCCGGCGGTCCGGATCAAGAAGGCGTTGTCGACGCCGACTTCGAAGAAGTCGACGGCAACAGCAAAAAGAGCGCTTAAGCCTGTCGTGACATTGAGGTCGATCGATGCTGCAGCGCTTCATCCAACTGAAATCGGGCGGCTTCCCTCCTTGCGAGGGGGCCGCCTCTTTCTCATCTGGGTTGCACGATGAGTGCTGACCGCAATTTCTATGAAGTGCTTGGCGTCGCGCGCGACGCTGACGCAGCTACGATCAAATCGTCCTTCCGCAAGCTCGCGATGAAGCTGCATCCGGACCAAAATCCGGGCTGCAAAGTTTCCGAGGATAAATTCAAAGAGCTCGGCGAAGCCTATGCCGTGCTCTCCGATCCCGAAAAGCGCGCCGCCTACGATCGCTACGGCAAAGCCGCATTCCAAGGCGGCGGGCCAGGCGGCGGCTTCCATGGCGCAGGCGCCGCCGACTTCTCCGATCTCTTCAACGAGATTTTCGGCGGCGGCTTCGAGGAAATGTTTACGCGCGGCGGGCGGGGCGGTCCGCGCAACGGCCCAGCCCGCGGCGCCGACCTGCGCTACGATGTCGAGATCACGCTCGAACAAGCGTTCCGCGGCAATGAACGCGAAATCGTCGTGCCGCGCGCGCAAACCTGCGAACCCTGCAAGGGCTCCGGCTCGGAAGGCAACGCGCCGCTCGAAACCTGCAGCACCTGCCAAGGCGCAGGCCAAGTGCGCACGCAGCAAGGCATGTTCCGCATGGTGCGCACCTGCCCCGCCTGCAACGGCCGCGGTCAATCGATCAAAAATCCGTGCCGCTCGTGCGGCGGTCGCGGCCAAGTCCACAAGGAGCGCACGCTCTCAGTAAAAATACCCGCGGGTGTCGAAGACGGCACGCGCATCCGGCTCTCCGGCGAAGGCGACACTGGTGTACGCGGCGGACCTTCTGGCGATCTCTATCTTTTTCTTTCGGTGAAGCCGCATGCTCTGTTCGAGCGCGAAGGTCCCGATCTGTACTGCCGCGCGCCGGCGCCGATGTGCAAAGCAGCACTGGGCGGCGAAATGGAAATTCCGACCATCGAAGGCGATCGCGCCAAGGTCACCATTCCTCCCGGCGCGCAAACCGGCCGCCGCTTCCGCGTCAAAGGCAAAGGCATGACGCATCTACGCGGCAAGGATCGCGGCGATCTGCACGTTGAGCTCTTGGTCGAAACGCCGGTGAACCTCACGACGAAGCAAAAGAAACTGCTGGAAGAGTTCGCCAAGGATTGCAGCGAAGAGGCTCATCCGCAGACGCAAGGCTTCTTCGACAACGTCAAGAAGTTCTTCGACGCCAACGCGCCAACGCGCTGAGGGGGCGACGCTTGCCGCTGAGGGCGCGAAAGTCCATGAAAAGCCCATGACCCTTTCTATCGCTATTGCCGGCGCGGGCGGCCGCATGGGCCGGGCGCTGGTGCGCGCCGCAACCGACGATGCGCGCTTTCACGTCTGCGGCGGCACCGAAAGCAGCGAAGGACAATTCCTCGGCATTGATCTGGGCGCGCTCGCCGGCATGGCGTCGCTGATGATGAACACATCGGAGACGCCGAACCTCGCCGCGGACAAGGCCGAAGTCTGGATCGATTTCACCGCCCCGGCCGCAACCATCGCTGCACTCGATGCACTGGCGGATACGAACGTGAAAGCGGCAATCGTCGGCACCACCGGCTTGAGCGCCGCGCAGGAAGAGCAAGTCGCCGCGCATGCAAAGCGCATCGCCATCGTTCGGTCCGGCAATTTCAGCTTGGGTGTAAACTTGCTGGCCGCATTGGTGGAGCAAGCCGCGCAACGCCTTGGCCCCGAGTGGGACATCGAGGTCACCGAAGCGCATCACCGCCGCAAGGCCGACGCGCCTTCAGGCACCGCCCTCCTCCTCGGCGAAGCCGCCGCACACGGCCGCAATGTAAAGCTTACCGAGGCGCGCCTACCGCCGCATGACGGCATCACCGGCGAGCGCAAACCGGGGGGCATCGGCTTTTCCGCTATTCGCGGCGGCGGCGTTGTTGGCGAACACGACGTGCGCTTCATTGCCGAGCGCGAAGTGGTGACGTTGTCACATCAGGCGCTGGATCGCGCCGTGTTTGCCGATGGCGCACTCGCAGCGGCGCTCTGGGTCGCGGGCAAACCGCCCGGCCTCTATTCGATGCGTGACGTATTGGGGCTGTAGCCGCGTTTGGCTTTGCTGAGCGCCAAACCGAGCGCCGAGGCGAAACTCTCGCACTCCTTCGGCGACAGAAACGCACCGAGCCGCATCTGCCCTTCGCGATCACGCACCAGCACGCCGCGTCCGTCGCGCGCCACGCGCGCCCACACTGGGTTCAGCACCCAATGCGTCGCGATCCCATTCTGATTGACCGCCGCCACGTGCACCTTGCCCGCCGCAATCCGCACATATTCGGCGGCGCGCCCCGAGCGGTAGTTGTGCCGAAACGCCAGCCACAGCGCCAGAACGTCAAGGCCAAGAAATCCGGCGACCGGAAAGGCGCCCTGCACCCAGAAGAAAACCGCCACAAAAACATTCACCACAATCACGGCGGCGAGCATGTATTTGAACGCTTTGGCGCTGAGGCTGCGGTGCGGACGCAGCACGGCATCCATAAAGAGTTCGCCGTCTAGCCACGGCGCTTCGGGCGAACGTTCCCACGTCGGCGTCATGGCTCTAAGCTTACGCCGGACTACATCCCTGCCAAGAGGACGCGACACGTGGCCAAGCGCCTGACCAAAGCAAAGGCTGAAGAATTGTATGCGCGCCTCGCTCACGTGCGCCCCGATCCGAAAACTGAGCTGGAATACACGAACCCTTACACGCTGCTCGTCGCGGTCGTGCTCTCAGCACAGGCGACAGATAAGGGCGTCAATCGCGCGACCGGGCCATTGTTTCAGATCGCGGATACGCCCGCAAAAATGCTGAAGGTGGGCGAAGCCGTCGTGGCCGAACACATCAAGACGATCGGGCTTTGGCGCAATAAAGCCAAGAACGTCATCGCGCTCAGCCGAGATCTGATCGATCAGCACGACGGCGAAGTGCCGCGCGACCGCGGCGCGCTAGAAGCGCTGCCCGGCGTAGGCCGCAAGACGGCGAATGTCGTGCTGATGGAGATTTTCGGCGAAGGCACAATTGCGGTCGATACGCATGTGTTTCGTGTCGCCAACCGCACTGGGCTAGCGGCAGGCACAACGCCGAACGAGGTCGAAGCGCAATTGATGCGGATCACGCCGCAGAAATATCTGCATGGCGCGCACCACTGGCTGATCCTGCACGGCCGCTACACGTGCCTAGCGCGCAAGCCTGAGTGCCCACGCTGCGTGATCGCTGATCTGTGCTTATTTCAGCCCAAGACGCGGGCGATCGCGCCGACGAAAGCATCGGTGCCTTCCGGCGCGAAATCCAAGAAGAGGTAGGGCTCAATCGCCTCGATCTCGATCACCCGCCAAGCGCCATCGTCGCCGAGCACGAGATCGATGCGGACATAGAGCAAATCTTGCGGCGCGCGCACGCGCGCAGCTTCGGCCGCATCGATCGCCGCTTGCGGCGGCGCTTCCGCGACAAACCGCGCGCCAGCTGTGTTCGCAAACCAATGGCCATCGGCCGGAATTTTACGCACAGCGTGCGAATAAACACCGCCAAACCAAAAGAGCGACCGCTCCCCTTCCGTTTCGATCGAGCGCAAATAGGGCTGGATCATCGCCTCATTGAGCGGCGCATCGATCAAATCCGCTTCGCTCCAGGCGTTGCGCTTCAAACGCACCGTGCGGATGGAGCCCGCGCCGACCTGCGGCTTTACCACAACTTCCGACGCATCGAGTGAATCAAACGCCTGTGCGATCGTGCGTGCATCGGCTTTGTCGGCCCATATCGTCTCGATCGCGGAGGGTCCGAGTTCTCTCAGATATGTCTTGCGCATATTCCAACGCACGACGTCCGGCGAATTATGAACCGGAAGTCCGCCACGCTGATGAGACTCTAAAGCGGCGACGAACTGATCGGGCCGCTCGTGATAATCCCAGGTGGTGCGGATGACTGCGAGATCGAAACCGCGTTGCGGCAAATCCATTTCGTCCCAATAGACGATCTCGAATTCGATGCCGCGTTTCTTACCGACGGCAAGAATCAGCTCGCAGCTCTTTTCCTCAAGCGGCGGCACAATTCCAGGCGCAAGCGGCGTGCCGCGATAGGATCGGCCGGTGAGATAAGCGACGCGGGCCATCAGCGGCGGGCTGCTGCTTCGGTCGCGCATTGATCGAGCGACGGCGCGGTGGCGCCGGCGTGACGTGCGCTTGGATGCGCTTCTGCCAAGCGCATGGTGTTGCGGCTATCGGCGGCGAACAACAACAGCAACGCGCAGCTCTCAAACCGGTAGGTGAGCGCGGTTCCGGCGCCCTCGCGGCGGGTGATGTCCGCATCACCAAACAAGCGTTCAGCGTCCTGCTGTGTCGGTGCGTTGGCGCCGCCGGCGGCCCGCAAGAGCTGCGCCTGCCGCAAAGAGGAAGCTACGGACGAACTTGGCGCTGTTGGCGCCGTGCTTGAGGACGGGGTCGAGGGCGCGGCGGTGGCGCAGGCGGCAAGCAGCAGCAGGGCCGCCAGTGAGGCTGTGAGTCGCATGCGCGCGAATGTGCCGCCGTCAGCGCTCGCCCGCAATGCTTGCCACGCCCTCCTCCGCGCGCTTAAACGCCACAACTCCAAGGATTAAATCATGACAACCTCGACCTATGACGTCGTCGCCGTCGGTAACGCCATTATCGACATTCTGAAGCCCGTCTCGAATGGCTTCCTGGCCGAAGAAGGCATCGCCAAGGGCGCAATGACGCTGATCGACGAGGCGCGCGCCGACCATTTGACCTCACGTCTCTCGGACCCGGTCGTGGCGGCAGGCGGATCAGCCGCCAATACAGTCACGGGCATTTCCAGCTTCGGCGGCAAGACAGGGTATATCGGCAAAGTCTCGGACGACGCGCTGGGCACACAATTCACCAAGGAGTTCCGCGCCGCGGGCGTCACCTTCAACACAGCGCCGCGCTCCGGCGCGCCAGGCACGGCGCGTTGCCTCATCGCCGTGACCGATGACGGCCAGCGTTCGATGAACACCTATCTGGGCGCATCCACACTGCTGAACGCCGAAGACCTTGACGCCAAGTTGATCGAAGCCGGCGAGACGCTTTTTCTCGAAGGCTATTTGTTCGACCGCGACGAAGCCAAGGCCGCGTTCGTGCGCGCCGCGGAGATCGCGCGCGCCGCGGGGCGTAAAGTCTCGCTCACGCTGTCGGACACGTTCTGCGTCGATCGCCACCGCGACAGCTTCCGCCATTTGGTCGCCGGCCACGTCGACATCCTATTCTGCAACGAGTCTGAGATCCTCTCACTCTATGAGAGCAGCGACCTGGGCGATGCGCTGGCGGCTGCGCGGAAGGCCTGCCCACTGGTTGCAGTGACGCGCTCCGAACACGGCTCGCTGGTCGCGACCGCGACTGAAACTGTCGAAGTGAAAGCGTTTCCGGTGTCGAAGGTCGTGGATACAACCGGCGCGGGCGATCAATACGCGGCGGGTTTCCTCTATGGTCACGCCCGCAAGTTCTCTCTCGTTGAGTGTGGCGCGCTGGCTTCGCTCGCAGCGGCGGAAGTTATTTCGCACATGGGCCCGCGTCCGGAGACCAATCTCCGCGAGCTGGCGCAGCAACGCGGCCTCAAGGTCTAAAGAATGAAGCGGCTCAAGTCGGCGTTCTTGGCCAAGTTGCCGACATTGGTGCGCACGTATTCCGCGTCGATTCTGATGGTTTCGCCACTTCGATCCGGCGCGGAATAGCTGATCTCATCGAGCATCCGCTCCATTACGGTATGGAGACGGCGCGCGCCGATGTTCTCGACGGTGCTGTTCACGTCGGCCGCGATACCGGCAATCGCCTCGACCGCATCGTCCGTGATATCGAGCGTGACGCCTTCGGTCTTCATCAGCGCTTTGTATTGGGTGACGAGGCTCGCTTCCGGTTCCGTAAGGATACGACGGAAATCCTCGCGCGTGAGCGCTTGCAGCTCGACGCGGATCGGCAAACGGCCCTGCAATTCCGGTAGCAGATCCGACGGTTTGGCGACGTGAAACGCGCCCGATGCAATAAAGAGAATGTGGTCGGTCTTCACAGGGCCGTGCTTGGTGCTGACGATCGTGCCCTCAATCAGCGGCAACAGATCGCGCTGCACGCCTTCGCGGCTAACATCGCCGCCCCCGACCCGCTCGGAACGCGAAGCGATCTTGTCGATCTCGTCCAGGAAGACGATGCCGTCTTCGGCCGTGAGCGTCAGCGCCTCTTTGACCAACGTATCCTGATCGATGAGCTTGTCGCTCTCTTCACGGATGAGCGGCTCGTGGGCTTCATCAACGGTCATGCGCACCCGCTTTGTGCGCTTGCCGAAGGCCTTGCCGAAAATCTCTCCGATATTGACGACGCCGACATTGGGCTGTCCCGGAATATCGAGGCCGCCCATGGGATTGGCGTTGTCTTCAACGTCGATCTCGATCGCCGAGCTGCCGAGCTCATTGTTGCGCAGCCTTTTGCGGAAAGATTCACGCGTCGGCGCGCTCGAGCCCTGCCCCACGAGCGCATCCAGTACGCGTTCTTCCGCGGCAGCCTCCGCACGCGCGCGAACTTCGCGGCGGCGGCGTTCGCGCGCCATGTTGAGCGCAACCTCCACGAGATCACGGATGATCTGCTCCACGTCGCGGCCGACATAGCCAACCTCGGTGAACTTGGTCGCTTCCACCTTGAGAAACGGCGCCCCGGCGAGCTTCGCCAAGCGGCGGGCAATTTCTGTTTTGCCGACGCCAGTCGGGCCGATCATCAGAATGTTCTTCGGCGTCACCTCTTCACGGAGGTCTTCCGGCAATTGCTTACGACGCCAGCGATTGCGCAACGCGATTGCGACGGCGCGCTTGGCGTCGTTTTGGCCGACAATGTAGCGATCGAGTTCAGAGACGATTTCGCGGGGCGAGAAATGGGTCATGCCCGCTTGATCTAGGCGCGACGGGCCGGAACGTGAAGTGCGACGCCAGCGGCAATTAAGCTACGGCGCCCAAAGTCTCCGGCGGGAAAATCCGGGCCCAGACACCGTCGGGCTTCACCCAGCCAAGCAGCGCGCGGCGCACGCGGTGCCAGCTCGCGCCAAGGATCAGCACGAAAGCGCCGAGCACGATGAGGGTTGCAGCGGCCAGCGCTCCTGCTCCAAGGCCAACAGCGTTCATCAGAATGCCGATGGCGACGCCCGTCGTTATCAAAGTGGACACGATGAGCACGCGACGATTGATGAGGAGCGAGACTACGCCAAGCAAAATCACAACACCGAGTGTGAGCACGGCCTGCGATGTCTCTGCGGTATCGCCGCTGAACGCCACCTCACGGAGCCCGCCGGATTGGCCATACAACGAGCCGATCAAACCAAACGCGCCATTAAGGATGAGCGGCGCAGCTGCGAAATGGAGCCAAAAGCCGTTGTCAGAATAGCGCGTCGCACGCGCCGGATCGCGCGCGTCAAACGCAACGCCGGCCAGAAAGAGCAAAACGCCCAAGGCAAGCATAAGCGGCGCCATGAACTGCACGGTTGCTTCAAAATTCGCGGTCATCGCTGCGATGATGACAAAACCCGCAATGCCGGCGCCGGCGAAACCGAGCGAGAATGGCAGCCGAAAGCGGGCATAGAACGCAAGCGGCGCTATGAAGGCGAACGCGCTCGCGACCAGAACGCCGACTCGCAATTCCGGCGGCATTGAGGACATGTCCAGCCCATCGTCAAACCCACGCCCAAGCAAAACACCCGCATAGAGCAGCCCAACAGCAATCACCGTAAAGATTGTCAACGTGATCACGATAGCGATCGCCGGCAAAAACAAGCGGCGGCGGCGGGCAAAGATTTCGCCGAGCACCCACATCACGGCGGTGCAACCGGCAAACAACATCCCAGTCACGATGGCGCCAACCTGCGGATTGGGGAGCGAAGCGGTCGATACATAAACGCCCACCGCAGTGCCCAGACCACCCGCCAACAGCAGAATACCAATCGCAAGGAACACGTCGTGGAAGTTGCGGATGAAACGGAGATCCTCCTCCCCGCTCGGCGCGCTGGCGACACCGGCTGCGCGTGAGGCAAGGAAATCATGCAACGGCGCCACCTGGGCTGCGCTAATGACGCCAGCGGCAGCGGCGGCTTCCAATGCGCCACGATCAGCCATCGAGCTTCTCCACGGTCAAATTGCCGTTGGTATATACGCAAATCTGCGCCGCGATCTCCATCGCCTTGCGCGCGATAAGTTCGGGATCGTCTTCGTAATCATAAAGCGCACGCGCGGCCGCAAAGGCGAAGTTGCCGCCAGAGCCAACTGCGATCACCTGATGCTCCGGCTCCAACACATCGCCGGCGCCAGTGAGCAACAGCGTCTCGTCTTTATCCGCAACGATCAGCATTGCATCGAGGCGGCGCAGCGCACGATCGGTGCGCCAATCCTTCGCCAACTCAACGCTTGCGCGTGCGAGCTGGCTTGGGAACTGCTCAAGCTTTTGTTCAAGCCGCTCGAACAGCGCGAAAGCGTCGGCGGTCGCGCCAGCGAACCCCACAATCACCCCGCCGTTCGCGAGCTGGCGGACCTTTCGCGCATTGCCCTTGAGAATAGTGGCGCCCGCGGAGACTTGCCCGTCTCCGGCGATCACCACTTTGCCGCCTTTGCGCACGCACACGATGGTGGTGCCGTGCCATCCTGGCTGATCACTCATAGTGCAGATGTGGCGGAGCCAGAGCCGCTGATCAAGCCGCGTCTTCGGTGCTGACGTCCTCGCCGGATTGGCGGCGCAGCATTTCGGCAAATTCGGGCGCCGAAACGGCGGCGCCGAACAGGAAACCCTGGATCCAATGGCAACCCCGTTCAGCCATGAATTCCATGTCCTCCCGGCGCTCGACGCCTTCGGCCACGATTTCCATGTTGAGTGTCCGCGCCAGCGCCAGGATCATCTCTATGATCGCGGCCGATTGCTTGTCGCCACGCTCAAGCGCGCGAATGAATTGCTGATCGATCTTGATGACATCGAACGGCAGCTTTGAGAGCGCAGCGAGGCTCGAATGGCCGCACCCGAAATCGTCAATCGCAAGCCGCACGCCAGCGTCGCGCAACGGCTTGATAATGCGGAGTGCACGGTCCGGATCGGCCATGACCACGGACTCGGTGATCTCGAGTTCAAGATTTTCAGGCGCGAGAGCAGAGTGCGCAACAACCCGGAGAACATTCTCGGCGAATCGATCATTGCGGAACTGCAGCGCCGAGACATTGACGGCGACCTTCACCGGCTGCCCTGCCCGCGCCCACGACGCCGCTTTCCAGCAGGCTTCACGCATGATCGCGTCTGAAAGCGCGCCGATCAGACCGCTTTCCTCCGCAACGGGAATAAAGCGCCCGGGGCTGATGATGGTGCGATCCGGGCGTATCCAGCGCGCCAACGCCTCGCAGGCTTCGATGCGGCCAGTGTGCAAATTGATCTTTGGTTGGAAGTAGGCGCGAAACTCGTTGCGCTCCAAAGCGCCGCGCATTTCACGTTCGAGCGTCAACCGCGCCACCGCCTCGCGATCGAGCGACTGCGTATAAACTTTCACCCGCGCCGGCGCCGCATGCGCCGCGACCATCGCCATGCGCGCGTGACGAATAGCGGCGTCGGCGTCGTCACCGTCGCGCGGCGCCAGCGACACGCCACAGCAAGCGCCGAGCGTAAACTTATGGCCACGCCAGTCGAACGGCTGATCCAAAGCGGCATTTAGGTGCTGAGCAAAGCGCGCGGCGTCAGACGCCGAGGCGAGATCTGGGGCGAGGACGCCGAATTCCGAAAGGCTAAGCCGCGCCGGCACCGCTTGGCGATCACCCTGCACGCGGATACGCACAACACGGTCAACGGTGCGCACCGCAGAAACGAAGCGATCGGCAACCACGCGCAAGAATTCGCGTGCGGCATCCGGGTCGAGCGTTTGCAGCAAGCGCGGCAGGCGGGTCAGATCGATGACGATCACCGCCGCGGTTTCCTGCGCGGCTTTGCTCTGCAGGATGAAATAATCGACTTCCCGAATGAAACGATCCTGGTTCGGCAGGCGTGTCACCGGATCAACGAACGCAATCTCTTGGATCTGACGCATCGACGCATCAAGGCGGCCCGTCATATTGTTGAACGCGTTAGCGAGGGTTTCAAATTCGTCGCCGGTGCGGATGGTGATCGGCGCCGCCTGGCCTTGTTCACCAACTTTTTCTGCATAGCGCGCCAGCTCGTCCAGCGGCGCAATCGCGCGGCGCACCGCGTGTGAGGTGAGCGGAATCGCCGCCAGCGCCAAGCACGCAACGATCAGCAGAAACGGTGTCAGCGACGGCACGGCGTCAAACTTGTAGGCGTCGCGCTCCCACATGCGCACGGCGACACCCATCACCTCCCCTTCGCGCATGATCGGCGCGGCGACGGTGACAACGCCCTCGCTACTGCGGCTGTGAACCGCCGTGCGGCCAGCGATCGCCCGCTCGGTAAGCGCTGCCATGGTGACGTTATCGGCGCCGATGCCGCCAGATTGCGCCAACACACGGCCTGCGGCGTCACGAATTGAAATACTGCGGACGTTGCGTTGCTGAGTCGAACCCTGGATCATCATTTCAAGCACGCGGGTGTTGCCGCGCGCCATCACATCACCAGCGCGCGAGGCCAAATGCTCGGTGAGGTCGTTGGCTATGGAAATCTGCTGGCGCTCACCCTCGGTTTGCGCGCCAAAGATGAGGATCGCGGCTGAAACCACCGCTGTCAGCGCCATAAGCGCGGCCGTGAACACGACCGCGCGCGCCTGCAAACCGCGTGGGCCGTTGAAGCGAGCAATCTTTGGCAGGCGCAAATTCATCGCCGCTCCAAGCGTGCAAGGCGCACGCGCGCGACGAAGATTTGCGCCGGTTTGGTTAGCGCATGCTGAAAATGCACGTAATTACACAGGGTTACGCGTGTTTTTTGTCAACGCTCTGGTGACCTAGCTTAACCAGACGTTTCAATCAGCGCGCTTGATGAAGACGTAGAACGCGCCGGCCCCGCCATGCGCGCGATGTGCAGGCGCAAAGCCCGACACGAAAACGCGAATGTCACGTTCGGCCAGCCACTCAGGAAAACGGCGCTTCAACACGCCTTCCCCGCCACGCCCGACACCCGTAATGACGATCACCGTTCGATCGCCACGCGATTGCGCTGCACGCACAAACCGCACGAGCGCAGCGCGCCCTGTATCTTGCGTATGCCCATGCAGATCGAGGCTGGCGCCGATTTCGAGCTTGCCTCGACGCACGCGCTTCTCATTGCCGCGATCTTGCGGCACAGGCGCAGGCTTCAGCCGCGCCGGCGCGGCCACAACAAGCTTCGTCGGCGGGCGCGACGACGACCGCTTCGTGGGCGGTGGTTCTTCAATCTCTTCAACGTCCGCAGGCAAAGGGCGGCGTGTCTTTACGCTCGCAGCGACGCGCCGCCAGAGTTTCTTTTCGTCCGTAGTGAGATCACGCTGCTTCTTGGTCACGCCGCCTGTACGCGTGACAGCAACCAGTTAGGATCGGATGAGCGTACGTTGCGCTCAAACGTCCAGCGCTCCTTAGCATCGCGCACGCCATGCGCGCCCTCGGCCAGCTCGGCCTCAAACTTCACCACGACACGCGCTGTATCGCCGGCAAGCTCTGCCTCGGCGATCTCTGCGGTTTTCAGGCGCACGATTTCTGGGCCGGCGCCGCCTTGGGCTTCGCGTGCATCAATCGCGGCAGCATACGAATCGTAAACACGCGGCGTCAGCAAGCCACGCAACGCCTCACGATCGCCTTTGGCAAATGCGCCAACGATCAGCTCGTACGCGGAGCGCGCGCCTTGCAGAAAATAACCGGCTTCAAAATTCGGATCGGCGCGTTCAATCGCGGCGACACCCTCGCCTGCCGTACCCGTCGAAGCGGGCGGCGCGAGCGGGGCATCAACCGGGCTGGGCCGGAATTCGCCTTGCACCGGCTGCGGCTGAGGAGGCTCCTCGCCCGTGCGTTTGCCCAGCGTCGTATAGAGCCTGAACAGCACGAACCCGGCGATGAACGCCAAGACCAGGATTTCTATGAGGCTTTGATCCAAGGGTCGCCGCTCCGGTGGGTGCGAGGTGGTACGCGCTAATTTAAGATAATGCCAACAGGCGAGTTCTGCCAGCGCGGTTGCTTTGCCCCCATCGCCGCAGCATGTTAACCGCCGGTTTTTCGCCCCCCCACGCACGAGCTTTGGCGCATGAACACGCAAAATGATGGCGCTCCGCCAGCCGATTCCCCTCACCTGCGCGTTTTGGGGCAGTACGTGAAGGAGCTGTCATTTCACAACACGCTCGCGGCCATGGTGTCCGCGCACGACATCCAGCCCGCCATCGACATGGGGGTCGAAGTGAAGTCACGCCCCGTCGGGCAAGGCGAAGCGACCGAAGTTGACCTCTGCATTAACGTGCAAGCCAAGCGCGGCGACCAACCAATGTTCGCCGCCAACCTCATTTATACTGGCGTGTTCCAATTCGTGAGCGTGCTGCCGGACGATATTGAGCCGCTGATCTGGATCGAGTGCCCACGGCTATTGTTTCCGTTCAGCAGGCAGATCCTTGCTGAGATCACGCGGGAGGGGGGCTACCCGCCCCTTCTCATCAACCCGATCGACTTCACGCCGCTCTATTGGCAGGAACTTCGTGAGCGCGAAAAGCGCAGCGACGTTCCGCTGGCGGCCGCAAGTGGCGCCTAACCGGCCTTAAGCCAAAGCGCGGCCGGGCCGAGCTTTTCTATAAAAGCGGCATGCGCCGCCTCTTCTTCCGCGGTGAGCAACGACGGCAAAACAGTTGCGCGCGGCGCCCGGCGCGTGAACTCGACCGGCCGCAACACGGCTGCGTCATCAGACAGCGCGTCACCCGCATCGAATGAGAGCTTCTGTTCACGGCCGCCTTTGAGCTGCAGGTACACTTCCGCGAGAATGCGAGAATCGACCAGCGCACCGTGGCCACCGGCGCTCTTGCGCGAGGCAAGATCAAAACCGAAGCGATCAAGCTGAAACCGCTTCGCCAGCGAATCCAGCGAACATGAAGCACCGGGGAAACGTTTGCGCGCGATCGCCAATGTGTCGACGAAACGCTCGTTACCGAGCGGCGCCATGCCGATACGGCGAAGCTCGGCGTTCAAAAAGCCTTGGTCGAATGAGGCGTTGTGCGCAACCAGAGGCGCATCGCCAATGAATTCCATGAGGTCGGCCACGGTTTCCCCGAAGCGCTTATGACCGCGCAGGAACTCCAGCCGCAGACCGTGCACGCGCACCACTTCTTCCGGAACATCGCGGTCCGGATTGAAATAGGCGTGATACTCGAGGCCGGTGCGTTCGAGATTGAACACCTCGACACAGCCGATTTCGACAATGCGGTCGCACAGTTTCGGATCCTGGTGGTCCGGAAAGACGCCCGTAGTTTCTGTATCGAACAAGATTTCGCGCATTGAATCCGGCTAATCCTGTTCGCGCAGCGCGTCCAGCGCCGCCCTGACTTGGGCGCGGGTTTCATCGAACGAAACGCTGGTATCTATGACGAAATCGGCGCGCGCGCGCTTCTCCGCATCGGGCATTTGCCGCGCCAGGATGGCGTCGAACTTTGCTTGCGTCATGCCAGGCCGCGCCAGCACACGCGCGCGCTGCAGCTCTGCCGGGACTGAGACTACAACAGTTTTGTCCACGAGCTTCGCGCCGCCGCCTTCAAACAGAAGCGGAATGTCGAGCAAGACAAACTCGGCGCCCGCGTCGCGATGCTGTTGCAGGAACTCCGCCTGCGCTTGGCGGACAAGCGGGTGCACGATCTGCTCCAGGCGTTTGAGCGCCTCGGCATCGCCAACGACATGCGCGGAAAGCGCTGTGCGGTCGATGCCGCCATCCTTGGTCACGCCCGGAAACGCCGCTTCCACCGGCACGACCGCGCTGCCGCCTGGCGCATAGAGCGCGTGCACGGCAGCGTCAGAATCGAGCACCGGCACGCCCTCCTCGGCGAACATCGCGGCGACCGTGGACTTACCCATGCCGATCGAACCGGTGAGGCCGATGATCATCATGCCAGCGCCGCCAACAGGCGCTGCCGCGCTTTGGTCGCGTCCGGCTTGATCCCAAACCAAATCTCGAACGAGCGCGCCCCCTGGTGAATGAGCATGCCCAATCCGTCGATCGCCGTAAGCCCGCGATCTCGCGCAGCAATAAGCAGCGGCGTGTCGAGCGGCCGATAGACAATATCCGCAACGATCGCGTTCGGGCGGCAGAACGACACCGGCCACGCCATCTCCGGCTGGCCGGCCATGCCCAATGTAGTTGTCTGCACGATGAGATCGGCGTGATCGAATGCGCGCTCAAGATCATCCCAGCGCGTGGTGCGGCCGTTCGGAATCGCCAGCGCCGTTTGTTCGGCGCGTTCTGCCGTGCGGTTGGCGAAGTGGATCGTGTCGACATACGGCGACAGCGCCTGGCCGATGCCGAGCGCGCCGCCGCCGGCGCCGACGATCAGCACGCGCGGCACGCGCGCGCGCCAATCCGGCGCGCGTTCCGACAATGAATCCAGAAAGCCCAAGCCGTCGGTGTTGAAGCCGCTCAACGAGCCGTCGTCCTCGCGGCGCAACACATTGGCGACTGGACCCTCGCTCCGCGCCGACGCCTTCGCTGCGGCTTCCTTATGCGGCACGGTGACGTTCAACCCCGCAAACCCAGATAGCGCGCCAATGGCGGCGACGGGATCAGCACTCTGCAACGGCAGCGCCACATACACCGCATCGAGTCCATGATCCGCAATCCAGCCGTTCTGCATCACCGGCGAGAGCGAGTGCTCAACCGGATCGCCGACGACGGCATAGACTTTTGTGGCGGCGGTAATGCTCATGCGCGCGCAATACCGTGTTCGCGCAGAAACGCGAGCAGCGGCAACAGCTGCAAGCCAAGCACGGAAAAATAATCTCCCTCGACCCGCTCGAAGAGCTGCGCGCCCAGGCCTTCGAGTTGGTAGGCGCCGACCGAACGTAACACCTGCTCTCCAGCGCGGGCCAGATACTCATCCAAGAATTCGTCGCTGAACGCGCGCATCTTGAGTTTGGGCGTATCGATGTGCCGCCAAATGATCGCGCCTTCGCGTGCAACCACGGCCGCCGTGATCAATTCGTGTGTCTGCCCGCGCAGCCGCAGCAAGTGCTGCCGCGCCTCGGCCGCGTCCTTCGGTTTGTCAAAGACCTCGCCACCAAGCGCCAGCATCTGATCTGCGCCAATGACAAAGTCCGGCCGCGAGCGCGAAACGCTCAGCGCCTTTAGCTCTGCCAGAGCATCGGCCTGATCGCGTGGGCGCAAGCCTTCAGCACGGAGACTTGCCTTCGCCGCGTCTTCATCAACGCGCGGAACATCGACTTCAAACGTGAGGCCGGCAGCCTCTAACATCTGGCGCCGCGCCGCACTTCCGGAGGCGAGGATGAGGCTCACGCGTCGCGGTCCGCTAAGAGATTCAGAACCGCCGCAGCCGTTTCTTCAATCGAGCGGCGTGAAACATCGATCGTTGGCCACCCTTCCCGCTCGAACAATTTTTGCGCATCCATAACTTCGCGGCGCACAGCGTCTTCATCCGTGTAACTGCCGGCGCGCGTTTCCTTCATCGAGGCGAGGCGGTTGCGGCGGATATGAATGAGGCGATCCGCAGAAATGAGGAGGCCCACAATAAGCGGCCCATCCTTTGCGAACACTTCTGGCGGCAGCGGCACACCTGGCACCATAGGCACGTTCGCCGCCTTCACGCCGCGATGCGCAAGATACACACAGGTCGGTGTCTTCGACGTCCGGCTGACGCCGATAAGAATAACGTCCGCATTCGTTAGATCGACCTGCTGCTGGCCATCGTCGTGATACATGGCGAAATCGAGCGCATCGATCCGCTTGAAATACTCAGCGTTCAGCTTTCGCGGATTGCCGACGCGGTGGTTCATCTCCACGCCTAAATAGCGCGAGGTGGTGTCCAACACCGGATCAAGCACCGCCACGCATGGCATATCCATCTCGCGGCACGCATCTTCCAGTTGAGCGCGATGTTCCAGATTAGACAGCGTGAACATAACCACGCCGGGCGCTGCGGAAATTTCAATCAGCACACGCTCCAACTGCCGGGCGGAGCGGACCAGAAAATAGGAGTGTTCCACGGGCATGATATTGTCGAACTGGGCGCAAGTTGCGCGCAGAACGCCGGCCAACGTCTCCCCGGTCGAGTCGGAGACAAGATGGAAATTGGCGTAGATGGCGAGCCGTTCATGCGTCATGGCTCACATATCAGGCCAGTTCGGATTGTGGACAAGCTGTTGGGTGAGACACAGGAAAGCAGGCGAAAGAGAACGAACTGCCACCTGACCCCGGATTCCACTTCTCCTCCCGGGCGATTCCTCCAAACCTTCCTCACAGGGCGCCAGTGTGGATGAAAAGGAATCGCGCCCGCCTGAGGCGCTCCTCAAACCATTCACGCCAAAGACAATTCCGTCGCATCGCGAAAGGGACAAGTCAGGGGATAAGGTGTGGACAAGAATCTTGTCCCGCAAAATAAATCCCATCAACAACGAGTCCTCTATTAACCCGGATTCAAACTAAGAGTTTGGAAGAGAGCGAATGGCCGATCGGGAAGAAGTTCCCGCACTGTTACGTGTCTTGAACGGAGAGAGATTAGAGTCTCCTCCGATCTGGATCATGCGTCAGGCAGGGCGTTATCTTCCTGAGTACCGTGAGCTTCGGCAGCGCTCGAAGAGTTTTCTGGATTTTTGCTACTCCCCGGCTTTGGCGACCGAAGCTGTGATGCAGCCGCTCCGGCGCTTCCCGCTCGATGGGGCGATCCTATTCTCTGACATTCTGGTCGTACCTGATGCACTTGGCCGAAAGGTCTGGTTCGTCGAGGGTGAGGGTCCGCGGCTCAATCCTTTACTGGAGGAGCAGGACTGGCGCTTCGATGATGTTGAGCGTGGGCTACAGCGACTCTCGCCCGTGTACGAGGCGGTTGACCGGATCAAGCAAGCGATCCCCAAGGACATAGCGCTGATAGGCTTCTGCGGCGCGCCGTGGACGGTGGCGACTTATATGCTCCAAGGCCAAGGCGGCGAGAAGGATCGTGCGCGCCGGGCAATTTATGAGCGGCCCGAGGACGTCGACGCCCTCCTCTCCGTGCTGGTTGAGATGAGCGCGCAGCATTTGTTGGCCCAGGTGAAAGCCGGCGCTGATTGCGTCCAGATCTTTGAGAGTTGGGCGGAAGGGCTGACACCGCATCAGTTTCAACGCGTCGTGCTGGAGCCGACACGGAAGCTCGTGAACAGAGTGCGTGAGCTAGGCATCACCGTGCCTATCATCGGTTTCCCGCGCGGCGCCGGCGCTCAGATAGGCGCCTATGCGCATGAGACTGGGATCACCGCTCTAGGTGTCGACACACAAACACCGGCGGATTTTGCCGTTCAGGCAGCGCCGGAACGCATGCCGCTCCAAGGCAATCTCGACCCGCAAGTTTTAGTGGTCGGTGGTGACGCATTGGAGCGTGCCGCACGCGATGTGATCGCCGCGTTCCAAGGCGCGCCGCATATCTTCAATCTTGGCCACGGCATCACGCCAGAGGCCACACCTGAAAATCTTGAGCATCTCGTAAGAGTGGTGAAGGGCGGCGGATGAGCGCTGTACCGCTCGAAGATAATTTGGCCTCGCCCGAAGCAGATGAAGGCCCAGGGCTGCGCGTGATGACATCGCGCCGTGTCGCAATCATTCTCTTCAATCTTGGCGGGCCGGATAAACAAGATTCGGTGCGGCCGTTCTTGTTCAACTTGTTCAACGACAAAGCCATTATCGGCCTGCCGCAGCCATTTCGTTTTTTCATTGCGCAACTGATCTCACGCACGCGCGAAAATCTGGCGAAAGCGAACTACGCGCTGATGGGCGGCGGGTCGCTCATTCTACCTGAAACTCTGAAGCAAGCCGAGGCGCTGGAGACGGCGATTGCAAAGCGCGTCAGCAACGTGACGTTCAAATGCTTCCCGGCGATGCGCTATTGGAAGCCGTTCACAAAAGACGCGGCGGTGGCGGCGGAGAAATGGGGCGCTACGGATGCGATCTTGCTCCCACTTTATCCGCAGTTTTCGACCACAACGACAGCTTCGTCACTGAGCGCGTGGCGCAAAGCATCTCGCCTGCCGGCATCCACGATATGTTGCTATCCTGCTGGCGCGCGGTTCGCGCAGGCGCATGCGGACGCTCTTCTGAACGTTTGGCGCGCCGCGGGCTCGCCGACGTCGCCTCGCCTCCTCTTCTCCGCGCACGGCTTGCCGCAGCGAGTGATCGAGCGCGGCGATCCCTATCAGTGGCAGGTTGAGCAAAGCGTCGCCGCCGTCCGAAAACTGCTGCCGGCCGATTGGGACATTCGCACCTGCTACCAGTCGCGGGTCGGCCCGCTGAAATGGATTGGGCCTTCGACGGAGGAGGAGATTCATCAAGCCGGTAGAGACAACGCAGGTGTTTTGATCTCACCCATTGCCTTCGTGTCGGAGCACGTCGAAACGCTGGTCGAACTCGACATCGAGTACGCGCAACTTGCGAAACGCTTGCAGCTTCCGTTCTACCTCCGCGCCCCTGCCCTTGGCGCCGAGCCGCGCTTCATCGACGCGCTGGCGGATTTGGTCGAGCACGCATTGAGCGCCCCGGGTACAGTGCAAAGCGAATCCGGCGGCAGGCTTTGCCCCGCCGTACATGGCTTATGCGCACAAGGGGACGTCAAATTGGGGGGCGCGCGCTGATGGAACACGTGATCGGCTATGATCTAGCGCGCGGTCTGCACATCATCGCGGTGATCGCGTGGGTGTCCGGCCTGCTGATGCTGCCGCGCTTCTACGCCTATATAACCTCCTCGCAGCCTGGCGGCGAGCTTGAGCAAACAATGCTCAAAGCGGCCAAGAACCTCCGCATGATTATCTTGACGCCCAGTCTCATCCTCGCCTGGGCCTTCGGCATTTTCCTGTTTTCGACCTATCTGGTGCCGGACTGGTCACGTCCGTTTCCGGACGTCGTAGCTGGGGTGCCGCACTGGTTCTGGGGCAAGCTTATCCTGGTGTTAGGCTTGTCCGGCTACCACGGTTTCCTATCTGCTGAGGGTCGCAAGTTCGCCTCAGGGCAGCGGCGGCACTCAGAACGCTACTGGCGGTTGATGAGCGAGGTCCCGTTCCTCGTGGCGATCGCGGTGGTTCTCTTGGCCACGCTGGAACCTTGACGCTTAAGGCTTTCAGCGGCTTGACGCTCTCCGCGCGGTGTGGTGTGGCTGTCCTTGCGTGCTTCGGCATGCTCGCGACGGCGGCGCAAGCCAAATTCTCCTAACCGCCGGAACACCCTTCCATCTTATGGCCCTCCCCGCGCGAACCCGCGCCTGGGGTCCAGGGCTACCCCCGAGAAAATTATGACTGACGAACAAACAATCGAAGAGCTTACTTCACTCACGCTGCAAGAGCTCAAGCGTAAGCCGCCGGCTGAATTGCTGGCGCTTGCTGAATCCCTCGAGATCGAGGGCGCGAACACGCTGCGCAGCCAAGACATGATGTTTGCGATCCTGAAATCCGTCGCCGAGCGCGGCGTTGAGATCGGCGGCGCGGGCGTCTGCGAAATTCTATCCGACGGCTTCGGCTTCTTGCGCTCTCCGCAATCGAATTACCTGCCGGGCCCGGACGACATTTACGTTTCGCCTCAGCAGATCCGTAAATTCGGCCTGCGCACCGGCGACACCGTCGAAGGCCAGATCAAATCACCGAAAGATGGCGAACGCTATTTTGCGCTGACCAAGGTGAACTCGGTCAATTTCGAAGATCCCGAGAAGGTCCGCCACAAAGTCCATTTCGACAATCTGACGCCGCTCTACCCGACTGAGCGACTGAAGATGGAGCTCGATGATCCGACCATCAAAGACAAGACCGGCCGCATCATCGATATCGTTGCGCCGATCGGCAAAGGTCAGCGCTCACTGATCGTGGCGCAGCCACGGACGGGTAAGACCGTCATCATGCAGAACATCGCCAAGGCGATCGAAGCCAACCACCCGGAAGTGTTTCTGATCGTTCTTCTGATCGACGAACGCCCCGAAGAAGTCACCGACATGCAGCGCAGCGTGAAGGGCGAAGTCGTCGCGTCCACCTTTGACGAGCCCGCCACACGCCACGTCGCAGTCGCGGAAATGGTGATCGAGAAAGCCAAGCGCCTGGCCGAACACGGCAAAGACGTTGTGATCCTGCTGGACTCCGTCACCCGCCTCGGCCGCGCCTACAACACCGTTGTGCCCTCCTCGGGCAAGGTGCTGACCGGCGGTGTCGATGCGAACGCCCTGCAACGTCCGAAGCGCTTCTTCGGCGCCGCGCGTAATCTCGAAGAAGGCGGTTCGCTCACCATCATCGCGACGGCCCTCATCGATACCGGCTCGCGTATGGACGAAGTCATCTTCGAAGAATTCAAGGGCACGGGTAACAGCGAACTCCAACTCGACCGCAAGGTCGCTGACCGCCGCATCTTCCCGGCGATCGACGTCCTCAAGTCCGGCACGCGTAAGGACGAGCTGATTACGCCGAAGGAGCACCTGCAGAAGATGTACGTACTCCGCCGCATCCTCAGCCCGATGGGGACGCAGGACGCAATCGAGTTCTTGCTCGATAAGCTCAAAGGCTCAAAGAACAACGACGACTTCTTCCAGTCGATGAACACGTAAGCTCACACCCATTCCCGGGGCGTCGCGTAAGCGACGAGCCCGGGACCCATAAACACGAATGGTTGGAGGCGCGGCGCAGGTCGCGCCTCTTGCTTTCGTAAGGCGTGCTTATGCGTCCCGGACTTGCCCTGCGGGCAATCCGGGAATGGGTGTGGCGAGTGCTGGCGCGCGATGCTAAGTGGCGGCCAACGGAGACCCACCAATGCTCAAGATTTATCACTCCCAAGGCGCACGCTCGCTGCGGGTCCTGTGGCTCTGTGAAGAGATGGGCATACCTTACGAGACTGCCGAAGCCTCGTTCATGAAACCGAGCGACGAGTTCAAAGCCGTGAACCCGCTCCGCACCGTGCCGGTGTTGGTCGATGGTGATGTCACCATGATCGAGTCGGTGGCGATGATGATTTACATCATGTCAAAGCAAGGCCCGACCGATCTCGAAGTGAAGCCCGACGAGCCAGGTTATGGCGATTATCTCCAGTATTTGATGTTCGGGGAAGCCGGTCTCGCCGCCTACGGCAATCCCCTCGTCGGCACCCGCTTCATGGCGCCCGCCGATCAAAAGGAAAATTGGACGGCCGGCTATTTGAAGGGCGCGATCCTGAAGCGCCTAGAGTTCGTCGGCCAACGTCTCGCCGGCAAGCCCTTCGTCGCCGCCGACCGCTTCACCGCCGCCGATATCTCGATTGCCTACATCGCCACCGGCGCCAAGTTTGCCGGCATCGCCGATGAGATTCCCGCGACGATCAAAATCTACATCGACAATCTCTGGCAGCGCCCCGCGTTTCAGCGCGCCGCCGCCGTGAAGTAGTCAGCTGACGTCGCCCCTCGAAAAACTCCGAACAACGAGGGTTAGGGGCCAGTGCCGGAATTGGCGTCACGCGGAGCTTGTCGAAGCACGACGCCACGCGCTGCTGATCACGGCACAAGGACCAGGCTTCCGGTCGTCTTGCGCGACTCCAGATCGGCGTGCGCTTTTGCAGCATCGGCAAGCGCATAGCGCGTAGGCGCCGCGATCTTCACTGCGCCCTTCTCGATCACGTCGAACAGATCGGCGGCGGTTTCATCCAATTGCTCAACCGTCGCGACGTAGCTGAACAAAGTCGGCCGCGTCAGAAAGAGCGAACCCTTCTGCGACAACACCAACGGATTGATGTCCGGCGGCGGCCCGGACGCATTGCCGAAGCACACCAACATGCCGAGCGGCCGCAAGCTATCGAGTGAGCCCGCGAACGTATCTTTGCCGACGCTGTCATACACGACGTGCGCGCCAGCGCCGGTGATCTCACGCACGCGCTTGGCGACGTCCTCGCGGCCTTGAATGATTATGTGACTGGCGCCGAGCGATTGCGCGAGAGCGGCTTTCGTGTCGCTGCCAACAACGGCGATCACCGTTGCGCCGAGATGCTTTGCCCATTGCGTCGCGATCTGACCAACGCCGCCAGCCGCTGCGTGGATCACGACGAAGTGCCCGCGTTCCACGCGAAACGTCTTACGCAAAAGAAAACGCGCGGTCATGCCTTTGAGCAAAGACGCCGCTGCGATGTCGAACGGAATTGCATCGGGCAGCATTACAGCCTGCGTTTCCTTGACGACGTGCGCTTCGGCGTAAGCGCCGAGCGGCCCGCTTGCATAGACAATGCGATCGCCGGCTTTGAAACGCGTGACGCCTTCGCCGACGGCATCGACGACGCCCGCCGCTTCCAGGCCCAATCCGGTGGGCAACGCGTTCTTGTACAAACCGCTGCGGTGATAGACATCGATATAGTTCACGCCGATCGCATGATGGCGCACGCGCACTTCGCCGGCGTTTGGCGCGCGCTCTGCAATGTCGGCGAGGGCGATGACCTCCGGTCCGCCATTGGTCTCGATGCGCACTGCTTTCATGGGAGGCCTCCGCTCAGGGGCCAGACTTAGGGACGCCTGGCGTCAACGTCACCGGGCGCATTGCGCGGCGGCATAGCCATCCGCACCGTCAGCGGCGTCGATGGCGCGATAGGCGGCGCCGGGATCATTGACCGAGACACCCTCTGCGCCCGCCTCGACCGCGGCGGCGAAGTCGGCGTCGCGCCCGAACAAACCCCAGCGCCCTTCGACTTCGCGTGCGTTCAGCGCCTGCAGCAGCTCCCCGTCTAGCTCTTCATCACCGAGCCACGCCACGATGTGCGAGAGATCGACACCCCGGCGCTCCAGCGTGTCGAGATCGCGGGCGTTGGTGATGGTCGTGTAGATCATTGCGTCGGGCGCAACGCGCGCCAGCCGTGACGCGCCATCGACGCTGTAGGTGATGAAGATCACCCGGCCCATCGCGCCGGCGTCTCGGACTTCTTCGGCGACGTCTTCGTACGAAACGCCGCGCTTCACATCCAGCTCGAGAACGGTCTTGCCGTCGGCCCAATCGAGCGCCTGGCGCAGCGTCGGCGGTGAGGTTGCGAGTACGTTGCCGTCATCGTCACGCAGCCGCAGCGCCTGAAACTGCGCCAAAGTTAGCGATGCGACTGCGCCCGATCCATTGGTCGTGCGATCGACCTCATCGTCATGCATGAGCACAAGCGCGCCATCGCGCGTACGGGCGATGTCGGTCTCCATGAACGCCGGGGTGTGCGCGAGCGTGGCTTCGAAGGTCTCGATCGTGTTTTCGGCGAGCCCATCGTGACGGCCGCCGCGATGCCCAGAGATCAGCGTCGCATCGTGCTCACGCAAGCAATCGAAGAACGCCGGTAGGTTTGCCGGCGTCAGCGTCTCAGGTGCTCCAGGACGGCCGCCGCCGATATCGATGATGGCGTCGTCCGGCGCGGGATCGCACGCCGCCAGCGCCAACGCCGCGGCCATCAGCAGGCGCATCATGCGAGGTTCGTGTTCAAGAACGCGATCGTGCGGCCGTCAGCGAGTTGCTTCGCAGCCTCATCGTAGTGCGCGCCGCCTTCGCGCGTGAACGCGTGATCCTGCTCGGCGTACTCGCACACGGTGACGAGCGGATTGCTCTTCAAAGTCTCGCGGATCGTGTTCAGCGCCTCGACCGGAATGAATCCGTCCTTCATCGGGTTATGGAGCATCACCGGCTTCTTGATCGCACCAGCTTCGCCAAGCGCGGTGTGAATGCCGCCGCCATGATAGGCGACGCTCGCATCTGTATCGGTCCGGCAGGCGGCCAGGAACGCGATGTAGCCGCCCATGCAATAGCCCAAGACGCCAGCCTTCGAGACGCCTTGGCTGCGCGCCCACGTCAGCGTCGCCTGCACGTCTTTGACGCTCGCGTTCTTGTCGAGCTGGTTCATGTAGTCGAGCGCCTGCTTCCATTCGGCCTCGCTCTGGTCTGTGAGATCGATGCCCGGCTTGATCCGCCAGAAGAGATCTGGCGCGATGGCGAGGAAGCCTTCGCGCGCCAGCCAGTCGGCCTTGCCGCGCATCACGGCGTTGACGCCGAAAATCTCCTGGATCGCCACCACCGCGCCTTTGGGCGTTCCCGTCGGCCGCGCCAAATAGGCCTTGAACGCGCCATCCGGGCCGGCAACTTCAACCCATTCACTCATCGCTCGCTCCCAAGTCTGTCTCTATGGCTTTCCGCGCGTTATAGACCGCACAGCGCCTCCTGCGCGAAGGAATTGGACCGATGAAGTTCACCGTCAATGTGGAGTGCAGCCCCGAGGAAGCCCGCCGCTTCATGGGCCTGCCCGACGTCACACCGATCAACGAAGCTCTGGTCTCGGAGATGACGACGCGCATGCAGAAGAACCTCTCACTGATGAGCGGCGAGTCGATGATGAGCTCGTGGATGAGCGTCGGCACGCAGGCGCAGGACGCTTTCGTGAAGCTGATGACGTCCGGCGTGACAGCCGCGAGCGCCGCAAGTGCTCCACGTGAAAAGCCCTAATCGCGCCTTATCTGTTTTCACATGAAACCGGACACCATTGTCGCCTTGGCGACCGGCGCTGGCCGCGCTGGCGTGGCGGTGATCCGGCTCTCCGGCCCCGCCGCGGGCGCCGCGCTGAGCGCGCTAACGGCGCGCGATTTGCCCAAGCCGCGCATGGCGACGCGCGAAGCGTTCTGCGATCCGCGCTCTGGGCTTTCGCTCGATGACGGCCTGGCGCTCTGGTTTCCCGGCCCGCAGAGCTTCACCGGCGAGGATGTCGCCGAACTCCACATCCATGGCGGTCCGGCGGTGATTGCCGCCGTGATCGACGTTTGCCTCAGCCGGCCTGAAGTGCGGGTTGCGGAGCCGGGCGAATACACCCGCCGCGCTTTCGAGAACGGCAAGCTAGACCTGGCCGAGGCCGAGGGCCTTGCCGACCTCGTGGACGCTGAGACCGAGGGCCAACGCCGCCAGGCGCTCCGCCAGCGCCGTGGGGCTCTGAGCGCTGTTTATGAAGGCTGGCGCAGCCGCCTGATCGAGGCGGCGGCCTTGATCGAAGCGGAGATCGACTTTCCGGACGAAGACCTGCCGGGGGCGCTGGCGCAGCGGGCCGGGCCAATCCTGCAAGCGCTGGCCGCCGATATGGGCGAGCACCTCAATGACGCCCACCGCGGTGAGCGCATCCGCGACGGCTATCGCGTCGCCATCATCGGCCCGCCCAACGCTGGAAAATCGAGCCTGCTGAATGCGCTCGCTCAACGCGAGGCAGCGATCGTGAGCGACATCCCGGGCACCACCCGGGACGTGGTCGAGGTGCGGCTGGTGTTGGCGGGTTACCCCGTCTGGATCGCGGACACGGCGGGGCTGCGGGAGGCGGCGGACGCGATCGAAGCCGAGGGCGTGCGACGCGCGTTGGCGCGGGCTGAGGAGGCCGATCTGCGGATCGGCATGGTCGACGGTAGCTCCGACGAGATCACCGACTGGTCGACGGTTCTGCGGTCAGACGACTGGATCGTCGTCAACAAATGGGACCAGCCCCGTCGTGGGGCCACACGAGCGGCGGCTGAAGCGGCGTTGGACATCGGAACCGGCCTCTATTGCCTGACCTTGGCAGACGGCCCTCCGATCAAGGGCATCTGCGACGCGCGGGAGCTTGAAGACGAGCTTGCGAACCGGGTGGCCGAAGCCCTGAGCCAAGAGGAGGCGCCGGTGCTGACGCGGGCGCGGCATCGGCGGCTGGTGGAAGAGGCGCGGGCGGCTCTTCTACGCGCGATTCCCGCGCTCGATGTTGGCCCCGAATTGGCGGCCGAAGACGCGCGCGTCGCCGCCGATCAGATTGGGCGTTTGACAGGACGCATTGATGTCGAAGATCTGCTCGGCGAGATCTTCTCGAGCTTTTGCATCGGCAAATGAGATCGCGTGAAAACCCACGTTTGACGCGGGTTTCACGCGAAACTGATAAATCGAAATTAGCGCGTTGCACGTGAAGCGCGGCTGACTCTCATGGAGCGCCGGCGTCCTCACCACGGCGCCAGCGTCAGCTTTAGGCATCCTCGTGTGACCCGATATTGCTGCCGGCGAGGACGCCGGCGCTCCATATCAGTGCTTCGCCGTGACGCCGCTCCGCACGTCCTATATGAAGCCCGCACATGAGTTCTGTGCGCTCTTTCGACGTCATCGTCATCGGCGGCGGCCACGCTGGCTGCGAGGCTGCGGCGGCTGCTGCGCGCCTTGGCGCGCGCACGCTGCTGCTGACCCATAAGCTCGAGACGATCGGCGAGATGAGCTGCAACCCGGCCATTGGCGGCCTCGGGAAGGGCCACCTTGTCCGCGAGATCGACGCGCTGGACGGCGTCATGGGCCGGGTGGCCGACGCCGCCGGCATCCAGTTCCGGCTGCTCAATCGATCCAAGGGTCCAGCCGTCCGTGGCCCGCGCGCCCAGTCCGACCGCAAACTCTATCGCCAGGCCATGCAGGCGGCGCTGGCGGTGCAGGCTAACCTCGATATCCGCGCCGCCGCCGTTGAGGACTTGATCCTCACCGACGGCGTCGTCACCGGCGTTGCCACCGCCAACGGCCGGCTCTTCGTCGCGCCGCGTGTGGTGCTGACCACCGGCACGTTCCTGAAGGGCGTCATCCACATTGGCGACAAGCGCATCGCGGCTGGCCGTCACGGCGAGGCGCCGGCGATTGGCCTCTCCGATCGCTTGTACGGTGCGGGTTTCGCGATGGGACGGCTGAAGACCGGCACCCCGGCGCGGCTGCAATCCAGCTCGATCGATTGGGCCTCACTTGAAAAGCAGCACGGCGACGAAGAGCCGACGCCATTCTCGTTCCTGACCGGGAAGATCACCAACGAGCAGGTTGCCTGCGGCGTCACTTACACCAACGCCGAGACGCACCGGATCATCGAAGAGTCGCTCTCGAAGAGCGCCGTCTATTCTGGCGCGATCAGCGGGAGAGGGCCGCGCTATTGTCCGTCGATCGAAGACAAAGTCGTGCGCTTCGCCGACAAGTCCGCGCACCAGATCTTCCTCGAACCCGAAGGCCTCGACGACGACACCGTCTATCCCAATGGCATCAGCACCTCGCTGCCAGAGGACGTGCAGGAACGCTTCATCCGCACCATCGCCGGGCTCGAAAATGTCGTCATCAAACGCCACGCCTATGCGATCGAATACGACTACGTCGATCCGCGCGAACTGATGCCGACGCTGGAGACCAAGCGCATCAAAGGCCTCTATCTCGCCGGCCAGATCAACGGCACCACCGGCTATGAAGAAGCCGCGGCGCAGGGTCTCCTCGCCGGCCTCAACGCAGCGCGTGCGGCGTCTGGAGCAGGGCCGTTCGAGATCAACCGCGCTGAGGGCTATATCGGCGTGATGATCGACGACCTCGTCACGCGCGGCGTCACCGAGCCCTATCGCATGTTCACCTCGCGCGCCGAGTATCGGCTCTCGCTGCGCGCCGATAACGCCGACCAACGCCTCACGCCAAAGGGCATTGAGTTTGGATGTGTGGGGCCTGAGCGCGCGCGCAAATTTGCCGCTAAAATGCAGGAAATCGACGGCGCGCGCGTGATGGCGCGGACGCTCATTCTGACGCCTGCGCAAGCAGACACGCGCGGGCTCAAGGTCAACCAGGACGGCGTGCGCCGCAATGCGCTCGACCTCCTGGCGTACCCGACGATCGGCTTTGAACAGATTGTCGACATCTGGCCGGAGTTCGGATCATTTAGCCCGCAAGCGCGCGAGCAACTTGAGATCGACGCGCTGTACTCGGGCTACCTCGAACGCCAGGCGCTCGACGTCGAAGCCTTCAAGCGCGATGAGGATTTGCGCCTTTCGCCCGATCTCGATTACGCCGCTGTTGGCGGCCTCTCCAACGAAGTGCGTGAGAAGCTGGCGGCCGCGCGTCCGGTGACGCTTGGCCAGGCCTCGCGCATCGAGGGCGTGACGCCCGGCGCACTCACCGCATTGCTGGCGCATGTGAAGCGTGAACAGAGGAAACGTGCATGAGCTTGAGCCGCGATACGCTCTTCATCCTTCGCGCGCCGTTCGAAGATGCGGCGATGGAAGGCACTTGGTTCTGCACCGCATGCGCCACGATGGAAGGCGCGCTGCTCGCCAACCCGCACTGGGCCAATCGCATCGATGTGAAGCGCAGCGCGCATCCGCGCCCGCGCCAGGACATCATCAATTTGATCGGTGACGACAACCAATCCATGCCGGTGTTGGTGCTGGCTGTAGGCTCGGTCCCGCCGGCGGACGCGAAGGCATTCGAGGGCTGCTTCTTTCTCGATGAGCCCAAGCCGATCGCCCGCTACCTGGCCGCCGCCTATGGCGGAGCAGGGCCGCATCCGTGAGGCACGATGTTTGTAGATTGGAGTGTGTGGGCAACGGCCGCCCGTGCCTGCTTCGGTCTGGCGAAGGCGCCGCCAAATGACGTACGGCCCCGACGAGTTCCAAAGGAACCTTGGTTTCACCGTTCCCCGTGAAACAATCGCCCGGCTCGAAATCCACCACAAGCTCCTGGGAGAGTGGTCGGAGCGCATGAATCTAGTGGGACCGAAGGAACGAGAGCTTTTCTGGTCTCGCCATGCCCTGGACAGCGCCCAGCTCATTAAATTCGCGCCACAGGCGAAAATCTGGGCAGACTTGGGTTCCGGCGCCGGCTTCCCTGGTTTGGTGGTCGCGGCCTTCCTCGCCGATCAACCCGGTACCGCCGTCCATTTGGTCGAATCCACTGGAAAGAAGGCGGCTTTTCTTCGCGCCGTGGCCGAGGAGGCCGGCCTGCCGGTCAGGGTCTTCAACGAGCGGATCGAGGACTTCGGCGCAGGCGAGGGCCCGTATGACGTGGTTACCGCCCGTGCTTTGGCGCCCTTGAACCGACTCATCCCCTATGCGAAGCCGATTCTAGATCGCGGTGCGCAAGGTCTCTTTCATAAAGGCGCTGACTTAGACGCCGAGCTGGCCGCCGCGAAGAACGTCCTCAACGGTGGGGCGTCGGGTGTTTCTTATCGGGCAGACGTGCTGGAGAGCCTCAGCGATCCGCGCGGCCGCATTGTTCGCATAACAAGAGCCGGGCGCACCTAGAGGCTCCGCAAAGGAGAACGGGGACATGCGCACTTTGGCGATCGCCAACCAGAAGGGCGGCGTAGGCAAGACGACGACCGCGATCAATCTCGGCACCGCCCTGGCGGCCGCTGGGAAGGGCGTGCTGATCTTCGATTCCGACCCGCAGGGCAACGCCTCCACCGGTCTCGACATCCATCCGCACGATCGCAACGTCACCAGTTACGATGTGCTCGTTGGCCAGCTGCCGCTTTCGAAAGCCGTGCTGCCGACGAAGGTCCCCAACTTGTACATCACGCCGGGCGACGCGCGCTTGTCGGGCGTTGAAGGCGAACTCATGGGCGAGGCGCAACCGCAATTCTTCCTGCGCAATGCGATCGAGAAATTCCGCGGCGAATCCACATTGGGCATCGATTACATTCTCATCGATTGCCCGCCGTCATTGAACGTTTTGACTGTGAATGCGCTCACTGCCGCCGATGGCGTGCTGGTGCCGCTGCAGACGGAATACTTCGCGCTTGAAGGTCTCGCGCAGCTCGTCGCGACGATCAACGCGGTGAAGGTGAACCTCAACGCCGCGCTCGAAATCCAAGGTGTGGTGCTTACCATGTACGACAAGCGCACCACGCTTTCCGAGCAAGTGGCGCAGGAGGTGAGGGCTCACTTCCCGGACAAGGTCTATGAGACTGTCATCCCGCGGAACGTCCGGATTAGCGAAGCGCCGAGCCACGGCCTGCCCGCGATCATCTACGATCAGAACGCCACCGGCAGCAAAGCGTACATCAAGCTTGCCAAAGAACTGATTGAACGCGAGCGCTTGCTGGCTGCAGCGTGACGTTAGGTCGGAAATTTTTACCTACGGGCAAGGATTGCCCATCAAGTTGTTAAGCATACCGAATCGGGTCGGGTCAGAGGCGAGGGCTATAATGAGCGATTTGAGACCGCGAGGGCTGGGCCGAGGACTCTCCGCTCTGCTTGGCGAGCCGGTGAAGACCGAAGCGCCGAAGCCTGCCAACTCGTTTGGCCAGCCGCAGCCACAAGCTGAACCGATGCGCGCGCCGATCGAGCCGCCGCGCAATGTGTTCGAGCTGCCCATCACGCAAACCCAACCGGCCCCGGTTGCGGCCATCGCACCGGTCGCACCGCCCGTCGTCGCGCCCGTGCAAGCGGGCAGCGATGTCGGCCCACGTTCGGTGCCGATCGATCTGGTGCAGCGCAATCCGCAGCAGCCGCGCAAGCATTTCGACGAAGCCGAGCTCAACGATCTCTCGTCGTCGATCAAGACGCATGGCGTCCTGCAACCGATCCTCGTGCGCCCGATTGCTGACGGCAAGTACGAGATCGTCGCCGGTGAACGCCGTTGGCGCGCCGCACAACGCGCCGGCCTGCACACAATCCCAGCCGTGATCCGCGAGCTCAACGAAGTTGAAGTGCTCGAGATCGCGATTGTCGAAAACGTCCAGCGTATGGACCTGAACCCGATCGAAGAAGCGCAAGGTTTCCAAGCGCTGATCGATCGCTTCGGCCGCACGCAACAAGATATCGCTGACGCCGTCGGCAAGTCGCGACCGCACATCGCCAACATGCTGCGCCTGTTGCAGCTGCCGGACGATCTGCAAGAAATGGTGCGTGATGGCCGTCTCTCATCGGGTCACGCCCGCGCCATTCTCACCGCGCCGGATCCACGCGGCTTGGCGCAGCGCGCGATCAGCGAAGGCCTGAACGTCCGCGACATCGAGCGGCTGGCGCAAATCGCGAAGGACGAAAAGCACGGGCCGCGTGTTTCGTCCGGCGGCTCACCATCGGCTGACACGAAGAGCGCCGACACGCGCGCATTGGAGCAATCGCTCTCCAACGCGCTCGGCCTCGACGTCGTCATCAACGACAAAGCCGGCGCAGGGGAGGTGAAGATCTCCTACAAGACGCTCGAACAACTCGATGACGTCATCCGCAGACTGCGCGGCGGGTTCTAACGTAGAACCCGCGTCGCATCGACGGTTCGCACATCGCTCATCATGCTGAGGTAAGCGTCGAGCCATGGCTTGTGCGCTGATCCGACAATGACGAGAATTCGTCCGCCGGGATGACGCGCACCGATCTCGCGGATGTTGGCGGCCATGCGCAAATTACGCGCCTCCCACGCCGCCACACGTGCGCGCCCGACATCGCCCGGGCTCGCGCGATTGATCATGCTGAGCCACTGACCGTTTGCATCGGTGCGGCCCGAGGCATTGCGGTTCAGCATTTGGTAAGTCGCAAGCGCCTCCGTGGGCGAGGTCAAATGCGAGCCTGCTTCGCGCAATGGCGTGAACGCAGGATCCGCCATCAGCTGCGCCATCCACGGTTCTTCCATGAACGCAGTCATGTTGACTTCGAAGTTCGGCACAGTATCGTCGCTCTGATCGTCCATCAGAAACACACGCTCCTGCCCAAGCCGCACCGCGAGCCGCGACGCGATCAGATGATTTTCGTTGCGCCGCGCCACCGTGTCGTAAGTCTGAAGTTGCTCGGCCAGGAGGCGCGAAACATTGTCGTCGGCGATGCGCTCACTTGGCTCGAGCCGCCACCATTGCACCAATGCTGACCACGGATCGCCTGCGGCGGCGAACAATGCGGTCAGCCGCCTGCGCCGTTCTGCGGTCGGAGAGGCGGGCCAGGCCGCGAGCGTGCGGCGCATCTCGGCTTCCGCCTGCGGCATGTCCATGCCGAGCGTGCCGCTCGTGAGACCCGCCAACGCAAGCGCCCGGCCGCCATACATGCGCGCCGCATCAGGATAGCTTTCGCGATAATCCCACATCTGATCGATACTGCGCCCCGGTAGCGCTTCGATCGCAATCGCGTCGGGTTGAAAGCCTTGCAGCCGCGCCAGCAACGGTTCGAGCACGGTTGGATCGAATGTATCCGGCGCACCGCTGAGGTGGGGCGTCGCTAGCACCATAATCTGCGTAGGCTCGCCGACATGCCTGGTTTGATATTCGCGCGGGTCGAACGGCCGGTTCTGCGCCATCGCGGGCGCGGTGGCGGCAAGTGCTAGCGCCGCCGCGAGAAGTAGTGATTTCATCCGATTTCCTCCGTACTGGAGGACGCTCCCTGAGTCAGGTTTGGATGCAAACGCGGCAACGCTTGCGACAAACGACACCGCCGAGCCGCGTGCTAAGGAGGGCGAATGAACAGCATCTAC
This sequence comes from Caulobacteraceae bacterium, assembly GCA_031379735.1. Taxonomy (GTDB): domain Bacteria; phylum Pseudomonadota; class Alphaproteobacteria; order Caulobacterales; family Aquidulcibacteraceae; genus Vitreimonas. Next base: position 40,009 of record JANNFK010000040.1, on the reverse strand, counting down.
GCCTCGCTCGGCGCGACCATTTTCGATGTCATGTCGCGACTCGCCGCCGAGAGGGGCGCAGTCAATCTTGGCCAGGGCTTCCCGGAAGACGATGGCCCGCGCGACATTCTGGAAGCCGCCGCGCGTGCGACGCTCGATGGCCCGAACCAATATCCTCCGATGCGGGGCCTGCCCGATCTCCGCCAGGCCGTCGCCGCGCACTATAACGAGCACCACGGTCTCGACCTCGATTGGTCGCGCGAAGTCACCGTCACCAGCGGCGCGACCGAAGCCATCGCCGCGGCGTTGCTCGCCTTCATCGAGCCCGGCGACGAGGTCGTGCTGTTCGAGCCGCTCTATGACGCTTATCTGCCGATGGTCAGAAGGGCAGGCGGCGTGCCGCGCATCGTGCGGCTGCAACCGCCGCATTGGCGCTTTGAGCGCGACGAGGTGGCCGCAGCTTTCTCCGAAAAGACCCGCGTGGTCGTTATCAACACGCCGTTAAACCCAAGCGCCAGCGTTATGAGCCGCGGCGAGCTCGACCTCGTTGCCGATCTCTGCCGCGCACACAACGCCATCTGTGTCAGCGACGAAGTCTGGGAGCATTTGCTGTTCGACGGCGCCGAACATGTCTCGATGTTGAGCGCGCTCCGGGACCGCACCCTGAAGATCGGCTCAGCCGGCAAGATGTTTTCACTGACCGGGTGGAAAGTCGGCTTCGCCTGCGGTGCGCCGGAGCTAACGGAACTGTTCGCCAAGGCGCATCAATTCCTCACCTTCACCACGCCGCCCAATTTGCAACGCGGCGTCGTCCATGGGCTTGGCAGGCCGCGCGCGTACTATGAGGAGATGTGCGCCCACTTTCAGCGTTCGCGCGACCGGCTCAAATCCGCGCTTGAAGGGGAGGGCTATGTCCCCCTCCCCGCGCGCGGCGCTTACTTTTTGAGCCTTGATCTCGCGGCGTCCGGCATCGCCATGAACGATGAAGCCTTCGCCCACCACGCGATGGAACACGGTGTCGCGACGATCCCGTTCTCAGCATTCTATGCGGCGCCAAACGCGCCGGCGTTAGTGCGGCTGTGCTTTGCCAAGCGCGACGACACGCTCGATCGCGGCGCGGAAGCGCTAATCCGTGCGCGCCGCTCTCTTCTTTAGGCCGCCTCAACCACTGGAATTGGCGCTGGCGCGTCGACCGGGTCTTTTTCGCCGCGCGAAACCACCGTCGCGATCACCAGATCGCCAGTGACGTTCAATGTCGTGCGGCACATATCGAGGAAGCGATCGACGCCGAGAATAAGGCCAATGCCTTCCGCCGGCACGCCGACCATAGCGAGGATCATCGCGATCACCGGCAGCGAACCAGCAGGCACGCCTGCGGTGCCGATGCCGCCCAAGATGCAAACCAGCATCACCACCACTTGTTGTGTGAGACTGAGTTCGACGCCGAAGAACTGCGCCAAGAAGAGAACCGTGACGCCCTCAAACAGCGCCGTGCCGTTCTGGTTCGCGGTTGCGCCTACGGTCAACACGAAGCGCGCGATCTTGCGTGGCAGCTTCAATTCGGTTTCAGCCGCCCGCAGCGAGATCGGCAGCGTTGCGTTTGACGACGCGGTTGAAAACGCCACGACCATCGGGTCGCGCACCTGCACGAAGAAAGCGAGGGGATTTTTGCCGCCAAACAGCGCCAGTACAAGCGGGTAAACCACGAACATGTGCAGCGCCATTGCGCCAACCGCGACGCCGACAAACGCCGCTAGGCGCACCAGCAAATCCCAGCCAAACAGCGCCGCCAGATTGAACATCAGGCATGCGATGGCGATCGGCGCGAGGCTGATGACAACCTGCAACAGCCGCATCATCACTTCGAAAATGCCGGTGATTACGACTTGCAGCTGATCGGTGGCGCGGCTGCGGACCATGACGAGGCCAACGCCGAAGAACACCGAGAAGACCATGAACGGCAGAACTTGATTGTTCGCCGCGGCGCCGAAGACGTTGCGCGGTACGAGATCCAAGAAGAATTGACCGAGGTTCACTTCTTCCGGCGCATTGTCGACGATGCCTTGCGCGCCCTCCGCATATTGCGCGAGCAATTGTTGTGCGAGCGCCGGATCGACGCCGTCTCCCGGCCGCAACAGATTCACGAGCCCAAGTCCGATCAACACCGCGATGGTCGAAATCACCACCGTCATGCCCAGTGTTCTCCAACCGATGCGCCCGAGCGATCCGAGGTCGCCCATCTCGGCAACGCCAACGACAATCGCCGAAAACAACAGCGGCAAAACCAACATGAAGAGAAGGCCAAGGAAAATTTGGCCCACCGGTCCTGTCACGCTCGACGTGACTGTCTGCACCCACGGAGTCTCAGCACCGACCGCGAGATTGACCCAAAGCCCAAGCCCCAGACCTATGCCGAACCCCGCCAGCATAAGCAGCCAAAACGGAATGCCGCCGGGCTTAGTCGTTTCCATGATCCCTCGGTTTTGTTGTGGTGAGCCTCGCTAGCCGCCACAGCCCAAAGGAGCAACCGAAACTCAGCTAAACCGCCGAACGTAGGGCGCGCCTGAGAGCATCAGCCGGGTAGGGCGTCCATCGACGAAGCCCTCAAAGTGGACGCGCTCCGGACTCCAATCGTCGGTTCCCGCGCGCCACGAGCCATCGTCGAGCAAAGTCAGCGGCTCGGCATTGTTGAGCCAAAGCTTGCCCGCGCGCGCGATCACCCAAAGCGTGCCTGACCACGCATTGTCGCTGTCGTAGATTCCGGCGAGCCGCTGCAGATCCGCAGGGGGCGGCGTTTGGTATGCGTGCGGCGGCGGCCCACGCACGAATTCAATCTCGTCGGCCCAGGTGCGCGCCACCTCTTCGGTTTCGACCTCGAACAACACGCCCGTCGTTGCAAAGCGCGGGTCGGCGCTCACAAAGAAAGGACCCGCCAAGCTCTGCATGCGGCTCGCGACGCCATTCCGATGCATGGCGATCTGATCGGCGCCGGCGGCGCGTATTTCGAACATCTCGCCAGATTGCGCCGTGTACACCCCCGTCAACCGCACCGGATCGCTGACCGTGGAGCGCGTCGGCGCAGGCGCCGGCACATCGGCGCCCTCGCGCGCAGCGCGAAACAAGCGGCAGGCATGCAGCGTCACGTCGCGCGGCCGGTAGTTGAAATCGAAACCGACATTGCTCGACGCAAACGCGGCGACGCCCGCTTCGGGATCGACGTGCATCGACGACGAGAACGACACCATGCCGCCCGTGTGGTGCAGATAATTGCGCTCATCGATGACAAGCCGGGCCAAGCCATTGCCGTAATGCGCGGTCTCCGCCCAGCCCGGCGCCGCCGCCGGATTGGCCATGAATGCCGCCGCCGTTGCATCGGAAAGCACCGGCCCGCCGCGGCCTTGTGCAAGCTCAAGCAAATAGCGGAGAAATTTCGCCATGTCGGCAGAGGTCGCGGCGACACATCCCGCGCCGGCTTCGACGTCAACCCAAGCCGCAGGCGCAATCGGCGAGGGCCGGAAAGAGGGGCGGTCTGAGTAGAGGCTCTCATACCCTTGCGCGTAACGCGGCCGGTCGGCGCTTCTGATGGCGCCGCGCGAATCGTTCATGCCGAGTGGCCGCAGCACGCGCGCTTCTACCGATTCGTGAAACTGTTTGCCGTCCGCCTGCGCCACCGCGCGTGACAATAATTCGTAGCCGGTGTTGCTGTAGTACCAGTGCTCGCCCGGCGTGAACCCGCTCCACAAATCACCATCCACCACGATCGGCGCGTTGCCAGGCAACCCCGATGTGTGATTGAGCAGATGTTGCAGCGTGATCGCGCTCGCGTCGCGGATCGCAATATCCGGCAACACCGCGCGCAACCGCGCTGTTGGCGCAAGTTTGGCCTCCTGGTGCAGCGAATAGAGCGTCAGCGCCGTGAACACCTTGCTGATCGAACCGATCTGAAAGAGGTGATCCGGCCCAACAGGAGTCCGCCGTTCGACGTTCGCGTAACCAGTGGTGATGAAGCCGGCATAGCCGTCGCGGTCGACGACGCAGACCGTCATCCCGGGCAAACCCCAATCGCGCAGATGCAGATCGGCGTAGCGCGAGAGCGCGGAGAGGGCGGTGCGATGCGCGCGGCCGCCACCTGTGTTGCGCGTCGCCGCTTCCGCCGTGCCCGCCGCTGCAAGCGTGGCTGCGCCCGCGCTCAAAACCAGTCTGCGATTGATCGTCATGCCCCGTCTCCCAGGGCAAGCCTAACGGGGTCTCGCGCGTGTCCGCAACCCGGGGCTAGCCGCCGACGAGCTTAGCCACACTCCGGTACGCGTCGGCCGCGATCAGTTCTTGTGGCGCCCCCGCCGTCTTGCTGCGCATCTCCGCCGCCCACATCACATCGTATGCGGCGTTGAGCTTTTTCGATGTCCAGAGCCTCGCCTGCGATGCCACCGCGTCCTTTTCTTTCCAGAACACAGGCGGGCGCAGCTTCGCGACGGCGTCTTCGGAATTCATCCCGCCATCGATCAGGATGCGCGCCTCGCGCAATTGGTGCAGCCGCCGCAGCAACGCCCGCAACGCCGAAACGCCTGAGAGCGCATCGATCCGCGCCAGCGATTCCACCGCTTGCGCCGCCTTGCCCTGCGCCGCCGCGAGGCTCGCCGCATCGAGCGCGCTCTCGGCTTCCGACGCCATCAAAGCTTCGAGATCCGCAACGTCGACGTTGCGCCCGAGATTGTGTGCGTAGAGCGCAAGCTTCTCGATTTCCTTCCGCGCCAGGCCGCGATCGGCGGGAAGGGCCGAGAGGAAATAATCCTCCGCGTCACGGTCGAACGGGATGGCCAGTTCTTTGGCCAGCGCTTTGGCGTAAACCGCCCGCTCGGCCTCGGTCTCTTCGTAAAACGCAATGACCGCGGCCTTCGCGGCGGCGCCAAACTTCTTCACAATCTCGCCGCTGCCGCCAATGTCGCCGGCCTCTACGATGAGATAGCCGCTGGGATCGCCGCGTTCGATCGCCGCTAAAGCGGCCAGAATAGACTCGTCCGCGCTCTTGCCGCTGATCCGCGCCCACACAATTGTTGGCCCCCCGAGCAGCGACTGCGCCGCCAGCGCATCGCCGAGCTTGGCGCTGTCGCGTTTGATCTCGTCTTCGCCGAGCTTGGTGATCGCGTAGGGATCGTCGGATTTGCCGAGCGCCCATGCCGCAAGCTTCTGCGCGGCTTCGTGGGTGAAGCTCTCGTTCGGACCATACAGCAGCACAGCGCCGATCGCTTTGTCGGGCTTGTCGAGGAAGCGCCGGATAGAGACGCCTTTGATCTGCACGGCTTCGTTTCCTAGTTCGCGACGATATTGACGATGCGATCCGGCACCACAATCACTTTGCGGATCGTCACGCCTTCAAGGAACGGCTTCACCGTTTCATGCTGCAGCGCCAGTTCGCGAATGTCGGATTCGGCGGCGCCCTTCGGTGCTTCGATTTCCGCGCGCTTCTTGCCGTTCACTTGGATAGGCAATGTCACCGTATTGCGCGCCGCCAAGGCAGGGTCAGCGACCGGCCAGGGCGCGGTGGCGACGAAGCCTTCCATGCCAAGCGTCTCCCAGCACTCTTCGGCTAGATGCGGCATGAAAGGGGAGATCAGCTGCGCCAAAATCCGCAGCGCTTCGCCGCGCGCGAACACCTCGCCCTCGCCGTCGCCCTTCAGCCTGGAAATGGCGTTGATCATTTCATAGCCGCGCGCGACCGCGACGTTGAAGCGGAAGCCTTCGATGTCGTCGGTGACGCTTTGGATGGCGCGATGCGCCAATTGCCGAAGCGCAAGCGCATCGCCTTCATTGGCTGCGTTTGGCGCTACATCGCCTGGCTTCGGCGCGGCGCGGCCATGCGCTTCCATCAGCGTCCAAACACGCTGCACGTAACTCCACGAGCCGCGAACGCCAGAAGCCGTCCACTCAACATCGCGCTCCGGCGGCGAGTCCGACAACACAAACCAGCGTGCAACGTCCGCGCCGAAATCCGTGACGAACGCATCGAGATCGACGACGTTCTTTTTCGACTTCGACATTTTCTCGATGGCGCCTGTTGCAACCGGCTTGCCCGTCGCGATCTCGACGCGGACTCCGTTCTTCACCTCGGTCTGCTCTGGAAGCAGCCACCGCTTCGCTGCGAAATAACGGCGTGGGCGACCGACAATCTCTGACGACGCGAGTTGCTCGCCGTTTTTTTTCCACAAGGCGATACCGCTAGGGTCGATGTCGATCTCATCAATGGGAACGTCATGGTCCGCGATACGCCAGTAAGTCTCGTGAACCACCATGCCTTGCGTGAACAAGCTCCGGAACGGCTCGCCGTCCGCGGGCCCATCCAACAATCCGCAATCGCGCATGCCGCGCGTGAAGAAGCGCGCGTACAGCAAATGCAGCACGGCGTGTTCGACGCCGCCGACATATTGATCGACTGGCAGCCAATAGCCCGCCAGCTTCTTGTCGAACGGCGCGTTCTTGTTGTTCGGATCGGTGAAGCGCGCGAAATACCAACTCGAATCCACAAACGTGTCGAGCGTGTCGGTTTCGCGCGTGGCGGCGCCGCTGCATTGCGGGCAGGTGGTGTGCTTCCAGGTTGGATGGCGATCGAGCGGATTGCCGGGCTTGTCTTTGTCGAACGTCACGTCGTCGGGCAGCGCGATCGGCAGATCTTTTTCCGGCACGGGCACGACGCCGCATTTGGCGCAGTGGATCGCGGGGATAGGACAACCCCAATAACGTTGGCGTGACACACCCCAATCGCGCAGCCGCCACTGTGTTGTCGCTTCGCCTTTGTCGAGCTTCACCAGCTCCGCAATCGCCGCCTTGATCGCATCGCGCGTGCTCAGGCCATCGAGGAAACCAGAATTGTAAATCGTGCCGTCGTCAGTGAACGCTTCGGTAGTCACCGCATACGTTGCCGCATCCGCACCGGGCGGCAGCACCACCGGCTTGAATGGCAGCTTGTACTTATTGGCGAAATCCAAGTCGCGCTGGTCGCCCGCGGGCGATCCGAAAATTGCGCCGGTGCCGTAGGCCGAGAGCACGAAATTCGCGCCCCACACCGGCAAAATCCAATCCGGGTCGAACGGGTGACGCACGCGCACGCCAAGATCGACGCCGAATTTCGGCGCTTTCTCGATGTCGGCTTCAGACGTGCCGAGCTGCGCACACTGCTCAACGAACTTCGCCACTTCTGGATTGTGCGCCGCAATCGCCTTGGTCAGCGGATGATCGGGCGCCAGCGCCAGGAAGCTCGCACCAAACAATGTGTCCGGCCGCGTCGTGTAAACTTCAATCGGATCGCGCGCGTGGTTCGGCTCATGTTTTCCTCCCCCGCTTGCGGGGGAGGTATCGCCGTAGGCGACGGAGGGGGAGCTTGGCTCGCCCCCATCGGCCCTTCGGGCCACTTCCCCCGCGGGCGGGGGAAGAAAATCGGGCGCCTCCGCGATGTCCCACCAAATCTTTGCGCCTTGGCTCTTGCCGATCCAGTTCGTCTGCATCAGCCGGACTTTGTCCGGCCACTTGTCCAGTTTTTCGAGCGCTGCCAGCAAATCCTCTGCGTAGGCCGTGACCTTGAACATCCATTGCTCAAGCTCACGCGTCTCGACCGGCGCGCCCGAGCGCCAACCCTTGCCGTCCACCACCTGCTCGTTGGCGAGCACGGTGTTGTCGACGGGGTCCCAATTCACTTTCTGCTTCTTGCGATAAACGAGCCCCTTTTTCCAAAAGGCCAAGAACATCGCCTGCTGGTGCTTGTAATAGGCCACGTCGCACGTCGCAATCTCGCGCGACCAATCGATGGCGAGGCCGAGCAATTTCAGCTGTTCGCGCATCGCGGCGATGTTGTCGTAGGTCCAGCCCTTCGGATGGATGCCGCGTTCCATCGCGGCGTTTTCGGCCGGCAACCCGAACGCATCCCAGCCCATCGGATGCAACACGTTGTAGCCGTTCGAGCGCCGGAAGCGGGCGATCACATCGCCCATCGTGTAGTTGCGCGAATGGCCTACATGGATGCGTCCCGATGGATAGGGAAACATCTCGAGCACGTAGGCTTTCTTCTTGCCTTTAGCTTCATCCGGCGAAAGCGCGCGATCGATCTTGGCGGCGGCCCAACGCTCACGCCACTTCGGTTCGACCTCGCGGTGATTGTACCTTGACGACATGCTTACTCACGCCCCTGCGCTGGAGCGGTTTTGGTGACGGCAAACGCTCGTTGTGTCTAGCGGACGTTGCTAAGTCTGAGTTCGCGCGCGCGCTGCAGGATCGAGTTTTCGATCTGGATTTCGGTGTCGGGATCGACCGAAGCATCCGCCCACGCACCGTTGGTGTTGATCTGGCGGAAGATCGAAACGTTGAGCGCGTCAGCACGCAAGCGCGTGTCCAGAATATAGACCGTCGCCTTGAAGCGCTCGTTCGGCGTCGTTGGCGCCGAATACCAATCGGTGATGATCACGCCGCCGAACGGATCGGCCGATGCGAGAGGCATGAAGTTCAGCGTGTCGAGCGAGGCGCGCCACAGATACGAATTGACGCCGATGCCGGCTTCGCTGCTCCCGCCGCCGCCGCTGTTGCCGCCGCCGCCAAAAAGCGAGATGCCGCCGCTACGGCCGGCATTGTCGTCAGCGCGAGACTGCCCGTTGTCGTCGCCCCGGAACATCGAGCAGCCCGAGAGCGCCAGAGCCGCGACCATAAAAATCGCGCCCTTCAGAAGTGTGCGCCCAGCCTGCATCATTCGATTTCCTCCGCCGTCGTCCGCGCACCCCCGGCGCGTCGCGCTCGCCCGTATATCATGGGCTTCAACCGGGGCCAGGGGTCCACTGCGAAGCCGGCTATGTTGTGGCGGGCGCTCCCTTTATAGGTTTATCCACACGTCCGCGCCTACCTTTCGCCTCAAATTTTGCTGTCAGCTGTGTCCTAAAGTTCACGGCGGATCAGTTCGAACTGCGTTATATAGGCTGGCTACAGCTGCTGCTGAGGGGTTTGGAATCGTGTCTCGCGCGTCTGCATTTTTGCTCGCAGGAGCCGCCGTTTTGGCGACAGCTGGCGTTGCGCAGGCGCAAGAACGCGTCGCGGCCCCCGTTCCAGCCGTCGAATCGGCCGGCGGCTCGGTACCCTGGTACCAACGGTTCACGGATTCAAACGGCGTCACCGAATCCATCATTGGCAGCGCTGCTGGCGATGTGGCATCGCTGTCTCCGGCCTGGACGCTGAATCAGCGTTGGGGCGTCACCGTTGATGTTCGCGAAGCGCAACGAATCGAGCGCGCCCCGGACGGCGGCCACGGCGACCAAACCTCGCTGGGCGCCTATTACCAGTTCACACCGAATATCAGCCTTGGCGGCCAACTGAACGTCGAAACCACGCCGGCCCCGGGCGCAGCCCCAGTTGCGCGCGCCAGCGAAGATGAGCCGCGCGCCGACGTGCGGATCGAATCGGCCTTCCGCTTCTAAGCTTCAGACAACGCATCCACTGCGGCGACGCCGGCAAAGCCGCGTCCGGACAACCGCGCTACGTTGACCGCGCTTACCCCGCCCAACGCAATCACCGGTATCCGGCTCGCGTGCGCGATCTGGCTCGCCCGGAAGAGGCCAAGCGATCTGGCCGCTGAGGCGCTCCGGCTTTCAAACACGGGGCTCAGCACGCAGGCGTCCAGCCGCGCCGCGACCGCCTTCGCGACCGCCGCCGCATTGTGCGCCGCGCCAGTCTCCAGCCTAAACCCGCCACCGCGCGCCGCCGGCAGCAGCCGTTCCGGCCAATGCACGCCGTCCGCCCCGCACTGCGACGCAAGTTCTGCGTCCGCGCCAATCAGCAAAACGAGCCCATGCCTGCGGCACGCAGCAACCAAGGCCCGCGCCACGCGCTTGCGGTCCGCCGCGCCAAAATGCCGATAAACCACCGCCGTTCCGCGCGGCAGCCGCCGCGCCACCGCGACCGGGTCGGGCGTCCGCTCTGGGTCCGTAAAGAAATAAAGCGCCGGAATGACCGGCGCGCCCGCATCGCGGTTGAGCCGCGCCGCTGTCGCCGCTAGCACATGGACCGGTCGCATGAGCGTTCCTTCCGACATCGCCGCGGCCCGCGCCGCCATCCTCGACCGCGTCGCTAAAGCGGCGCGCGAAGCAGGCCGCGCGCCTGAGAGCATCACGCTCATAGCTGTGTCCAAACAACAGCCTGATGACCGTGTCGAGGCGATGCTCGCAACCGGTCAGCGCATCTTCGGCGAAAACCGGGTGCAGGAGGCCGCCGCGCGCTGGGCTGATCGCCGCGCACACTGTGCCGGCCTGCACCTCCGCCTCATCGGCCCGCTCCAATCCAACAAGGCCGCCGACGTTGTCGCGTTGTTCGACGCCATCGAAAGCCTCGATCGTCCAAAGCTCGCCGCCGCTCTGGCCGACGCCGCGCAAAAGCAAGGCCGAAGCCCCGACATTCTGATCCAGGTGAACACCGGCGAGGAGCCGCAAAAGGCGGGCGTCACGCCGCTTGAGGCAGACGCTTTCATCAAAGCCGCGCGCGAAACGTGTGGGTTGGCGGTGAAGGGGCTCATGTGCATTCCACCGGTCGACGAAGAACCGGCCATGCACTTCGCGCTGCTGGCGAAGATCGCCGCCCGCAACGGTCTTGCCCACCTCAGCATGGGCATGAGCGACGATTTCGAAACCGCCATCCGCTTCGGCGCCACGCACGTAAGAATAGGGTCGGCGCTCTTCGGCGCGCGCTCTACGCCCCCGCCGTTGACCCAGGAGTGATCGCGGAGTGTCTCTTAGACCGGGGTCTAAGGTTGCAAACCCGTGATCTGCCGTGGTCATTTCCTATAGGGTAGGCTTTAAGCCTGACACTCGGAGCCCAATGTCACGCGAAACGACCATCCTGGTAATCGACGACGACGCTGACCTCCGTCAGGCGCTGGTCGAGCAGTTTGAGCTGGAGGAGGGGTTCGGCGCTGTTGGCGCCGCCACCGCCGCCGAGGGCTTCGCCGCCGCTGCTGAACATAAGCCCGCCGCGGTCGTCCTCGATGTCAGCCTCCCCGACATGGACGGGTTCGAGGCGTGCAAGCAACTCCGCGCTCAAGGCGTCAAAGCCCCGATCATCATGCTGACAGGCGCCGCCCAAGAAGAAGAACAACAGGTTCAGGGTCTGGACGCCGGCGCCAACGATTACGTGCTGAAGCCGTTCAAGTTCTCGGTTTTGCTGGCGCGCATCCGGGCTCACTTGCGCAGCCACGAAGCCAGCGAAGACGCGGTCTATCGCATCGGCCCCTACGAATTCCGCCCGGCGATGCGGCTCTTAATCGATCCAACGCAAAAGAAGGTGCGGCTCACCGACAAGGAAGCCTCGATCCTGCGCTACCTCTATCGCTCCGGCGAAAAGCCGGTCGGCCGCGAAGAATTATTGCGCGAAGTGTGGGGTTACAACGCCAACGTCACCACCCACACGCTCGAGACGCACATCTATCGCCTGCGCCAAAAGATCGAGCCCGACGCTCAAAGCCCGAAGCTCTTGATCACCGAAACGGGCGGCTATCGGTTGCAGGTGTGAACCCGAAATCTCCCGACAAAGGAGAAGGCCCGGATCGCTCCGGGCCTTCTGTCTTCCGAGTGGGTCGTGTCCGTTGGCCCCTTGCGCGGTAAATAACCCGCGGACGAAAACCTGGAAAACACGAGTTGAAGGCGGACTGCTTCAGAAATTTGTGTTGGCCGCTCTCAACTCCGATGAGAACTAGGTGGGGTGGCGCCCGGTGAACCAGTGTGCCCGCGGTCACACCGAAGCATCCAAGGAAAATCGAGTGGAAATCAGGACCGAACGCCTGACCCTTCGCCCAGCGCGGCAGAGCGATCTCGCTGATGTGAACGCGTTCATGCGGCACGCCAAAGCGATGCGCTATTGGTCGACGCCGCCGCATCGCAACATCGAGCAAACGGCCTTGTGGCTTCAAAACATGATCCACGCGCCACTAGAGATCAGCGCCAACTTCCTCATCGAGTTCGACGGCCGCGCCATCGGCGAAGTCGGCGCGTTTCCGCTGCCGGAGTTCGGTTTCATTGTGCACCCGGACTACTGGCGCCGCGGTTTTGGGTTCGAGGCGTCTACCGCCGCGATCGATCACATTTTCGAAACGCGCATGATCGACACGCTCTTGGCCGATGTCGATCCGCGCAACGATGGTTCAATCTCGCTGCTGGTGAAGCTCGGCTTTCAAAAGACCGGCGAAGCGCATCGCACGTTCTGCGTTGGCGGCGAATGGGTCGACAGCGCCTATTTCTCGTTGAACCGGCCCAACACACAGCGCACGGCGCGAGTTTGACGTCCGCCGTCGCCCGACGCGCGCGGCCGCACCATCCACGCCGCAGCGTGCGCTATAAGCGCGGCGCATGAGCGGTGGCGATCCGATTTTTGAGGCGCGGGCGGGGTCGATGCAGACTCATGCCGTCAACGGCGCTCTCGCCATTGGCATCGCCCAACTGCTGAGGCTCCCATTCCAAGCTGCGTCACTATTGGTTTTGCCGCGCCTGCTGCAGCCGATTGATTACGGCATCTACGCCATGGTTGATCCGCTCGTGTCGCTCTCGGCGCTGATCCTCAATTTCGGCATTAGCCAAGCCATCATTCAGGCGCCGGGCCTGCAGCGCCCACAAGTGGCGGGGCTCTTTTGGATCACGGTGGTCGCAGGCTTCGCCGCCGCCGCCATCATGCTCGCGGGCTCGCCGTTCGTGGCCGATTTCTACAATGACCCCCGCGCCGGAATGGTCGCCGCGGTGTCGTCTGTGTTCTTGATTGTCACCGGCCTGACCAACGTTCATGAATCGCTGCTCAACCGGCAAATGAAGTTCGGTTGGGTGGCGATGATCGGCGCTGTTGCCATGGCGCTTGGCTTCGTCGCCAGCTTGATCGCGGCTTTGCTCGGCGCCGGCTATTGGTCGCTGGTGCTTGGCTTTGCCGTGCAGCAGGTCGTGAGCCTGCTCGGCTGCTGGCTCGGCGTCGGCTGGATTCCGCGCGAGAAGCCGTCCTTCCAAGGCCTTATGCACTTTTACAAATTCGGCGCCGCCGTGATGGTGGCCGACGGCGCAACGGTGCTGGCGCGGGAGGCCGATAGCGTGCTCATCGGCCGCTATGTCGGCGGCGTTGGCCTGGGCCACTACGACCGCGGCAACAAGCTCGCCATCGTCCCGATCCAACGCATCAACACGATGCTGCAACAGCTGCTGCTGCCGATTTTATCGCGCTTGAATGAAGAGGGCGAGCGTTACCGCTACGCTTATCTTCGCGTCATACGCCAATTGATGCTCTTCATCACGCCCGGCATTGTCGCTGTCGGCGTCACCGCGCCTGTGCTGGTGCCGTTCGTCATCGGCGAACAATGGGCGCCTGCTGCGCCCATCTTTGCTTGGCTAACGCTGGCCGCCATCCATCGCCCCGTCAGCATGTCGATGGACCTCCTGTTTATCAGCCAAGCCCGCATGCGCGATTATCTGGTCTGGAGCGCTTTTAGCTCCGTCACCAGCGTCGCCGCCTTTGTTGTCGGCCTGCGCTGGGGCGCGGTCGGCGTTGCCGCCGCTTTTGCGCTGACCGATATTCTGATCCGCATGCCGGCGCTCTGGTGGTGGGTCACCCGCAGCGGGCCGATCAAAATGGCCGATCTTTATCTGAGCGCTGCGCCCTTCGCTGCGGGCGCTGCTGCGGCTTTTGCAGTTACGAGCGCGATGCAACGCCTGCCGTTCTCGAACGATCTCGTGCAGATCGGCGCGAGCGGAGTCGTCGCTTACGCTGCCGCCTGGGGTGCAGCCGCGCTCTTCAAGCGCGGCCGCTCCACTATGACCGATAGCATCAACCTGATCCGCACCGAGCTCCCGCGCCTCATGCGCCGTGGTCGTGCCGCCTGAAAAGAAATGCGAATGCGGTTGCAAAAAGCGCAGGCGCAGCCGAGGAGACGCTTTCGATGTCAATGAGTGTGGTGGAAAAGGATGAGATCTTTCTAACTTACGTGCTGAGCGAAGGCGGTCGAGCAGTTGAGGCGTTGAAAGCCGTCAAAGATTTGGCTGCGGTGCGCGAGCAAGTGCAGCATGGCGTTGAGCGACGCGAAGAGCAGCGCGTGTGGAACGAAATCCGCATGGCGCTTCACTTCGCAGCGAACGTCTCTCGAGTGTTCTTTCCGACAGACGGCGCATCCGCCACCGCGAAAACAAGATGCCAACATATGCGCGATCTGGTGGGCATCTCGGCAGGACACCCGATAGAGCAGAGGGGCCTCCGCAATCATGTCGAGCACTTTGATGAGCGACTGGATGATTGGACAACCCCCAGCCCTCGACCTTTCCTAACTTATGAACTTGTGCGGCAGCCCGACATCCCCACGCTGCCAGATACGTGGGATGCCGTTTGCATGATCTATGATGCCGCGGCGCATGAAGTTCGGATTTTGGGCGAATCGTTTTCACTATTGGAATTGGAATCAACCATCGCCGATGTTCAAAAAAGAACATCCGAAACGCTGTTGGCTTACCTCAAAGCGCGCGTTCATCCGAAGCCGAGCGCCTAGCGAAATGACCGTTAGCTCGCCGCAGGACGATCCGCGACTTGGCGCGGCGCGTTCGGACCACGCGCAGCGGCGGCCTTCATCGGCTTGCCGGAGCGCGATTCGCCCAGTCGTTCGATCAAAGCGGCGTACTCATCCCACAGGCGTTGCGGGAGGCGGTCGCCGAACTTCTCGTAGTGGCCAGGGATGAGGTTCGCTTCCTCTGCCCAGACGTCGAGATCGACGCTGGTCAGCGTATCCATTGCCTCGTCGCTGATGCCGAGGCCGCTAATGTCGAGCGCGCCCTTGGCGGGCACAAGGCCGATCGCGGTTTCACGCGCTTCGGCTTTGCCGTCGAGGCGATCGCTGATCCACTTCAGAACGCGGCTGTTGTCGCCGAAGCCCGGCCAGATGAACTTGCCGTTTTGATCTTTGCGGAACCAGTTCACGAAGAAGATCTTCGGCAGCTGCGCGCCCTTGCGCTCACCAACCTTCAGCCAATGCGAGAAGTAGTCGCCCATGTGATAGCCGCAGAACGGCAACATCGCGAACGGGTCGTAGCGCAGTTCGCCAACCTTGTTCTCAGCCGCAGCCGTGCCTTCGCTGGCGACGTTCGAGGCGAGGAACACACCGTGCGCCCAGTCGAACGCCTCCGTCACCAGCGGCACCGCCGTCGCGCGGCGGCCGCCGAACAGGATCGCATCGATCGGCACGCCGGCCGGGTCTTCCCACTCGGCCGCGATCACCGGGCATTGGCCCGCGGGTACGGCAAAGCGTGAGTTCGGGTGCGCGGCCGGGAATTTTGAATCCGGCAGCCAAGGATTGCCTTGCCAATCGGTGAGGCCAGCCGGCGGCGTCGCCGTGAGGCCTTCCCACCACACATCGCCTTCCGGCGTCAGCGCGACGTTGGTGAACACGGTGTTGGCGTAGAGCGTCTCCAGCGCGCTTTTATTTGTCTTCGCACCGGTGCCTGGCGCCACGCCGAAGAATCCGGCTTCCGGATTGATTGCGTAGAGGCGGCCATCGTCGCCAAAGCGCATCCAGGCGATATCGTCGCCGATGGTCTCGGCTTTCCAGCCTGGAATCGTCGGCTGCAGCATCGCCAGATTGGTCTTGCCGCAAGCTGACGGGAAGGCGGCCGCGACATACTTCACGTCGCCCGTCGGATTGGTCAGCTTCAGGATGAGCATGTGCTCGGCGAGCCAACCTTCATCGCGCGCCATCACCGAGGCGATACGCAGCGCAAAGCACTTCTTACCGAGAAGCGCGTTGCCGCCGTAGCCGGAGCCGTAAGACCAGATCTCGCGCGTTTCCGGGAAGTGGACGATCCATTTCTCTTCGTTGCACGGCCACGGCACATCCTTTTGGCCCGCCGACAGCGGCGCGCCGAGTGTGTGCACGGCCGGCACGAAGAAGCCGTCTTCGCCCAATTGCTCGAGCGCGCCTTTGCCCATGCGCGTCATGATCCGCATCGAGGCGGCGACGTAACCGGAATCCGTGATCTCAACGCCGAGCTGAGAAATCTTCGACCCCAGCGGGCCCATGCAGAACGGCACGACGTACATCGTGCGGCCGCGCATCGCGCCGTCAAACAAGCCGCCAAGCTTGGTGCGCATTTGCCCGGGCGCGACCCAATTGTTCGTGGGGCCGGCGCCGTTCTCATCTTCCGAGCAGATGTAGGTTTGCTTTTCGACGCGGGCGACGTCCTTCGGGTCCGAGGCCGCGTAGAAGGAATTCGGTCGCGCTTCTGGGTTCAGGCGCTTCAGCGTTCCCGCTGCGACCAATTCCTTGGTCAGGCGTTGCCACTCGGCTTCCGAGCCATCGCACCAATAGACGCGATCCGGCTTTGTCAGCGCGGCGATCTCCTCAACCCAGGCGACCAGTTTTTTATGCTTCGTCGGGGCGGGGTGCAGGCCGGCGATATCTTGCGTCACGGAATCCCTCCAGGCGCCGCATTCGATGGCGGCGCTCCAGTAGCGTTTCATCCCAAAGTCTTTGACCGGGGTCTTATGTCAAACGCGTTCTTCGGGCCACTGTGACTCTCGATCCGGTTCGCCTATGACACCGGTAGCAATCGCTTTGAGGGGCAGCTTTGCGCAGATGGCGCCCTCGAAGAGTCGCGCGTTAACTCTGCGACGCCGCCCAAGTCTCCAGCACGCTCTCGAGCACCGAGAGCGGCACCGCGCCGTTCGCGAGCATGGTGTCGTGGAACGCTTTGAGGTCGAAGCGCGCGCCGAGCGTTGTCGTTGCCTGTTGTCGGATGCGATTGATCGCTTGGCGGCCGATCATGTAGGCGCACGCCTGGCCGGGGTTCACGCAATAGCGTTCGATCTCGGTCGTCACCGACGATTCCAGGTCACCCGTCGCTTCCATCATCGAACGGATCGCTTGCTCGCGCGTCCAGCGCTTCGCGTGGAGCCCCGTATCGCACACGAGCCGCGACGCGCGGAACGTCGCTGATTGCAGATAGCCCAACCGGCCGAGGCGGTTGTTCTGATAGATGCCCAACTCGTCGGCGAGTTGCTCAGCGTATAGGCCCCAGCCCTCGCTGAACGCTGAGAAACCCAAGAGCGCGCTGCGGATGAAGGGGATCGAGCCTGATTCTTGTTGGATCGAGATTTGCCAGTGATGGCCCGGCACACCCTCGTGATAATTCAGCGTCGGCAGCGTGAAGCGCGGCCACTCAGCCGTGTCGCGCAGGTTGATAAAGTAAGCCCCCGGCCGCGAGCCATCGAGCGCTGCGCGCTGATAATATCCGCCAGGCGCGCCCGCTTCCGTAAACGGCGGCACCCGTTTGATCTCCAGCTGCGCCTGCGCCAGCGTGTTGAACGCCCTCGGCATCAAGGCTTCGATCTCGCGCGTCTGCGTATTTAGATCGGCGAGGATTTGTTCGCGGCCCGCATCGGTGTTCGGATAAAGCTGGTCCGGCCGGCGCGACAATTCCTGAACGCGCGCCGCAACACTGCCACGCGTCATGCCCTCGGCGCGCAGGATCGTATCCATCTCGCTGTTGAACTGCGCGATCAGCTCGACGCCAATATCGTGAATCTCGTCCGGCGAAAGCGTCGTCGTTGTCCGCAAGCGCAGCGCAACCGGATACATTTCCTCGCCGCGCGGTAAGCGCCAGATGCCCGCGTCATGCACCGCTTGCGGCCGCACCCGGCGCAGCGCTTCCACTTGCCGCTGCACCGCCGGCAACACCCGCTCGCGCACTGCGCCTTCGGCGCGGCTGACATAGCCGGCGCGCGACGCTTCAGGAATCGCCGTCGCATCCGGCAGACGCCGCACCAAGGATTGCACGATAATGTTCTGGTTCGGCGCGCCTTCGGTAAAGCGTCCAAGCTGCAGCAGCGCCTTGTCGATCACGAAGTCTGGCGGAATGACACCCGCGCCTGCATCTTCAGCAATGATTGCGGTTTCCGCGTCGAGCTGCCCGGCAAAGCCATCGATGCGCGCGAGGTACCCGTCCGCTTCCTCGACCGTGCGCAACGGATGCTGCTCGTTTAGGAAGTTCGGCATCGAACGGTACGCGCCGTTAAGTTGCGTCACCACGTAAGGCGAGCCTGCGCCGCCGCCGACTTCAAACGCACTGCTATCAACGGAATTGCGGAATGACGTGGTTACGACATCGAGCGTCACCTGGTCTTGGTCTGAAAGGCCGCTGAGATCGATCTCATTCAGCTCGCCCAATGCGCGCTGCAAAATGGCGCGATACTGGCGCGCGCCCGCCTTGGACGCATCGCTCACCTTGTCAATGAACGTATAGCCCGCGCGCTCTTCGGTGAGCCCAAGACTGGTGCAACGTTCAGGCGATTGGCGCAGGATATCGGCCACGACGCGATCGAGCGAGGCGTTGAGCTGGCCGCTTGCGGCGGCCGCATTCGCAGTTGCTCCAGCTGCAGGCATTGAAGCGCAGCCTGAAACAAGAGCAGCGCCAGCCGCGCCAGCGCCGAGAACGGCGCGCCGTGAGATGTGCATGATAAATCCCCGTATTGCTTGCGACGCACTCTAGCCAGCAACGCGGGCGTCTCAATCCACGCGCGACGAAAGTCTCAAAGTTTCAAGCCAGCCACCACGGGAACATGGTCACTTGGACGCTCCCACGAGCGACACGGCACATGGATATGGAACGCTTCCGCCTGTGAGGTCACAGCCACGTCGCTCGTCGCCCAGATATGATCAAGGCGGCGGCCCCGATTGTTCTTGGTCCAGTCTGGGCTGCGATAACTCCACCAGGTGAAGAGCTTTTCCGGATCGGGTTTGTGCGTGCGCGCCAGGTCTATGAAGCCGCCAAGATCGCGCACTGCGTTCAGGCGATCTGTTTCTCCGGGCGTATGCGATACGACATTGAGCAATTGCTTGTGACTCCAAACGTCGAATTCGCCCGGCGCGACGTTGAGATCGCCCACCAGCACGGTCGGCGTTTTGCCTCTGCGCTTCTTGTAGAGCGCCTTCATTTTATCGAGCACGTTGAGCTTATGAACGAACTTTGGGTTCGTCAGCTCCGGCAGATCAGCGCCCGCGGGCACATAGAGATTGTGCACCTCGATCCCGGCGATCAACGCCGCTGCGATGCGCGCTTCCTTCTTCGGGCAGATCGCTGGCGCTTCCACCGGCTCCAGCTTCACACGTGAAACAATGGCGACGCCGTGCCAGCCCTTTTGGCCGACAACATGGATGTGCTTGTAGCCCGCTTCCTTGAACGCCTTCGACGGAAACTCGCCGTTCCGGCATTTGATCTCTTGCAGACACAACACGTCTGGCTTTGCTTCGGCCAGGAAGCGGCAGACCGTGCCAATGCGCAGGCGCACGGAGTTGATGTTCCAAGTCGCGATTTTCAGCATCGATGGTGTGTGGCGTTTCGGCGCCGGAGATTCAAAGGGCGAAGGGCAAAAAAGAAGCCCGATCGCAGTCCGCGACCGGGCCTCGATTGTTGCGCCTTTGAGGGGGGCGCTTATTCGCCGACAGGGGAGGCCGGCAAACCGCCGCGCTGGATCCGTCAGCGGGGGGACGACGCCATCCAGGGGGATGAGCAGCGGTTCCTGTTGCATGTACGACACGACCGCCAAAAAATCAAGGCTTCGTTAGTGAATTACCTTGCCCTGGCCCGCCTTAGTTCTTCAGCGGCGGCGGTTGGAAAGCACGTCTTCCACCCGGAACAGAGCGCGGTCGAAGCTCGCTGGCTGCGTGATGTCGGACAGTGTGATGCGTGTGCGTGCACCGGTCGCATCGATGACATCCCAAGAGCGAAGCTCCGCGTTCGGCCCGAAGAATTGGAGCGTGATCTGGCCGTCAGTTTGGCCGCTGCGATCGCGTGACGTCACTAACAGCCACTGGCCCGCGCGCGACACCCGCAGCACGCGTGAATCGCGCTCTAGATTGATGGTTTGACCTAGAATGAGGTTGAGCGGCGTCGAGCGAATTGGCGTGCGTTCAGTCGTGCGCAATTCCGTATCGCGCAGATAAACCACGCTGCCATCCGCCACGATCAGCATTGTCGCCGGCGCATCATACTCAAAGCGCAGGCGTCCCGGGCGCTGCAGATAAAACATCCCGCTGGCGCGTGCGCCGCCGGGCGATTGCTGGATGAAGCGGCCTTGCAGCCGCTGCACGGCGTTCAAGGACCGGTTGGCGAGGGCCAATCCTTCGGCGCGCGCTGCGCCTTCCAGCACGTTGGGCGTGCCTTGCTGAGCATAGGCTGCTGGAGCGAGCACGAGGGCGGACAGGCCCAAAAGGGCGAAACGTCTATTCATGGAGGTCATGTGCCTAAAACGCATGGCGAAAAAAAGGGTTCGCTTTGCTCATAAATAGCCTTTTTGGCTCAGGTCCGGTTCATCTTGGCAGGCAAGAGGGCTTGGCATCCGTTGCCGGCAAGCATTTGATCGGCATTACGATTCGTGGGGGACGAGAAGAATGTTCGGCGACATGACGCGGGAGCTGCCGTCGATCGGCTGGGCGGGCTTTTTGGATACCGAGGCGCTGTTCCAATCTTTCCTGGCGCTGATGCTGGCGATCTTTCTAGGCGCGGTGATCGCTTTCCACCCGACGACCGCCCGCACAGTCGATACGCGCGAGGAAGCTGAGCTCCCGAAAGTGCTCATCATGTACGCGCTTGTCGGCGCGGTCGTGGGCGAGATCGTGCTCGAATACGGCATGGTTGTTGGTTTCGTGATATTCGGTCTCGGCGGCCTGATGCGCTTTCGCACGGATGCGTCATCCACGCGCGATACCGGCCGCCTCATCATCGTGACCTTGGTTGGCCTCATTGCGGGACTGAACCTCCCGCACTTCGCGATCATGGCGACCGTTTTTGCTTGGTTGCTCATCTACGTGTTCGACGGCCATCCGGTCTGCGAATTGCAAGTTCACGAAATTCCAAAAGGCAAAGTCAAAGAAGCGGCGGCCGCCTACAGCGCCGTGCTCGCGCAACTCGGTTGCACCATCATCAGCGAAGACAAGGGCTTCTCGAAAAGCCGCCTGACCTACGTCGTTCGCGCGCCCCGCAACAAAACGCAAAAGCAGCTTACCGCGGCGCTTTGTGAGGAAGTCCCGGCCGAGATCCGTGGCGAGATCGATTGGGAAGTCGAGTGATCAGGCGCTGAACGCGCTTGGCCAACTGAACGGCTGCGCATCCTCTCTTTGATGTCCAACGTACCAAACGCCCGCAGCCGTCAAAGCGACAACCGCTGCCAATGTGCGCACCAGTCCGCGCGCCGGGCGCGGCCTCGGCTCTTGCAGCGCGATATAGCCTGTGCGTGAAATTTTTTGCTTGCCGCGAATCCTCCGCGGCGCAGCTGGTGCTAAGGTAACGAGTTCGAGCACCGGCATTGGCTTAAACGCGGACGCTTCCGCCAGCGAAGGTTTCTGTTTCACCCGCGGTGCAGGCGTCGCGATGGGATCATGACCAGTTAGCATTGAGGCCAAGAGATCGAACTGCAGCGCCGCTTTGGCGTCAGGCATCACTTCGTAAATCATGTGACCCTCGACCTCGGCGGCCCCAAACAGCTCAGGCTCGAATGCAAAGGTCAGGGACGGTGTAGAATGAAGCGCATCGGAAAAATCCTTGAACGGAATTTCTGGCCGCTTCGGCAACCCGCTCATCGACACCACCACCATCGGCGGATTGATCTTGTCGCGCTCGGAGCGAAGTAGCTTCAGCATATTGTCGGCATTGCGAAGGCTTGCCAGATCCGGCCCGGCAACGATGACGACGTCATCAGCCTCGCGCAAAGCCGTCCGCACCCAAGGCTCCCAAGCGTGCGGCAAATCTAAGACGACATACGAAGCCGTACGACGGACGTTGGCGATCAGGGCATCGAATGCGAAAGCATCGATCTCCAGACTTTCCGTCGTCTCTGGCGCAGCCAAAAACTGCAGCCGCGGCGTGGGTCGAGAGAGCGCGGGTTCTAAGGTTTCTTCAGCGCCATCGGCGCGGATGACGTCAATTGCGGAAAGCGCTGCGCGCTCGAAACTCTGCCCGCCCAGGCCGAAGGACAGATCCAGATCAACTAAGGTCGTTTTCTTTTGCTGCCGCTCGGCGATCGACCACGCCACATTGCGCGCGATCGTGGAGGCGCCAATGCCGCCGCGCGCGCCGATCACGGCGATGGTTCGCGCGGTATCGACGTCAGTGAAAAGCGCACAGAGCGTTCGCGCTACGTCGTTCGCGCTCGCGGGCGGCACGATGTAGTCGCTAACGCCGCGGGCGGCGAGATCGCGGAGGAGAGAGATGTCGTTCACGGCGCCGAGGATGACGACGCATGCGTGGGGCGCTGCGTCGCGGAGGCGATCGAGGGCGGCGAGCATCGGGGCGCTATCGAGGGTCGTGTCGAGGAGGAAGAGATCGACGCCGCCGGTTTGCGCGCGCGACACGGCGCGATCGAGGCCGCCGCGAGTGATTTCGAGAGCTGCGCGTTTCAACCGCGGATCTGACGCCAGTTGCTGCATCAGGGCTTCGGAGCAGGTGCGATCCCAGCTGGCGTAAATCGAGATGGCTGGCAGCGGGCGATCGTGTGGAATTGGCGGCGCTGGTTTGGTTTCCGGCTTCTCAATCGCAACAGGCGCTACGTCGACGATTGGCGGCGCGCTGAAAACCGGCGCCTCTTCGAATTCCGGCGGGTCGAACGGCGCGTCGTCTTCTTCGACGAGAAGCGGCTCTTCGTCTTCGCATTCGCCGACGCCGAAAATATCATCGAGCGGCGGCGGCTCGAACGGCGCCTCCTCGTCGGCTTCGGGGACGACGTGATTGAGCTCCAACGGCGTGAAGCTGCGTTGGCGCGCACGGGTTTTCGCGCGTTGAGCAGAATGAGCATGATGCAAGGCGCAAGTCCGCCGCCGCCAGAATTGCCCCCGATGGCACTTTGGCGCGGAGTTCTTGCGAACTCGTCAGTAAGGAGCGTGAATGCCGCGTTTACGCTGAGCTGAAGCGCGGAGGCCATATGGCGGCGATGAGCTCGGCCAAAACCGCAAAGCGCTCGACCCGCGCTGCGGCGTGCGGAGGCGCGCGTAGCGCTTGGCTCAACAGACGCGGCAGCGCGTAAAGCCGCCGCGCCGCGCGCCGCGCAAACGCGGCGGGATCGTTGAAGACGCGGATCAGCGCCTCGTACCGTTCCGCCAGCGGCCAGGCCGAGCGCACGCGCGGCGCCTCGGAGACGTCCTCCGGGCGGCGCATGTGTGATCGCGCGGGCGGCCGCGCGTCAGCCGGGAAGCAGCGAAAACTCACTGGCCAGGCTTCGGGGTTTTCAGCGTTGAAGCGCGAGAGCTTTGGCGCGCGCTGGCGGCGGCGTGTCAGACACGCGCGCGAGACCGGTTTTGCCACCGCCGCCGCTTCGATCAGCACCAACCGCCGCAGCATCGCCTCGGCGCACCTGAGCCATGAGAGGAGCCACGCGTGCGCCTTGATCGTCAGCGCGCCCTGCGCCGCGACCGCTTCCGGCGCGCCGAACAGCGCATGCAACGTCAGCAAAAACGCCTGCGCAATGC
This sequence comes from Caulobacteraceae bacterium, assembly GCA_031379735.1. Lineage (GTDB taxonomy): Bacteria > Pseudomonadota > Alphaproteobacteria > Caulobacterales > Aquidulcibacteraceae > Vitreimonas. Next base: position 16,542 of record JANNFK010000040.1, on the reverse strand, counting down.
GCCAGAGCTCTGGCGGGGCTGTTCGAACGGCGGATGGGGCGGCGGGGGTTCATGGTGTGTGAGCCATGATACGGCCGGTGCGGGAGGGGGAGGATAGATTTATTTGGCGGCGCTCCCCGCGTTCTGCGGGGAGGCCAAAGCGTTTAGGCTTCGCGGTGTGCGTGAGCATCCTTCGCGCCGCCGCTGCGTTCGCGCGCCGCCCTTGCGGCGGTGTGCAGTAACGCCGCCACGACGGCGTCGCGCGTCAGAGCGGCCAATTGCTCGGTCATGTCAGCGACGTACCCAAGAACCTCGTCGTCCGTTGGCTCGTTCATGTGCGCCCCCCTCCTTTGCGGGGCGTGCACATGAAGTTTCGGAACACACTTGCCGGTAGTGTGCGGTTTTTCACAGATCGCATGTGTACCGCGTCGATGAGCGCATGCCGCGCGCGATAGCGTTGGCGGCGCTATGCGGACGGATGATGGGCGGCGGCGTGCACAGGGGGTGCACGATACGGTCGGTGTGGGGGGAGGATAGATTTTTAAGGTCGCCTAGGCGCCCCAATTCCAAAGCGCAGGAATCACGAACGCTGGAGGTACGGCGACCGCGATGAGGGGCCAAAGGTAGACGTCGGCAAAGTGCCGAACTGCTAAGCTGACCTTTCCGCCGAAATGCGCTCGAGAGCCCAGATCATGCAGCATCGCTTTGTCGTAGTCCAAATCGTCGTGATTGTACGGGCAACGATTCATCGCTTTCTCATACTGTCGACGAGTTGCGGAGGTGAAGTCGGCATTGACCGTCCCTTCGACTATTGCCAGCTTGTAGCGGTGATAGAGATCTGAAAGGCGTTTTCCGTTATCGTAGAGATAACGTTGGCGGACCGGGTCATCGTCAAAGGCGACAAGAACGCTAAATACAAGAATAAGCGCTGACGCGACTATTGGCGCAAAGCCAAGCAGGTCGAACTCCGGCGGCCGCGTCGGCACCGCCAGGAATTTTGGAAGAATCGAAAGCGCAAGAACGTATGCTGATAGCAAAGCCAGCGCGGTGTTTTTCCACCAGACCCGGTGCTTCAATCGACCAGCGGCGTTGAAGCGGGATGCGCGCGTAATCATGAGCGTGCGTGCGAGCGGGTAGGTAGAAAAATCAATAACAGGAGGCTGAGACACGACTGGCTCCAGGACTGCGGTCCGGTGTGGGCGCCTACATCGATGGCTTCGCCGCGCCGCAGAGCCGCGACCACACCGAGGAAGCCGCCGCGACGAGTCTTTGCGCCGCTCGGTTAGCCCTCAACAATCGCCCGCTGTTCCTGCGGCACTTCTGGCTCTGCGATGCCGATCCAAGCGGCGTGGCAGCGCTGGAGACGATCAAGAACACAAGTCGGCAGGTGAAAGGCCGGACCGTTGAAGTGATGCAGGGGGATTTCAATGTCGTCATAGATAGCGTGCTCGAAAGCGGTGTTATCACGGACACAATGGCGACGTTCTGCCTGCTCGATCAACGGACGTTTGAGTGCCATTGGGCGACGCTCGAAAAACTCGCTTGGCACAAACAGAACGGCCACAAGATAGAGCTGTTCTATTTCTTGGGGACAGGCTGGCTCGATCGCGCATTCGGCGGAACGAAAGACACGCAGAAAATCGAGCGTTGGTGGGGACGAGACGACTGGACGAGGCTCGTGAATATGAGCGGACCCGAACGGGCCGATGCATTTGCTCACCGTTTCGCGACCGAGCCAGGTTATGAACACGTCCGAAGTTGGCCGATCCGCAAAAGAGGGCCGAGAGGCGGAGCCGTGATGTACTATATGATTCATTGCTCGGATCATCCGAGGGCGCCCGAGCGTCATGGACGCCGCATACCGCGCGATTGGACGATCGCCTGAACCGGAGCAAATCGACCTGGAAGAATTGCTCAAGAAATACGATGCCAAGGCTGATGCGGCCGCTTAATCCTCGTCCGCCACGTCGACCAGGATATCGCGCTTACCGGCCGCATTCGCTTCGCTGATAATCCCGGCTTTTTCCATTTTTTCGATGAGGGTGGCGGCGCGGTTGTAGCCGATCTGCAGGCGGCGCTGCAGGTAGGACGTGCTCGCCTTGCGGTCGCGGCGCACGATCTCGATGGCGCGTTCGAACATCTCGTCGCCGTCGCCTTCGCCGTCGAACAATTCCGGATTGTCTTCGTCGCCCGCGTTCTCGTTCGGCTCTTGGGTGACTTCGGTGCGATATTGCGGCGCGCCTTGCTCTTTCAGCATGGCGACGACGCGCTCGACTTCAGCGTCGGTGACGAACGGTCCGTGCAGACGGCGGATGCGGCCGCCGCCGGCCATGAACAACAAGTCGCCCTGGCCGAGGAGTTGTTCGGCGCCTTGCTCGCCAAGGATGGTGCGCGAGTCGATTTTGCTGGTGACCTGGTAGGAGATGCGGGTCGGGAAGTTGGCCTTGATCGTGCCGGTGATGACGTCGACCGACGGGCGTTGCGTCGCCATGATGACGTGGATGCCGGCGGCGCGCGCCATTTGCGCCAGACGCTGCACGGCGGCTTCGATTTCCTTGCCGGCCGTGATCATGAGATCGGCCATCTCGTCGATGACGACGACGATATAGGGCATCGGCTCGAGCGGCAGTTCGCGGGTTTCGTAGATCGGCTCGCCGCTGGTGGGATCGAAGCCCGCATGCACGGTGCGCTCTAGGCGCTCGCCGCGCTCAAGCGCGTCGCGGACGCGATCATTGTAGCCGGTGATGTTGCGCACGCCGAGCTTGGACATGCGGCGATAGCGGTCCTCCATCTCGCGCACGGTCCATTTGAGCGCGACGACGGCTTTCTTCGGATCGGTGACGACCGGGTGGAGGAGGTGCGGGATGCCTTCGTAGACGCTGAGCTCCAGCATCTTCGGGTCGATCATGATGAAGCGGCACTCGTCCGGCGTGTGGCGGTAGAGCAGCGACAAGATCATGGCGTTGATGCCGACCGACTTGCCCGAGCCGGTGGTGCCGGCGATGAGCAGGTGAGGCATCTTGGTGAGGTCGGCGGCGAAGGGGTCGCCTTCGATGGTCTCGCCGAGCGCCAGCGGCAGATCGCCCTGCGTGCCGGCGAAGCTGGCGGAGTTCAGCAGCGTCTGCAGGAAAACGGTTTCGCGTTTGCCGTTCGGGAGCTCGATGCCGATGGCGTTGCGGCCGGGGATGACGGCGACGCGCGCGGCGGTGGCGTTCATGGTGCGGGCGATGTCGTCGGATAGGCCGATGACGCGCGAGGATTTGACGCCGGCTGCGGGCTCGAACTCGAACAGGGTGACGACGGGGCCGGGGCGGGCGGAGAGCACTTCGCCTTGCACGCCGAAGTCGGCGAGAACGGTTTCGAGCTGGCGGCTCATGGCGTGCAGCGTTTGCGCGTCGGTCTGGTTGGTGCGCTGGCGCGGCGTTGAGAGCAGATCGGTGTCGGGCAGATCGAACTCGCGGCCGAAAGCGAATGACGCGTGCGGCTTTTCTTTCTTCGGCGGCTTCGGCGCGGCGGGCGCGCGTTGGCGTGCTTCGGCGGGCTCACGCGCAGGCGGGGCCGGACGTGGACGCGGACGCGGCGCGGTGCGCTGCTCTTCGTCGCGCGCAGCGGCGGCGGCGGCGACGGCGTTGGCGGCGCGGCGGAATGAGGTTTCCTCGATTTCGGGTTCGCGGCGCGCCTTCTCCGAGACGTAGCCGATGGCGCGTTGTGTGGCTTGCGCGCTGCCGGCGGCGGCGCGGCGCACGACTTGGCCGGCGTTGCGCACGTCTTCGGCGCGCACTTGGAAGGACCAGCCGACCGCAAGCAAGCCGCCGATGGCGCAGACGATGCCGGTCAACACGCGCGGGAACGGCAGCGCAGGCATGGAGGCAAGGCCGCTAATGAGACTTGCAATGCCGTCGCCCAACAAACCGCCGAAGCCGGTCGCGAGCGGCCAGCCTTCCGGCGTCGGGATGGTGGTGGCGGCGGCGGCGAGCAGCAGAATGCCGAGCGTGGCGGCGCCGACACGCCGCTTGTCAATCCGCGCAACGAGCTGGCGGCGCATCACGCGCATCACGCCAGCCGCAAGCAACGCGGCCATCATTAAAGGCGCAGCAGCGCCGAGGGCTTGAATGGCGAGATCGGCGAGCAATGCGCCGGGGCCGCCGAACAAATTTGACGGCACGCCGTTAGCGGCGGTGTTGAGGCTCGGATCTTCCGGCGAATAGGTGAGCACGGCGCCTAAACCATAAGCGCCGAACACCCCGCAGCAGATCGCCAGCGTGGCGCGCTTCAGCGCCAGCCGTGCGGCTGCGGAACTGGTCGCGGCGGGGATTCTTCCCCGTTCGGTATAGGCGTCGTCAGTCATAAACTTGGGGCGCTCGCTAGGGCCGAGATCAAGTTTTGGACTGTTGTCTCTCCCGGTAAACGAGGGATGAAGATTCGGCTGCGAACAGGGTTACCTGCGCATTCATCTGCGGCGCGGAAGTTCCAATTAATAAAGGTGAAAACAAAAGAGCGCGGATCGAAACGATCCGCGCTCTGAAGGTGAGGGAGAGTAGCGCCGTTAGCTGTGGTAGGCGACCTCACCGTGCTCGGCGTAGTCGACGCCTTCTGCTTCGATTTCCTTGCTGACGCGTCCGCCTGTGAGCAGGCGAGCGATGACCCAAACGATCGTGCTGCCGACGCCGGACCAAACGATCGTCACCAGGACGCCCTTCGCTTGGGCGATCACTTGCGGAACGATGCCGGGATAGACGGCGATTCCGCCGGCTGCGTAGTCGACGATGCCCGCGCCGCCGAAGGCTGGGTTCACGACAATGCCGGTGCCGATCGCGCCGACGATGCCGCCAATGCCGTGGATGCCGAAGACATCGAGGCTGTCATCGTACTTGAGCAAGGACTTCAAGGCTGAGCAGGCGAACAAGCAGATCGGACCGACAACGAGACCAAGGATCATCGCGCCAACCGGGCCGGCAAATCCCGCTGCCGGCGTTACCGCCACGAGGCCTGCAACCGCACCTGACGCCAAACCGAGCAAGCTGGGCTTACCTTTGGTGACCCATTCCGTGAGCGTCCATGAGAGCGCCGCGGCGGCCGGGGCGACGAAGGTGTTGATGAGCGCCAACGCCGCGTAGCCATTGCTTTCGAGGTTAGAGCCAGCGTTGAAACCAACCCAGCCAACCCACAGAAGACCTGCGCCAATCATTGTGAAGGTAAGGTTGTGCGGCGGCATCGGCTCTTTGCGATAGCCGGTGCGCGATCCGAGCAGCAGACAACCGACAAGCGCGGCGATACCAGAGTTGATGTGCACGACAGTGCCGCCAGCGAAGTCGAGCGCGCCGAAGCTCCAGATCAGGCCTGCGCCTGCAGCGAGGGCTTCAGCATTTGCGGGATCCGACGCCATGTTCGGACCACCCCACCACCAGACCATGTGCGCCATTGGATAATAGACGAGCACCGGCCAGAGGATGGCGAAAATTACGATGGCGCTGAACTTCACGCGTTCGGCAACGCCGCCAAGGACGAGCGCTGCGGTGATGCAGGCGAACGTCATCTGGAAAGCGACGAAAACCAGCTCCGGTATGGAGATTCCGACGGAGAACGTCTCGACCAGCGTGCTGGTGTCGACGCCGACGAGGAAGGCTTTGCTCAAGCCGCCGACGAAGCGATTCAATCCGGCGCCGTCGGTGAATGAAAGCGAGTAGCCAACGAGCAGCCACATCACCATGCCGATCGCGGTGACAACGAACACTTGGCTCAAAATAGAGACCATGTTCTTTGCCCGCACGAGACCGCCGTAGAAAAGCGCGAGGCCAGGGATAATCATCATCAGAACGAGGACGGTCGAAACGAGCATCCAGCCGGTGTCGCCCTTGTCGACGATCGGCGCCGCCACCTCTTCGACAGCTTCTTCAACGACAACGGCGTCGGGCGCCGTCGTTTCTGGTGCGGCGGCTTCAACCGCTGCAGTCGTCTCTTGCGCGAACGCCATATCCGGCGCCGCCATGCTCAGCGCTACCGCGCCCACCAACGCCAAAGCTGCAAAACGCAGCGAGCGCCAAAGTCCCTTGGTTTTTGTCATTGCCCCGCTCCCTCGAACGATCGAAGCGGCGATTGGCCGAGGCGATGAGCGATCCGGCAAGTTAATGGGCGAGCGTCGTTGTGCACTGCAGCAGGATCGCCTAAAAAAGTGGCGCCCTGCCTTTTGCTTGCGCGCCAGCGCCGCATCGACGCTTCCGATGACGCAGAGCTATCGTTCGATATGAGCAATGGACGCGGGTTCGATGCGGACGTGATCCTCTCAGGCGGCGGCTTGGTGGGGCAGACGTTGGCGTTGGCGCTGGACCAGGCCGGGCTTTCCGTAGCCGTGATCGACGCTTCGAAGCCCTCGGACACGCTGGCGCCGGCGTTTGACGGCCGCGCTTTCGCGATCGCCTTCGCGTCGTACCGCATGTGGCGGGTGCTTGGCCTGGGCGATCAGCTTGATGAGGTCGCGCAGCCGATCGAACAGATCATGGTGACGGACGGCAAGTTGGGCCGGGGGCCATCGCTGCTACATCTGCATTTCGACCGCGCTGAGATGCGCGACACTGACGAGCCGCTTGGACTGATGCTGGAAGCGCGTCACGTGCGCATGGCGCTCGATAGCGCAGTGAAGGCGCGCCCGGGCATCAAAATGATTCAGCCGATGTCGGTGAGCGCCATTGAGCGCGATCCTGCCGGTGCGACCGTGACGCTGGCTGATGGCCGCAGATTGCGTGCGCCGCTTTTGGTTGGCAGCGATGGGCGGCGTTCGTTTGTGCGCGGCGCTGCCGGTATTCGCACGATCGGTTGGGACTATCCGGTGACGGCGATCGTGGCGACTATCGCGCATAAGACGCCGCACGACGCGGTGGCGCATGAATTCTTCTTGCCGAATGGGCCGTTTGCGATCCTGCCGCTGAAAGGCAATCGCGCGAACATCGTATGGGCCGAGCCGCGCGCGGTGGCAGAGGCGCTGCTCAAAATGAACGAGCCGGATTTCCTGGCCGAGCTGCGCAAGCGCTTCGGCGATTTCCTGGGTGAGCTTTCACTGGAAGGGCCGCGCTTTGGCTATCCGCTGTCGTTGCAATTGGCCGAGCGCATGATCGATCAGCGCGTGGCGCTCGCCGGGGATAGCGCACACGGCATCCATCCGCTCGCCGGGCAGGGCTTGAACCTCGGTTTGAAGGATTGCGCGGCGTTGGCCGAGTGCATCGCTGACGGCGTTTTGCTTGGCCTCGATCCAGGCGATGTGTCGATCCTCGAGCGCTACCAGCGCTGGCGGCGCTTCGACAACGTGACCATGGCGTTGGGGATGGAGTTCTTCGACAAGCTCTTCTCGAACGACATCAAACCCGTGCGCGCGGTGCGGACGTTGGGGCTCGCGGCGGTCAACGCCGTCGGCCCGGCCCGGCGTTTCTTCATGAAATATGCAGGCGGCGGCGCGGGCGACCTGCCCAAATTATTGCGCGGCGAGAGTTTGGCGGCGTAAGCGTCGCGCCAGGCATGCGCGCGATTGGTGTGCTCGCGGCCTGCTGCTAGCTTGCGGCCGGGACTGAAATGTCAATTGAACCTGTGGACCAGCCAACGACCGCGGCATTGCCGCTGGCCGTCGATCTCGACGGTACGCTGATCCATGGCGACACGTTCTTTGAATCGATTTTATCCTATCTCGCGACGCATCCGTTTGGCGTGTTCTCGCTAGCGGGCTGGTTCACCAAGGGCCGTGCATTTGTGAAGGCAAAGCTGGCGGACTACGCGCCACCGGCGGACGAACTTCCGTATGACGCGCGCGTGCTGGAGTTCCTTCGCGCTGAAAAGGCCAAGGGCCGGCGGCTGGCGTTGGCGACAGCGACGGATCGCAAAATTGCGAACACGATTGCCGCGCATGTCGGCGTGTTTGATGACGTGTTTGCGTCCGATGGCGCCACTAATCTCAAATCCGCGCGGAAGGCCGATGCGCTGGTGGCGGCGTACCCGGACGGTTTTGTTTATGCCGGCAACGAACACGCCGATCTTTATGTGTGGGCGAAAGCGCAGGCGGCGGTGGTGGTCAACGCGACAACGATGCTGACGGCGCAGGCGCGCGCGCTTGGGCCGGTTGAGTTGGTGCTGCCCAATCAGCGCGATACGACGCGCGAGCTGCTGCGTGCGTTGCGGCCGCGGCAGTGGGTGAAGAACGTGCTCGTCTTCATTCCGATCATCGCGGCGAAGGGCTGGACGGATTATGCGGGCTGGACTGGAGCGCTGCTCGCGTTCTTTGCGCTCTGCTGTGCGGCGTCGAGCTTCTATCTCTTCAATGACGCATTCGACATTCCCGCCGATCGCCGTCATCCGCGCAAGCGCACGCGGCCGTTCGCGAGCGGCGCGGTGTCGCCGGCGATTGGGTTGGGGGTGGGCGCGGCGCTTGCCGTGGTGGCGCTGATCATTGGCGGGGTCGCGGGCGTTGCGAGCTACGTGCTGCTCTACATGGCGTTGTCGGGGATCTACACGGTTTGGCTAAAGCGGCTGGTCGTGGTCGACATCTTCGTGCTCGCATCGCTTTATGGATTGCGGGTGCTGCTGGGTGGCGAGGCCTCCGGGCACCCGGCGTCATCGTGGCTGTTGGCGTTTTGCGGCTTCTTCTTCTTGAGCTTGGCGCTGGTGAAGCGCGTTACCGAGATTGAAGGCGCCCCGGAAAATATCCGGCGTGGCTATGCATTCGCCGATGCGCCGGTGCTGAAGGCGATGGGCGTAGGCTCGGCGTTCGCGGCGAGCTTGGTCCTTGCGCTCTATGTGCAGAGCGATGTGGCGACGCTGGCGTACGACGCGCCGGCGTGGCTCTGGGTGCTGCCGGCGGCGTCGATTTTCTGGTTGTGCCGGGTGTGGCTTTTGACTGGGCGCGGCGAAATGCCGGATGACCCGGTCGTGCACGCGGTGTCGGACCGGATGTCGTTGGTCGTGGCGCTGACGGCTGCGCTGGCGTACGCCGCTGCGGTTTTATTCTGAGGGTTCGTCGAACGACATAGCGTTGGCGGGCACGAGGCCCAGCGCCAAAGCAATCGCGAGATACGGAAGCAGCGCAAGCAGTGGCGTGATCTGGTCAATCATGATCGGAGCAACGGCGGGCTTAGGCTTGCGTTCCGCAGGAACAGCATGTTCCGGACATGCGAAGGGCGCGGAGGGGGAGCAACCTCCGCGCCCTTCTCTTTGGGCCGCGCTTTTGAAGCGAGGATCGTTACCGCTTGGGAGCTTAAGCGACGATCTGCGCGGCTTGGTTCATCATGCTGAAAGCGACCGGAGCAAACACGGCGCAAGCGGCGATGAGGCAGTAAAATTTGGACATGGTCTGATCTGTCGAATGGGGTTGGGTTGATCGCTTAAGCGACCATCTGCGCGGCTTGGTTCATCGTGGCGAAGGCCATCGGGGCCATCAGCAGGGCTGCCAGCATCAAGGAATAAAATTTGGTCATTGCTCTTGCTCCTCTTCGGTCGAGGCTCTTGCCTCGTCTCGATGAGGAGAAGGTAGCGAAGCGCTTACCTTGTCGCTGTGTCCGCGGTCACGATCCGGCGGCGCTGACGCTCACAGCGCGTAGGTAAACACCCAAACCGCTGCGACGAGGCAGGCAGCGCCCCATAACACGGTCATCAAGATAATCTGGTGAGCCGCCGGAGGCGCGCGCATACGCATTTTGGGTTCCAGTGCTGGGTAGAAACGGGCCCCCAACTTGACGGGAGGGGGCCGCTCCTAGTGCGCGCGCTGGCGATCTTGCGGGGGGAAACAGCGCGCAAGTTATTGGTTGCACGTGCTGTTCGTAGTTTCGGTACGCAATCGCACAGAGCGCCCGGATTGTTTCAAAACGAGCCGCATCTGAGCCGGCCAACGTCAAAGTGTGTGCGACATCGTACGGACCTTGAGGACGATGGCCGATAGGATTCTGTACGTGTCCTCGTCAAAGCTGCCGCCGCTGCCGCCGTTTTCGAGCCAGCGCCGCGCGTTGGAGCATGCCGTTACGTGCAAGGTTTGCGGTCAGCGTTTCGACGCCCGCGACCAAGATCAGCTTTTTCATCACGGGCCAGATCCGCACGAGCGGTCTTCAGCTAATTCCGACTAGCTTATTTTCGGGTTTTGATTTTCGAGCTGCGAGACTTGGAGCGGATTGCCCAAGCTGTCGGTGAGCGTGAATTTGACGCCGCGCAATTCCATGGTTCGCAGCTTGCGCAAGGCGCGCTCTGCGTCAGCGTATTGATATACGCGCGGTGGTGTGTGCGCTGTCGTGATCCGGAATTCCATTTAGCCTCGCAACTGTCGGATGTGACGCGTAGGCGACAAAGCGCCCAGCTTTTGCTGGGTGCTCCTGATTCAGCGGGCTGGTGTGATCGCGGCTCTCCGCCGAACGCCGGCTAGGTTATCAGCAGTTCAAAGATCGCGATAGCGGCTTACGAAAATGTGCGACTGTAGTGATTTGCGAATGCGAATTACTCGTGTTTCTGATGCATGCTTGTTCCGCTGCAGCGTCAAGACTCTTGCTCGGCGCCGAGATATTTCACGCCAACGGCTTCCCATTTTTCTTTGTTCTTCGCCGCCATGGTTTCAGCGACGTCTTTCGACGGCCAAACGAATTTCGAAGGCGTGCGGCCAGGACCGCGAGATTCGCCGCCAATGTTCATCTCGCGCTCAAGCCAATAGAAATTGCGCCAGCCTTTGGCCGGGCGCGTGACGCGTTTTTCTTTAAGTTGCGTCGGCATCAGGCCTCGTCGCGCAGCGCTCTCAGTCGCAGTGTTTCGCGATAAACACGGAGCTTCGCTTCTTTGTCGCGGCCGAGATCATAGAGCAAATCCCATGAAAACAGGCCGGTGTCGTGGCCGTCGTCGAAGACCACGCGCACAGCGTAACGTCCAACCGGCTCAGCGCTGAGGACGTTGATATTGGCTTTCCCGATGACTGGCGGCGGCGCGGCTCCGCCGTGGCCTTTGTTTTCGGCGGACGGGCTTTCGACGCGCAAAAGCTCGAACGGCACTTCAAACATCTCGCCGTCATCGAAGGCGATGGTGAGCGCCTTGGTCTCGCGATCGAAGACGAGATCGGTCGGCCAGGGGCGGGAGGTGTGTTCAGCGCTCATTCGTCCGCTCCCAATTCGCGGGCTTCGTCGATCAGCATGATCGGAACGCCGTCGCGCACCGGATAGGCTAGACGCGCGCGATCGCTGATCAGTTCTTGGCGCGCGCGATCATAGCGCAGCGGCGTGCGGGTTTGCGGGCACACCAGCACTTCGAGGAGTTTGGGATCGACTTCGCTCATTGGATGGGCCGTTGACCGTCGCCGGCGGCGCGATCCCATTCGAGCAGAGCGAGCAAAGCCTGCGTGCGATCTTCGAGCGAAACCGATTCCAGCATGGCTTGCTTGGCGGCGGGATCGAACGGGCAGATTTGCGCGGCGACGTTGACGATGGTTTCCGTCGGCGCCTGTTCGACGGAATCCCAATCGACGACGAAGCCGTGCAGCGAGGCGTAGCTTTTCAGCGACCTGATCAGACCGTCACGGTCGATGCGTTCACCGCGAGCCTGTGTGAAGTCGGCCTCGAAGGCGTCGTAGCTTACCAAGGCTTGGCGATAGGGCGTGCCGGTTTCGAGCTCCTGATTGAGATCGAAGCGGCAGATACCGGTGAGCGTGATCAGGTAGCGGCCGTCTTCGGTTTCGGAGAAGGCGGTGATGCGGCCAACGGTGCCGACGTCGGAAAGATCAGGCGCGGGATCATCCTCGTCACCGACGGAAGGTTGAATCATGCCGATCAGACGATCGCCGGCGAGGGCGTCGTCGACCATGTTGAGGTAGCGCGGTTCGAAGACGTTGAGCGCCAGCACCCCGCGCGGCATCAGGATCGCGCCGGGCAGCGGGAACAGTGGCACCGTCTGCGGCAGGTCCGCAGGTTTGCGATAACCAAACGCGGTCACGAGAACAAAATCGCCGACAGCTTGCGGCGTCCTTGCTTGGTCACGTCGGACACCGGCCCTGCGGCTTCGAAAACCTTGAGCAATTGGGCGCGCGCTGCGCCTTCATTCCATTCACGGTCCTTCTCGATGATGGTGAGCAATTGATCGCTCGCCGCTTCGAGTTCGCCGCGCGCCGAGAGCGCTTCGGCGTAGTCAAAGCGCGCTTGCAGATCGTCGGGGTTAGCGGCGACCTTGGCGCCCAGTTCGTCGCCGTCACCGACATTGCCGGCGTTGGCGGCGAGCTCCAGCGCAGCGCGAACGCCTGCGATCTCGGGATCGTTGGTCTTTTCCGGCGGCGCCATGGCGAGGATTTCTTGCGCGTTCTCGACGTCGCCCGCGCTCAGGGCGATGCGCGCCATGCCGGCAATGGCTTTGGCATTGGCGGGATCGAGCTGAAGTATGGTGGTGAAGGCTTGAGCCGCGCCGCCAATATCGTTGAGCTGCAGTGACTCTGCCGCTTGCTCAAGCAGCGGCTCAATCTCGGCGGTCATGTCGGCGCCGGCGAGACGATCAACGAAGAGTTTGATCTGGCTTTCGGGGATCGCGCCCATGAAGCCGTCAACAGGACGGCCCTGGTCGAATGCATACACGGCCGGGATCGAACGCACGCCGAGCTGGCCGGCGACACCGGGGTTTTCGTCGATGTTGATTTTGACGAGGCGCACTTTGCCGCCGGCGTTGCGCACGGCTTTTTCGAGCGGCGGACCAAGCGTGCGGCAGGGGCCGCACCACGGCGCCCAGAAATCGACGATTACAGGCGTCGCGCGCGACGGCTCGATCACATCGGCCATGAAGCCCTGGTCGGAGCCCTCTTTGACAAGGTCGGTTTCTGGCGGCGCGGCATCGTTCAGAAAAGTCATGCGTTCCCTCGTTCGGGCCTAAAGATGGGCCGCCGCAGCGCCCGGTTCAATTCTCGCCGGTATTCCTTGCTGATCAAAGGCCAGCCGGATCGCTTCGCGCCCCAAAGAGTGGACGAACTTCAAGAGATCGGCCGGGTTCATCGCGGTTGTGGCGTCGTTCTTCAGGGGATGGAAGTTCACCGTGTCGTGCGCGAACAAAGCCTCATCCATCACCAATGTCACGGTGCGCTCGGGGTCGTTGATCAGCGCAAAGAGCGTCACCGAACCGGGCTCAACGCCCAAATGCTGCATCAGCCGCTCCGCCGACCCGAACGAGAACCGGCCGGCGCCGATCAACTTGGACGTGGCGGTGAGATCGATGGCGGTGCTCGAGATGGCGCAGATCAGAAAGATCGCGCCCTTCTTGTCCTTCAGGAACAGGTTCTTGGTGTGCCCGCCCGGCATCGAGGCTTTGAGGTCGCGGCCTTCATCGACCGTGAACACCGGGCGGTGCCGGTGCGTCACGTGTGCGATGCCCAGCGCATCAAAGTGGGCGAAAAGATCAGCTTCGGTCGCGGGCATGACGCTCATCCCCTTGGCGCAAGCGAGGCCAAGCGTCTAGGAGGGAGGGTATGAAACTCACTTGTTATCAAGTCGATCCGCAGCCGGCCGAGATGGTGCCGGGTTCGCCTGACCGTGAGTGGATGGATCGGTTTTCCGATCGTCACCCCTATCGCTGCCTGCCGCTGGTCGTCGCCAACACCACGGGCTGGGCGTTGCTGTCGCCGGTCAGCTTCACGGCGACGTGGACGGGCGGCGCGCGCATCGAAGACATCAGGCTCGATCCCGATGGCGAGACGACGCGCGCGCAACTCGATCGCTGGGCGGTATCGCATTTTTCCGGCGGCGTGCTGACGTTTCACACGGGCTGGCTGTTTCGCACCGAAGTGGGTTGGGATTTGTGGGCCGGTGGCCCGCCCAACCACATCAAAGACGGCATTCAACCGCTCGCGGGCGTGATCGAGACGTACTGGCTGCCGTTTCCGTTCACGATGAACTGGCGCTTCACCCGGCCGGGCATGGTCTCGTTCAAGAAGGATGAGCCGTTCTGCTTTGTGTATCCGCTGCCGCACGAGCAGATGGATACGATCCAGCCGATCGTGAAATCACTCGACTCCGACCCGGAGCTGAAGCGGCAATACGAAGCGTGGGGCGCAAGCCGCAGCAACTTCCTCGACAAGCTGGCCGACAAGGATTCGGAAGCGGTGAAGAACGGCTGGCAGCGCGATTACTTTCGGGGGCGCACGCCGGAAGGGCATTTGGCGCCGGATAGTCACGTCAATCGCCGCCGCTTGAAGGCGCCGCGCAAAGCTGAGCCGGGGGAATAAGCGCATCTGATAGCGCGGCTTGCGGCATCCAGGTTCGAGACATCGGGGAGAACAGAATGGATCGTCGTGAATTTGCGCTGGGCGCCGGCGCGCTGGTGGCTGCCGGCGCGTTTGGCGGCTCTGCGTTTGCCTATGACAACGCGATCAGCTCGCGGGCGCGCTCGCTGCATCGCCGCGCTATCGTGGTGGACGCCAATCTTGGGCCGCCGTTGACGTCGGATCAGTTGCCACTGGCGCAGGCGACGCTTGATCTCGCGCGCAATGCCGGTGTGTCGGCGATCAAGACAAGTATGGGCGGTTTCAATGCGCCGTTCGAAGAAACGCTCGCTGAAATCGCATTTTATCAGCGCTTGATTGAGGCGCATCCGGACTACTTCCGTCAGATCCGCAACGTCGCGGACATCGCTGCAGCGAAGCGCGCGCGGCAAGTCGGGATCATCTTCTCGTTCGAGAGTGCGACGTGTCTGGAGGACAAGATCGACCGCATCGATCTATTCCGCAATCTCGGCGTGCGGGTGATGCAGCTGAGCTACAACACGCCCTCGCCGTTCGGCGCTGGCGTTATGTCGCCGGCTGAGGCGACGCTGACCGAGCTTGGCCGTGAAGCCGTGGCGCGGATGAACGAGAAGGGCGTGGCGCTGGATTTGAGTCATGCCAATCCCGCGACCACGAGCGCGGCCATCGAAGCATCGACCAAGCCGGTTTTGATCACGCATGCGGGCTGCGCCGCCGTGCACGCCAATCCACGGAACAAGACGGACGAGGTGATGCGCGCGGTCGCCGACAAGGGCGGCGTGTTCGGGATCTTCGATCTCTTTTTCACCGCGCCGAGCCCGCGCCAGCCGAACGTCGACGATTACATCGCGCACATGACACACGCGCTCGACGTGTGTGGCGAAGATCATGTCGGCATCGGCAGCGACACCAGCTTCGACACGATGCAGATGTCAGCCGAGGAGCAGGAAGGCTGGAACGCCGAGACGCAGCGCCGCATCGCGGCTGGCGTGGCGGCGCCAGAGGAAGATGGGCGCTTGCCATTCACCGAGGGCCTGAACCGCCCGGATCGGGCGCTGGTCATCGCCGATGCATTGCTTGATCGCGGGATCGCGCCGCGTGTTGTGGAAAAAGTGCTGGGCGGCAACTTCGTCCGCGCCTTTGGCGATATTTGGTGAGCGGGGTGTGACGCGCGTCGCATAGCGCTGAAGCTTTGTTCGCTATCTCTCGTTCATCGCAGCGTCGCTTTCGCGAAAAGCTGCATCATGATGGAGAGCAAAATGGCGCAAGCATATGAAACCCGTCACCGGCGCAACGGCGCGATCGACCTTCGTGATGACGTCGCAACACTGCAAAAAGATTTCGCGCAACTGACCGGCGACATCGGCAAGTCGATGGCGTCGCGCTGGGATGGACTTGGCGAGCGCGTGAACGATAGCGCCGCGCAAGTTGGCAAACGCGTCCGCGCTCATCCGATTGCAGCAGTGGGTGTCGCGGCGGGCGCCGGGTTGCTGGCTGGTGTCTTGGCCGCCGGATTGGCGCGCCGCCGCCGCTGAAGTCCTTCGCGCCTGGTGGCTTAAACCCACCGGGCGCCTGGCGGTTTAGGCTTGGTGTGGACGCCGAGCGGGCCTGGTTCGCCCTCTTGCTTCCGCCCCCTTGCGTCCGGGGTGGGCCTCTGCGATATGAGCGCCCCTCAGCCCGGGCCTAAGCCCGGGTTACCCACGGATGCGGGCGTAGCTCAGGGGTAGAGCACAACCTTGCCAAGGTTGGGGTCGTGAGTTCGAATCTCATCGCCCGCTCCAAGGAAATCCAATAAAATCAACGGCTTATGCCGAAGTTGAGTTGGTAGCAAAGCCAGGGTCAAGGCGATTATCCACAGGCTGCTACCAGTTTGCTACCAAACTCCGATCACTCACAAAGCTGTGGATAAATCTGCGGGCGTCGATCATGGCGGTCTCGCTCGGTCGTGCCGTTTGAGGTTTGGCGTGTAACGCGGTCGTTGCCGAACTTGCGGCATCTCGTTTTGTGCTCGCTATAGTTGCCGGCGGGAGTGGGGATGAGATGGCGCGTGCGGCGAAGAAGAACAGCAACGGCAAGACGCAAACTGCGCTCGGCTTTGAAGCGACGTTGTGGGCGGCGGCTGACAAGCTGCGTTCGAACATGGATGCCGCCGACTACAAGCACGTTGTCCTGGGCCTCATCTTCCTGAAGTACATATCCGATCGGTTTGAGCGCCAGCGGGCGAAAGTCGCCGCAACGCCGCATGCCGACCCGGAAGACAGGGACGAATACACTTCCGCCGCTGTGTTCTGGGTGCCGAAGGAGGCGCGCTGGGCGCACATTCAGGCAAGCGCGCCGCAGGCGAC
>JANNFK010000068.1:0-23781 GCA_031379735.1 Caulobacteraceae bacterium | reverse complement strand
TATTAGGCTCAATATGAGAAGTCGAAGCAGGCGGTTCTTGAGCGGATTCGAGCCGTTGACGTTCCTTCTCCCTCCGGCAGAAATTCGGCTGCGACCTCAACTGGTCGACGCAACACTTTAGTCTCGTTGAGAGGACTGGAGTGAGGACCGATGAAGCAGCGACAGCGTATCTATTATTCAGCCGCGCAACGGGCTGAGATCTGGGATCGATGGCGTCGCGGGGAAGGCATGCACGACATAGGCCGCTTGTTTGATCGCGGCCATTCCTCGATCTTCTCGGTTTTGGCGCCGAGCGGGGGCATTCGACCGCCGACGCGACGACGATCACGGCTGGCATTGACGCTTGCCGAGCGCGAGGAGATTTCGCGTGGCCTAGTCGCGGGGCGATCGCTTCGCTCTATCGCTCACGCGCTCACGCGCTCGGACGTTCGGCCTCGACGCTGAGCCGCGAGATCGGTCGCAATGGCGGCTCGCAGCGCTACCGCGCTGCTGCCGCTGACAGCCGCGCTTGGACACAGGCTATGCGCCCGAAGCTGTGCAAATTGGCGACGCATAATTATTTGAGGCAAGCTGTTGCGGCAAAGCTCGCATTGGAATGGTCTCCTCAGCAGATCGCCGGCTGGCTAAAGTGGACCAATCCGGGAAACGAGGCGCGCCAGGTGTCGCACGAGACCATCTATCGGAGCCTCTATGTCCAGGCCCGCGGCGTGCTGAAAAAGCAGTTGATTGGGCATTTGCGCTCTCAACGTGTGCTCCGCCGTTCGCGACACGCCACGCAGAAAGGCTTTCATCGCGGTCAAATCTCAAATGCAATTTCAATTAGCCAGCGACCGGCGTCAGTCGCGGACCGCGCTGTGCCGGGGCATTGGGAAGGCGACCTCTTATGCGGATCGAAGAAGAGCTTCATCGTCACGCTGGTCGAACGACACTCGCGCTATGTGATGCTGGCCAAGATCCCGAACAAAGAGACCGAGACCGTCGTCAACGCGCTCATCAAGCAGGCGCGAAAACTTCCCGATGAACTTTACAAGTCGCTGACTTGGGATCGTGGCAAAGAACTAGCCGATCATCGGCGCTTCACTATGGAAACCGAGGTCGCTGTCTATTTCTGCGATCCACAAAGCCCCTGGCAGCGCGGCTCAAACGAAAACACCAACAGGCTGCTGCGCCAGTATTTTCCGAGGAAGACCGATTTGGCGCCGCACTCGCAGGCTCACCTCAACAAGATCGCACGGCGACTCAACGAACGGCCACGGAAAACGCTGGACTTCCATACTCCGGCAGAGCGATTTAGCGAGTGTGTTGCATCGATCCGTTGAGACCGCAGCCGATATCTGTCATTCACGATTGCTGTGGCGCGCTGTCGCAAGCGCTCAATACGCAGCTCGCTTCCGACGAAGCCGGCGCTGTTCGCATCGGCGTGAGCTTCCGCAATAGCGACGGGGCCTACTGCCGCACAATCTCATCCAAGGCGGCGCTTCAGGCGTTGCGTGCCGCGGCAACAATCGCTGGAGCATTCCGCTTCTGTCCGGCAGCGTCACCGCTGGCGAAGTCCGCACCGCGGGCGCATCGACTGAAGTGCTCAACGCCGTCGATGCGATGATCGAAGGCGATCCTCTTGACGCCACTGCCGAACGCACCGCCCGCGACGGCGACTGGCGCTAGATATGCGTGTCGGCGGCTACGTCTCTGCCGAACCAGAAGCCTTCATCGAACTCATGTCGTCGAGCCTCGGCCTCGAAGCGCGCCGCTCCGGCGATCGTCACGCAGTGCTCAGCCGCGCCGGCGGTCCCTAGCGTGTGACGGGTACGGCTCCGGGGTGCTGGCCCATGACCGTCATTGCACACCACGGTTTTCCGAGCGGTGGTATCGCTCTAAGGCGAACGAGCAGCACACTGCCCGGCGGCAACAGGCAAGCCAAAGCAGCATTATCAAGATCCAGAATATCAATAAAGCGTTCCTGGACATCATGTATGATGTCTGATACATCATATCTATGCTCACATCGGCTCAATTACGCGCTGCGCGCGCGCTTCTCGGCATCGACCAGCGCGACTTGGCTGATCTTGCCGGGGTCTCTCTGCCAACCATCCAACGCATGGAGGCAAGCGAGGGCTATGTCAGAGGCGTCATCGACACGCTGACCAAGGTCGTGGCCGCGCTCGAATTGGCCGGCGTCGAGCTTATCAATGAGAACTCTGTCAGCACGGGCGGCGGGCGCGGCGTGCGATTGCGCGATGCCACATTGCCAGTGATGCGTTCACCGTCCGCCACCGCTTCGAACACGCGCGCCAAGCGCAAGAGCTCGAAATTGCCGGCGTGATCAGGTCATGAGCACCGAGCGTCCCGCTATAGCTCCTGCAACAGCGAACACCGGCTGGCGCATCTTCATACCCAAATCGATCACTGTGATCGCGCAGGAAGGCTATCGATTTGACGATCTCCGCGCTGACGCCATTGCGGGTCTCACGGTTGCGATCGTGGCTCTGCCGCTCGCCATGGCTATCGCCATCGCGTCCGGCGCCACCCCTGACAAAGGACTGATCACCGCCGTCATTGCCGGCTTCTTGATTTCAGCGCTTGGCGGGTCGCGCTTTCAGATCGGCGGGCCGACCGGGGCCTTCATCGTTGTCGTCTACGGCATCATCCAGCGTTACGGCTTTGACGGGCTAGTGCTCGCCACCATCATGGCCGGCGCAATGCTGATCATCGCGGGGCTGCTGCGGTTCGGCGACTGGATCAAATACATTCCCGAACCCGTCGTCACTGGTTTTACGGCCGGCATCGCGGTCATCATCTTCACCAGCCAGTTGCGGGATCTGTTCGGCCTTCAGCTGGAGGCCGTGCCCGCCGAGTTCATTGCCAAGCTCGAAGCCTTTTGGTTGGCCCGTGACTCACTCGCTCTGCCAGCGCTCGCTGTCGCCGCCTGCGCGCTTGCCACTATAATCCTGTTGCGTAAGTACGCGCCGAAGCTGCCTGGCTTCCTGATCGCTGTTGGCGGCGCTGCAGTCTTAGTGGCGCTTTTGAACATTCCGGTGGAAACAATCGGCTCGCGCTTCGGCGGCGTGCCATCGACGCTTCCAGCGCCAATTCTCCCAACGGTCACTTGGGAGCGGGTCCGTGAACTCTTCCAGCCTGCACTGACGATCGCCTTCCTCGCCGGTGTCGAGAGCTTGCTTTCGGCGATGGTTGCCGACGGCATGACAGGCAGGAGGCATCGTTCGAATTGCGAACTGGTGGCGCAAGGCGTCGCCAATATCGCGTCCGGCCTTTTTGGCGGCATCTCAGCGACCGGTGCGATCGCACGCACCGCAACCAATATTCGTGCAGGCGGACGCACGCCGGTCGCTGGCATGCTGCATGCGCTCTTCATCCTCGCCAGTATGTTGGCGCTAGGTCCGCTAATGGCCTTCGTGCCGCTCGCGAGCCTTGCTGCTGTGCTTGTCATCGTCGCTTGGAACATGAGTGAGCAGGAGCGCTTCCGCCATCTCTTGAGCGGCCCGATCGGTGACCGCGTGGTGTTGCTGGCGACGTTTGGTCTGACCGTGCTTGTCGACCTCACAGTAGCGATCGAAGTCGGCATCGTCCTCGCCGCCATCATCTTCATGCACCGCATGGCCGAAAGCACGGCCATTCAAAAGGGCGTGTCGATCCTCGAAAAGGATCAAGACGATTTCAGCACGCCAACCCGCGGCGCCTATCATGCACGCAAGGAATTGCCCAAAGGGGTTGAGATGTTCGAACTGCGCGGCGCTTTGTTCTTTGGCGCCGCCAGCCGCTTGAACGACGCGTTTGAGGCCGCTTTCCCTCCACCGAAGGCTTTCATTTTGCGGTTCGACGCGGTGCCGATGGTTGACGCGTCAGGCGTTGGCGCCCTGATGCGATTTTTGAAGCGCTGTCAGAGCCACAACACAATGGTGTTCATCACCGAGCTCAACGCGGGCGCGCGAGATGTCCTGAAGCGCATGGGCGTGCTCAGTCTGGCCAACGTGTCCGATGTGCCGCTCTATGAAGATGCGTTGAAACAAGCGGCGGACGTCATCGCCGAGCAGGCCGAATAGCATGCGTGTTCTCGCGCGCCGCGAAGGCTTGCTCGGCCCGATCCGCATTCTCGAGCGCAGATGCGACGGCGCGCGGCTTTATTGCTTGAAGGGCAGCGTTCAGACTATGGTGCAGGCCGACGGCGTCAGCGTTTTCGGCTACGTGCACGCGGCAAAACTGTTGCTCAAGTCGGCGCGCACTATTTTGATTATTGGCGGCGGCGGCGGCAGTCTCGCGACAATGCTTGCCCGTCAGGGCGCCGATGTAACGGTTCTTGAAGTCGATCCTGTCGCTGAAGAGCTCGCCCGCACGTATTTTGCCTTGGATGAACGCGTGCACTGGCTCACCACTGAGCCCTTCTCTTTCCTTGAAGCGTGCAACACCGTCTATGACGCGGTCGTTGTCGATGCGTGCAATGCTGACGGCCTCGTGGCGCCGTTTGATGACGCAAATGTCCTGATCGGCGTGTTGCGCCGCGCATGCCCGGATGGGTCTCTTGTGCTCAATCTTGTGCATGAAGATGGCGCCCCGCCCTGGGGCGGCGCACTCGCCAGGAAAATCGCTGCGCTTGGGCTCAACGCCACGCTCTACTGCGCTGACCTTGGATGGGAGGGCAACGAGATTTTGCACGTTCGCGCGCACGGGCCCACGGATGTGCTCGTGGCGCCGGATATCTCGCAACGCCCGCCGGAGACGCGGACCTATTTGATGTCTCTGCGCGCCAAAACACTGCGCGCCAGCAAGATGAAATCGAGGACAACACAATGAGCATAGGCCAAACGCCGGCGCCGACCCGCGCGCTCGGCCGCGCGATTGCGCGTGGCTTCATTGGCCGCTGTCCCGCGTGCGGACGCGGCGCGGTTATCCGCGGCTATATTTCACCGGTCGCCACTTGCAATGCCTGCGGAGAGGATTTGGCTCGGTATCAGACGGCGGACTTCGCGCCCTACATCGTTACCTTCTTTGTCGGGCTGGTGTTTACGCCGCTAACATTCGTGTTGTCGCTCGATGAGGCGCTGGGAGATTGGGCGCTCTACGTCACCATCGGCGCTGCGCTGCTGACTGCAATCCTCTTGCTGCCGCGCACAAAGGGAGCGGCGATCGGCCTTCTGTGGGCGTTGGATATCTCCAATACCTGACGCCGCAGAATATCGCTCGCCCCGCCAATAACAGTGACAGTTTACGATGTGTCGTCGGCCGCACCGACTCAAGAGCTTGGATGCTCCTTGTTGGGCGCAAGAGCGAGTTCGTTCTAGGTCTCTAAGCACTTGCCTTCGATCGGATTGCGCTCGCGCTCAGAACGGTAAGACAGGCGGCGCTCGCTCCAGTATCGCTCAGTCGTGACAGTCGCTATCGATAAGGCCGACGTCGTTGGGGCCGTCGCAAACGTCGTTGTTGTCGACGAAATAGTCGACGGCGGCAGCGCCTGCGAGCACAGCGCATCCGCCCAGCGAAACCGGCGCCGTGAACCCGAGGAGGATAATCAGAGCGGTCTTCGTAGAGGTGATTTTCATTTGGGGAGTCCTTCGTTCATACGTGTCAACCTGACCCCAGCGCACTATGTTCCCGTGGGGGCTGGCGGTGGCCCAACCCTCCTCGCCGTAGGCAGCCCATTGGCAGCTGCCGCCGCGGCGCTGAACACTAATCGGTTTCGCCCGCGCCACCGCGCATGACGCGGACGACCGCGTCATCTGCAATTCGGCGCCTGGCCAACTGATTTATGACAACGACGGCAATGGCGCCGATCGCCACAATCAGTGCGATGCCGTACCGATTTATTGCCAATGGCGACTAAAGTTCGTTCATCGCTGGTTGCGGCATTGGACGCCAGCAACTGAGAACAACGCGCGCTCCCCCAAACACGAGGGCAAACCGTGATGCGCAAAATACTGGAAATCCCGCCATTCAGGGCCCCGCGCCCGATCATTCGGCTTATCAATTCGGACAGCCAAATCATCTGGCTTATCGTCGCCTTATGGGCTGCTACCAGCGCGCTCGCCGTGCTGTGGATCTTCGCGCTCTAAGAATTTCCCTGCCGATCAGACTCCCCCACCCGTCACGGCAGCGAGCAGAAGCGGCCCCCGATCGCTCGGGCCGTTTCTTCATGAGCGTCCTATTGGCGTGTTTGGCGCTTTCCCAGGTCCTCCGAAGCAGCCCATGCTCCCGTAATCTTGCAAGTGAGGCCCGATGCCGTGGTTCGAGATTGTTTATGCTGAGGATGCGGCCGGCAAAGCCTTGTCATCAGATAGGGTGGTCGCGCGCGACCGAACCGAAGCAGCTGCCGCAGCGATGAGGGGTTTCGCGAACGCGCGAGCACTACACGGCGCGAAATGTTATCGCGTCATTGATGGCAGAGGTCTGGTGGTGGCCCGCAGCCCAACAGCGATTTCAACGACCTGAGCGCGATCAGCGTCCACAGAGTCTGAACCCAGAGGCATGCGAAGCGCGCGGCCGAGAACGCCGTAGGGCGCCGAAACCCTGCTTCAGTCGTCCGCCGGCTTCAATCGCGCCGCAGCACCGCATAAACGTCTCCGGCGGACACATAGAGACGATCCGGCGGAATGTGCTCGTCGGCATCCAGATACTCTTCTGGGTGGTCAGCGGGCTCTTCTTCACGCTCTTCCCGATCGAGCAAATCCGCAGTGAGCACCTCGTCCGTCCGGCGCCGCCGCGGGCAATCGACACGGATGGCTTGCCATCCTTCGCAGGGCCGCGCAGCCCAGAGGGCGAGCTGCCGACAAAGCTGACAATTGAGCGACGTGCGAGCGGTCCAGTCATCGTCGCCGAGTTCGCCGAGGCGCCGCCTGCGCTCTACGATGCGAGCAATCTACGCCAGCTCTCTCCGCTAACCGCTGACCAGGCCCGCGCCGTCGCGCGCACGCACGTGACCTTGACGTCGGCCCCAACAGCGGTTGACCCCATCACAGCGGAGAGCCCGGAGTACAGAGGCGCCCTGCCCGCCTGGCGTGTTCAGTTCGCCGAAGGCGGGCTCTCAGTGTACGTCGCGCAGAACACCGGCGCAGTGACGGCGCGTCGATCCGACCTTTGGCGGCTCTACGACACGCTCTGGGCGCTCCACATTATGGATTGGGAAAACCACGAGGACTTCAATCACCTCCTCATCGTCATCGTGACATGGCTCACGCTTCTGTCGGTGATCGCAGGCGTCGTACTCATCCCCTATCGCATTCGGTTTGGTGCGCCGCGCAAAAATCCGGCGCCGTGAGGAAATCTCGAATCAAAGCGATGGACCGCGCGTCCTGATCGCGGTGGAAGAAGCGGCTCAACGTTGCCGCTCCTACAGCGGCGACTCTTGAGACGAGCAAAAGACACCCCATGCGAGGCAAAGAGAGGAAAACGCCCGGCCCCGCCGGCCTCAGGCCGTTATGCGCTTGAGGACTGATCCGCCGCGGCGCCCCCTCAGCACGCGGCGGCGTGTCTCCGCACGCAGCGGCGTAGGCCCGACAGGACTCGAACCTGTAACCAGACCGTTATGAGCGGCCGGCTCTAACCATTGAGCTACGGGCCCCCGATAGCTGCCGAGGGCGCATCTGCGTTGACCCGGTCCCGGTCGTCAAGCCTGGCGCCGGAAACACTTTGATCGGCGATCCACCCCTGCCGATGAGCGTCAACGGATCCACAGAGCGTGGCGCTGACAGCCCGAAGTACGCTCGCGCTGGAACGCATGCTCATGGGATTCAATGAAAACCTGGCGGTTGCGCCTCGCCTCATGCCGCGCGCCTCAGCAGTCGTCTCAAGCTGCATCATTGGTGCGTCGCCTCATGTCGCGTCATTCCGACGGAAGCGTTCGACGCGCACGGATCGTCTCACGCTTCTTGCGCCAGCGCACTTCGGGATGGGGATGTCGTAAGCCGCGAGCAAAAAAACAATTTTTCGACCTGAGGATTGAGCGCGATCAGTCGCCTCATTTCATCATAGGCAAATACGCGTGGCTCCGCGCCCACCACTCCGGTACAAAATCAGGCACTCCCCCGCCGTCATCCCGGCCCCACCGCCGGACTGCCTTGTTAAAGGAGCACACGAGCGCTCCACGTGAGCCACGATTGATTGCGATCGCGGCTAACCCCCATTCGCCCATGCCGGCGCGAAGGGCGCTACCCGGCTAAGGACAGCTGCCGCCGCCGCCTGACTGCTCACGTCCAAGCGCGTGAGCATGCTCTTCTTTTGCTGGCGTACCGTCCCAACGGTGACCCCGCGCCGCCGCGCCAGATCGGTTACATTTCCGCCCGAGACCAACGCCTGTGCAACGAGAAGTTCGCACTCCGTTAGATTGAACATCGCGCGCCAAACCTCCGGCGCAACCGCGGGAGGAACGTCCGGATCGACGATCATGACGATGCAGGCCGTTTCGCTCACACTATGTCGCAACACCCGCAGCACGTAAGGCGTAGCGGCGCCGTCGCGCGCGATGGGAACGAATCGATCGGCGTTGCTTGTGACGCCCTTCAGCGCTGCATCCAGCGCCTTGCGATCCCGTTGATCGCGACAGGCAAGCCGATTGGCCCTCAAGAACAATCCATCCGCCCGCGAAAACACCGTTTCCGCGGCGACGTTTGCTTCAATGCACACTCCACTGTCGTCGAGAATCGCGACCCCAACGGGCAGATGCGCCAACGCGACGCTTTTGAGCGACGAGAGCGTTTTACGCGCCTCTCCGTCGGACCGCGTTGCCAAACATTTACCGACCACGCGGGCCACCTGCCTTAAAACGCCGAGATCAGCATCCTTGTCATAGAGGGCGAAGAGTATGGCGCTCATCGATGGCGCTATCGCCACCCACGCGAGGCGCCCTCTACCCGCCACATACCGCTCCTGCACGCCCGTCGCACATGGCCCTGACCCGATATCGCGGCACAGATTGAGGAAGTCCGCCGGCGCTCCGATGCTGGCCCCTTGCAGGTGCGGCGCGCCCTGAGAATCTGTGGCGACGAGCGCGATAGCACGAGCGCCAGTCGCGGTCTGACTCCACGTCAGCGGTCCAGTCCAGTCCGCATCACCCAGGCAGGCGTCGAGCCAAAGCTCCAGCATCGAGAACGTTTCTGTCGGTCGCATACTGGCCTCCGGCCGGCACACTGATCAGAACCGGCATTGCGCACTAGGTGAGATAACGCACGTTGCCGCCGTCATCCTGGGACTTACGATTCCAGCATTGCCATCCGGCGCTCCGAAAGCTGCGGTGCGTTCAGCGGCGGATATAAAGCGTCGATTGCTGGGTGACACCTGCGCGGTCGAGGTCACGAAGCGGCGGCTTCCAACACGGTTTCGCCGCCGAGACCAAACGCTGTCACTATGCGCCACGAGCCGCGCCATGAAGGCGCATCATATCGTCTAGCGTGACGGAGAAAGGCGCGCCAAGGTAACAGACGCTGATGGAGCATCACAATGAACCCGGCCGAGGCGCGCGATCTCTTACGCAAGGTGAAAATTCTCGCGGCGTTGGACGACTCTGATCTCGATGGGCTGGCGGCGCGCATGTCCTTGCAGCGCGTGCACGCCGGAGAAGAGGTGGTGTCGCATCTTGATCTCGACGGGCAGGTCTTCTTTGCCGTCGAAGGCGTCTTCGCCGCGCGGCTTCAATCCCCTGCCGGACGCAAAGTCGCTATCCGCCTACTCCAACCGGGAAGCCATTTCGGCGAAATCGCCGCGATCACGAACACGCCCAGGTCTGTCGCGATTTTCGCGGAGACTGACGGCATGCTTGCGAAATGCCCCGCCGAAACCTTCGTCGCACTTATGAAAAGCAACGGCGAATTCTCCTGCGCCGTCGCCAGTCACCTTGCCCGAACCGTAATCTCTCTTACGGACCGCGTGTTCGAATTGGCGGCGCTTGAAGTACGCTTTCGCGTTTACGCGGAACTGCTGCGCCTGGCGGCTGAAGCTGAAGTCACGCCCAAGGGTCTCCTCATCCGCAACACCCCGACCCACGAGGCCATTGGCGCCGCGATCGGCTCCCAGCGCGAAGCCGTCACACGAGAATTGCGTTTCTTAGCGAGCGAAGGCGTTATCCAGCAGACAAAGCGAGAGCTCTTGATCCTCGACGTTGAGCGCCTGCGCGAATTTCTACACCGCCGCGCCGGAGCAACCACATCTGAAGCGATCGATTGGCGACTCTAAACAGCTTGCTTTCGAATGCGATCGTGCGCCGCGCTGGAGGTGCGAAATCTCACATTGTCGCCGACCCAATCGCGTGATGCATAAGCAAAGGCCACGCGTGCAGGCTCTTGCCATCGCAACGCGCGAACAGGAGAGATAAACGCCGCGCCCTTCTCACCTTCGTCGAACCTCCTCGTGTCACCCCCCAGCGCGATCGCGGCGACATCTCTCCCGCGCCCAAGGGACCGCCTCTTGGGCGCCATAGCCGAGACTTCCCGCCGTCGTCTCGGCTGCAAGGGCGCGGCGGCGCTGAAGAGCGCCGCCGCGCTTTGCGCAACAACGTTATTGTGGACGCGGTGGCACACAAGGGTCGACCTTGTTGCGTAGTGCTTGCGAGCCGGTCGTGTATATTGCTCGATCGTCCGCATCGTCATCATTTCGGCTTTTAGCGCCGCATCGTCTCCAATCGCGGCGACGATGCATACACACGGCGCGCGCGGCACGCCGTTGCTATCGGCGAAGCGGCCCGGTGCGGCGAGTGCGAGAATCTGAGGACGCATGCTCAGGTTCCAGATAAAAGCCAACAGATCCCGGTGGCGCACGTCTCGCCAAGACGCACATGCGCCAAATCCGCCAGCGCCTCGACCAGCACGACGCTCAGCGGTGCTTTAGGCAGTTGATCGATTTGGATATGAGGAGCGCAGCTTGTGGTGCGCGATCGCAACCCGTTCCGGCGTGGAGGCAAGGCTGGCATACATGATGCTAACATCCGGCGCCGGCGCTCGCCACACCTTCCATCTGCGCTCAACGGCACTATGTTGGCCCAAGAAGGAGACCACCATGACTGGCTTTTGGATTACGATTGTTTTGGTGGTTCTGGCGATCGTCGGCGTCTCGGTGTTGGTCGGCAAGACGTTGAACAAGCCGAAGCGGCTCTCCTCCGACCGGCAATCTGAGATGACCGCGCTTAAGGCCTCCGGCGCGCTGAAGCACCGCAAGTCGAACCGCAACTAATGGCCGAAGCCGCACGCGCCGAACTGCCAGCTGACAAAGTCGAACGCTACACCGCGCTACGCGCCGAGATCGGCGCCGTGATCACGGGCGAACCCAACCTCACCGCACGATATGCAACGGCGGCATCGCTACTCGCGCAAGCTTTCCCCGACCGCTTCTTCTGGACTGGCTTTTACGTCGTAGATCCGAACAAGCCGAATGAACTCGTTGTCGGCCCCTACCAAGGCACGCTCGGTTGCTTGCGCATCCCGTTCGGCAAAGGTGTCTGCGGCGCCGCCGCCGCAAAGCGCGAAACCATCCTTGTGCCGGATGTGCACGCCTTTCCCGGCCACATCGCCTGCGACAGCCGCTCCAATTCCGAAATTGTGACGCCGGTGTTCGACAAGTCCGGCGCGCTCGCGGCTGTGCTCGATGTCGATTCCACCCAGTTCGACGCATTCGACGCGGTGGATCAGGCCGGTCTTGAGGCCATTTGCGGCGACTTGCTTACGCTGGACTGACTGGCGGAAGCTCCCGCCCTTGCCCCTCCGACTGAGCGCGATATGACAGCGCCAGCAAATCGAGGGGCGAACGTGAGCGACCACACCACAGGCTTGATCCTTTCTCAAATCGCGCAACATGCGACGGAAGTGGCGGCGATCGCCAGTGCGAAGTTGACCGGCTTCGGACGCAAGAATGACGCTGACCAAGCTGCGGTCGATGCAATGCGCCGTTCATTCCAAACCGCGCCCTTCTCCGGCAAGGTGGTGATCGGCGAAGGCGAGATCGACGAAGCGCCGATGCTCTATATCGGCGAAGAGCTTGGCGCCGGCGGGCCCAAAGTGGATATCGCCGTCGATCCCCTCGAAGGCACCAAACTCTGCGCCAACGATGCACCAAATGCGATGACAGTCGTCGCACTCGCGTTGGAAGGCGGCCTCCTCCATGCGCCTGATATGTACATGGACAAGCTCGCGATCGGCCCCGGCTATCCCGCGGGCCTCATCGACCTCGACCTCTCACCGGCGGAAAACGTCAAGCGCTTGGCCAAAGCCAAGAACGTCAACGTCAGCGAAATTCGCGCGTGCTTGCTCGACCGTGACCGCCACAAGCACATCATCGAAGAGCTGCGCAGCCTCGGCGCTGGCATCCGTCTCATTCCTGACGGCGATGTCGCCGGCGTGTTCTGGACCACAGAAGCCGCGCGCTCAGGCGTCGACATCTATTTTGGTTCGGGTGGCGCGCCCGAAGGGGTGTTGGCGGCGGCGGCGATCCGCTGCGCCGGCGGCCAGATGCAAGCGCGCCTCAAGCCCGAGAATGAACAGGAAGAGCAACGCGCCCACGCCATGGGCCGCGACGTGCACAAGAAACTGACGCTAGACGACATGGCGCCAGGGCGCGTCGTGTTCGCCGCATCAGGCGTCACGCACGGCTCGATGTTCGAAGGCGTTTGCTTCGAAAACGGTGCAGCTCATGTCGACACTTTGGTGTGGGAGACTTTCACCGGCCGCCGCAGCCGCGTGCGTTCGGTTTATCCAGCAGCTAAGGCGTAACCACTGGCGTCAGCTCCAAGTTCGGCGCGGCCGCGTCTTCTAAACGTTCTTCACGCTCGCCATCACGCGGCGCAGGCGCCGACAGCCGCTGCACGGCAGGCCGGCGCGAGAACGCGCTAAGCCCCGGCACGTTTACGGCGCCATCGTACACATTGATCGACGCGCCCTCGAACGAAGCGCCGACGGGTTCAACGCGTCCGCCCAGGCAATCGCCAAGAAAATGCTCGAGCACAGCCAGATAGGAAAGCCGATTTTGCGGGCGCACCAGTTCGCGGCCTTCTTCCGGGAACGAAAGGTAGGTGAGAATGCCGCGCAGACGCACCGCCTGCGCAACCTGATCTGTCTCACCGCGCGAAAGCCGCGGATCGTGCGCGCCATACGCCAACAAAAGCGGACTGCGAATGCGGCCAGCGTGAAACACCGGCGAACGCACGCGCAGGAGTTGACGCCCCGCCTCAGTACGCGCATCCGCGACGCGCTGGTACAATTGCTCACGCTGCCAAGCGGGCGAAAGATCAAGCATCGAGAAGAGATTGGCCGGCGCGGCAAAACTTGCGCCGCAGCGATATTGATCCGGCGTGAACGCCAAACCAGACAATGCCGCATAGCCACCGAAGCCGGCGCCAACAATCGCAACGCGCCCGCCTTCGGCGACGCGTTGCGCGATCGCCCATTGCACGGCGTCGGCAAGATCGTTCTGAATGCCTGCGCCCCACTGCCCATTGCCAGCATTGAGGAAGGCTTTGCCAAACCCAGCCGAACCGCGATAATTCACCGACAACACAGCGTAGCCGCGATTAGCGAGCCACTGGTGCATCGCATCAAAGCCGTACGAGTCACGCGCCCACGGCCCGTCATGCGGCAGCACCACAAGCGGCAGCGGCTGCTCAGGCCGCGCATCGCCATTGGCGTCCGAACCGCCCGGCAGCGTCAGATAGGACACTAAGGTCGCGCCATCGCGCGCCGCAATCTCAACCGGCGTCATCGGCTGCAGCGCCGCCTGCTGCAACTCCGGCCGGTGCGAGAACAGCGATGTCAGCCGGCGTCCAGCCGGTCCCGCGCGATCAAACAGATAAGAGCGCCGCGGCGTCGTTGGACTCTCTTCGATGACAATCCAACGCGTATCGTCCGCACTCCGCGAAACAACGCTGAAATCGCCCGTTAGCGAGCGATCCAGGAATTCGATATCAGCTTGGCTGTCGGCGTTCAGCGCTCGCCATTCACGCCGCAGATACTCAGTCGCGAACGCTTCAGCCGCACCCGTCGCCGGATCGATCCAGACGTCAACAACGTCGGAACGCTCGCCTTCGCCCAGCAGGGTTTTCGCGCCCGTCGCCAGAGCGACACGAACCAGGGCCGTTCGATCGCGCGCCGGCGAGTCCGGCTCCCCGAGGCTTGAGTCCAACATCAGAAAATGCGCGCCGTCAGCTTCCATACCGAGCAGCTGCGCCGACATCGCGTCTTCAAACGGCAATTCAAACAAGGTCTGCGTTCCACCACGCGGCAAAAACGTCACCACCTCAACGCCGCCGTCAGCTTGCGCGCGCATGCCGGCCCGCACGGCGTTGTTTCGATCCAGCAAGACGCTGACGTACCCGCCGGGTCCTGCGTTCCGCTGCAGCACGGTGCGCACGCCGGTCGCCAGCTCAATGCGCACCACGTCAGGCCAACCGCGCTCGTTCAGCGACACCACGACAGCGCCCGGATCGGCTTGGCTGACAGCAAGTATTTCTGCGCGCACACCCGCAGGCGTCAGCGCCCGAACCGGCCCGCCTGCCACGTCCACCGCATAGAGGCGCGTCTTCTCATCGCCGTTGTCGTCCTGGAGGTAGAGCACGGTCGCGCCGTCGGCGGCCCAACGGAAGCTGCTGACGCCACGCGCGCGTTCGTCGGTGACCGGACGCGCCTCGTCCATCGCGTCGACCGACAACACCCAAACATTGGTGACCCCGTCGCGCGGCGCCAGAAACGCCACCCGATCGCCGCGTGGCGAGAGCTGGCCGCCGCTCCGGGCAGGCTCGCCAAACAGGGCGGCGCGGGTGATGAGGTCCGGTGCGGTGGCGTCAGGCACGGGCACGCGCGCACGCTCGCCGCACCCGGTGACCGCTAGTCCTAGCGCGAGGACCGCGGCCTCCACCCAACTTATGCTTTTCCTCGAAACCACCCCGAACCTTACAGCCCTGTCATCTACCCGCCAACGCGCATGGCTGACAGGGAGTTCACCTTTGCGGCATGGGTTTGACCGGGGCTGCGGCCCGCGCCCACTGAGCGCTTTTGACACCCCGCCCGGCGCACCCTATCTCACTGCCGCTTTGGCCAAACCGACTCATTCCCCCGCCGCCACCGGCGCGCCCACGGGCGCGCTCGTTCTCGCCGATGGTAGCGTATTTCTGGGCGAAGGCCTCGGCGCTATCGGCGCTGCGGACGGCGAAGTCTGCTTCAACACCTCGATGACGGGCTATCAGGAGATCCTGACCGACCCCTCATATGCGGCACAGATCGTCGCCTTCACCTTTCCCCACATCGGCAATGTCGGGACCAACAACGAAGACATCGAGACATCTTCACCGGCCGCATCCGCCGCGGCGCGCGGCGCAGTCTTCCGTACACGCCCGACGATGCCGTCAAATTGGCGCAGCGACGATGACCTCGATAGTTGGATGAAGAAGCGCAGCGTCATCGCGCTCTCCGGTCTCGACACGCGCGCGCTTACCAAACGCATTCGCGAGCAAGGCATGCCAAACGCCGTCATCGCGCACGCGCCGGATGGCAAATTCGATCTCGATAAATTGCGTGCGCGCGCCAAAGCTTGGCACGGCCTCGACGGCCTCGATCTGGCAAAAGAGGTGACGACCGCGCAGAGCTACGTCGTCGATGAAAAGCTGTGGCAATGGTCGATCGGCGTCCCCGACCTTAAGAAACCGAAGTTCACCGTCGTCGTCATGGACTACGGCGTGAAGCGCAACATTCTCCGCGCCCTCGGCGAGATCGGCGCGCGCACGATTGTGCTGCCAGCCACCGCAACGGCGGAAGAAGCGCTCGCACACAATCCGGACGGCATCTTGCTTTCGAACGGCCCTGGCGACCCTGCCGCCACCGGCAAATACGCCGCGCCCGAGATCAAAAAGCTCGTCGACAGCGGCAAACCGGTGATGGGCGTTTGCCTTGGCCACCAAATGCTCGGCCTCGCGCTCGGCGCAAAGACGCACAAAATGCAGCAAGGCCACCACGGCGCGAACCATCCGGTGAAGGATCAATCGACCGGCAAAGTCGAGATCGTGTCGATGAACCATGGCTTCGCGATCGACACCTCGACGCTGCCGAAAGGCGTCAAGGAAACGCACGTCTCGCTGTTCGACGGCTCCAATTGCGGCATCGAACTCGAAGGCAAACCGGTGTTCTCGGTGCAATACCACCCCGAAGCCTCACCAGGCCCGCAAGACAGCCACTACCTCTTCGAGCGCTTCGCCAAGCTGATGGCGAAGAAAGCAAAGAGCGCGGCCTAAACTGGCGTAGTCATGCCTGAGACGCCGCGCTACGCTGCCGGCCTGCGCGGGGCGTCGACCATGATTTGCAAACACAAAAGCGGCGTAGGTCCCACCTCGGAGCTGAGCAGGTGATCTTGCGGCGCGTGATCGCGCATCTGCGCAAGCAAGAATGGACAGCCATCGCGATCGATTTTTTCATCGTCGTGGTTGGCGTCTTCGTCGGCTTGCAAGTCAGCAATTGGAACGAAGCGCGCGCAAACCGCGGCGTCGTCGATCGCCACCTCGCCGAGATCGTCGAAGATCTGGACTCCCACCTCGCGCTCAATGACGCGCTCTACGGCTCCGCGCTCGCTCGGATCGGGGCGGTCGACTACATCTACCGACACGCATTCAATCGCGAATTGCCCAACACATTAGTGCTCTCGACCGAAAGTTGGGACGCGCCGCCGACCCCGCCGATCCCGCCTGACCGCCTCGACAACCTGATGGGCTCGATCAACTTGGTGCGCATCACTGTCGGCTCGCGCATCGCCTATGAATCGCTCACCAGCTCGGGCCATATGGGCCTGATCGAAAATCGCGACCTCGCGCGGGCGATCCAGCAATATTACGGCCTCTACGACGACCTGCTGGACACCCAGGTCGTCTTCCGCACGTTTCGCAACAATGGGGTCACGGCCAATTTCGCCAACGGCCTTTCCTCGTTCGACGAGCGTCCGGCCTCAGAAATCATCCAAATTGCGCGCGAGAACCTCGACTTCGCCGCCTACCTGCGCACGCAGCGGGAGTGGGCCATCGTTCACGCGGGTCTACTTGAAGAGCTGCGCGTCGAGACAGTGCGGTTACGCGACGCGATCAATGCGGAACGGCGGCGAATTTCGTGATCGGCGCGTTTGCGGAGCGCCCTTTAATGTGACCGCCGGCGTCCCGCCGGCATGCGCCAATGCTGGCCCGCGAGACGCGAGCGGTTCATAAACACGCCATGTCCAAGCCCGCGCTCCTCGTCCACCCCTCCCTCGGCTTCTTCGAAACGCGCCTCGCCGGCGATTATGAGATCATGCATTGGCCAACGGATCGGAAAGACATCCGCGCCGCCGTCACCATCGGCCATGTCGGCATTTCCAACGCGATGATCGACGCGCTGCCTGAACTCGCCTGCATCGTCTGCTTCGGTGTCGGCGTCGACGGCGTCGATCTCGCCTACGCAAAGCAGCGCGGCGTCGCGATCACGCACGGGCGCGACATCAATCACGAAGACGTCGCCGACGTCGCCATCGGCCTAATGATCGCGCGCCTGCGCCTCTTCACCGAAGGCGAGAAAATTTTGCGCGAAGGCTCATGGACGCCGCCGCTCGCCGTGCCACCGCAAAAACGCCTCCGTGGCTCGAAGATCGGGATCGTCGGCATGGGCGCGATCGGCGCGGCAATCGCCGACCGCGCGCAAGCCTTCGGCATGGAGATCAAATGGTACGGCCCACGCGCCAAGCCGGACGTGAAATTCACCTACGAGCCCGATCTCTTGAAACTTGCCGAATGGTGCAACGTCCTCGCCATCGCCGCGCGCGGCGACAAAACCACCGAAGGCATCATCGGCGCTGATGTCATCAAGGCCGTTGGCAGCGACGGCGTCATCGTCAACATCTCGCGCGGCAACGTCATCGACGAAGACGCGATGATCGCGGCGTTGAAATCAGGCGCACTCGGCGGCGCCGGGCTCGATGTCTTCGTCGAAGAGCCCACGCCCGCCGAACGCTGGAAAGACGCGCCAAACTGCACGCTCACGCCCCACCTCGGCGGCGGCACCCGCAATGCTCTCTACGAAGGTTCGCAAAACGTCCTCGAAAATCTCCGCCGCTTCCACGCCGGCGAAGCGCTTCTAACGCCATTGGCAGGCTAACCGCTGGGAACATCGCCGCCAGCACGCTGTTCTCCTCTCCACAGGCTTTGGAGAATGAGCATGGCTGAGAGAGAAGGTGGCGGTTCGTCGCCGTGGGTTGCGTTTTTGGCCGGGATTATTCTGGTCGCGGTCGTCGCGTTCGGCGTCGTTGCCTACACCGGTGGGCTAAATCAGCAACGCACCGCTGAGCTGGAGTTCAACGTCCCCGACGTGAAGATCAATCCGCCGGACATCGATCTGCCGTCGCCACCGCCGGCGCCGACACTGCCGCCGGCTGCTGAAGCGCCGGTGGAAGCGCCAACCAACTAAGCGCATCTCGCACAAATCAGAGGGCGGCGGAGTGATCCGCCGCCCTCTCCTTTTGTCGTTCGCAGCCTGATCAGCGCAGTTCGAACGTCACGCTGACACTGACGCGTGTTTCGATCTGGCCGGGCGCAATCGGCGGCGGGGCCGCCGCGTCCGCGGACTGCAGACGCTCGTACGCCACTGGCATCGGCGGCGCATAGCCGCCGCCTTCTTGCACGGCGACGATACGTTGAACGCGCATGTTCAGCGCGCTTGCGTAGAGTTCAGCGCGGCGGCGGGCTTCGGCGATCGCGTCACGGCGCGCGATGTCGAGCTGCGCGTCGGGATCGGCATGCGAGAACGAAACGCCGTTCACGGTATTGCCGCCAGCCGCGACGGCTGCGTCGATCACGCGGCCGGTGGTGTCGATGGCGCGCACTTTTGCCGAGACGCTGTTATTTGCTTGATAGCCGGTGATGCGCGGTTGTTGGCCTTCCACATAAACCTGCTGCGGATAGACCGAGACGTTCGACGTCTGGATATCGCGCTCGGCCACGCCCGCGCGGCGAAGTGCGGCCGTCAGCGCGGTCATACGGCGAGAATTTTCAGCAAGCGCGGCGGCGGCGGTTTGGCCGTCCGTCGTCACGCCAAGATTGATCGTCGCCATATCCGGGCGCGCCTCCGACGTGCCGTCGGCGCTTACGCTGAGCAGCGTGCCTTCAACATGGGCGTGCTGCTGCGTTTGGGTTTGAGCTTGAGCCGCGGGCGGAAGAGCCGCAGCGGCCAAAACGGCGAATGCTGCCGCGGCTTTCATAACTTGCATTGAATGGTCTCCGTCGTCCCTCGCGCCCAAAAAGGTGTGGCGGGCGCCCAAATTACGGCGGGGTCACGCTTCCCCTGCCTCACTCCTACAAATGTGAGCACGCAACCAAAGTTCCAGGCCGGGCGTTGATTTGGGGACACAGGAGATTTCCAATGACTCACAAAGAACCGCGCCCCGACCCGAAGACAAAGACCCCGCCGCCCAAGCCGAAGAAGGTGCGTGATGCTGGTCCTGACGCAATGGACAACCCCCCGACAAAGTGGACCGACGTCGACCAGAGTTCCGACGAAAGCTTCCCCGCCAGCGATCCGCCGTCGAAGTATTAGTTGCACGCGAGACGGGCGGGCCCATCTTGGTCACATGGCCAAGACGCCCGCCCCTGCCGATCCTCAGGACATTCGCGACTCCGGCCCGGAGGCGATGGCAAATCCCCCCAAATCCTGGGATGAAGTCGACGAAGCTTCCGACGCCAGCTTCCCGGCCAGTGACCCGCCCTCGGCGTCCGGCCACCACGTCGATTGAAACGCGAATGAAAACAGCGCCTGCGAATCGTTTCGGCGAATCGCTGTATAATGGGGGCACACGCCGCCCTTTTCCTTTTTCAGGTTTTGATGCGTTTTACCGACACCTTGCTACGCCAGGTGCGCGACCGGGTTTCAATTGCCGATTACGCCGGCAAACGCCTGACGTGGCACAAGCAGAAGTCGCGGCCCTCGGCCGGCGACTACTGGGCTTGTTGCCCGTTCCACCAGGAGAAGAGCCCGTCCTTCCACGTCCTGGACAATAAGGGCCTCTTCAAGTGCTTCGGCTGCGGCGAAAAGGGCGACGTCTTCACGCTGTCGATGAAGCTCGAAGGCCTGAGCTTTCCTGAAGCGGTTGAAAAGTTCGCCGAGATCGCGGGCGTTCAACTGCCGAAAGACGATTACGACAATCGCGGTGAGAACGATCAGCGAAAGCGCCTCTACAACGTCACCGCCGCAGCCGGCCGTATTTTCTCGACTGCGCTGCGCTCCAGCGGCGGCGCTGAGGCGCGCAAATATCTGCAAGGCCGCGGCATCGGCCCCGACGAGTGGGAGCGCTTCAGCATCGGTTTCGCGCCCGACGAATGGACCTGGGCGATCGATAAGCTGAAAGCCGAGGGCTTTACCATCGAAGAGATCGTGCAAGCCGGCGTCGCGCGCTCGGGCGAGGACGACAAGCGCGCCATCGACACGTTCCGTGGCCGCATCACCTTCGAAATCACCGATACAGCTGGGAAAGTCATTGGTTTCGGCGGCCGCGCACTCGCGAAAGACGCGAAGGCCAAATACATCAACTCACCCGAAACGCCGCTCTATTCGAAGAGCCGCGTGCTCTATCGCTTGAAGCAAGCGCGCGAATTGCTCGCGAAAACCAAAGCTGATGGCCTCGTCGTCGGCGAAGGCTATCTCGACGTACTCGCCTTCGAGCGCGCCGGCATCGCAGCGGTCGCGCCGTGCGGCACCGCGCTGACGGAAGAACAACTACAGCTGCTCTGGCGCTCCGGCGGCGCACCCGTGCTTTGCCTCGATGGCGATAGCGCCGGCCAACGCGCGGCCGAACGCGCGCTCGATCTGGCGCTCCCACAACTCGCACCCGGCCGCACCATCCGCCTCGCCTACGCGCCCAAGGGCGAAGACCCAGACGACATCTACCGCCGCGCCGGGGCCGACGGGCTCGCCGCGCTCATCGATGCGTCAGTGCCGGCCTCCGACGCGCTCTTCGAGCGCGAGAAGCTCCGCCACGGCGGCGTCGACACGCCCGAGGCGCAAGCCGCATTCCAAGCTTCGCTAAAAGACTCCATCGGCAAAATCGCCGACCGCGACACTCAGCGCGCCTTCTTCTCGGAGCTGATGAGCCGCGCCAACGCGCTCGTCCGCGCCAAACGCCCAGCCTTCGTGCCCTACGCTCAGCAAGCGGGCGGCAATCGCCCCGGCGGCTTCCGGAAGGGCCAACCCCTTGGGGCCACGGACGAACTCAAGGCCCACGCCATCAGCCACCGCCCGCGTCCGGCGGCCGAAGGCTTCCTGCGCGCCGCGACCGACGTCCCCGGCATTCTCGCCAGCTACGGCAACTGGATAGAGCGCCTAGCCATCACCGACCCCGACCTCAACGCCATCCGCGACGCCCTCCTGCAGCTCGCAGATGACCCTGAAACTGATGGGGCCATTGACCGCGCGGCCCTAAGCCTCCATTTGACCCGATTGGGTCAAGACCGCGCCGCGGCGCGGATTTCGCGCTGGCCGAAGACAAAACCGCCCACAGAAGGCGCGGACGTCGGCGCGGAATGGTTGGCGTTGGCGACACGCGAAGTGGTGGCGCCGGCGATCAGGGAGGAATTGGCGGAACTGCGTGAAGCGGCAGCCAATGGGGACGACACAGCCTTCGCTCGCTTCCAGGCTTTGAGCCGGGAAGCACGCGAGATCGAAGCGCGCGCTCGCGAGAGCAAGCTGGACGATGTGCAAGAAGACGACGCGGGCGGCCTAGTCGCCTGAGGTTTGATGCCTATTTCGGAATTGAGTGAATGAGCAAAGCATCGATGAGCAAGACCGAAGACACCGCCACCGAGGAAAAAGACGCGCCAGAAGGCCCGATCCTCGATCTCTCGGATGCCGCCGTGAAGAAGATGATCAAGGCCGCGAAAGCCCGCGGCTTCGTCACGCACGAAGAGCTCAATAAGGTTCTGCCCAGCGACGAGTTCGACTCCGAAGCCATCGAGAACGTGATGGCGCAGTTGAGCGAGATGGGTATCAACGTCGTCGACAACGAAGAAGAAGGCGAAGCCGCTGAAGAAGAAAGCGGCGCCAAGCAGATCGCGACGCGCGAAGAGGCGGCAAAGCCCGCCGTCACCAACACCCGCGAAGATGCTGACCGCACCGACGATCCGGTGCGCATGTATCTCCGCGAAATGGGCAGCGTTGAACTGCTCAGCCGCGAAGGCGAAATCGCC
Organism: Caulobacteraceae bacterium; assembly: GCA_031379735.1. GTDB lineage: Bacteria > Pseudomonadota > Alphaproteobacteria > Caulobacterales > Aquidulcibacteraceae > Vitreimonas. The sequence continues at coordinate 1,619 of JANNFK010000068.1, read as the reverse complement.
ATCGCCAAGCGCATCGAGGCCGGCCGCGACGCGATGATCCGCGGCCTGTGCGAAAGCCCGCTCACCTTCGAAGCCATCATGGTGTGGCGCGACGAACTTCGTGAGCAGAAAATTCTGCTGCGCGACATCATCGACCTTGAAGCCACGTACGGCGCGGAAATGGGCATCACGCCCCCGTCCGCGCCTGGCGTGAACTCTGACGGCCTCGTCGATCCCGAAGCCGCCAAAGTCGAAATCGCCGAACAAGAACGCAAGAAGGCCGAAAAGGTCGCAGCGCAACGCGCGGCCCTTTCGGACACCCCAAGCGAATCCAGCGGCGATATGAAAGACCCTGGCGAGTCCGCTGCCGCAGAAGACGCCGATGGCGAATTCGACGACGAACAGGCCATCTCGATGTCGGCGATGGAAGCCGAACTCAAAGAAGGCGTGATGTCGACCCTCGACAACCTCGCCGAAGCCTTCGGTCAATTCCGCAAGCTGCAGGAAAAGCGCATCGAGCTTCGCCTGCAGGGCAAGTCCTTGCCCGGCGCGAAAGCGGAATCCTACGACACCGCCCAGAACACGATCATTGAAGAGCTGAAAAAGCTGAAGCTCAACAATGCCCGTATCGAAAGCCTGGTGGAGCAGCTTTACGCCATCAACCGCAAGCTCATTCAGCTTGAGGGCAAGCTGATGCGCCTCGCAGAATCGAACGGCGTGCCGCGCAGCGAATTCCTCACCGCCTACCAAGGCCACGAGCTTGATCCGAAATGGACCGAGAAGGTCGCCGCCAACAAGCACAAGAGCTGGGCCAAGTTCGTCGCCGCCGAGGCCGACGACATTTTCGACATCCGCTCTGAAATCGGCGTGCTCGCCCAAGAAACCGGCGTGCCGATCGACGAATATCGCCGCATCGTTCACGCCGTGCAAAAAGGCGAACGCGAAGCGCGCCAAGCCAAGAAGGAAATGGTCGAAGCGAACCTGCGCCTCGTCATCTCCATCGCCAAGAAATACACAAATCGTGGCCTGCAATTCCTGGATCTCATCCAGGAAGGCAATATCGGTCTGATGAAGGCCGTCGATAAGTTCGAGTATCGCCGCGGCTACAAGTTCTCGACCTACGCGACATGGTGGATTCGCCAAGCCATCACCCGCTCGATCGCCGACCAGGCGCGCACCATCCGCATCCCGGTGCACATGATCGAGACGATCAACAAGCTCGTGCGCACCAGCCGTCAGATGCTGCACGAAATCGGCCGCGAACCGACGCCGGAAGAACTCGCCGAAAAGCTGGGCCTTCCGCTCGAGAAGGTCCGCAAGGTGATGAAGATCGCCAAGGAGCCGATCTCGCTCGAAACCCCGATCGGCGACGAAGAAGATTCACACCTCGGCGACTTCATCGAAGACAAAAACGCCATCCTGCCGGTCGACGCCGCGATCCAGTCCAACCTCCGCGAAACCACCACGCGCGTGCTCGCCTCGCTCACCCCGCGCGAAGAGCGCGTTCTGCGCATGCGCTTCGGCATCGGCATGAACACCGACCACACCCTCGAAGAAGTCGGCCAACAATTCAGCGTCACCCGCGAACGCATCCGCCAAATCGAAGCCAAAGCGCTGCGCAAACTGAAGCATCCGAGCCG
>JANNFK010000015.1:0-22088 GCA_031379735.1 Caulobacteraceae bacterium | reverse complement strand
TGAGCAAGAGGGCTTTGAAAGCGGCGAGGCGACGCCCGAGTCGCTGGCGCAGCGCCTTGCGCGCGTGCGCGGCCTCTAAGCGCGTATGCGCTGGATTCTGAGCAAAAGAGCCTCCGCCGACATAGACTCCATTATCCGCTATACGAACGCGCATTTCGGCGCCGCGCAAACGGAAGAGTTGTTGGCGGCCTTTATCCGAGCTTCGACGCGCATGGGACGCGTCTGGTCGGGCGAGCGCCGCTGCTACATCTATCGACAGCATTATGTATTTTACCGCACGCGCCAGAACGACCTGTTCGTCACGCACATCCGCAATACCCGCCAACGCCTACCCGAAAGCTGGCGCAAGGACTGAAGCGAAGACGCAAGGCCCGCCGCTATCTGGCGCCGCGCGCGCTGCGGCGGCGAACGAAGCTCCGCGCCAGCGTCATGACCGCGCCCCCGGCTGCCGCTTTCAACACGCGCGCCGCACCCGCCCCCAGCGCCACGATACCCTCTTAGTCCAGCAGCGCCTTCGCCGTCTCGACCACGGCGTCGGCGGTAATGCCGAAGTGCGCGTAGGCGTCCTTCGCCGGCGCCAAGGCGCCAAACGTCGACATGCCAAAAAACATCAAGACCGAAGGCTTCAAACCATACCGGCCCGATCGCGGCGGCCTCGACGACCCAGTTATCGGCGCGGCGCAAGGCGCGCCAACGCTAGACCATCTGACGCAATTCGCGCTCAAGCGGCGCCAGATCGCCGTCAAAGCTGCGGATCATGGCGCTCAGGAATTGGCGGTGACGTATTTGATCGAGATTCAATTCATGCCCTGCGCGCACTGACAGCGTGTGAATGAAGCTAAGCTGAGTTCGGCCGTTACCCTCGCGAAACGGATGGAGCGCATTCAGCTCCGCTAAGAATGAAGCTGCGCCCGCGACAAATTCCTTGGTGCTTTCTCCGCCGGTGAATGGCGCCCTCTGCAGCCGAACGAAGAGCTTATCCATTTGCGACGCGATATGTTCTGGGTAGCAGAAGACATTGCCGCCCTTTGACGTTCGGACGGTTCGATATCGACCAGCCCACGCATAAACATCACCGAAGAGATGTCGATGAAATGCTCGGTAGTGTGCTGGTCCAAATTTGCCCTTCGGGCGCACTTCGAGCGAACGCAAGCTGGTCATCTCGACTTCGAATTCCTGGAGTCGATCGGCCCCACGAATGCCGGCCTTGTTCTTCAGAACAAAGCTGCCCTTGTAGCAATACGGATCAGCGAAAGCGTCGTAGCGAGAATCGCTCATTTACGAGTGGGCTTACCCGTCTTGTACGCACGCAGCACCTCGGCGCGCCGTTCATCCTGGGACAGGTGTTTGGTGCGCTCCAAGCGCCGCCGTCCCTCAGCAGACAATCGAAGCCCCTCCACCTCCGCAATGGCGGCATACGCCTTCGCGCCAAGCGGTTTATTGTAGTGCTTGGGGTCAACCTTCTTCATGACGCCAATATAGACGAATCGGGATGGAAAGGCAGTCCCTATTCCAAATGCACCCGGCCTGCGACGTTCGCAGGAACCGCCCCCTCGCCACGCCGGAGGCTGACGCCGCCGGCGCCTCTTAACCTCAATCGAGCAGCGCTTTTGCGGTCTCGACGATCGCTTCCGACGTAATGCCGAAATGCGCGTAGGCGTCCTTCGCCGGCGCCGAAGTTCCGAACGTCGACATGCCGACAAACGCATCGAGACCGAAGGCTTCAAACCAGCCTTGCCCGATCGCGGCTTCAACACCGATCTTGACCTCATCATCATCGCCGCAGACCGCGTCTTGGTAGGCATCGTCCTGCATTGCGAACATTTCAAAACACGGGGCCGAGATGACGCGCGTGGGGATGCCCTCTGCCTGCAACAGCTGGCGCGCCTTCACCGCAAGCGCGACTTCAGTGCCGGTTGAAAATAAAGCCACGCGAGATGCCCCGCCCTCCGCCGAAAGCAATTCGTAGGCGCCGCGCACCGACATGTTCTCACTTGCGTCTGAGCGCAGCGCCGGCGTCGCCTGACGCGACAAGGCCAAGATGCTCGGGCCATCATCATGCAGCAGCGCCGCCTGCCAGCACTCCGCCGCTTCCACCGCATCGGCCGGGCGGAAGACGCAAAGGTTCGGGATCGCGCGCAAGCTTGCCAGATGCTCGACCGGCTGGTGCGTCGGGCCATCTTCACCGAGCCCAATGGAATCGTGCGTCATCACGTGAATAACGCGAACGCCCATCAACGCACCAAGCCGGATCGCCGGGCGCGAGTAATCGGCAAAGCACAAAAACGTTCCGCTATAAGGGATCACACCGCCATGCAGCGCCATGCCGTTCATCGCCGACGCCATGCCATGTTCGCGAATGCCATAGCGCACGTAGCGCCCGCTGCGATTTTCCGGCGTGTAATCCTCAGAGCCCTTGGCGTGCGTGTTGTTTGAACCGGTCAAATCGGCCGAACCCCCAAGCAATTCTGGGCAAGCCTCAAACATCGCATCGATCGCATTGCCGGAAGACGCGCGCGTAGCCAGAGCGGGCTTTTCCGCTGCCATCTTCGCCGCATGCATCCCAAGCGCCGCAATCGCCGCATCGACATTGCCCCCGCTCATCGCGGCCGCGAAGGCGTCCTTGTGTTCGGATTTCTTCAAACGCGACGACCATTCTTCGCGCTGAGCCGCGCCGCGCGCGCCAATTTTACGCCACGCAGCAACAATATTGTCCGGCACTTCGAACGGGCCATAGCCCCAGCCGATCGCCTTTTTCGCCGCCGCAAGCTCTTCCGCACCCAAAGGTTCGCCGTGCGCCTTCGCGGTGCCGGCCTTCTTGGGCGAGCCATAGCCAATCGTCGTCTTGCACGCGACCAGAACTGGACGATCAGACTTTGTCGCCTGTTCAAACGCGCGCGTCACATCACCAACATCGTGGCCATCGCACGACAGCACGCTCCAGCCGCTGGCGGCGAAACGCGCCTTTTGATCGGTGATGTCTGAAAGCGAAACTGCGCCATCAATTGAGATCGAATTGTCATCCCAGATCACGATCAGCTTGTTGAGCTTCTGGCGTCCGGCAAGTGCGATCGCTTCTTGGCTTACGCCTTCCATCAAGCACCCATCACCCGCGATCACCCAAGTGCGGTGATCGACAAGCGCGCCGCCAAAGCGCGCCGCCAGATGCGCTTCAGCCATCGCCATGCCGACCGCATTGGCGAGGCCCTGCCCAAGTGGGCCAGTCGTTGTCTCAATGCCGGAGGCCAGAAAATTTTCAGGGTGCCCCGCCGTCTTCGAACCCAGCTGACGGAATCGCTTGATCTCATCGAGGGTGATATCGGAATTGCCTGTGAGATAGAGCAGCGCATAAAGCAGCATTGACCCGTGACCAGCGGAAAGCACGAAGCGGTCGCGATCGGGCCAGTTCGGATTGCTGGCATCGAACTTGAGGAACTTTGCAAAGAGAATTGTCGCCGCGTCGGCCATGCCCATCGGCATCCCGGGGTGGCCGCACTTGGCCTGCTCCACGGCATCCATCGCCAGGGCGCGGATGGCGTTGGCGAGTTCTTTCGCCTCAACGCCTTCGATCAGTTCGCTTTTGCTCATTGGTGTTCCTTCGCTCAGGCTCATTAGCGCCGATTCGGACGCTTTGCCCGGCAAGCGCAGTCCGGTATCAGCGGAAAGCGCCGGAAGGAATGCGGCGGCGGAGCAATACATGCAAATTTTCATCGACAGCGCGGACGCAGCGGAACTGAAGAAGCTTGCCAAGACCGGTCTGGTCGATGGGGTGACGACAAACCCTTCCCTCATTGCAAAGGCTGGCCGCAATTTCTTTGAAACGCTGCGCGAAATTTGCGCGGCGGTTCCGGGCCCAATCAGCGCTGAAGTTGTCGCGCAAGATTGCGAGACGATGATCAAGGAAGGTCTGAAACTTCGCGGCGTCGCCGACAACATCGTGGTGAAACTGCCGCTGACGCCGGAAGGCCTGAAAGCGTGCAATCATCTGGAAAGCGAGGGCTGCCCGACCAATGTGACGCTCTGCTTTTCAGCCGTTCAAGCGTTGCTGGCGGCAAAAGCCGGCGCGACGTTCATCTCGCCTTTCCTTGGCCGTCTGGACGACAACGGCCAAGACGGCATGGAACTCATTCGAGAAATCCGCGCCATCTATGACAATTACGGCTACGCGACACAGATCCTGGCGGCCTCAATCCGCAACGCCGGCCATGTGCGCGACGCGGCGCTCGCGGGCGCCGATTGCGCCACGATCCCGCCGGCGGTGTTCAATAGTCTCTACAAACACGTCCTGACGGACATAGGCTTGGAGGCGTTCATGAAGGACTGGAAATCGACGGGTCAGTCAATTCTATAGATCGCGGCTTAGCGGCCGGCGAGCGCGTCCAAACGGGCGACGTTGTCGTCGGTCGAGAAGCGAGCCGCCGCCATCATGCGTTCGGCATCGGCCAGTTGTGCTTCGATCGCAGCAACATCCAACGGCTCGATCGGAGGCGCCTGATGCTCCATCTGCGACGCAAACGCGTCGCGCATGCTAAGGCCACCCTGCATCGCCACGGGGGCGACGAGGCCCACGAGAGCCATCGCACTGGCGCCAGCAGCGAAGCTGGCCACGACCATGCGGACGGTGGCTTTGAGGTTAGAGGGCGACATTTCGTGGAGACTCCCGGACCGGCGGCGGTCAGTTAACAAAAGGTTGCCAAGATGGCAAATGCTACTTTGCGGCGCCGAAGAGAGATGGTCTGTGACTGTCGTCACCACCCCGGACACCCTACCCACCGACTAGAGCGGCTTCATGGCTACCCTAGTCGAAAATCCTGAATTTCAGCCGAATCTGACGTTCATAGTCAGTTGCGGCGCCTTCAGGTCTGCGCTGTAAGGTGACTTAGAAACCGCCGTGCTGCGGCGCCGAACACGGAACCACAATGGCTAGCGCTTCCACCTCACCGCGTACGCTACGGAAAGCGGTACTCCCGGTCGCCGGCTTTGGGACGCGGGTGCTCCCCGCCACCAAGGCGATACCAAAAGAATTGCTTCCTGTGTTCGACCGCCCAGCAATTCAGTACGTCGTGGACGAAGCACTGGCCGCCGGCATCGAGCACATAGTCTTCGTCACAGGGCGAAATAAGGGTGCGATTGAGGACTATTTCGACCGATCTTATGAACTCGAAGTAACCCTCCGGGAGAAAGGCAAGACCGCCGAGCTTGCGGAAGCGGCGCACTCCGTGCCGGTCGCGGGCTCGATGAGCTTCGTGCGCCAGCAAGCCGCTTTGGGCCTTGGCCACGCGGTCTGGTGCGCCCGGGACATTATCGGCGACGAGCCCTTCGCGGTGATGCTGCCGGACATGTTGATGATGGCGCAGCCTTCGTGCCTGTCGCAGATGGTCGACGCCTACATGAAGGTTGGCGGCAACATCATCGCGGTAGAGCCGACGGACACGCCCGAGCGCTACGGCGTCATCACGCCGGAAAGCCGCCCAGAAGGGTTTGGGGGGCGGCTCATCAAGATGAAGGGCATGGTCGAGAAGCCCAAGCGCGAAGACGCGCCCTCGAACCTCTTCATCAGTGGCCGCTACATTCTGCAGCCGGAGATTTTCGCGTTACTGGAAAGCCAGGGTCCAGGCGCCGGCAATGAGATCCAACTCACGGATTCGATGGCGCGCTTGATGGGCGCACAACCCTTCCACGCGCTCGAATACCAAGGCGCGACGTACGATTGCGGCGACAAGGTCGGTTATATGCGCGCGACTGCCGCATATGCGCTGGCAAGTGAAGAGCATGGCGATAACGTCGCGGCAGTCATGCGTGACCTCCTCACCAAATTTGGAAAATGACGCCCGTCGACGCGTTCGAAACGCGCAGCGCGTTGATGCACGCAGCGGCAGCGCGCGTAGCGGACGCCTTGAAACAAGGCATTTTTGAGCGTGGTGAAGCCGTCGCCGCGCTCTCCGGCGGCGCCACGCCCGCCCCCGCCTATGAAGCGCTTGCGGCCATGGCGCTCGATTGGCCGCGCGTGACGTTCCTATTGGTGGACGAGCGTTTCGTGGCGCCTTCCAACGAAGCGTCAAACGAAGCCATGCTCCGCCGCGCGTTGGCGCAGGCTTTGATCGCGGGCGCCAAAATGCTCCCAATGTATGCAAACGGCGTGAGTTGGGATGAAGCGGCGGCGCGCGCTGATGCGCTCTACACCGGTAAGACAATCGACATCGCGCTGATGGGCATGGGCGGCGATGGGCATACGGCGTCGTGGTTTCCCCAATCACCGCAGCTTGATGCCGCTTTGAATAGTCCACGCACTGTCATCGCCGTGACCGCGCAAGATGCTAGAGGGTCGTCCGCGCGGCTCACGCTTACGCTGACCGCGCTGGCGCAGGCGAAGGCGATCATGCTGCTGATCACCGGCGCAGAAAAACGCGCGCTTTTGGAAGATCGGTCACGCGCGCCGCTGCCGGTGGATCAGCTATTCAAACTGCCAGCGCTGGTAGAGACGCTCTGGGCGCCCTGATACCCACTTTTACTTCTTGTGACGAATGAATAAATCCGCTATCGTTCACAGTTAAGGATGAGCTGTGCAGAAAACTGCCATTTTTCAGATTGTTACGGCGGCAGCCGCCCTGCTTCTCACGGCCTGCTCAGGCGGTGAGGCGGAGACAAGTACGGCTGCGCCGGAAGGTCCACTGGTCGAGATCGTTGAAGTCGCGCCCGCGTCCGCGGCGGGTTCGATCCGCACAAGCGGCATGGTCGGCTATCGCCGTGAACCTATTCTCGCATTCACCGCAGGCGGCATCGTCGGCGGCATCGATGTCGATTCCGGCGATGTCGTCCGGCGCGGCCAGCGCCTCGCGACCTTGCGCAGAACCAGCGCCGGCGGAACGGTCGATGAGGCAGCACTCGCCCGCGCTAATGCCGAACGCGATCTTCAACGTACGCAAGAGCTCTATGAACGCGGCTTCGTCTCCGAAGCACGCTTAGAAGATGCGCGCCTTGCTGTGGCGCGCGCGCGCGACTCGTCCGTTTTGACCGCCCCCGCCGATGGCGTGATCCTGCGCCGTGCGGCGGAGCCTTCGCAAACCTTGGCGGCCGGTACGCCGGTCTTGGTGCTTGGCGAAACTGGATCGGGCATTGTCATCCGCGCGCCGGTTGCATCCAGCGATGCGGCGCGCATTCATATCGGCGACACGGCGCAAATCCGCGTGAACGGCGCAGAGCGCGTGGGCCGCGTGACGCGTGTCGGCGCCAAAGGCGATGACGCGACAGGCGCGTTCGAAGTTGAAATTGAGATCACCGCGCCTGAGGGCCTTCGCAGCGGCATGGTCGCGGAAGCCGAAATCGCCGCTCAGCCGGGCGAGGCTGGTGCAGAGGTCAACATCATCGTGCCGACCCTAGCGCTGCTTGATGCGCGCGCCGATCAAGGAATTGTCTATGTGCTCGACGAAAACGCCGTCGCCCGTCGCCGCGCGGTGCGCACAGCTGGCGTGACACAAGCGGGCGTCATCGTCGTTGAGGGTTTGAGCCCCGGAGACCGCGTCGTCGCCGCCGGCGCAGCTTACGTGCGTGACGGCGAAAGCGTGCGCATCGCTGCCGGCTCCTAAATGGACGCGATCACGCGCTTCTTCGTCGACCGCTGGCAGTTCAGCGCGGTGCTATTTACGCTGCTGGTGGCGCTGGGCATCGGCGCGATCTTCTCCATTCCCAAATCCGAAGACCCGATCACCGAATTTCCGGGCGTCGCCGTCGCGGTAATTCTGCCAGGCGCGGACGCCGAACAGATGGAACGTCTGGTCGCGATCCCTATCGAAGATCAGATCAACGCCATCGAGGACATCCGTGAAATCCGGTCCGCCAGCCGCGCTGGCCTGGCCGTGATCAATGTCGAATTCGAATGGGGCGCAGACGCCGAGGAAAAATTTGGCGAAGTGGTGCGTGAGATAAACGTGGTGCGCGCCACACTGCCGGACGGCGTCGTCGACATTCGCACGCGCCGCTATAACCCGGCGCAAGCCGCGATCGTACAAATGGCGCTGACCAGCGACGACGCGTCGTTTCGGCAATTGGAAGCCTACGCCAAGGCGCTGCGCGATGCGCTTGAGCGCGCGCCCGGCGTGCAGCAGGCCGACGTGTGGGGCGCGCCGCCGGCCGAAGTGCGCGTTGCCGCAAACTTAGATCAGCTCGCCGCCTATCGGCTGCCGCTTTCCGCCGTTGCCGAAGCGCTGCAGCGCGAGGGCGTCGATACGCCAGTCGGCGCGGTCGAGGCCGGCGGGCGGCGTTTCAATGTTCAGGCTTCTGGCGCGTTTGACTCGCTCGATGAAATCCGGCGCGTGGCGCTGCGGGCGGAAAATGGCTCGCTGCTGACGGTTGGCGATGTCGCCAACGTGTCGTGGGCCAATGACGAACGCGCGCACATCACCCGCTTCAATGGCCAGCGTGCGGTGTTCGTTAGCGCCCAGGCGCGGCTAGGCGAATCCATCTTTGACGTCATCGCCGGCGTGCGCCCGCGCGTCGATGCGTTCGCGCGATCGCTGCCGGAGAGCATCGAGCTCAATCGCGGCTTCGATCAGTCGGAGACGGTGACACACCGCCTCGGCAATCTGGCGCGCGACTTTGCAATCGCGCTGGCGCTGGTGTTGCTGACGCTGCTGCCGCTCGGCTTCCGCGCCTCGATCGTGGTGATGGTGTCAATCCCGCTTTCGCTGGCGATCGGCGTCGTGGCGCTTCAGGAGCTGGGCTATTCACTGAACCAGCTTTCAATCGCCGGCTTCGTGCTGGCGCTGGGGCTCTTGGTGGACGATTCCATCGTCGTCACGGAAAACATCGCGCGCCACTTGCGCCAAGGCATGTCGCCGCGCGACGCGGCGATCGCCGGGGTGAGTGAGATCAACGTCGCCGTCATCGGCTGTACGGCGACGTTGTTGCTGGCGTTCGTGCCGCTGATGGCGCTGCCGGAAGGCTCTGGCGCGTTCGTGCGGTCGCTGCCCGTTGCGGTAGTGGCGACAATTATCGCTTCACTGTTCGTGGCGCTGACGATTATCCCCTTTCTCGCGAGCCGCCTGTTACCGCGGAACGAAAACGGCAAATCTAACCTCCTGCTCGATGGCGTCATGGCGGCGATCCACAATATCTATCGCCCGGCGTTGCACGTAGCACTCGCACATCCGCGCAAGACGGTGATCATCGGGCTCGCCGCGTTCTTCCTCTCCCTTGGGCTCATACCGAAGCTGGGTTTCAGCCTCTTTCCGGAAAATGACAGCCCTTACTTCCTTATCGATATCGAGACGCCGCAAGGCAGCGCTGTCAGCGAGACCGATCAGGCGGTGACGTTCGCGGACGCCGTACTGGCGGCGCATCCCGAAATCGAATGGCGCTTCGCCAATAGCGGCCGCGGAAATCCGCAAATCTATTATAACGAGATTCCACCCGAGCAGCTTTCGAACCAAGGCCAAATCTACGCCCGCTTCCACGAATGGCGCCGCGAAGACGGCATGCGCGTGATTGCGGAAATCCGCGAACAACTGGGCCAATATCCGCGCGCGCGGATGAATTTACGCCGCTTCGCCAACGGCCCGCCGATCGAAGCGCCGATCGCAGTGCGCATCAATGGCCCGGATCTCGCAGCGCTCGGCGAACTCGCGGGCGAAGTCGAGCGCATTATTCGCGAAACACCGGGCGCGCGCGATGTCTCTAATCCGATGTCGGAAGAGCTGATCGATCTCGACCTCAACATAGATGACGCGGCCGCCGCACTGCGCGGTGTCCAAGCCGGGGCTATCGACCAAACGTTGCGTATTGCAATCGCCGGACTGCCGGTGGCGCAATTCCGCGATCCGGCGGGCGACGCATTTCCGGTGGTGCTGCGCGCGCCGCGTGAAGATAGCTTGCCCGTATCGGCGCTGGACCGGCTCTACATCTGGAATGGTCAGGGTGGCGCGACGCCATTGGCGGAGCTAGCGCAGCCGACAATGGAGAGTGGCCCCGCCTCCATCGATCGCGTGCAGCGCGAACGCACGGCGACGGTCACCGCTTACACTGAGCCAGACTTTCTGATCAGCGGCGTAACGGCGGATGTGGCAGAGCGACTGGAAGCATTGCCGTTGCCGGCGGGCTACTCGGTGTCGTTCGGCGGCGAAGCGGAGGCGCAAGCGCGCAGTTTCGGCGGTTTGGGTCCTGCGATCCTCATTGCGATCTTCGGCGTCCTTGCGGTGCTGCTGCTGGAGTTCGGCACGTTCGCGGTCACCGGCGTGGTCGCGTTCGTTATTCCGTTCGGGATCATGGGTGGCCTGATCGCGCTTTGGCTGGGCGGCGAGTCGCTCTCGTTCGTGGCGATCATCGGCTTCGTGGCGCTGATCGGCATCGAGATCAAAAACTCGATCCTACTGGTGGAATTTGCGAACCAAGCACGTGCGCGCGGCGTACCATTGCGCGAAGCGATCGAGACCGCGGGGGAGGTCCGCTTCCTGCCGGTGCTGCTAACCAGCGCCACAGCGATCGGCGGCATGACGCCCTTGCTCCTGGAAGACTCGCCGCTCTTCTCGCCGATCGCGATGGTGCTGATCGGCGGCTTGGTGAGCTCGACGCTCGTTGCACGGATCGTGACGCCGGCTATGTATCTCCTGCTGGCGCCAAAGGACGAGGCGGCGGCGAGCGCCGTTTAGCGCCCGGCCAACTTGCACCCGGCGGCGGCCGTGGCCGTCAGCGTCGCCTGTGGGAGGCCCGGAACATTTGTGTAGTGACGCCCGTCACCCTTCGGACATGGCGGTCCAGGGCGCCATGAGCACCACAAAATCGAGCGAAATCAGCCAATACCGCCGGTCTTGCGAGGGATAGCGCACCCCTCTCCGACATTACGCTTCTCTAGAACTTTTTATTGACGGCCGGGCAGTCTTGGCCGCAACTCCCTCCGCGCGGTCAATGTTAATTCTAGGAGGGACGACAGTGGCCTCAGCCTTGTCGAATAACGCCAAATTGGGCATCGCCGGGACCAGTATGGTCGCGTTGCTGGCTATTGGCGCCGTGACGATCGGCGGGATTTTTCCGCCAGTAGGTGGTGAGAGCGCGGGTACGATCGCTCCCGTGGAGCGCTACCGCTCCGCACAAGTCACGGATTCAGATGTCACGCTGGGCGACGACGCCGTGCCGTTGCTTATGCAGACGGACGCGTTCCACCTGATGGTCAACGACCCGTCATTCCAAGCACTCGCGCGCGATCCGGGCTTCGCCGCCCTCGCCCAGAACCCGCAAGCGCTCGCGGCGATGGCGCAGGACGCGCAAGCCTTCGCAGCGCTCGCCCGCGATCCGCAGGCCTTCGCAGCACTCGCACGTGCAGCCCAGGCCGGCGCCGCACAATCCACCGCTGCACAAGCGCGCAACGCTGACGCCTTTACCGCGATGGCGCAGAACGCTCAGGCGTTCCAAGCCATGGCGCGTCAGCCACAAGCGTTCGCCGCCATGGCGCGTCACCCGGCTGCGTTCGAAGCGCTCGCCCGTCACCCTGCCGCGTTCGCGGCAATGGCGCGCAACCCGCAAGCGTTCGCCGCTTTCGCACGCGACGCCAACTTCGCCGCCGCGGCCCGCAACCCAGCTGCAAACGCCGCCATGGCGCGTGATGCTTCGGCATTCGAGGCGCTCGGCCGCGATGCTCAAGCGATGAGCGCGCTCGCCAGCGACGCGCAAGCGTTCCAGGCGCTCGCAGCCGATGCACAAGCCTTCCAAGCCTTGGCCCGCGATGCGCAAGCGTTCGACGCCATGGCCCGCAACGCGCAAGCCTTCCAAGCGATGGCCCGCAATGCGGAAGCGTTCCGCGCTCTTGCCGGCAACGCGCAAGGTCTTGCGGCCGCTGCGCGCGATGCACAGGCCTTCCAGGCCTCCGCATTGAGCGCACGTGCGTTCGACGCACAAGCGACCACGGCGCTGGCCGCCAACGCACAAGCGTTCGGGGCGCTGGCGCGTGAACCACAAGCGTTTGCAGCGATGGCGGGTCACCCGGCGGCATTCGAGGCGCTCGCCCGCCACCCGGCTGCGTTCGCGGCAATGGCGCGCAACCCGCAAGCCTTCGCAGCCTTCGCGCGCGACGCCAATTTCGCCGCCGCCGCCCGCAACCCAGCGGCGAACGCCGCCATGGCGCGCGACGCGCAAGCGTTCCAAGCGCTCGGCCGCGATGCGCAAGCGATGAGCGCGCTCGCCAGCAATGCTCAGGCGTTCGACGCGATGGCCCGTAACGCGCAAGCCTTCCAAGCTCTCTCGCGGGATGCACAAGCGTTCGATGCGATGGCGCGCAATGCGGAAGCCTTCCAAGCCATGGCGCGCAATGCTGAAGCGTTCCAGGCCCTCTCCCGCGATGCACAGGGCCTCTCAGCCATGGCCCGCAACGCGCAGGCCTTCCAGGCTCAGGCCGGCGCCGCTCAAGGTTTAAACGCCGCCGCGATGCAAGCGATGGCGCAAAACCCGCAAGCCTTCGCCGCCATGGCCCAGAACCCGCAAGCGTTCGAAGCGCTGGCGCGCAACGCTCAAGCGCTGCAAGCGCTGGCTCGTAACGCCGAGGCCTTCACGGCCCTGGCGCGGCAACCGGCCTTCGCGGCCTTGGCCCGCGAGCCTGCTTTCGCGGTGATGGCGCGCGACGCCAACTTCGCCGCCGCTGTTCGGGCGAACTAACGCATAGCAACACGCCGCGTCGAGTGAGACGCGGCGTGTGTGCTTGCGAAGCGTGATAGGCGGGGTTGTGGGGATCCGCACGTTCTTTTGTGTAGCTGCTTTGACGCTCGTGCCGGTGGCCACCGCGCAAGCGCAGACGGACGTTGCGACACCCACACCATCGGAAGCGCCAGAAACGCCCCAACCGGACGACGTCGCTTCACCGGCGATTACAGAGGACACGCCACCGTCAGCCGAGCCTCCACCGCCGAGCCGCGCACCTGACGACATGCCGCTGATCGATCTCTCGCGATTGGAGACCGAAAATCTGCGGCTGCTTTATTTTGATCCGTCCGAGACTTACCTCACGCCGTACGTGGCGCGCAGCTTCGAGAACGCGCTCAACTTCGAGCAACGCATCTTCAACTGGGAGCCGTGGGATCAAGTCACGCTACTGTTGAAGGACTTCGGCGATTACGGCAACGCGGCCGCGCGCTCATCGCCGAACAACGCGCTGCTAATCGACATCGCGCCGCTGAGCTTGGCGTATGAGACCTTCAGTCCCGGCGAGCGCTTCTTCACGCTGACCAATCACGAAGTCACCCACGTCGCGCTGATGGACGTGTGGAACACGCGCGACGCGTTCTGGCGGCGCGCGTTCGGCGGCAAGCCAATGCCGGTGCAGGAGCACCCGGAATCGATCCTCTACAATTATCTGGCGACACCGCGTGTGGCCGTCCCGCGCTGGTATCTCGAAGGCAGCGCCGTCTTCATGGAAACATGGATGGCCGGCGGCTTCGGCCGCGCCCAAGGCGCTTATGATGAGATGGTGTTCCGCTCGATGGTGCGCGACGACTCGCACTTCTATTCGCCGGTTGGCTTGGAGTCCGAAGGCATCTTCGTCGACTTTCAGGTGGGCGTGAACGACTACCTCTATGGCACGCGCTTCTTCTCGTATCTGGCGCAGCGTTATTCGCCGGAACAAGTGGTGCAGTGGCTGCGCCGCGATGAAGACAGCGCGGCATATTATCAGACTGCTTTCCGCCGCGTCTTCGATCTGGCGCTGAACCAAGCATGGAACGAGTGGGTCGCGTGGGAGCATTCGTTTCAGCAAACCAACCTTGAAGCGTTGCGCGCACATCCCCTGACAGATGCCACCGCGCTTTCGCCGCGTGCGCTGGGCTCAGTGTCGCGCACCTTCATAGATCCACGCACCGGCAATCTCATCGGCGCATTCCGCTATCCGGGCGTGATTGGCCACCTTGGCGTGCTAACGCCCGAAAGCGGCGACATCCGCCGCCTGACCGACATCAAGGGCGCAATGCTCTATCGTGTGACCTCGCTTGCATACGATCCGGCAAGCAACACCGCTTGGTACACGACCGATAATTACGCCTACCGCGACATCATGCAGGTCGATGTCGCGAGTGGCGATGAGCACATGGTGCTGCGCGACGCGCGCAATGGCGATATCGTCTTCAATCCAGCCGACCGGTCGCTCTGGGGCCTCCGGCACCTCAACGGCTACGTGACGTTGGTCCGTATCCCTGCGCCATACGCAAGCTGGAACCAGATTTATACGTTTCCGTTCGGCCGCGTGCCGTTCGATCTAGACATCTCCGCTGACGGACAAATGCTGTCGGCGTCTGTCGGCGAAATCAATGGCGACCAATCGGTGCAAGTCTTCCGCATTGGCGACCTGACGCCGGGCTCTGCGCCGACGCCGATCGCGAATTTCAGTCTGGGAACTGCGACGCCAGAAGGCTTCGTGTTCTCGCCGGATGGCCGCTACCTTTTCGGCAGCGGCTATTACACCGGCGTCTCCAACATCTTCCGCTTCGAACTGGCCACACAGAATCTGGAAGCGGTGTCGAACGCAGAAACGGGCTTCTTCCGCCCGATCCCGCGCGCAGACGGGTCGCTCATTGTCTATGAATATACCGGCGAAGGTTTCCGCCCTGGTGTGATCCAGCCTGCGCCGTTGAATGATCTGGGCACAGTGCGCTTTCTGGGGACCGAGATCGCAGAAACCCATCCGGTGGTGACGACGTGGACCGCGGGCTCGCCTGCGAACGTTGATCTTGAAGCCCTCATCACCGAAAGCGGCCATTACGTGCCGCGCGATGAGATGCGGCTTGGCGCGGCCTATCCAGTGATCGAGGGGTACAGAGGCCGCGTCGCCCTTGGTTATCACGCAGTGTTCGAAGACCCGCTGCAGTTCAACCAGCTGCACCTGACGCTCTCGTACCTACCGGAATCGCCCTTCGAAGATCAGGACTGGCACTTCGACGCCGAGTACAAAACGCTGCGCTGGCGCTTGCGCTATTGGCACAACGACGCAGATTTCTACGATCTCTTCGGCCCGACTGAGCGCGCCCGCGCGGGCGACGCGTTTATCGTCGGCTATCGCAACTCGTTCATCTACGATCCGCCGCGCCAACTCGATTTCAACATCGACCTCGCTTACTATACCGGCCTCGACACGCTGCCTTCAGCGCAGGAGGTGTCGACCTCGTTCGATGAGTTGGCGTCGCTCAACGCCGACCTGCACTACACCAACACCACGCGCTCTCTCGGCGCCGTCGATCACGAGCGTGGCTGGCGCTGGGACTTGGCCGCAGGCGCTGACCATGCCAACGGCGAAACGTTTCCGAGCATTCGCGGCGGCCTCGATTTTGGAGTGCCGCTGCCGCTGAACAACTCCTCCGCATGGCTTTACACCGCGGCCGGCACGGTTGGCGGCGACGACGCAAGCCCGCTCAGCGCCTGGTACATGGGCGCGTTCGGCAACAATTACGTCGATGACCGCGAAATCAAACGCTACCGCGAGTTCGACAGCTTTCCCGGCTTCGAGATCAACGAGATCGAGGCGCAGACCTTCGTGCGCGCCATCGGCGAAATTAATCTGCCGCCCCTGCGCTTTGAAGACCTTGGGATTGCGAGCCTCTTCTTGAGTTCAATGCGGCCGGCCGTGTTTGCGGGCGCGCTGGAAGCCGAACCGCGCCTCGGCGAGCGCCGCTCGTTGCAAACTGTCGGTTTCCAGACCGATTGGAATTTCACCGTCGCACACCGCTTGCCGATGACACTCTCAGTCGGCTACGCACGTGGTTTCGAAGATGGCGAAGCCCGGAGCGACGAAGTGCTTGTGTCAGTGAAGATCATGTGATGGATGCCGATCTGCTCGTAAAGGCGTTGATCGCCGTCGCGCCGGTCGTCCTTCTGCTCATTGTGTTCGATCGTCTCGACGCGTTCAATTTAATCAACGCGCGGGAGATCGCGATCCTGCTCGCGGCCGGTGGCGGCGTAGCGGCGCTGAGTTTTCTCGCTAACTGGCGGGTGATGGACGGCTTCCCGATCGGCTTTAGCGCGTACAGCCGCTACGTTTCGCCGGTTATTGAGGAGAGCCTGAAGGCCGCGCCGATCATCTTGCTTTTTGCGCGCAACCGCTTGGGCTTCAAAGTAGATGCGGCGATCGCGGGTTTTGCGGTGGGCGCCGGCTTCTCGGTGGTCGAAAACATTTGGTATTTGTTTCTGATCACTGACGCGAATGTCACGGCTTGGCTCGTGCGCGGCTTCGGTACGGCGATCATGCATGGCGGCGCGACCGCGATCTTCGCCATCGTTTCGCATGAAATGACCGAGCGCCAAGCCGAAAGCGCCGCCTCCCACTATCGCTTCAAGGCACTGCTCTTTGTTCCCGGCCTGCTGGTCGCGATTGCGATCCATTCGGTGTTCAACCACTTTCCGGACGAGCCGCTCGTGATCATGGCCTTCACCCTGTTGCTGGCCCCCGCGACCATTTTTCTCGCGCTCATTCGCAGTGATCGAGCGACACAGCAATGGCTGGCTTCAGACCGGGCCTCACACGAGAAAATGCTTGCCGATATCCGCAGTGGACGTTTTCTTGAAAGCACAAACGGTAAAACTGTCGCGGCCATCGTATCGCGGCTCAATGCGAAGAGAGGCACGTACGCACATGCCTATGTGGAGTTAAAGACCGAATTGATTTTACGCGCCGAAAATCTGATCTACGCGGCGCAGTCGGGACAACCCTCAAAGCTGGACGTGAGCGACAAGGTGAAGTTCGAGCAACTGCGCAAAATCGAACGCAGGCTCAGCACTCGCACACGCGCAGCTCTCTCGTCTGCGCTGGGCTTTACACGCAACGATCTTTGGGAGCTTTCACGCTTGCGAGCTAAGGTGCGCCACTTGCCGAGCAAGGACGCGCGGCGGCACTAGGGCTCGCCCACGCGTTGAATAAGGTCGCCGCCTTGGCGATCACCCCACCCCTCGAACGACTCGCAATCAGGGCGCCGGCGGGCCGACAGAGACGTTGAGATCAGGCAGACCTTCAATCGTCACGCTGATCTTGTCGCCAATCACCACAGGCCCGACACCCGCCGGCGTACCAGTGTAAATTAGATCACCCAACTCAATGCGATAATACTCGGACAGGAACGTGATGACGTCCGCCACCGGCCAAATCAGATCGGCCAAATCTGCGTCTTGCTTCACAGCGCCGTTGACGCTGAGCTGAATTGACCCTCGGGTGGGATCAAAGCCTCCTTGCGTGGCTGGGCTGATCAGTCCCAACGGCGACGATTGCTCGACATTCTTGCCAGTATCCCACGGCCTACCCAGCCCACGCGCTTCTAACTGCAAGTCGCGGCGCGTCATGTCGAGGCCTGCGGCATAGCCGTACACATAATTGAGCGATTCAGCAGCCGGGATGTTTCGCCCCGAGCGTCCGATCGCGACCACCAGTTCGCCTTCGAATTGGAAATCCGCCGTCTTCTGCGGATAAGCGATCACTGCGCCTTCCGGCGCGAGCGTCTCCGCCCATTTCGTAAAGAAGAATGGCGGCTCGCGATCTGGATCGCGGCCCATCTCACGCGCATGCGCCGCATAGTTTCGCCCCACGCAAAATATCCGGCGCACTGGAAAGGTCTCGCCGCTTAACGTCCGTGCAAGACTGGGTTCTGGCGCATCAAAAATCATCGTCACGAATTGCGTTCCCGATAGAGGTTGAGTTTCTTCTGACGCGCCTTGCCGGAGTAGGAAAACAGAACGAGCAGCGTTTCAGCGCGGACCACAATCTCCCTCCAAGCCGCCGCGATTTGCACCTAGCAGGTATTGCCGCCATTTCAACTTACGATCGTTCTAACTGATGGCCGTGGGGCGCGAGTGTCCGTCCGGCGCGATCCAGTATCGGCGCAAGGATGGCGGCCGCGAAGAGCAACCGCCGCCGGTCAGTCTTATTTCCGCACGCGAGGCCGGGCCTTACGCGTTGCGCGGGCCGCTCAGTATCGACGCTAAGCCGATCGGCCATCGCGCCACGCTCTGCCGCTGTGGCGCATCGAAGACGAAGCCGTTCTGCGACGGCTCGCACAAGGAAATCGGCTTCGACGCCAGCGGCGAGCCTCCAACCGGCGACGCGACTGAGATGCTCGCCGTGCGCGATGGCCCGGTCGAAGTGACGCTGCAACTGGACGGGCCGCTAATGGTGCGCGGCAATCTAGAAATCATCTCAGGCACAAGGACGTGTGATCGCCCGCCAGGACGCCGCGCGCCTGTGCCGCTGCGGGCATTCCAATACCAAACCGTTCTGCGTCGGCACGCATACGAACGTGGCCTTCCGATCCAATTGAACCTCGTTGGCCAGCAAGCGCAATGCAGCAACGTCGCGTCCATTGCACGTTCGTATCGGCGATGCCGTGGCGGCGACCGTTCGCTGATGGCCGGTCCCACCAGCGGCTCAACCAACTAACGTATCGGTAGCTTTCGACGCAGCATCTCCTGCACGCTTAACCGCACCGAATCGGCGTGATCTCGACCGACGGTTTGATCGCCTGACCGCGTACCTTCAGTTCGCATTAAACGTCAGGTTCTGGCGGGTTCAACCCGCCACAACCACGCGCGCGGCATGTCGGAACATAGTGCGCTGGCGACGCGGCACGCGGCTGAAGAAGCGCTCAACGCCATCCAAGCGCGCGTCTTGCCGACAGATGCGCTAGAGATCGTCGATGACGACGAGGCGGCGCAATATGTGGGCAGCTACATCAAGTAGTGTTGCGCCCCAATCGCCTACGTGAAGTTGCAAGCAGCGCGCACGCACTCATCTTCGCGTTCCATCATTTGCCTATTGACGGTGAATGTTGCCGTGTAATCCCCGTTATCCGCCGTCGTTAAACACCCCTTAGATGTTGCAGTGAACGCTCCTCGTCTCCGGAAGCTTCCTGGTTCGAGCGCGTCAATGCAGAACATTTCTTCGATGCAAGGACTGGATGGCCGCGCGCTGGGCGTCGCCATCATTGAGGACCTGATCGCGTCCGGTCTCTCAGTCAGCGCGATGAATTACGAAGTGTGGCTCGCCTATCGCACCGGGGCGGTTGCGGGATTGGCCGCTTTCATCGACGAGGCGCGAGCCGCTA
This sequence comes from Caulobacteraceae bacterium, assembly GCA_031379735.1. Classification (GTDB taxonomy): domain Bacteria; phylum Pseudomonadota; class Alphaproteobacteria; order Caulobacterales; family Aquidulcibacteraceae; genus Vitreimonas. The sequence goes on along the minus strand of JANNFK010000015.1, from coordinate 3,039 downwards.
GGGTCCTCACGCAACACGTTTTGGACAGCCTCTACGAGACGCATTTCGCCAGCACTCGGTTTTCGGTGCAGATGCTGGAGACAGGCGATGGCATCGCGCGCGAACTGGCGGAAGTGCTCGAATGCTTGCGCACCGCCGGCGAGCGCACGCGCTCTTATGGAGACACGCTGAGCGCTGCAGAAAGGCTCGACGCCAATGAGGTTGATCCCGCCCTCTTTGCCAGGCGCGTCCGCGAACTGGTGAACGCGACCCGTCATATGGCGGCGCACCATCAGCAGATGTCGGCGCAGATCGTCCAGTCCGCCCACCAGGTCGAGAGCCTGCAGGCCGCGCTCACCACAGTAAGAATTGAAGCCTTGAGCGACGCCTTGACGGGTCTCGGCAACAGGCGCCACTTCGAGGCTGCCTTGAACAAACTGGTTGGCGAATGCGCCAACGCCGGCGCCCCGCTCAGTCTCGTGCTCTGTGACATCGATCACTTCAAACGCATCAACGACACGTGGGGGCACCCTGTCGGCGACCAGGTGATCAAATACGTTGCCTACATGCTGAACCGGATCGCGCCGAAAGACGCCCTGGTCGCGCGTCATGGCGGCGAGGAATTCGCGATCATCTTGCCGCGCATGAACCGTATCTGCGCCGTCGAGATCGCCGAAGCCGCCCGGCAAGCCATTCGCGCCCAGCGCATGACTAAGCGCTCGACCGGCCAACTCATCGGCGCGGTCACCGTCTCGTTCGGGGTCGCCGAGCTGCGCGGCAATGAGCAGTCAAAGGCGATCCTTGAGCGCGCCGATCAGCACCTTTACGCCGCCAAGACCAACGGGCGCGATCAAGTCTCATGCGACGCGCCCGCCCAAGCGGCGGCATGAGCATGCACCGCCAACTTGCACAGTTTCGGGCGTAAAGCCTGCTTCCATGCTCGGCTGTCAGCTGCCGCGGCGCGGTAACGTCGCGATCCACTATTGCGCGCAATCTCCCGGCTCACCGTCGACGGCGAGCGCGCCAGCGCCAGAGCTATCGCGCGAACCGATCGGCCCGCGACAAGGCCGCGAGATATCTCTTGGCCAATGTCAGCGCCAGGCGGGATCGTCGCCGGGGTAGCGGCCTTATCCCACCACTCGGCCTTATATGATTGAAAATGCTGGAAGACGGTTTGCCAAGGACGCGGCCAATCGAAGTCAAGACTTCACCCTTCTTCCAGCGCTCCCATAGTTCAGCGCTCTGCGCCGAAGTAAATCCAACGCGATGGTATTTTCTCTTCACGGCAATCGCTCCACAAACCTATTCCAAGGTGCGTGTTGCGACGATCAATTGTACTCACTGCCACGCTCCGCCGTCGCGCACAAAACACGACGGCCTTAGTCGCTCAATCGTGACGCTCACGTCAGGCACTGACGACTGGCCCGCAGCCGAAGGTGGTCAGTCGACAGGTCTAGGGCGCACGCGCTTTCGCTGAATTCCTTCGCGCGGATCGTTGATCTGGTCTAGCGTCCGCGCACTAGGTCGTCGGGGGACGCTTGGTGCTGGAATACATCGTGCTGAGCGGTGCGGCCGCGGTTGCCGCCGGAATGAAACAGGACGGCGACGCCGAAGCGCACCCGTCATCGCCTTTCCACGTCTCCGGCGAACTCGCGCTCGTCTCCGACTATCGCCGCAACGGCGTTACCCAATCCGACGGCGATCCGGCTATCCAAGGCCGGTTCGACATCCGCCACGACTCCGGCTGGAACGTCGGCGCCTTTGCCACCAGCATGCAAGGGCGCAAGGGTTCGAACGCCCAGATCGTTCTCTTCGGGGCGCAGCGCTTTGAGTTCGGCGAGACCGACGTCAGCCTGGGCGCCAGCGCCGTATTCTTCTTCGGCGGCGACGCCGATCCCTTCGCGGTCGCGCAAGCCAGCGTCTCCCATCCGGTGGGGCCGGTCGATGCGACGCTCTCGGTTAGCTACGCGCCGCCCCAAGAGGCGCTCAACGACGAGTACGGGCTCACCATCAATCTCCGCGCGCGCACGCCGCTTGGCCGCATCAACGATGCCCCTTTGACGGCGGCCGCAAGCATCGGCTGGTCGGAGAACGAATTCGCCATGGGTGCGGGAGAAAAGCTCGACTGGTCAGTCGGCCTGACCACCGAGATCGCCGGAACGGAATTTGGTTTGACCTATATCGACAACGATCTCGACGACGATCGCGGCGATGCCGGATTGGTCTTTTCTATCGCTTACAGGTTTTGAACTAATCACGTGGCACGCATGAGAGGGAGCGGGAAAGCGTGGCGGTGAAAATGAACAAGACGTTGACAGCACTGGCTCTGCTGGCGCTCGCGCCCTGCGGTGGCTGTGCAGGCATCGCGTTCGAGCCCACTGCGAACTGGTGGCGCGACGGCGGACGCATCTGCGCCGCAAACCGCGATCCAGCGGGTCTCGAATGGCCCCGCGCCGCGCCGCGTTCTTGCGCTCGGACGCTCGCTGCTACGCCCGCCACAGCGGAACCGCTGCGTGATGGGTCGATGTAATTGGGTTCCTGACATCGGCTTCCGGCAGTCGCACTACGCGTCAGTCCAGCTCACGCACTATTTCACCACAGACCTAGTGCCTCAACTCCTGCCGTTGGTCATGCTTCGCGCGCTAAGGCGGGTCATCGCGCCGAAAGTTGCCGTCCAAAACATAACGTTCCCAGCAGCTATTGCGTCCCGGCACGCCGCCGGTAGGTGAAATCCCACTCAACGTTCCAGGTCTGTGCGGCGTCGTCGAACACTTCACCCCATTGGCGCACTGTTCGGTCGTCAATCCGCTGGAAGTTCATGCGTCGGCGTCCAGGTGACTGGCCTTGTGCACTTGGACCCAGATTGTCGAGACGAAGCACGCCCTCGTTGTCGAGCACGCCAGAAAACTCCGTGCGCGATCCGTTAGCGTCCGCCCAAGTCTGATGCCATTTTTGGTCCACCGGATCGTACACGTTTATCGAATGGCCATGGCCGCCGCCGAACGGGCGCCAGTGTTCGATGATGACGCAACCTTGATCTGTAAGCGTGATCGAGCTTTC
>JANNFK010000014.1:0-209082 GCA_031379735.1 Caulobacteraceae bacterium | reverse complement strand
ACTTCGCAGGCGTGCGGCGTCCACGGCATGAGGCTTGAAAAACGATCCTGAGTGGATGCTCAGCCGCAGGCTCGCCGACTTGTTCAACAGTATTGGCGAGATCGTGCCGATGCGCCGGGCGCTAAATCACTGACTGCAATGGATGGACTACGCCGGTCGTGAAATTCTCGGCTTCGACGCCCGCGCGTTCGCAGGGACGGCCAAGAGGGCGATCCGCACATTTAGGCTGGGTTGTTGTGGCAGTCCGGCTGAACCGGAAGCGAAGTCGCCCGCGCCTACGCGCTAAGCCCGCGCGCCTCGCGTGGACTGATGCCGGTCCAGCGCTTGAACGCGCGCGAGAACGCGGCAGGATCGGAGAAGCCGACAAGATAGGCGGTCTCATTCACCGAGACTTTCTTGCCCGCGAGGAAGTCCAAAGCCAGTTTGTGCCGCAGGTCGTCCAGCACTTGTTCGAACGTCGTGTTTTCCGCCTTCAGCTGGCGATAGAGGGTTTGGCGGCTGAGGCCCAACTTCTCGGCGATGAAGTCCATGCTGGCTTCGCCGGTGTGCAGCATCGTCATCAAGATTGCTTCGACCCGGCCGCGCGAGGTCTTGGCCTCTTGAAAACTCTTCAACAGAGCGTCGGCCCGCTCGCTGAGCACGCCGAACACGTAGCGATTCACCGGCGGCTGCTTCAACCCAAGAAACCGCGGATCGAACTGCATCGCGTTCCAGTCGGCGCCGAAAACTACAGGCGCTCCGAAGATGCGCTCGAACTCGGCGGCATAAGGCGGCGCCTTATGCATGAAGTGCACAAGGCTCGGATATCTGATGTCTTGAAACCCCGGCGTGTTCGCGAACATGATGCGCGTGTTCCAGACGAGCCGCGCGAGTTCGGCTTCGGCGATGAGCGGATTTTCCGCGAAGATAAGACTTGGTCCTTCGACCCAAACGCCGCCATCCCGCACCGCGCCGCGCATCAAAGTCGCCGGTTCTCCTCGATCCTCGTCAACCACGAGCATGGCATAGCGATTGATCTGGGCCGGCACCTCGCGCACGGACTCGCACGCCTCGCAGATGAGCCCAACGATGGATATCTCCTGCATGCGCACGGCCTTGCCGTATTCGAGGGAGATCGCTGGTATGCCCGTCAGGTCCGCCGCGGCTTCGAACAAGGCGATGTAGTTCGCCACGGGCACTCGATTGTCGTGATGCTGCACCACCTCCGCGCTGATGCCGGCGCGCGCGAGCACGGCCCCGCGATCCGCCCCCTTCGAGACCGCGAAATCGAGAAGTCCTCGTGGGTAACCGGCTGCAATTGTCGGACTCGGCACTGTCACGCCTTGTTACGCAAAATCATGTTTCTGATGCAGGCGGTTATGGCCGCTTATCGATTTGCGACGATAGCATATCGCAAATCGAGAGCAGCACATTTTGCTGAACATTCGGGGAGTTCATGACCGACGTCGCGCGCCCGCTGGAATCAAGAAGCATCGCCGCCGGGTTGCTGAAGGCGTCCGGGATCTTCTGGTTTATGGCCGCGATGGTCGGCCAGTGGGCGTTCTTCTATTACATCGCGGCCTTTTACGGATCGTCGACCTTTTCCGGTAACTTCGAGATCTGGAACAGGCTCGAAGTGCTCGGACGCACGCCCTACGTCGCCGGCGATACTGGCGGCAACATTGCGTTCGCGGCGCATGCCTTGGGCGCGGGCATTATCGCCTTCGGCGGCGCGCTGCAGCTCATGCCCTTCATTCGCAACCGCTTCCCCACCTTCCACCGCTGGAACGGGCGGCTGTTTCTCCTGACGGTCACGGGCCTCAGCCTCTCGGGCTTCTATCTTGTGTGGATACGCGGTACGAGCCCGACTTTCATCGAGGGCATAGCCACGACGCTCAACGGCGTGCTCATCCTGACGTTTGCGGCGCTGGCGCTGCATACGGCGATGGCGCGCAACATTTCCGTTCATCAGCGATGGGCGATGCGTCTCTATCTCGTCTCGAATGCACAATGGTTTTTGCGCGTGGGCGTGTTCAGTTATTTCGTCGTCAACCGCATCGCAGGCAACGAGGTGAGCTTCGGCGACCCGTTCTTCAAGTTCTGGACCTGGGGGTGCTACCTTGTCCCACTCGCGGTGCTGCAACTCTATTATCTCGCGCGTGACCGCGGCGGGGCGCTGTCGCGGTGCGTGGTGGCGGCGGGTCTGATCGTCATGACCCTGTTGATGGGCGTCGGCATCTTCGCCTTCGCCATGTTCTCGCAGGCAATCATCACCGGCGCGCCGATGGGGCTTCCAGGATGAGCCCCGAAGGTCTGTTCCACGCGGCCGCTGGCATCATCGGCATCGTTACTGGCGTCATCGCGCTCAGCACGCGCAAAGGCGGGCGCACGCACATCTTGGCCGGCAGGGTGTTCGTGCCGTCGATCGTCACGACAGCAATCAGCGCGACATGGTTGGCGGTCAAATCCGAAGAACTCGGCTTCATCGGCGCGGGCGTTCTGGTCGTCTATTTCATGCTGACCGCGTGGATGGCGGTGAAGCGGCGCGAGCACGAGTCAGGTTGGTTCGAGATCGGGGCGTTTCTCATCGCGGCGACGGGCGCCAGCGCAATGTATTATGCGTGGCTGCAGGAGACAGGCGATCCGGACGCGCTCTTTAACGGGCTCCCGATCCTCATCTTCGCGATCGTTGCAACGCTCTGCGCGCTTGGGGATTTGAGTGTCGTGCTACGGCGCGGGCTTGCTGGCAAGCAGCGCATCATGCGCCACCTTTGGCGGATGCATTTGGGCTTCTTCGCCGCCGTGGGTTCGTTCTTCCCGGGTCAGCTCGACATGTTTCCCGAATACATCCAGAATATTCGCCCGCTCATTATCCTCTTCCTCCCACCCTTTAGCATTGCCGGCATCATGTTGGTGTGGCTCGTCTACGTTGTCTTCTCGCGGCGGTTCGCCTCGCGCGCCGCCGCTTAGGATTTGCACATGAACAATCCGCGGCTCAACGCGCGCCTTGCCGGCCTCGCCTACCTGTTCGTCGTCGTGGCCAGCTCGTTCGCGCTGGTGACCGTGTCGGGCCTCTTCGTGCGCGGCGACGCGGCGGCAACGGCGGCCAACATTCTCGCCGCCGAGCCCATGTATCGGCTGAGCATCGCGGCGACGCTGCTGTCGGCCATCGCCTACACCGGCGTGGTTGCGCTTCTGTACGCTATCTTCAAACCGGTGAATCGCCCGCTCGCGCTCGTGTCTGCGTTCATTGGCCTTGCGGGCTGCGCGGCTTCGGCGACATTCCTGGTGAACCAGCTTGGCGTTTTGTCGCTGATCGACAGCGCCGGCGCCAATGCCGAAGTGACGAACGCGCTGACGCGCCACGCGCTGCGCCTGGCCACACTTGGCAACACACTGAGCCTCGTCTTCTTCGGCTTCTATTGCCTGACGCTGAGCGCGCTCGTGTTCGGCGCAACCTTCCTGCCGCGGGTGCTCGGGCTATTCCTTTTGATTGCTGGCGTGGGCTGGCTCGTGGGCAATCTTGGCGCAATCATCGCGCCGGACATGCTCGGCGAGGGCTCGCGCTATCTCATCCCAGTGAGCGGCCTCGGCGAATTCGCCTTCACGCTCTGGCTTTTGGCGATGGGCGTGAACCCGGACAAATGGCGTGCGCAAGCGGGCAAATAGCGCTCGTGCAGCGGTCGATCCTGACTTGTGTGGAAGAATTGCAGGATGGTGATTTTATCGCCAGCCGTCTAATTGACGATGTACCGTGCTCCTGTGATGACCAGCTCGGGTATGCCCGGCTGGCGCGACCGTCTACCAGTGAACGGCGCATGCTTTAGCCGCGCCAGACGCTGCTTGATGCGCGTCCGCATTGGTTTTGCCGCGTGAGGGTTTCAGATAGTTGAGTGGCGAACGGATTTGCTCTTTGGCGCCTCTCGCCGCATCGGCATCTTCTCGAACTCTTTAGGTCATCCTATGGATGCAGCGTATCAAGCCCACCGCTCCGTCATCGAAACGCTGCGATCGATCTGGGCAGCGACCTATGGCAATCACTTCTGGGATGATGTCGAGCTACCGTGGACCCTCTTCTACGATCGATGGCGTCGAGTTCGTGACGCATGCGTTGCGCGGGCGATCCGGTCGTCAAGATCGGTCGGCATGACGTTGTAGTCGCCAGCGAGGATCGTCGAACGATTAATGAAAGGCAGCCAAAAGCCAATAGCCCCCGACGGCTAGAGCACCCATTCCCGCGGCAATACCGAGCAAGCGCCCAAACGGCAGCGCCTTCTCAATCAAGACAAAAATCGCGAGACCAGCGATCCAGATCAGGTTCATGACGCCGCCGACGAATAACAGCGCCATGGCCGCCCAGCAGCACCCCAAACAATAGAGCCCATGGCCGAAACCCATGCGCAGCGCACCGGCCGCACCAGGAAGGTAATGGCGCATCAAGAACGTCGCCGGCGAACGGCAGAGCTGGAGACACGTCTGCTTTAGGGGCGTCAACTGATAGAGCCCCGCCATGATCAAGACGGTCCCGGCAACGCGCCGATCAGCGAGCGCGTCCATGGCGTCAAGCAGACCTGCGTTCGAAAGCGCCCATTGCAACGCGGTCGCAAGCGCGGCGAAGGCGACCCACACCAGGGCATAGCCCAACACCAAAAAGCTTGTCGGCGGTGCGGGCGCGCCTTGCGCGTGCGCGTGCACAGCCGCGCGCCGGTGCAGCAGAACGATCGGCGCGGCGGCGGGCAGCATCATCGCCGCCATCATGACTGACCACATCGAAAACGTGGCGAACGCACGCGTCCAGGTCCACGCGGGTGGCGTGTTGGCTGGCGCCCCGTCCATCACCATGCCGGGCATATCCATCGCCATGCCCGGATCTGGCGCCGCCGAGGAGGGTGGCGTCATCGGTGGAAGCGTTGCGATATATGCCCAGGCGATCAGCGCGATGAAGAGCATCGCGGCTACGTTGAAGGCCTCGCCGCGATTGAGGCCTCGAAGAAGGGCGGAAAGAGGCGGCGTATCCGTTTTTTTTCCGGGCGCCGCGGTCTCATTCAATGGGCGACGCCTTCGCCGCTGATATCAAGTTGAGCAATGTGAGCGTGGCGATCAGTCCAGTCGTGGACAATCTTTCCTTGCGCCTTAGTGGCGCCGCTCGCGTATTCCGCTTGATGATACTCAAAGCCTTCCGGCATGATCACGCGCGCACGGTGTTCGGCGCCGGTGACCGGATTGCGAATGGGCGCAATCGTCGTCTCCACGACACCCTTTACCGAGAACCGCCCCGTGCGGGCATTTTCGTCAGCCTCAAACTCAACCGGAGCAAACACTGGATCGTGGACCTGCGCCAACGTGCCAGCGAAGACGTTGAAGATCGTGGCGCCAGGCGCCGTCTCTTGCCCGGACAAGATTTTCAGCAGCGCGTCTCGCTGCGCTGGCGACGCTTCTTCATCGATCACGATCAAAGCTTCGCCATTGCCAAGATGGATCGCCTTTGGCCAGGCAAACACCGCGACCCAATGGAGACCATCAAGCGCCAGATCGCCAAAGTGACCCTTGTCAATCCGCATGGCTACCGCCGCGCGGCAATCACCGTTCGTGGGGAGTGCATTGAATTGGCAAGGACACCCCCAGGCACAATTGCAATTTGTGATTTCGGGACCCGCCATGCGCCAATCGACCAAAGCCATCGCTACCTCCGAACTCTGGCTTTATAGAGCGGCAGGCCGGTTCCCGCCAGCAGCGGAGCCGGATTAAGCTTGCATTTCTTCGGGCGGACGCACGTCGTGGAACAGCACTAGAAGCGCCACGTCGTAGGTGATCTTCAGAATAGCGCAAATGACCAACGGCAGCGCTGTGTATCCAGCGGTAAACAATGCGCCCGCGAGCGCCGGGCTCGCAGCTGCCGCGAGACTGCGCGGGACGGAGGTTACGCTTGCAGCAGCGGCGCGTTCTTCCGGCTTGACCACCGCCATGACGTAGGATGAGCGCGCCGGCACATCCATCTGCGAGAGGAGGGCGCGCACTAGTAGGAATGCGAGCGCCAACTCAAGTGTTGGCGCAAACGCCGCTGCGATCAGTGCGAGACTGGCGGGAATATGTGTCCACACCATCGTGTTGACGAGACCGATGCGGGCGCCCAGCCAACCGGCCACTGGCTGCGAGATCGCGCCGAGGAGCCCCGCGGCCATGAAGAAGACGCCCGCGCTCGCAAGTGAGAGGTCGAACTTCTGTAGGAGCCAAAGCGCCAATAGCGCGGGTACAACGAATCCGCCGGCAAAGGCGTCCACGCTGAATAATGCGGCGAGGCGAAATACGATTGTACGCGAGCGGGTGAGCGGCGCGCTCCGTGTGCGAGGGTCGTCGGTTCTGTCCCGCGGGATGCGTGCATAGACTGCGCCGCCGCCCAGGCCGAGCAGCGCGTAGGCTAAGAACATGATCTGAAACGCGCCAAGCTCCGTCATACCTGCGCTCGCCAGCAATTCGGGACTGGCGGCGGCAAGCGAACCGAGAGCTGCGGCAAGGGCGCCAATCAGGCTGTAGCGCGCGAAGGTTGTCGTGCGTTCGCGATCAGCCACGCTCCCAGCAAGCAGCGAATGCTCCAGCGGCACGAAGATCGAGACCGAGCCCGCCGATGGATTGATGGTGCCTATGAAGGCAATGAGAAAGAAAAGGGCGCTCACTTCTGAGATGGCGAACGCGAACCCAGTCGCCGTCATCAGCATTGAGGCTGCGATAAGCAGGATGCGCTCGCCAAAGCGCCGACTGACCCAACCGATCGCGATTGTGGTCAGAGCGGAGCCAAAGAGGCCCAATGTGGCGACGACCCCAATCTCAAATGCATCAAGCCCGCGTGCTGCAAGGTAGAAGGGCGCCAGCAGGACGACAAAACCGTCGCCGAAATCGCGCAACGCGCGCGCGATAAAAACCGTCGTCGCCGTACTGGCCCGCTTTACGTGATTTTGCTCCGACATCGACGCTCCTTCCCGATGGGAATGGAGCGGAACTTGGACGAAGCGTCTAACGGGCGTCCGCATTGCCCGATCTGATCGTACTTAACCCAGCGCGTCGTTCAAGCCGTCGCCTGCCTGACGGCGACGTGTCTAAATGAAAATAAGCCATACACCCAAGGCGATCACCTTATAATGACCCGATGGCGACGATCGCTGCTGGCCGCATAGCTTTTTGGGAAGGCGGAGGCCTTTGGGTTTTCGACGTACCGCCGGGCGCGACGGCCCCCACGCGCAACGCCATGCACGCTCATAACGCGTTTCAGCCGACGTTTTCGGTCGGCGGGGTGTTCAGTCTTCATTTTGAGGATCTTGTCATTCAAGGCCCGTTCGCGATCGTGGCGCCGGACACGCCGCACGCCTTCGAGGCGCAGGGCTTGGTTGTGCTTCTCTTTATCGAACCGGAAAGCGCCGCTGGCCGCTCGCTCCTGCAATCCATGCAAGGCCAGCCGGCCGTCGCGATGACGGCCGACCAAGCGCGCGACGCCCCAAGTCTCTTCAAACAAGCCTTCGAGCATCCCACCGATTCGCGCAGCGCGCTTCGGGAGACCGGCATTCAAGTTGCCAATCGGATTGCCGGTCACGCGCCTCGCACTGCCGAACCCGATCGCCGCGTACGCCAGATCATCAAGTGGGCCAGTGATAACCTCGACGCCGCACTGACCATCAATGAAGCTGCGCGCAACGTCGGCCTTTCGCCAAGCCGGGCAGCCACCTTTTTGTGGAGGAGACGGGGCTGCCATTTCGCACCTATTTGCTCTGGCTTCGCGTGAGACGAGCGGTCGACGCCCATACGCGAGGCGCAAGTCTAACCGAGGCCGCCTAAGAAGCGGGCTTTTCCGATTCTGCGCACCTGAGCCGCACCTTCAAACGCATGTTCGGACGTCCCGCTGCGATAGTCCCACCACGGAGAACCTCGATGACCTACGCTTTGAAGACCTGCCTGGCCAAGCGGAACGCCGGCGGGTGCGGCTGCGGCGCCACGTGCCGTTGCAACGATAGCTGCGCCTGCAAGACCGGCCGCCCTTGCGGCGGCGACTGCACATGCGCGCTCTAAAATGCAGGGTCCGAGCCCAGCCGGGGCTCGGACCCGCACTCTTCTCTTCATTTGCCAATCAAGGAAAACAATCCAATCAAGGAAAACAATAAGGAATACGCCATTGACCTTGTCTTGGCGCTAAGCGCTTGCGCGCTCTTCACGTTCGCCAGTCCGGAGCGACACCGGGCGGTCTATCCCGTGATGGTGATCGTTGTCGGCGGCGACGCGTGCACGCTCGTCATCGAGACGCCGGTCGGCAGGCTCAGCTCGAGCCGTCACCTCGCGCGTAGCCTACGATCGCGGCACGGACGAAATCGTCGAAATTTATGCTGTCGAGGTGCGGCGGGTGCGGCGCCCAGGGTGGGCCGTCGAGCATCTGCACGGTGATCTCGGGCTTTTTGCCGTTGGTGCGCTTGTGGCGCGTCAGCGCGTGCTCTGCTTCTTTCTCGACCCATTCTGAACCTGCGGCCGATTTGGACCAACACAAGTGGAAGAGATCGGCGCGATCGATTTCGCGGCGCAGACGCGGGCTCCATTCTTCGCCGGACTTGAGGGAGGTGCGGTCGAAGAAATGTTCAACGCCGGCGGCCTCATATGCGGTGGCGATGGCGGAGACGGTTTCGCGATCTTTGCTTGAGTAAGAGAGAAACACGCGCTTGTGCCGCTTGAGGCGCACGCTATCAGCTGAAGCGGCGCTCTTCTTTGGTCCGCCGATAGGGCGCGTGAAGGCAAGGACGCCGATTTGCGCGTCGTTTACGAACACACGCGCCAGGAAAACCGCTTGCTTTACGTTCTCTTCGGCGTCCGCGGTGAAGTTGAAGTCGATCGGTTCGCCTTGCCATGTCCGGCGCTGGATCGCGCCATCGCAGGCGGCGCCGCGCACTTCGAGCATGACGCCGACGCTTGATCCAAGCGGCACGTCGCCAACCTTCATACCGCTCGGCGCGGCGTCGGTGGTTGGATCGATTTGGCGCGCTTGCTTGATCACTGCTTTCAGATCTTGCGGCTGATGAATGACGATTCGGACGAGTTCTGGCGTGCCGCGGCGGAGTTTCTTTGGCGCGAATGCGGTGGCGTCGGCGGGCGCCGTTTCAACGGGCGCGCCCATCCCAGAACCCGCCCCCGGTGGGACGTGTGCGTGCTCGCTGGGCGCGCGCGCAGCCCCAGCCGGCGGCGCCGCTTCGCTCCGTTCACGGATTGGCGGCGCTTGTCGTGGCAAAGGCGGCGCAGATTGCGGCGGCGGCGCGGTTGCTTCATCTTCGCGGCCGACGCCAAACGAATCCACTAGCGGCTCGTCATCGAGTTTGGCGGCTTCTTCGTCTGAAGCGAAATAATCGTCGGCGGCGCTGGGCGCGGGTTGGGTGTCAGGATCGGCGTCCGTCGGCGCTTGATCGCTCATCCCGCCACCGAGATTTTCTTCCGTGTGGAGCTCGGGCGCCGGTTCGCGGTCGGGTTCTGGCTCGGCTTGTGGCGCTTCCTCTGCAACAGGCGGCAGCGGATGTGCGCGGGGCGTTTCACCGGCTTCGGTTTCGGCGCGGCGGCGCAGGAGATCGCTAGCGCGCGCTTGCGCGTCAGCCAGCGCCATCGTTGGCCAAGCGTCAGGCAGAAAGCCAAAGGCGCCACGGACGTCTGGCGCGGCTAAAATCAGCTGTGCGCTGCGCAGTGTGCGCGCGAGAATGTGCAAGAGGGCAACAAAGGTTGCGTCGCGCGTTGCGGCATGGCTGAGGACGATGCCGACATTGGCGGCGCTTTGCATCGCCGTGGCCGCCGCTTCGTCCGTGCCAAACGACTGGGCGCTCACCGGCGCCAGGCCGAACCCACTGGCGATCTCTTGCAGGTCCGCCAAGTCTGACCCGGCAGCCAGCAAAAATCCGTTCGACATGCGCTACCCCCTAGAGCCTCTGTTATGGGGCGCCGCTATCGCACCCGACAAGCAAAGGAACCTCTGAGTGTTCTCTGCGGGACGAAACAACGCTAGAAGGGACCGCAGATGGAGAATCCTCACATGCGTCTCGTCGCCGTATTTGCCTCACTTTTGCTCACCGCGGCGTGCCAAACGCCGTGTCCTGACCCCGATACCGGCCCGATCAACACATCGTTTCGTTGTGAGGACGGTTCGCTGCTGAATGTGACATTCACGCGAAATCCGGATTCCGCGCGCGTCTCGCAGGAGGGCTATGTCGTCGTCGATCTTCAGGCGCGGGTGACCGGTTCGGGGTATCGCTATAACGCCAATGGCGCCGAGCTGCGCGGTCGATCGAACGAAGCGCGCTGGACGCGTCCGGGCGCCGCTGAGACGGTGTGCACGGAAGCGCCCAGAACAACTCCAGCCAGCTAGAGCGCGGTAGGCGGGCTTAGTTGCGCCGCTTGCTTTGCTTCATCAATTCGTCTTTGCGCGCCTTCAATTCAGCGCCGAGTTCTTTGAGATCAAGATCGGCCTTCTTCGCCTTGGCGAACATGCCGTCGCGTTGCTCTTCTTCTTTGACGTGATGTTTGATCATTTCGCCGAGCACTTTGACCTTTGCGTCCCAGTGATCGTCGCCGGCGGCGCCGGCCTCAATTTCGTCGATGAGTTTCTTTGCGCCATCATGCTCGACGTCGGCTTCATCCATCATGTCTTCTTCGATGCCGGCTTCGCGGCAAGCTGTGTAGAAAATCTCTTCCTCGATTTGCGTGTGAACGCGCAGCGCCAGGCAGATTTGCGTGGCGAGCTTGTTTTTCTTTGAAGCGCTGTTGGTGTCCTCAAACTCGTCGAACCAGGTTTCGACTTGACGGTGATCGTCCTTCAACAGCTTGATCGCGTCCGGGCCGGCGGCGCGCGGCGGCGCCTTCTTCTTGTGGGCGGTCGGTCGAGATTCGGTGGCGGCCATGGCGTTGCTCCTTTGGATTGCCCAAAAGAACAACGCGCGTGAGGCCTAGTTCCCGTTGCGATTTATTTTTCACTTTAGTGACGGCGGTCCCGTCGGTTTTCGCGCCGGTCCCAGCGATCTTCCCGGCGATCCAGGCGGTCTTCGCGTAGGTCGCGCACATCCTCGCGTGCATCACGAACATCTTCCGCGCGATCGCGCCAACCGCCTTGGTGCTGTGCATCGCGGACGTCCTCGCGGACGTCGCGCCGATCTTCACGTCTGTCCCAGCGGTCTTCGCGGTGGTCGAGACGGTTTTCCGCGCGATCGTAACGATCCTCGACTCGATCCCAATTGCGTGCGTGTGCAGCCGGCGCCGCGAACGCGGTTACCGCCACGACGGCGCAGAGAGCTAAAATTCGATTCATAGCCAAGCTCCTTCAATGCCCCTCGGAGCTACAAACGAGGCGCGGCGTGGATTCCGTCGTTAGCCCAACGCGAATTCGAGCGCGGCGTCGCGGCCGCTGGCGATGTCTTCGCGCGTTAACGTAATCCCGACGTCAGGCAGCAGTCCCGCGTCGGGCTTGGGCGTGAGCGGGAAGCGGCCGATCAACGGTACGTCTGCCTCCAGTCCCGAGGCGGGCAGGCGCAGGAAGAAGAAAGCGCCGCCATTGATGCCGCGTTGATTGCCGCCGGTGGGCGCACCGATCAGGCGGCCAAGGCGGTTGTTCTTGATGCAGCTGGCGAACTGGAAAGTGGCGGACGAATTTTGCGAGTCGATCAGCACATCGACCGCGCCACGGAAGCGTGGGCCGAGCGGTTCGATTTGATCGACGCCGGTTTCGCCGCGCAGATCGTAGAAGCCATCGTCGCGCGCCACGGCGTCGTCACCCCAATTGCGGAATGAGCGATCCCAAGTGTCAAGATACTGGTTGAGGCGTTCCGGCGTTTGCCGATAGCGCGTGCGGCGGGCGTAACCTTCGCGCGCGATGGGCGCATCGACGAGGCGCGCGGCGACGAGATCGCCGCAATCATTGCCGCCCTCATTGCCGCGGATGTCGACGATCAATTTGGTCACACCACGTGCGGCGATGTCAGCAAAGCTCTGATCCAGGAAACCGCGCCAATTCCATTCGGAATTGTAGAGCGCCCAGTTGGGCATTGTGAGCAGTGCGGTTTGCGGGCGCAGGTAGGCAAGCGTCCAAACGGCGGCATCGCCTTCGGGTTCGGCGATCAGTAGCGAGCGCCGTGTGGCGAGATCGATGGTTGCGGCTTCGAATGTTTCAGCGCGCGACGCGCTGGGTGGCCGCACGCGCAGGTGAACCGTAGCGCCGGGGCGGAAGTGGAGGCCGTAGAAAATGTCGAAGCTCTCGTAGCGATCGAAGCCGCGGACTTCAAGCAAAGAGCGGCGCTTGGCGTCGTTGTCTCCGTCGGTGCGGGCGTAAGGCAGGAGCGCGCGTAGGATGCTGGGCGTGGAGCGGCCGTTGATGCTCAGTATCTCCCCGCCGCGCCCCAAGCGTGGATCGCTGGATTGGTTGGTGAGCACGACCATGCGGCCGTCGATCCAAGCAAATTGAAACGGCAGCAGACGCTGGGCCTCGAAGAGTTCGGCCTGCACTTGCTCAGATTGATTGTAGAAGTTCGCGTAAGTGTGGCCGCACTTTACTGTGGCGAGAAAGCGCGAGAGCGAGAGATACGCTTCAGCGCGCGTTTGCGGCCGCGACCAAGCTCGCGCCAGCGCGTCAAAGCGGGCGCCCATTTCGCGCGGTGTATTGTAGCGATAAAGGCCCGGGTGAAGTGTCTCGTAGGCGTCACGTAGAATGGCGATGTCGCTGGACACATCCTGAAGCGGCTCGGCCCACGCGTTTGGCGCCATCGTGGCGGCGGCCGCGCCAAGCAAAACGGCTCTCCGCGACCACATAACTTGCTCTCCCCGTGCATTTTGCAGTGCTTACGGAGGAGGGATGGTGTCGGATCGCTCGACTGCGGCCGGGAGCGTCGCTATATCCGCGCTTCGATTTTCCCACAGAACGGACACGGAACCATGGCGGCTCAACCCGCGCAGTACATTTTCACGATGCAAGGCCTCACCAAGGCCTATCCGGGCGGCAAGAAGGTGTTCGAGAACATCTGGCTGTCGTTCTTCCCGGACGCGAAGATCGGGGTCGTTGGGGCCAACGGCTCGGGTAAGTCGACACTGCTCAAGATCATGGCCGGCTTGGACAAGGACTTCACCGGTGAAGCCTTCGCCATGGCCAACACCAAGATGGGCTATCTCGAACAGGAGCCGCAGCTCAACGACGCGATGAATGTGCGCGAGAACGTCGAGAGCTGGTGCGCGGAAAAGCAATTGGTCACGCGCTTCAACGACGTTTCGATGAAGCTCGGCGAGGACTATTCCGACGAACTCATGGAAGAGATGACCAAGCTCCAGGAGCAGATCGACGCTTCGGATGCGTGGGACATCGATTCCAAGATCGACATGGCGATGGATGCGCTGCGATGCCCGCCGGATGATAGTGGCGTTGAAAAGCTCTCCGGCGGTGAACGCCGCCGTGTCGCGCTCTGCCGTTTATTGTTGTCGAAGCCCGATATGCTGCTGCTTGACGAACCGACAAACCATTTGGACGCGGAAAGCGTCGCGTGGTTGCAGCATCATCTCGAGGCGTTTCCGGGTTGCGTGATCCTGGTGACGCACGATCGCTACTTCCTCAATCAAGTGACGAAGTGGACGCTCGAACTCGACCGTGGCCGCGGTCATCCCCACGAAGGCAATTATTCGGCGTGGCTTGAAATCAAGGCGAAGCGCTCGGAACAGGAATCGTCCGAGAGCGACAGCCGCAAGAAGGCGCTCAACCGCGAACTCGAATGGGTGCGTCAATCTCCCAAGGCGCGCCAAGCCAAGTCGAAAGCTCGCCTCACGCGCTATGACGAAATGGCGGCCGAGGCCGAGCGCGAAAAACAAACCTTCGCGCAAATCCAAATCCCGCCCGGCCCACGCTTGGGCCAGAACGTCATTGAGTTCGACGGGCTGAAGAAGGCGTTCGGCGACAAGCTCCTGATCGATGGCTTGAGTTTTAAGCTGCCACCGGGCGGCATTGTTGGGATCATCGGTCCGAACGGCGCCGGTAAGTCGACCTTGTTCAAGATGATCACTGGCGCCGAGAAGCCGGACGCGGGGAGCATCGCAATCGGTGAAAGCGTGAAGCTCGGTTTCGTCGATCAATCGCGCGATGCGCTCGATAACAGCAAGAACATCTGGGAAGAGATATCCGGCGGACTAGACGTGCTCGTCGTCGGAAACCGCGAAATTCCGTCGCGCGCGTATGTGTCGAGCTTCAACTTCAAGGGCGCTGATCAGCAGAAGAAAGTCGGCCAGCTCTCTGGCGGAGAACGCAACCGCGTGCATCTGGCGAAGACGTTGCTGACCGGCGCCAATGTGCTGCTGCTCGACGAACCGACGAACGACCTGGATGTCGAAACGCTGCAGAGTTTGGAAGCGGCCCTGGAAGATTTCGCCGGCTGCGCCGTCGTCATCAGCCACGATCGCTGGTTCTTGAACCGCTTGGCGACGCACATTTTGGCGTTCGAAGGCGATAGCCACGTCGAATGGTTCGAGGGCGATTTCGACGCTTATGAAGAAGACAAGATGCGCCGCTTAGGCTCGGATGCGTTGATCCCGCATCGGATCAAGTTTCAGAAGTTTGGGCGTTAGCAGGCTAGCGGAGCGGTGTGTTGCGTGAAGCGCTTGAAGCGCTGATCGAGCCTGAATCCGTCACGCCGCCGCGCGCTGGGGCGTGGCGGCGAAGATTGCATTGAAACGGCCGCGCAGCTTTCGCTACGCGGCCGCTAATCTTCTGGGCTTCAGCTTAGCCTCGGCGCTGGTCTTCATCCATGCGGAACACAACCCGCAGGTTTACCGGCGAGCCGGTGGCGTCGCTGCCGTCGGCGAGTTGCGGTGCGTGGCGGAGTGTGCGGGCGACGCGGATCGCTGCGGGACCGAAGCCGCCTGGCGTTTCTTGAACGCGCGCGCAGTCGAGAGCGCCGTCACCTTGCACCGTGCAGTGGAGGCGCGCTTCACCTTCACGGCCGCGCTCAAGCGCGCGCTCGGGATAGAGCGCTGACAAGCGGCGCGCGCTCGGCGTGCGCACCCAGATCGGGCGGCGCGACGCCGTGATGACTATGTCGTCGCCGTCGGTCACGGCTTCGCTTGAGGTTGCATTGATCGGGGTGATGCCGATGGTCTCTTCCGGCACGTCTGACGCGCTCGCGGTTGAGCGGCGTGCAGATGTCGAAGCAGGGGGCGTTACGCTGTCATCGGTCGATGCCGTGTCGGCCAATGTGTTTTGGTCCGATTCAAGCGGCGGGTCGACATATGGGCTGGAGGATGAGGTATCGTTGTAGGCGTTCTGCATGCCGTCCTGGCTTGAGCCGTAAGTCTTCCACGCGAAATAGCCGCCGCCGATGAGGACGAGCGCCGCAACGGCGCCGAGCAGCAATTTGCCGCCGCCACCGCCGCCACCTTTTTCGCCGCCGCCGAAGGAGCTGCGTTTAGATGGGCGTATCGTTGTCGCGTCGCGTGCCGGATCTTCGCTCACATTTTTCTCCTCGAAATTTTGTCCCGTGAGGGAGC
Organism: Caulobacteraceae bacterium; assembly: GCA_031379735.1. Taxonomy (GTDB): domain Bacteria; phylum Pseudomonadota; class Alphaproteobacteria; order Caulobacterales; family Aquidulcibacteraceae; genus Vitreimonas. The sequence continues at coordinate 193,584 of JANNFK010000014.1, read as the reverse complement.
CCGCCACCGCCAAACGCGAGCGATGGTAGGTGGTTCCTCACGGCTGGCGCTGGCCTTCGGTCACGCCGCAACCAATTGCGGCCCAGTAGGATTAAGGCGCACGCGCGGGCTGTGACCGCGGGCACGATATAGTACTTTACAAACCCAGACCCAATCGCTAGATTAGGGTCATGGCCAAGTCGATCCTCTCCCAGCCCCAATTCCACGATGAAACGGCAGCGTTCTCGTACCTTGAAGGCAAGCTCTGGCCGCAAGGTCCGGTCTGCCCAAAGTGCGGCGGCGAAGGCTACGCGCTGAAGGGCGTGATGGGGAAAGCCACTACGACGAAGCCTGCTAAAGAGCGCCTTGGCCTGAAGAAGTGCCGCGCCTGCCGCGCGCAATTCACCGTGCGTATCGGCACCGTGTTTGAAGAAAGCCGCGCGCCGCTGCACCTGTGGCTGCAAGCGATCGCACTCATGGCCGCGTCTAAGAAAGGCATCAGTGCCAACCAGCTTCACCGCACGCTTGGCGTGCAACTTAAGACCGCGTGGTTCATGGCCCACCGTATCCGCATGGCAATGGCGCCGACTGCTAAGTCGATGACGCCAATGGGCGGCGCTGGCGAAGTCGTGGAAATTGATGAGACCTATTTCGGGCGCGTCGAAAATCCGTCGTTACTCCGCAAAGACGGCAAGCCGCTTAAGACCAAGGGCGCGGGCCGCCGGAGCGGCGCAAACCGTCGTACAGTAGTTGCGTTCGTTGAGCGTGGTGGCAAATCGCGCGTGTTTCACGTTGCAGAGGCCAATGCTGACACGATCAAAAAAATTGTGCGTGAGAACGTCCACCCACTTTCACGCGTCCACACGGACGGCTCGCACCTGTATCGCTTCGTTGCCCGTGAGTTTGCTGAACACAAGTTCGTTGAGCACACGATGAAGGAATATGTCCGCTACGAAGAAGGCGGCGCGGTGCACAACAATTCGTGCGAAAATTACTTCAGCGTTCTGAAACGCGGGATGCGCGGAATTTATCAGCACTGCCGCGAGAAGCATCTATTCCGCTATCTCGATGAGTTCAGCTTCCGGCACAACAACCGCGTCGCCCTTGGCGTTGACGATGCAGAGCGCTTCGACAACGTGATCGCGGGCGTGGTTGGCAAGCGCCTCACGTATCGAACAACTAGTGGGCAAGCCGTCCACTGATCTTCAGTTTCAGCGCTGGCTCTCAGAGCATCGTGGCATGTTGCGGTTGGTGCGCCTGAAGGCGTGGCGCGATCGCGGCGAGACGATGAGCCTTGCGGGAGAGGAGAAGCGGCGGCGCGATAGGCGCGCAGCGAACCAGCGCGACCTGTTCGACGTCTAAGCCACTGAAAATGCTAAATTTGTAACCGATATTGCGATTTTGCCGAATCGGGTTACAAATCTAGTGTTTTCAAGGTGTTGAGATGGACTTCTCGGAGCTTTCACTAGAGCAGCGCCGCCAGCTAGTAGATGCTCAGCAACTTTTTGCCGGTTGGCGACCGCCAACAATCGAGCTGGCAATTATGGGAGGGCTTTACTGGAACACCTCGCATGGCCGCCGTTACCTATATGAGAAGCGTGAAGGTAAGCGACGCTCGTTAGGGCGAGAGAGCGCCGAGCTTAAGCAGCGCAAGACTAGCCACGATCAGCGCAGCAAAGAACTACGTGCGCGCCTACGGCCACTCAAAAAACAGGTTGAGGTGATGGCGCCGGTGAACCGCGCGATTGGCATTGCGAGACTCCCAACCATCGCCGCCAAAATCCTGCGTGAATTAGACACCGAGGGGTTACTCGGCTCTCACATTATTGTCGCTGGCACAAACGCGCTTTACGCTTACGAGATTGCGGCGGGCGTTCGCGTCGGCGGGCAGCACGTTGCAACGGGCGACGCTGACCTGCTGTGGGATACTCGGCAATCTTTGCTGTTGTCAGCCACAGGTGTCGTGAGACGATACGGCCTAATGAGCATCCTCCGTCGAGTAGACGCGTCATTTGTCGCGGCTTACGGAATGAATGCGCAAAACAATCGTGGATACATTGTCGATCTGATCGTTCCAGAAGGCGACGACTTCGCGCAAATGCGCCCAAACGCGGATGTTGAGGCTCAGCCCATAGGTGGTGTCGAATGGCTGATTGGCTCTCCAGCGTTTGAGCAAATCGTCGTTGGCGCCGATGGTGAGCCAGTACGCATGGTTGTACCGGACCCTCGTACCTTTGCTCTTCACAAGCTTTGGGTGTCAGAGCGGAAGGATCGAAACCCCCTAAAGAAGGCTAAGGACGCTGCGCACGCTCGCATTGTGGCAACACTCGCTCAAACCTATCTCGGCATGCGATTGATCTCGAAAGAGATGCCATGGCTCCCGCCGTCACTGAGAAAGCTCATTCCAACTTTAAAGGGAATGGTGAGCTAACACGTCTTCCGTCTATAGGATTTTTTGGGCGCTAGCGCCTGACTTTACCGATGTTCTCGTACCGCTGCTTTCGGCGCAAGCGCGCATATGAGGCAATGATTTCGCGACCAAGCATAACCAAACCGAGAACGCATCCCACCGGAATTGCGATTGAGAAGATGGCGTGCCATGGCCACGCCTCTACGTCATCGACGGTCTGGCCGAACCAAAACTGCGCCGCCATCGCCGCCATCGCAAACGGGAAGAATCCAAAGGCGGCGCCGAACATCAGGTACTTGATGACGACCAGCAATTTATCGCCTCTGCCCATGTCCTTCCACTCGTCCGACATGCCCGTATAATTGACGGCGCGACATCGCGGACAGCGCATCGTGGGCGGGCCAATGTCGGGTCATATCGCGTCTGTCGTCCCCAGACTCTTTCCGCATTTTTCGCATCGCAAGAAAGCAATGGTTGGCATCGGCGGCGCCCTAGCTGGTAGCGGTGATGGTCAAATCACCATAAGGGTTCGCATTATGCCTGCCAAGAAACCCCCAGCCAAAGGCGAGAAGCCTCAGAAGGAGCGCTTCATTGAAGCTGCCAAAGCGGCCTGCGTCGATGGCGAAGCATTTGAGCGCGCTATCGAGAAAATGGCGCCGCCAAAGAAACCGAAGGCCTAAATCACGCCCGCCAACTGCCGCATGAACGCTCTTACGGCTTCGAAGATAGCGTCAGTCTCGTCATCATCGTAGCTCTGGGCGGGATGCATCGTTGGCGTGCGCCACGCATGATTGACGCTGTTGAGCAACGAGTGAACCCGCCACCACGACGTTTTGTCGTCGCCCTCCGCCATTGCTCTAATCTTGTCACCGATGTTGGCGATGATGATCCCCCAAGGAAGAAAACGGCCATCCTTGTCATTTATCGTGGCTTTGAGTTTTACTGCGATGCCGCGAACGGCATGTTTCCATCGCGCGCATCAGATGGAAGACCGTCGCGGTATTTCGGCCGAGCGCTAGGCATTTTCCAGCTTCGCTGATGTCTTTCGTCGCATCGGGAAATTTTGCAAAAACATCGTCTCCGAAAAGCGGCTTATCGTCGGAATATAGCCTTTGCGCCTTGGCGGTGAGCGCGAAGAACTTTCGCCCCTTCAAAGTGCTTTCCAGATTCTTGAGCACTCTCGCGAGCATCGGGTAGAGGATGCCCGCGCTTTCCTGAGATATTCGCGTGTTCGATTTTGGGGTGGCCGGACCCAGCTTCACCGCGATGACACGCTGGGCCTCGTCAATGCAGTCTGCCAGCACGTCGAAGTCATGCTTCTCCGCCACGCCGTGTAAGAACCGCAAATCCCATTCCATGCCCTCGCGCTGCGTTGGCGTCAGTTCTATCGAGGCGTTGGAACGCTGGGCGTAGAGGAATTGGTTTAGGCCACTCAAAAAATTGGCCGAGATTACGATCTGCGCGCCTTCCCAGTCCTTCATATCCCATAGACTCCACAGCCGACCCGGCTGGAAGCAATAGCGCGGATCGCCGTCAATCTCAGCTTGGGTATTCATCGGGTGTGTCCTTGGTCTGGAATCACACCTTGACCCAGTAATAGCGTCTGGGTTTGTAAGGTGCAATATTGTGACCGCGGGCACAGTCCAGGTCTCGGGTTTGGAGATCGCGAGGCTCGGCAATGCCCTTGGCTTCGAGCCCCGTTTCGGCGGCGCTCCGGGCCGCTTGGCGTGCCAGCGCCGACGCTCCAAAAGAGGTCATGAAGACTCAAATCGTCATTGTCGGCGGCGGCGCAGGCGGCCTGGAACTCGCGCGCAAACTGGGCGCCCATTATGGCCGGGAGCGGCACGACATTATTCTCGTCGAGAAAAGCCGCACACATATTTGGAAGCCTCTGCTGCACGAAGTCGCCGCTGGCGCGCTTGACGCCAATCTCGATGAAGTCGGCTACCGCAGTCACGCATCGCGCTGGGGCTATCGCTTTTTTTGGGGCGCGTTCGAAGGCATCGATCGAGACAACCGCCAGGTCATCATTGCGCCGCTCCTCGATGAGGATGGCAGCGAAGTCATCGGCAGGCAAACCATCCGCTACGATTATCTGGTGATGGCGATCGGCTCGGTGACGAACACCTTCAACACGCCGGGGGCTTCGGAGTATTGCATTCTACTTGATGAGCGTGATCAAGCTGATCGCTTCCGTTTGAAGCTGCTCAATCATTGCCTGCGCGTCTCGCGCGCCATGAGCGTCAACCCCGCTAGTGACGAGCATGTCCACATCGCGATCGTCGGCGGAGGCGCCACCGGCGTCGAACTCGCAGCCGAACTCTACAATGCCGCCGTCGGCTTGAAGCATTACGGCCTCGAAGTGTTCGACGAGACCCGGCTTACGACCACTTTGATCGAGGCCGGTCCGCGCATTCTTCCGGCGCTACCGGAAAAGCTTGCCGACGCCGCGCGCGAGGAATTGGAGCGGCTCGGCGTGCGGGTGCTCACCTCTGCGCGGGTTTCCGAAGTCACGCGCGAGGCGGTCATCGCCAGCACGGGCGAGATCCGCGCAGACCTAAAAATATGGGCCGCGGGCGTTCGCGGCGCCGACGTCTTGAAGGACATTGGCGGGCTCGAAACCAATGCGGGCAATCAGCTCGTTGTCCGCCGCACGCTGCAGACGACGCGTGACGATCGCATTTTCGCGCTCGGCGATTGTTGCGCCTGCCCGCAGCCTGGTTTGGAGCGGCCCGTGCCGCCACGCGCCCAGGCTGCTCATCAAATGGCTTCGACCGTCTTCAAAAACCTGAAGCTGGCGATGGCCGGCAAGGCGCTTGCGGCGTTCACTTATCACGATCACGGATCGCTGGTGTCGCTGAGCCGGTATTCCACAGTTGGCAGTCTGATGGGCGGGCTCATCGGCGGAAAGCTTGCGATCGAAGGCCGGCTTGCGCGTTTCGTCTATGTTTCACTCTATCAGATGCATTTGCTTGCGATTCACGGCTGGCTTCGTGGTCTCGCCATGATCGCGATTGGCCACGTCAATCACGTGATCCGGCCGAGGCTCAAGCTGCACTAACCGCTAAACCGCCCGCCAACCCATGATCGCCAGCGTGTGACCTTCGGGATCCTTGAAGGCGCGAAGCATGAGCTCGCGGCCGGGCGCTTCTTGTAGTTTCTGCGCGGGATGGAGGAAGGCGATGCCTTTGGCTTCGAGCGCGCTTTCGGCTGCGCTCCAGTCGCGCGGTTCGAAATAAAGCACGGCGTCGCCGCCGATCTGCTGGCCGGGTTGTGCCGCGCCAATCATCAGGCGCGTGCCGCCAGATTGGAAGAACGTCATGCCATTGGTTTCGAACAGAACCGGTAGGCCGAGCGTATCGCGATAGAACGCGATCAGCGCGCCGGGATCGGCGCTGGCGAGGGCGATCTGGCAGATGCCGGAAAGGAGCTGTGGTGCGCTGTTCATGTATCGGCCTCCCAACAAGATAATATAATTAGTTTGACTAACTAACTAGGTCAAGGGAGATTCGCGCAACATGGCTCGTTCGGATTCGCTTGAGGTCGCTACCGCGTTGCACCGCGCCGCTATCCGGCTGCTGCGGGCCGTGCGCGTCGCTGATGACGAGGCCGGCGTTTCAGCGCCGAAGCTCTCGGCTCTGTCAGTGTTGACGTTTGGCGGGCCATCTAGCCTGACGGCGTTGGCGCGCGCCGAGCAGGTGACGGCGGCGACCATGTCGAAGCTGGTCAGCGATCTTGAAGGCGACGCGCTGGTCGCCAAGCGCGCGGATCGCGACGACAAGCGCGGGCTGCGGATCGAAGTAACGGCCAAGGGCCGTGCGTTGATGGAGGAGGGACGCAAACGCCGCTTGGCATTGCTGAACACGCGGCTCGCCAAACTTACGCGTGAAGAGCGCGCCCAATTGGCGGCGGCGGCGGCGTTGATGATGCGCGTGTCCGAGGCCGAATGAAAAACGCCGCCCGGTGAGGAGCGGCGCTTTAAAATTCTCTCGCTTCAGTGCCTGGTTTTTACCGTGGCTTCGCCGGCGGGCGCGGCAGGAGGCCTTCGCGCTGCGCGCGCTTGCGGGCCAGCTTGCGGGCGCGACGGACAGCTTCCGCACGCTCCCGCGCGCGCTTTTCCGATGGCTTTTCGTAGTGATTGCGACGCTTCATTTCGCGGAAGGTGCCTTCACGCTGCATCTTCTTCTTGAGCGCCTTCAACGCCTGATCGACGTTGTTATCGCGAACGAAAATCTGTACCAGGACCCGTCTCCCGTAACCAAAACCAAACACGAAACCGGCCGCCAGCGCGGTTGCGCTGCGGGCCCGTTCTGAAGCGAAGGCGGGCTGATAGCAAAAGGCCGCGGGCATGTCCATTGCTGGCGGGCCCCGTCGGGCTTAGCTTTTGCCCATGTCAGACAGTCCATCCGACCGGTTCCGCGCCCGCATTTTAGCGGTTTTTCCAGCCTACGCCGCCAGCGAGGGTTGGACCGACGCTGCTTTTAAGGCGGCGGTAGCCGAGGCGGGTTTGAGCGAGGGCGAGGCAATGCTGGCCTGCCCGAAGGGCGCGTTTGACCTCTTCGACGCCTTTGCAGCCCGGGCGGACGCCGCGATGCTGGAGCGCCTAGATGGGCTCGACTTGGCCGCGATTAAGGTGCGCCAACGCGTGCGGGCGGCGGTGCAAGTGCGCCTGGAGGCGCAGCAGCCATATAAGGAAGCGGCAAGGGCAATGACACGGGCGCTGGCTCGGCCTGACCGTGCGCCGGAAGCGGCGCGGCTATTGTGGCGAACCGCTGACCACATTTGGCGCGCGCTTGGCGACACCTCGACGGACGGCAATTTCTACTCGAAGCGCGCGATCCTCTCCGGCGTGCTCGCCAGCACCTACGTGCGTTGGTTCAGCGACGAAGATCCTGAAAACGAAGCGACGTGGGCCTTTCTCGATGCGCGCATCGAAAACGTGATGCAGTTCGAAAAACTGAAGGCGCGTCTGAAGCCACTCGGAGAGGGCATGCAAAGCGCTGTCGGCGTCGCCGCACGCTTTCGATACGGGCGCTGAGTAACTGCTTCAAGATTGGCGCGAACTCCTCTCTAAAGGAGGCCGTGATGACTCATCCTGCTTGTAGCGCTGAGGCCCTCGAAGCTCATGCTGGAGGCCCAGCGCGCGCGGCGTTTTTCTGCGTATTTCATCTGATCGCAGGTGTAGCCGCCGCTTTGCTTGCGTTTGGGGCGTTGGCGCTCGTTACGCCGATGAATTGAAGCGCTGAAATTTCCTCCACGTCCAGACAACGCGTTCGGATGAGCGTAGACTCGCGTTTGGAGGAGGGCGCTCATGGCAGCAGCTCCGGCACGGTTCTTAGGTGCAGTGGCTTGGCCGCTGACGATTTGGACCTCTTTGTCTCATCTCGACGAACATGGCGCGGACGACTACGTCGAGCGCACTACGCCAATTGTCGCGACGGCGGTCGCGTTTTGGGTCTGCGCGATCGCGCTGCTCATTTTCGCTAATCCGATCGTGACGTCTATTGGCGGATCGGTCGATGGCGCTGAAGCGGTCGTGCAGATGGTGCGCCGCGTGCCAGGCTCGATTGTTGGAGTGCTCTGGTACTTTGTGCCGATGCTCTACATCATCGGCCTTTGGCTATTCTCGACACGCCAGGAAGCGTTTCCGCAAAGCTAGCGCGGTTTGAGCTTGGTGACGTGACCCATCTTGCGGCCGGCGCGTGCGTCGCGCTTGCCGTAGAGGTGGAGGCGCGCAGTGGGATCAGCCGCGAGTTGCGGCCAGTCGTTTGCGTCTTCGCCGATAAGGTTCAGCATTTCAATGTTGGCGATGCGCGTGGTTGGTCCGAGCGGCCACCCGGCGACGGCGCGAATGTGTTGCTCGAACTGTGAGGTTAGCGCGCCTTCAATGGTCCAATGGCCGGAGTTGTGAACGCGCGGCGCCATTTCGTTGGCGATGAGTGAACCGTCCGGCATCACGAAGAACTCAATGGTGAGCACGCCGACATAGTCGAAGGCTTCAAGCACACATTGGGCTGCGGCTTGGGCTTCGGTGATGGTGGCGTCTGAGATGTTGGCAGGTAGCGTCGTGCGCGAGAGGATGCCTCCCGCGTGTTCGTTTTCGTTGAGATCGAAGAAAGCAACAGAGCCGTCCATCGCGCGCGCGGCGATGATGGAGACTTCGCGCTCGAAGTCGCAGAAGCCTTCTAGAATGCCCGGTGCGCCAAGCTTTTCGTAGGCGCCCTTTACATCTGCCGCGGTTTTGATGCGGATTTGGCCACGGCCGTCATAACCGAGGCGGCGTGTCTTCAGGATCGCCGGCGCGCCGATCTCGGCCATGGCGTCGTCGATATCTTCTTGCGAGTCGATGGCTTTGAACGGCGGCGTCGCGATGCCGGCGCTCAGGAAATAGCTTTTCTCGTCGAAGCGATCCTGCGCGACGGCGAGCGCTGCAGGCGATGGCGCGACGCGCGCGCCGGCGGCGATCAAAGCTTCGGCGGTTTCGGCTGGGACGTTTTCAAATTCGGTGGTGACGACGTGGACGCGGCGCGCGAAATCCGCGAGCGCGGCGTGGTCGAGATAGTTTCCGATGATGGTTTTTGCGGACACGCGCGCGGCCGGGCTGTCCGGTTCGTCGGTGAAAATGCAGACGTCGAAGCCAAGCTGCGCCGCGGCTTGGCTCAACATGCGCCCGAGCTGGCCGCCGCCGAGAATGCCGATGGTGCTGCCTGGCGGGAGCGCGGTCATGTCGGGCTTTCGGACACCGCTTCGGTTTGCGCGGCGCGGAAGGCGTCAAGGCGTTGCGCCAGCGCTTCGTCGTTGAGCGCGAGGATTTGTGCGGCCAAGAGGCCTGCGTTCGCCGCGCCAGCTTCGCCGATGGCCAAGGCGCCGACTGCGACGCCCTTTGGCATTTGCACGATCGAGAGGAGGCTATCGAGGCCTTTCAGGTCTTTGCTCTTCACCGGCACGCCGAGCACCGGTAGCGGCGTCATCGAGGCGGTCATGCCTGGCAGGTGCGCCGCGCCGCCGGCGCCGGCGATGATCACCTTCAACCCGCGCCCCTTGGCGGTGGTCGCGTACTCGTAGAGGCGCTTTGGGGTGCGGTGGGCGGAGACGACCTTGGCTTCGTACGCAACACCGAGCGCATCTAGCACCTCGGCCGCGGCCTTCATCGTATCCCAATCGGACTTGGAGCCCATGATCAGGCCCACCAGCGCGCCGGATTTGGCGTTCGCCATCATGTGGGATCGACCTCCGAGCGAACTTCAAATCCATCAAGGCGCGCTGAAGCCTCAGTGTGTCGCGCGGCTTGTGCTTCGGAAATTCGAACGGTGCACGCATCAACCTCCGGCGAATTTCCGAAGGGCCGCGCGAGGGGGGTAGCCATGTTTCGGCTGCTCCTAAAAAACGGCCCAGTAAATGAAGCCGCGCGCGGCGTCCAGCCCGCTCCCGCAAAGCGGTTAAGGCGGCTTTTACCTTGAGGGCGCATCCCTGTGGGTAAATATGCAGTTCAGACGCCCAAAGTTCGCCAGCGAAACGACCCAAGTCCTGCAAGGGCTGGGGCTGTCTTCGCGGGATATTTCTCGGTCGGGTTTGGCCGTTCTGGAGCGACTCACCGCTGAGCTGGCTGAGCTGAAAGCGAAGCTGGAGGCCGCTGAAGCGCTGGCCGACCGCGATACGCTTTCGCCGGTGTTCAATCGCCGCGCCTTCTTGCGCGAGTTGCACCGTACGATGTCCGAGGTGGAGCGCTACAAGACGCCAGCCTCGGTGCTCTATATCGATCTCGATGGCTTCAAGGCGCTGAACGACCAGTACGGCCACTCGGCCGGCGACGCGATCCTGCGCAATGTCGGCCTCATTCTTCTCGACAGCGTCCGCGAGAGCGACGTGGTTGGGCGCTTGGGCGGCGATGAATTTGGTGTGATCCTCAACCGCGCGATGGCGGAAGAAGGCGCGGCCAAAGCGCAATCGCTGAGCGACAAGATCAATTCGAGCGCCATCCTTTATGCGGGCGTCCCGCATCGCATTCGCGCGTCGGTTGGCGTGCACCCGATCGCGATGGCCGAGGATCCGGAGACGGCGCTCGCCCGCGCCGACGAGGCGATGTACGCTGAAAAGCACGCGCGCCGCGCGCAGGCTCAGGCGTTCGCGGGGTTCTAACCCCACTAATAGGAGGCGTCAGCCTTCAAGCACGCTCTTTGTTATGCGTTCGAACGCTGCCTGCATTTGCTCGGGCGATTGCTTCACGCCGGATTGCATCCACCAGCGCAGCAGCCCGATGAATCCACCGGCGATGTAGATGGCGGATTCGCGTCGTTCGTCAGAGCCCCAGCTTGGTCTGAGGCGCGCGAGGTTGGTTTCGGCGATTTCGCGCAGCTTGGCTTCGCCAGCGGCCATCTGGTGCGGGAAGATATCGCTTGCCGCTACGCGGATGGCGAAGTCGCGCGCGTCGTTGACGTGCTGGAAGAGCGCTTTCGATGGCAGCACGTCGGTTCGATCGGGGTGGGCTTGGCGGTATGCGTTCTCCGTCGCCGCCAGCATGTTGACGAACGACCGGATTAGAAAGTCGTCCTTGCCGGCAAAGTGCGTGTAGAAGGTGGAGCGGGCGATGCCGGCCTCCTCGACCAGATCGCTGATCTCTATTGCCTCCAGGCCGCGCGCGGCGCCCAGAGACATCAGCGCGTCCGCCAATAGCATTCGCGTGCGGGCGACGCGGCGATCAATGCCGCTGTAAATGCTGTTCTCGGACATGGCGCCCTTTCGTGTCCGGGAAAACCGTCGGACCGACCCTGCCGAACATTCTAGGTTCGAATGTTGCCGCTGTATTGCAGGGAGAGACGCATGACGTTGGACCGCGGGGGCGCGATTGCGCTCATTCTGGGCTCGATCGCCTACATCGCCCTGATGGCGGTGCATCCCAGTCATATCGGGCCGCCGGTTATTGGGCGTCTAAGCTTATCTGCGCTCGTGCATGGGACGGCGTTGTTCGTTGGTCCGATGCTGGCTTTTGGTTACGCGGCGATGGCGGCGCGGCTCGGCCTGACGCGGCCGCTGCCTGCGATGGGGCTGGCGTTCTGTCTCGCCGGAGCGTTGTTTGGGATGTTGGCGGGGACGATGAGCGGGCTCGTCATCCCTGAAATCGTGCAAGCGGCGCACGTGCGCGCGCCGGCGCATGGCGGGCCGATCGACCCCGAAGGGCTGCAGCAGACTCTGCAAGCGGCGGCGAACTACACCGTTTGGCTCAATCGGTCCTTTGCACAGGTGCACTATGCGATGTTCTCGATCGCAATGATCCTCTGGTGCATCGCATGGACGCAAAGCGGCGTCTCGGGCTGGATCGTACGCGGCCTTGGCTTGCTCATTGGGATCGCAACGCTGGCGTGGCAGATATCGGGGACAAGCAATCTCGAAGCGCAGCATGGTGCGCTCCTGGTGACCCTCGGCCAGATGCTGTGGACGCTGATAGCGACGTCCTTGCTGCTGGCGCCAAGGAAGGACTAGAGCCGAACGCTGATCGCCAGTGCGCCGAAGTCTTGGCGCGTGGGTTGGGTTTCGAACTCTTCGGTGCGCCACACATAGGTGTAGGCGAGGCGCCAATCGCCGGCGCTTATCGAGAAGCCGGTTTGGAAATCGGCGACCAACGGCCTGCGATCGACGGAAGCGCTGTCTTCGAAGGTGTTGCCATCAAGGAAGAGGTTGTGCGCCACGGCGCGGCCCTCAATGCCGGCAAACACCTGCCACGACAGCGGGCCACCGCTGAAATGCTCAACGCCAGAGAGGGATGGACGCACGCGGGGCGGGCCGTAATCGTTGTCTAGGCGCCAACCGATGCGGGCCGCGACACCGGCGCGGGCTTCGGTGCGAAGCGTTCCAAGCGTGACGCCGGCGTTAGGTGTGAGATCAAACTCAAGTCCGCCGACCTCAGTCGACAGTCGCGCCCATGGCGGACGCCAGCGGCGATCGAACGATACGGCGAACGCGAACTCGTCGTTGAGCTGGCTATCCCAGCCTTGGGGATCGGGCGCGCCGAGCACCTGGTGGATGCCGCGTTGCGCTTCTTCGCCAAGCGCGGACGGTCCGGTGATGCCGAATTCGAGTTCGTAGGTGTCGAGGTAACGCGGATCGCGGCCATCTTCGCGATCCTCTTCAGCGCCAACCATGATCTGCATGTAGAGCCAGCCCGCATAGGGGTGCTGATCCGGCGGCGCGGGGTTGGCGTTGATGTCTTCCGGCGTGAAAATCGATTGGCCGAAAGCCACGCCCCAGAAATCTGGATCAGAGCCGGAGATGGCGCGCGTCAAGCTGCGCGTGCCGGAAAGGAAGCCCGGCACTTCGTCCACTTGGCTGACATAGGCGAGCTTGATGCCAGAGGTGTAGTTGCGGTCAGCGCCGGATGAGAGGCTGTCGTTTTCTACAGCGATCGAAAAAACGCCCTTGTCGGCTGCGTCAGCGTCCTGTGCGAGTGCTGCGCCCGGCGCCATGGCGGCAAGTAATGCTGCGCCGCCAAGCCAATGCTTTAGGCGATGATGTCCGGCATCAATCGATCCTCGATCCATTTAATCTGGTCCCTCAAGACGAGCTTGCGCTTCTTCAGCCTGGCGAGCTGAAGCGCATCCCCACCGTTGTGTTCCTGCAGGGCAAAAATGGCAGAGTCGAGGGCGCGATGCTCCTCACGGTATTCGACAAGGCGCGCCTTAAGCGCGCGCCTTTCCGGCGTGTCAGCTATTTCAAAGCCGGTTCCGTCTTCGGAATCCATAAGCTCTCGCGTTCCGCAGGTCCACGCAGCCCCGACTGCGCGCGAAATTTGAGCTAAGACACGCGAACGCCGTGCTGTAAAGCCGCCCTCGTGGGCGAATTTTTCGGGCAGAATCAGGCAGCAATAAGAAAGTCTATTTTTGTTGATGATGTAACGAGACAACACCAAAAAACCGGCGCAGACTTTGAGTCCGCTCAAGCTGAAGGAGGCGCCTTAATGGCTATCGAGCAGCGGCTACGCGAACTAGACGCGCGGCATCGGGACCTCGACATCATCATCAGGAGTGAAGCCACTCATCCATCCGTGGATGCGACCAGGCTTACGGCGATGAAACGCCAGAAACTTCGAATAAAAGAAGAGATCGAACAAATTCGGCAAAACGCCGAAGCTCACTGACAGCAACCTGCGTCATGAGAACGGGCGGCGCTCAATTCGTTACCTGAAATTGAGCGCGCGCCCCGGGTTTTGCAAAATCCCCACGAACTTCGAAATCCCCAAGAACTTCGAACGCGCGTGCGATTGCCTGCGTTATTGACGTGGCGCGTTTGCAGCGTCGACGAGAGCGATGTAGCGGCCGTAGCCGCGCGCTTCCATTTCCGAGCGCGGGATGAAGTGGATTGCGCAGCTATTGATGCAGAAGCGCTGGCCGCCTGACCCGCGCGGGCCATCGTCAAACACGTGACCCAAATGGTGGTCGCCGTTGCGCGAGCGGATCTCGATACGGCGCATGCCCATCGTATAATCCTCGCGCATGGTGATGGAGTTTGGATCCACGGGCCGCGTGAAGCTTGGCCAGCCGGAGCCGCTGTCGAATTTGTCGGTTGAGACAAAGAGCGCGTCGCCGGTGCGGGCCTCGACATAGAGCCCGGCCTCGTGGTTGTTCCAATATTCGTTGTCGAAGGCTCGCTCGGTGCCGTTATGGTCCATGACCAGCGCGCGCAGGCGCTCAAGCGCCGATGGCGAGCGCTCGGTTTGGCTTTGTGCGGCGGGGGCGGTGCGTTGCTGGGCGTAGGCATAAACGCCGGCGCCGGCTGCGAGCAGCACTGTCGCAATAACAATCGCAATTTTCATAACCGGTCTCCGTTTCAGGCTTGTACGGGCCAGCGGGGCATCTGGTTGCGCGCAGTCGCGAGGTGGTATTTCCAGTATATATGCGTCGGGTTGGAAACCGTAGCGGCGGCTTGGACGTATCACCGGCATGATCAGACGCTTATTTATCGCGGGCCTGTTGTTCTTGGCTGCAGCGTGTTCGCCCGCGCCTTCATCTGCGCAGCCGCGGCAGCCGCCGCGACCCGCAGGGCAAGAGGAGGCGGTGTTCGCCGGCGGGTGCTTTTGGTGCATGGAGCACGATATGGACGCGATCGCCGGCGTGAGTTCGGTGATGAGCGGCTATACGGGCGGGCGTAACGCTGACCCGACCTACGAGAACCACCCTGGTCACTTCGAAGCTGTCAGGGTGCGGTTCGATCCGAACGTGATCAGCTATCGCCAATTGGTGGATCGCTATTGGCAGCTTACCGATCCGACCGACAATGGCGGCCAGTTCTGCGATCGTGGTTCGAGCTATCGGCCGGCCATCTTCGTGACGCCAGAACAGCGCGCAGATGCGGAGGCAAGCAAGGCAGCTGTTATTGCGAGCGGCAGAGTGAACGGACGGGTGATCACACCGGTGCTCGAATTGGGGGCGTTCACCGAGGCCGAAGAATATCACCGCGACTACGCGCGGCGGAACCCCGCGCACTATGCCGCGTATCGCAATGGCTGTGGCCGCGACGCACGGCTGCGTGAGGTGTGGCGGCGTTAGTTCACGCGCGCAGTATCGCGGCGAGGATGGCGTCGGCGGTGGGTGACATCATCCGCGGCGCGAATTTCGAGGCGATCAAGTAGTAACCAGCCGAACACGGCGCCGCCGAGGGCCGCGAGGAGTGAGACAGCGAGCGCATGGCTGACATTTGTACCAGTGCCTAGAAACAGCAGCGCGGAAATGATGAAACCCAAGACGCCACCGGCGTACGGCATCAACACAGCGAGCAAGGGCCTACGCACGCGCACGACAAGGTCGGCGCCGGCGATACGTGCGCTAGCGCCATAGGCGCCGCCGCGCCATTGCGTTTCACCGTCTGCGTCGGGAAGGCGTGCCATGTCGGCGCTGAGAAAGGTCTCCAGGCGTGACGCGGTGATCGCGCCGCCGCCCAGGAAGGCGCCGGCGGCGATGCTGAAGCCATGCCGCTCGGGGCGCATGCGCACGACGGCGATTTGCTCGGCGACCGGTGCGCCGTCCAACGCCTCAACTTCGGCAATCAACCGATAGCCTCGTTTGGTCAGAGTTTGCAGAACACGCGGTTCGCGAGGGTTGTCGTCGAAACAGCGGCGAATGAGGTTGATGCATCGGGTAACGGCGTCGTCCGATATGTTCTGCGTGTTCCACACCTCCTCAAGCAACGCCTCGCGCGTCACCACTTCGCCTGCGTGCAGGATCAGGTACCGCAACACGTTGGCGACGCGCGGTTCGAGTTCAATGCTGCGATCTGCGCGCTCGATGCGGTTGGAGTCGAAATCCACAATGGCGCCGGCGATGCGATACTTCATGAAGCCGGGTCCAGCTCGTTCATCACTGCGTTCAAGCCGTCGTTGAAATCGCGCATGGCGCGTTCTTTTGGTGCGCGGGAATCGTTGCTCATCATGATAAAGGTTAGACCCGTATCGCGGTAGTGCGCGATGAACGTAGTGAAAACGATGTTCGAGCCGCTGGTGATGTAGACATCGCGTCCATACCAGTTCCGCGCCATACGCTCCTGCATGAGCGCGGTGCTTTCGGGGCTGAGCACGCGCCCGGTGACGAGCCCATGGTAAAAGCGGGCAAGATCGGCGGGCGTGGCGAGCAACGCGCCATTACCCGTGAGATGCCAAGAGGGTTCGGTTGCGCCGAAATAGTCGCGCACCGAACCGTAGTTTGGGTTTTCGCGGCCCTCCCAGTGGCCGCACACATCGGCGCCCGTGCGCGGGCGATGCGTGTAGCCGATGGAGTCGGCGTCGAGTGGCGCCAGCAATTCGCGCCGAAGGACTTGCTCGTAGGGCTGATTGAAGCGTTGCTCGATAATGGCGGCAAGCAAGGAATATCCAACATTGGAGTATTCCTCGCCGCTGCCGGGCGCAAAGAGTAGCGGCGCCGCGAACTCCTGCGAGAGCATGGCGTCGCGCGAGATGTAGACCTCGTCCTCGCCGGAAGCTTCGCGCAGGCCTGACGTATGAAAGAGAAGCTGCCGAATGGTGATCGGCGCCTTGTCGGCGGGGACGTTGGGGAGGAGATCGCTGAGCCGTGCGTCGAGGGAAAGTTCGCCGCGATCGATCAAGCGCAGTATAAGCGCACCGGTGAAGACTTTGGTGACCGAGCCCATGTCGAAGAGGTCGTCGGGACCGATGGGGCGTCCTTCGGCAGAGCAGTCGATCGCGCCGTTGAACGACTGCCAGACGACGCCGCTATCATCCACCAGCAACGCTGCGCCTTGATAGCCGATGCGCGCAACGGCGCTGTGGGCCGCCGCTTGCATCGGCGCTGGATTGAAAGGCGTGGGCTCGAGTGCGGTGGCGCAGGCGGTAAGCAAGAGCGCGAAAGGCGCGGCAATGAATAGACGCATGAGACGGCTCCAGGTCTAAGGGAGGCCGAATTTGCTCAGGTTTAGACTGCAGCGCCTGATGGCGCGCCGATGAAGTTCTGATGTCTTGCGTTCTTCTAAAAGATCGCGTGGCCTCCCCATCTTCGCGGCGGCCTACATCAATTCTCAGGTCTCTTCGCGTCCCTGCCCATACGTTTCTTCCGGCACGGTTTCCTGAGCCGTCTTCAGCGTCTTGGATTGCGCCTTGGCGGACCGGGCGTCGGCGCGTTGCTTGGCGGCGGCCGCTTCAGAGACGACGGCGTCGAGTTCGATCTGGCTGCACAGGCCGATGGTCACCGGATCGACCGGCTTGATCTGGCTTGAATTCCAGTGCGCTCGGGTGCGGACTTGTTCGATTGTGGCCTTGGTCGTGCCGATCAGTTTCACGATCTTGGAGTCCGGCACTTCCGGGTGGTTCTTCAAGAACCAGGATATGGCGTCTGGGCGATCCTGGCGTCGCGCGATCGGCGTGTAGCGGGCGCCCTTCTTTTTCACTTGCGGCAGGTCGATGCGCTTTTGCTCCACGACCTGGAGCTTGTAGGTTTCCTCAGCCTCGCCCTTGGCGATCTCTTCGCGCGACAGGAAGCCACCGGCGATCGGGTCCACGCCGCGGATGCCCTTGGCGACGTCTTCGTTGGCGATGCCTTGCACTTCCAGCGGGTGCAGCCCGCAGAATTCCGCGACCTGGCCGAAGGTGAGCGAAGTGTTTTCGATCAGCCAGACGGCGGTTGCCTTCGGCATCAACACGTTCGAGGTCATCGGCGGAACTCCAGATATGCAAAAGCGCCCGGCGTCGTCGCCAGGCGCTAGCCATCTGGTGCAACGGGCTGACGCATCCAGGCGCGGACGAGGTCAGTTAAGGGCGATATAGCGCCGGAGACGGGGGAAGGGAAGGCGCCGCCGCTGCCAAATTTGGGCGCTGAAGGCATTTCTCATTGTGAAATCAGCTACGCGGGCGGAGGGTTTCTTACTCCAGTGAGGGATATTCGATGCGCCTCATGCCTTTGGCCGCCGCGCTTGCTTTCATGCTCGCCGGAACAGCGTCTTCTCAGGACGGCATGGCCGCCGCAGGCGCCTCGCTCGAACAAGCGATGGCGCAGGCGCAAGCCGATGCGATCCATCCGGGCGATGAGCAACTCACCTGCGACGCCATGCAGGCGGAAATGACCGCGGCGATGACCGACCCTTCGATGCGCGCCGAATTGGATGAGATGGGCGCGACTGCCCAAGCGCAGCAGGAACGCGCTGAGCAAATGCAGGCCCAGCAGCGCGCCATGGTGACGACAGGTATTGCCGGCGGCGTGATCAGTTCGTTCGTTCCATTCGCGGGCTATGCCCAAGGCGCGTTGATGCAACAGCAGATGCGGCAACAGCAGGCGCAGGGCGAAGCTGGCATGCGTGAGACCGCGAGCATAATGGGAAACATGGAGGCGTCGATGCCGCAAATGATGCGCGGGCAACGCCTCTATGAACTCGCGCAGGCCCGGGACAGCGCGTTCCTGGCTGAGATGCAGCAACAAGCGCCGCGCTAGGCTTGGCGCGAGCCGCGGCCAAGCCTCCAGCAGGGTGACAGAGGTGAGTCTCCGCACCTAGAGTGGGGTGGCTGGCCTTGGGGGATCACGATGTTGCGCCGGACAATTCTAGCGGTGTTTGCCGCGTTTTCGCTTGGGGCCTGCGCGGCGACGCAAGGCGCCGAGCGCTACGACGTCATCATCTCCGGCGGCGCCATTTATAACGGCTCGGGCGGCGCGCCTTTTGCCGGCGATATTGCGATCCGGGGTGAGCGCATCGCCGCGATCGGCAATCTGGCGGGCATCCCCGCAGATCGGCGCATTGACGCCAGCGGCATGGCGGTGTCGCCCGGCTTCATCAACATGCTCTCTTGGTCGACGGAGTCGTTGTTCGAAGATGGCCATTCGCAAAGCGACATTCGCCAGGGCGTCACGCTCGAAGTGATGGGCGAGGGCGAGTCGATGGGGCCGCTTAACGAGGCGATGCGCTCCGAGATGATCCGCCAGCAAAGCTACATCCACTACGATCCCACCTGGACGACGCTTGGCGAGTATCTCGATCACATCGTTGCGCGCGGCATTTCCACCAATGTCGCAAGCTATGTAGGCGCCACCTCGATCCGCATTCACGAAGTCGGCTACGCTGATCGGCCGCCGACGCCGGAAGAGTTGGCGCGCATGCAGGAGCTGGTGCGTCAAGCGATGCGCGAAGGCGCGCTGGGTGTCGGATCGTCGCTCATTTACGCGCCCGCGTTCTACGCTCGGACGGACGAGTTGATCGCGCTGGTTGCCGCGGCGCAGGAGTTCAATGGCGGCTACATCTCGCACATCCGCTCTGAGGGGGATCACTATCTCGATGCGCTTGACGAACTGATCGCGATCTCGCGCGCAACCGGCGCGCGGGCGCAGGTCTATCATTTGAAGCCGGCGGGCGAGGCGAATTGGGATTTGTCGGAGGCCGGTTTGGCGCGATTGAGTGCGGCGCGGGCTGAAGGGCTCGATGTCACCGCCGATGTTTACACCTATGTAGCGGGCGCGACCGGGCTCGACGCGGCGATGCCGCCTTGGGTGCAGGAGGGTGGCCATGAGGCATGGGTGGCGCGGCTGCGCGATCCAGCGATCCGCGCGCGCGTGCTCAGGGAAATGCGCGCTCCGGCGCAAGGATGGGAGAGCTTGTATCAACTGACGCGCGGGCCGCAGGATGTGATCTTGATCGGCTTCCGCAATCCGGAGCTGCGCCAATATACCGGACAGACTTTGGCGCAGGTCGCCGCCGCGCGCGGCACGAGTCCGGAAGACACGATCATTGATCTGGTGATCACCGACAATTCGCGGGTCGATACCGCATATGTGCTGATGAGCGAGGAGAACCTCGAACGCAATCTGCGTTGGCCGTACACGATGCTGGGGTCTGATGCCGCTTCGCTGGCGCCTGAGGGCGCGTTCCTGCAATTCAATCCGCACCCGCGCGCCTATGGCAATTTCGCGCGCTTCCTCGGCCGCTACGTGCGTGAGCGTCAGGTCATGCCGTTGGAAGAAGCGATCCGGCGGCTAACGACGCTGCCCGCGCAATCGATCGCGATCCGCGCGCGTGGCGCGCTGCAAGTTGGCTACTACGCTGACGTCGTTGTGTTCGATCCGGCGACAATCGGTGATCATTCCACGTTTGCCGAGCCGCACGCGTACTCGACTGGTGTCCGCGATGTGTTTGTTAACGGCGAACAAGTGTTGAGCGATGGCGAGCACACGGGCGCCACGCCCGGGCAAGTCGTGCGCGGACCGGGATGGACCGGGCAGAGCGAATAAACGGGAACTCCGCCTCCGGGACGGCGGTTTGCTCTGGCGAAGGAGATTTCCCATGGCGGAACGGCGCCAACCTGAACGCACAGACGGAGCGAAGTCAGGCGTCAAAGACGGCGCGACTCCGAACACGCCTGGCCCGAAGGGCGGCAAGCGCCCAGTAGAGGAAGAGGACGTCTTCGGCGGCGCCGAGCGCGCGCAGAAGGGCGAGCCCGTGCGTTCGCCGAACGCCAAGCCTTAGTGCGATCAATTTGTAAGAATGATTTTGCCGGCATGGCTGCCGCTTTGCAGCCGGGCGAGGGCTTGTTCGGCTTCATTCAAAGTAAACGTTGAGTCGATCACTGGCTTCACGCGACCAGCGGCGATCCATGGCCAGACATTGCGTTCGACCTGCGCTGCGATGCGCGCTTTCTCCTCGGCGCTGCGCGAGCGGAGCGTTGAACCGGTGAGCGTCAGACGCTTTAGCATCAGTCGCATAAGATTGAGCTGCGCCGTTGGGCCTTGCAGGAAGGCGATCATGACGAGGCGGCCTTGGTCGTTCAGCACGTCCAGATTTTTCTGAACGTAAGGGCCGCCGACCATGTCGAGCACGACGTCGGCGCCGCCCAGATCACGAACCACCGTTTCCCAGTCCTCGCTGCGATAATTGATGCCGCGATCGGCGCCGAGTTTTGCGCAGAGCTTCACTTTGGCGTCGTCGCCGGCGGTGGCGTAAACACGCGCGCCGTGGGCTTTCGCCATTTGGATCGCTGTCGTGCCGATGCCTGAGGCGCCGCCTTGCACCAGCAGAGTCTCGTTCTGCTTCAGCGCGCCGGCTTCGAAGACGTTAGCCCAAACGGTGAAGACGGTTTCCGGAAGCGCTGCGGCTTCAACCATGCTGAGACCCGCGGGGATCGGCAGAGCCGCGCCTTCGTGCGCGATGGCGTATTCAGCATAGCCGCCGCCAGCGAGGAGCGCGGTGACCTTGTCACCCACATGCCAACGGCTGACGCCGTGGCCAACTTCAACGATCTCGCCCGCAGCTTCGAGGCCGAGCGTCGTAGGCGCGCCCGGTGGGGGCGGATAAAGGCCGGCGCGCTGCATGAGATCTGGGCGATTCACGCCAGCCGCTTCGACGCGCATCAGGATTTCGTGGTCGCCGGGCTTGGGCACGTCATCGACCACAAGGGAAAGGGGTTTGTCGGGTGCGTGAAAGACTCTGCGCATCGTCGGCGGTTTCAGCACGCTCGCCTCCCTTAAACTTCGGACCGTTTGTGGGTATACTCGCCCAGAGGAGATTGGCCCATGATCGAAGACGATCCTTTTGCGCCGCCGGCGAAGAAAGCGGTTCCATTGGAGCAGCAACTCGAACTCGCCTCGATCGATGAGCTCGAATTCCGGATCGAAAAGCTGAAAGCTGAGATCGCACAATGCGAGACGGCAATCGCCAAGAAGCGGGCGCAGCGCGAGGCCGCGAATTCCGTGTTCGGATCGCGGCCGTCTTAACCCATCGCCCCTGGTTATGGCCTATGACGGCCCGCGCCTTGCGACCCTCAAAGGCTTATGACCGATACGAACCAAACTTCCCCAATGACGGTGTCTTTCGACGCTAAACGCGCGATTGATTTCGCCCGTTCGGAGCTTTTCGAGCGCACCTTCAAGGAAGGTATGGCGATGGTCGAAGAGACCGCTGCCTACTTGGATGGCCCCGGCCGGGCGGCCTCCAAGCGCCTGTCGCGGGCCGCGGCGTTAGCCTATGCTGGCGAAAGCATGCGCCTGACGACACGGTTGATGCAGGTCGCATCGTGGTTGCTGGTGCAGCGCGCGGTGCGTGATGGTGAAATTCAGTTGGCGGAAGCCTCCAGCGAAAAGTACCGCCTGATTTCTCGCGAGCCGCAGCCGAATACGCCTTTCGCCGGTGGCGATGAGCTTCCCGAAGCGCTGAAGACGCTCATCATCCGCGGCGGCGCGATCTATGAGCGCGTACGCCGTTTGGATGAGACGATGTACGAGGGCGGCGAAGAACCGGCGAACGCCGTGTCGAACCAGATGGCCCTGCTTACGCAGGCATTCGGGCGCTGAACGAGCGAAAGCGGCCCGGGCGGCGGGCCGCTTTGCTAGTCTGAAGCCACCGGGCGGGGGGGGTGTCTGGCGGCTTCGCGTGGATAACCTCAAACTCCCGCGTACGTTCCGACAGCGCCTGTGAATAAATTCAGAAACAAAAAAGGCCTCCCGAGCGGGAGGCCTTTTTGCGTTTGGGCAGGAAGGCTCAGCCTTCCTTCTTCTTCATAAAGCCGCCGAACTTGTCGTTGAAGCGCGAGACGCGACCGCCGCGATCCAGCATTTGCTGGTTGCCGCCGGTCCAGGCTGGGTGCGACTTAGGATCGATGTCGAGCGCCAGCGTCGCGCCGTCTTCGCCGAAGGTCGAACGGGTCTTGAAAGTGGCGCCGTCGGTCATCGTGACCGTGATGAAGTGATAGTCGGGGTGGCCTTCGCTTTTCATGACCCGGAATCCTGCCGTGCCCGCAAAATGGCGGGAAAATTGGAAGCGGGGCTGATAGCCTATAGGGCGCCGGGGAGCAAGGGTGCGCAATGCTGTGGCTGATTTTGGCGGGTTTGAGCGGGACTGTGGTGGTGGCCGTGGCCGGCTGGGCCCGCGGCGAACGCAAGAAAGTCGAGCTAGAGGCCGCTCAGCGGCGCGAGCGGGCGCGGCTCCAGAATGAAGAGGCGCAGCTGCTGGCGCGGCTTCAGGCGCAGCAAGCAAACGACCACGAGCGCTGATGGCGACCCTTGGCTATTCCGGGAAGCCGCTGGCGAAGAAGCTGGGTTTGAAGCCGGGCGAGCCGTTGTGGGCGGCAGGAATGCCGGCGTCAGTGAAGAAGGTGCTCGATAAGGAAGCCGCGCCTCGCTACCTGGCGCGGCCAACGAAGGCGCTGGCGGCGGCCCATATCTTTCACACCAGCGCAGCGAAGCTTGAGGCGGAGCTTGAAGGTCTGCGCGGCAAGCTCACGCCCGGCGGTATGATTTGGGTGTCGTGGCCGAAGAAGGCCGCGGCAAAGACACTTGGGCTCGAGACCGACATCACCGAAGACACGATCCGCAAGGTCGCGCTGCCGATGGGCTATGTGGACGTGAAGGTCTGCGCCGTGGACGAGACCTGGTCTGGGCTGAAGCTCGTGATCCGCAAAGCGCTGCGCTGATCAGGTCGACATATCCATCACGCGTCCGCGCGCGCCATTGAGGGCGTGCTCCAAATCTGGCGCGAGCGCGAGATCGCCTTCCTTGAGCAGCGTGTACCGCACGGTGTTGTTCGGCATGTCGCCGGAGAGGGCGGTGATCAAATCAACCAGAACGTTGTAAGCGCCGCGTGTTTTGCCTGAGCCTGGCGTCTGCGGTTCGCCCGAGCGCACAGCCGCAAAGCTCTGGCAGCTGACGATCTCGCCGGCCGGATTGAGATAAACCGAGCCATTGATCACTTGGCAGCCTTCCGACCAATTGTTCACGTCGCCGGCCATGCCGCGCCCGCCCCAGTGGATGTTGATCGTCGCGTTGGGCGTCAGTGGTTTGTGCACGTCCGCCTGATCGAGGCGTCCGTCCTCGCCGCCGCGTATAATGAGCACGCCCGGCCCGAGCGGACGCAGCGCCAGGTAAGACCGCTGGTGCCAGCCAAAATGATATTTGTGTTGTCCGGGGACGAGGAACGGCGGGCCTTCAGCGTGGCTGCTATGGCCAGGTTCGGTCGAACCCTGGAATTTGAATACCAGGCCCTTCATCAACAGCACGAATATGTCGTCGAACTTGTTGTTGAACTGCGACCTGCGGACGCCGACGAGATGAATGTTGCCGGGACCCGAAACGTCCCACTCCGCCGGTTTTAGCGTATCGCTCGCGTCAGTGAAGGCATTGACCTTCTGCGTGAGCGGTCCTGGCTCGGCGATGTAGTTCTGTTTCACGCGCTCGAGCAGGCCAAGCCAAGCTTCGTACTCGCCAGGCGTTTGGCGCCAATCTGGGCGCTGTCCCGAACTCACCCAACGCTGCAGATGTGCAGCCGTGCGCGGGCCGAACTTACCATCGGGGACGATGTCCTGTTGCTCATAGGCGCGCAGATATTCCTGGAACAAACGTATCGCCGACTGTGTGCGATAGCCGCAGACACCATCAACTTTTCCACCCGGGAAAACGCCTAGTGACGCGAGGCCCTGCTGCACGTTTGCGATGCTCATCGCGCCCTGGGGCGCCGCCGGCAGGCGCTTGGTCGCGACCTTGTCCGGCGTGTCGCGAATGTCGGCAAGCCGCACGCGTGTCGTACGCTCCACTTCGCCAAGGAAGGCCGAACAAACTTGATCGCTGACTTCAGCATCGACGCAGCCAAGTTCAATGGTGGCGATAGGCGCTGAAGGTTCGGCAGGTGCGGGCGCCGGCGGCGGTTGAGCAGGTGGCGGCGCGGGCGGAGGTTCGCTGGTCGCTGGCGGTTCAGCTTGAGACGAAGGCGGTTGCGGCGCTGGTTGCGAAGTTGACGGTTGTGGCGACGGCGCCGGCTGTGGGCTGTTGGTGCGCGGCGCGGGCGGCGGCGGCCTCGGGGCTGGTCTGCGCGCACCGAAAATGAGCTGAAAGATGCTGTCCCAAACGGTCATAGCACGCTCCCCACCTTCGCCGCTTATGGGTAGCCCGAACCGGGCGCGCCAACAAGCAGCGCACGACGCGGTTCTGCTTGTAGAGCTAGGCCGTATGCGCCTTCGCCTTTACTGGCGCGGAATCTGGCAGCAGCCTCAGCAGGAGCGGGTTCACCGCTATTGAAACTAGCGCAGCCGCGAGGATGAGATTGTAGGTCTCGCGCGACATCACTTCGAGTTGCAGGCCAAGGCCCGCCAGCACGAACGAGAATTCGCCGATTTGGGCTAAGCCCAGCGCTACCATCGCGCTACCGCGTGGCGGTTGCTTCATCAGTCGCATCAGCGCGTAGGCGAGGAGGGCTTTGCCGGCGATCACGACCGTGACGATGGCGGCAACGCCTATGGGATGGCGCACGACCACCATCGGATCGAACAACATCCCAACCGCAACGAAGAAGAGCACAGCGAAGGTATCGCGTAGCGGCAGCGAGTCTTCGGCCACACGGTGCGAGAACCGCGACCCATTGAGCGCCAAGCCGCCAAGAAAGGCGCCGAGGGCGAAGCTGGCGCCGAACCAGAAGTAGGCTGCCCACGCGACGCCAAGCGCCAGCGATAATGTGCCGAGTGAGAGGAGTTCCCGGGACTTCGCATGCGCGACTTGCACGATCAGCCATGGAAAGACGCGCCCGCCAACGACCAGCATAAGCGCTATGAAGCCGGCAATTTTAGCGAAGGTGATCCCCAGCGCGCCGATCACCGTCCAAACCGATACGCCGGAATTTTCGGCCGAGATCGCGCCGACGATCGCCGGCAGCACGACAATGGCGAGGACGATCAGTAGATCCTCGATCAGCAGCCAGGAAATGCCGATGCGGCCTTCCTCGGTTTTGAGCGCGCGTTTGTCTTCCAGCGCACGCAAGAAAACGATGGTGCTGGCGATCGACAGTGAAGCGCCCAGCACAAAGCTCTCGACCGGCGCTAGACCGAGCAGAAGGCCGGTAACGTAGCCAACGCCTCCCGCAGCCAAGGTGTGAACGACGGAGCCCGGGACCGCGATCCAACGGACCGACCACATATCCTCGATCGAAATTTTGAGGCCGACGCCGAACATCAGCAGGATGACGCCGATCTCCGACAATTGGAGCGCAAACTCGGTGTTGCCGGTGAAGCCAGGCGTGTACGGGCCGACGGCGAGGCCGGCGAGCAGATAGCCAACGATAGGCGAGAGTCGGAGGCGCGAGGCGGCGAAGCCCAGAACGAAAGCCAGCACGATCGCGGCCACCAGGGTCGTGATCAGTGCGTACTTGTCCTCCATTCCCGTTTGCACCCTCCGTGTGATCCATAACGCACACTGCGACGCTCACGCGCAAGGCGAGGGGACGATTTTGTGGGCTGTGAGGAACATGTGCCTCGCCGCCACGTTTTTTCCGCATGGGTTTAGAGCCCAAAGGGCAGATGGATATGGCTTACGACGGTTCTTCTCTTTCGCACGTAGAAGCAGTGACGATGTCGGAATTTCGTCGCGATGAGCGTTTCGCCGTGTTGTTCGGCGGCGCTGCCGTGGGCATCGCGCTTGGCTTTGTTGCTGCGCTCTCGATGGGCCGTGTCGGCATGTGGCCGATGATTGTCGCGGCGCCGGTGTTTGCCCTAGCCGCGTATCTGGCCGTCGCAACGTGCCGCGACGCGATCGAGCGGCGCGCCTTTTTTTGCGCCATCGCTGCTGGTCTCGTGGCGCTCTCGCTATTGGCTTGGCCGGCGATGGGCTTGATTTTTCCGATGTCCACACCGCAGTTCTGGATCGCACCGGCCGCGACTTTGGGCTCGATGGTGCTATTGGCCTCATGCTGGAGCGGCACGCAAGGCGCAGCCTACCGGCTCTGCGGTGAAGCAGCGTCGCTGTGCGCGATCGTTGGCTTCCTTGGCCTCAATCAGCTTATGGGCTGAGCCCCACTGCGGCCAAGGCTCTTGCTTGCCGGTCCGCCATTGCTTGCGTCGAAAAATCTTTGATGCTGTCAGCGAACATCGCGCCGAAGTTCATTTCGGCACGCAGGTGCAGGAACGCCGCGCCAAGACCGATCGCGGCGCGGTCCATAAACACGAACTCGCGCGGGATGAGCACAGGGCCGAGGTTCTTCAGGCGTTTGCGCACCGCCATCGCTTCGCGGCGGCCGTACTCCGCCGGCGGCACGTCGTCGGCGATGGTGCGCACGCGATCGTCGAGCAGGGGGCCGTAGATAAAGCGCGCCCACATGGTCAGCGCTTCGATCAAATCCTTGTTGAGGTTCTTGAACCCCCAAATCTCATACGAGTGCGCGACCTGATCCAAATCGCCAACTTTGAGCCCACGCCAAAGTCCGACGACGCCTTCAAGGAAGCGCGCGGGAAAGACACGGACGCAGCCGAAGTCCAGCAAGTGTAAACGCTCGGCATTGTCGGTGAGCGCGTAATTGCCGAGGTGCGGATCGCCATGGATGACGCCGTATTGCGTCATTGGCCCCCACCAGGCTTTGAAAATAAGTTCGGCGATGCGATTTCGGGTTTCTTGCGGCTCGTCGAGCCAGTGCATGAGGCTGCGGCCTTCGAGCCAGGTCATGGTTAGCAAACGCTTGCTGGAGAGCTCCTTGAACGGCTCAGGCGTTTTGATACGCGGCTCATCGGCGAGGATTTGCGCGAACAGGCGCATGTGCTTCAGCTCGCGCTCGTAGTCCAATTCTTCGCGCAAGCGTTCTCCGACTTCGAGGATGGCCTCGGATGAATCGATCGAACCATCCATGTTCTTGAAGAGCCCAAGCAGCGTCTTCAGCTGGCCAAGGTCGGCTTCAACGGCGCTCGCCATGTCCGGATATTGGAGCTTGCAGGCTAGCGCGTGGCCGTCGTGCGAGGTGGCGCGATGAACTTGGCCGAGAGACGCGGCCGCCGCAGCCTCACGCTCAAAAGACGCAAACTTGGTTTCCCAATCCTCACCAAGCTCAGCGCGCATGCGGCGTTGCACGAATGGCCAGCCCATCGCCGGTGCGTGTGCTTGTAGTTTACGAAACTCTTCCGCGTAAGCTTCGGGCAGGAGATCTGGAATTGTCGAAAGCAGCTGCGCCACTTTCATCAATGGACCCTTGGAGCGGCCAAGCGCTTGACGCAACGCCCGCGCCAGCGCTGCTTGATCCGCGCCCATCATTCTTGCGCCCACAGCGCCTGAAATGTTGGCGCCAACGCTTGCAACGCGGCCGATGCGCGCTGTGATGCGGTTGCGCTCTGGATCGATTTTGTCGCTCATGCGCCGAAGGTCATGGTGAACATGGTGTTCATCTAGTGCCTATGAGGCCTTACGATAATCGCATTCTGCTGTGCCATTTTAACGCGACCTGAACCTCCCTTCCGTATTGTCCGCTCGTGACCAGCGTTTCCGTCAGAGAAACGCGGCTAAAAGTTGGTGGTGGTACATGGGAAAGACGATCCTGATCGTTGATGACGATCCGGCGCAGCGCCGTCTCTTGCAGGCGGCAGTAGAGCGCAATGGTTTCCTGACGCGAGCGGCTGAGAACGGCGCCCAAGCGGTTGAGGCCGTCGGTAAGCACGCCGACATCGATATCGTACTGCTGGACCTCGTCATGCCGGGCATGACGGGTCAAGAAGCGTTGAAAGAAATTCGCATGCGCCGCGGCGACTTGCCGTGCATCGTGCTGACCGCTTCAGGCGGCATCGACACGGTCGTGCAGGCCATGCAAGCAGGCGCGAGCGACTTCTTCGTGAAGCCGGCGAGCCCTGAGCGGATCATGGTCTCGATCCGCAACGCGCTCGAAATGTCGAACCTGAAAACCGAAGTCGTGCGCATGAAGAAGCGCGCCGCCGGTCAGCTTGGCTTCGACGACATGGTCGCCAACGCGCCGGTGATGGCGCCGGTGGTGCGCATGGGCAAGCGCGCAGCGGCGTCGAGCATTCCAGTTTTGATCACAGGCGAAAGCGGCGTCGGCAAGGAATTGCTGGCGCGTGCGATCCAGGGCGCTTCGGAGCGCTCCGGCCGTCCGTTCGTGACCGTGAACTGCGGCGCGATCCCGGAGAACCTGGTCGAGTCC
This sequence comes from Caulobacteraceae bacterium, assembly GCA_031379735.1. Lineage (GTDB taxonomy): Bacteria > Pseudomonadota > Alphaproteobacteria > Caulobacterales > Aquidulcibacteraceae > Vitreimonas. Next base: position 164,831 of record JANNFK010000014.1, on the reverse strand, counting down.
ATTCTGTTCGGTCACGTGAAGGGCAGCTTCACCGGCGCGACCGACAACCACGCTGGCAAGTTCCTTGAAGCGCACGGCGGCACGCTCTTCCTCGACGAAGTTGGCGAACTGCCGCTCGACATGCAGGTGAAACTGCTGCGCGTGCTGCAGGAAGGCGAAGTCGATCCCGTTGGCGGCAAGCGCCCGACCAAGGTTGACGTCCGCATCATCAGCGCGACGAACAAGGATCTCGCGAAGCTCGTCGCGGACAACCGTTTCCGCGAAGATCTCTATTATCGCCTCAACGTCTTCCCGATCGAAGCGCCGCCGCTGCGCGAGCGCAAGGAAGACCTGACGACGCTGGTTCAGCGTTTTGTGGCGCGCTTCAACGCAGAGGAGGGCCGCAACGTGCGCGGCGTCTCCGCTTCAGCGATGCAGATGCTGGTGGATTTCGATTGGCCGGGCAACGTCCGCCAGCTCGAGAACTCTGTGTTCCGCGCGGTCATCCTCTGCGAAGGCGATGTGTTGCAGCCGGAAGATTTCCCGCAAATCTCTGGTTTGAAGCCGCTGGTCGCCGCAAACGACATGATGCCAGCGGACGTGCCAGTCCCGGCGAACGATCATCACGTCACTGCGTCGCACGTTGCGTTCCAGCAAGTGGTGATAGCAGCCGACGAAGCGGTGTTGCGTCCGGTCGCCGTGTTCGACGCCGAGGGCCATTTGCGTCAGCTCGAGCAGATCGAACGCGACCTCATTGAACTCGCGATCGATCACTATGCCGGACATATGTCTGAGGTGGCCCGCCGCTTGGGCATCGGCCGCTCGACGCTCTACCGCAAACTGCGCGAGTACGGGCTCGAAGAGAGAGCCGCCGCTGAAGGCTGAGGAGTTAGGCGATGACGTTGATCGTGCTGGCCGTCCTGCTTGCCATCAACGTCATCGCCTTTCTCGCTTTCGGCTGGGATAAACGCTGCGCGTCGCGACGAATGTGGCGGGTAGCGGAGTCCTATCTGTTGTTCTTGGCGCTGATCGGCGGCGCTGGCGGCGCCATCGCCGGTCAGCAATTTTTCCGTCACAAGACACGCAAAGAGCCCTTCCGCAGCTCGCTGTATCTGATGGGCGGCATCAACGTTGTCGCGTTTGCCGCACTGTGCGCGCCAGAAGTGCGAGACTTGTTGTGGATCGCCTTGGCGCCCGCCTAATCCTCATCTCTATTGCGCGACGCCGGCCGGTTCTTCCAACCCAGCGGCTTCTTTGTCGTCATGCCTTTGCGCTTCTTGCCGCGCGCTTTGGCGGCGATCTCTTTCAGCTTCACGGTCTGCAATGACGAGAGCGCCTCATCCTTGCGGCCTTTGCTGAGATCGTTGAAGGCGGAGCCGTATTTCTCCAGGCGCTTATCGACCTCGGTCAGAAACTCATTTTCCCATTGCGAATAGTCGACTGTGCCTTCGCCCGGTTTTACCTCGCCTGTCTCGGGATCGATGGTTTCCGGCGCAGCGCTTTTGGCGGCGAGCTTGCGGATGATCCGCAGCGCCTTGCGCGTTTGCTTGGGATCGACCTCTCGCGCCATAGCCTAACGTTAGCGGCGACGAACCCTGTAGTCATCACGGCCGACCAATGGGAGAGCCGGGGTCCAGGGGCCGCCAGCGCATCGTTTGCCCTGGATCCCGCGTTCTCAGCACTGAGCCCGGGATGTTTCTGCTTCTGGTGGAGTTCAGATTTCGCCCAATGCGTGCAGGTAGAGCTCGCGCACTTGCTCTTGTTCTTCGCGCTCTTGGCGGTCCTGCTTGCGGATGCGGATCACTTGGCGAAGCACCTTAGAGTCGAAGCCAGTGCTCTTTGCCTCAGCGTAGGTTTCCTTGATGTCGTCGCCGATCGACTTTTTCTCTTCTTCAAGGCGCTCGATGCGCGCCACCAGTTGGCGCAGTTTTTCCTGCGCGGTTTGAGTTAGAGATTGCGTTGCGACGACCGTATCGGTCCCACCAAAGTCCGGCATTGCCCACCTGTTCGTTTCGAGAATCGAATCGTTGTCAGAGGCTAGGCCGATGGTGGCGCCGGCGTCATCTCGTTGACACGGCGAATCGCGGCGATGATGAGATCTGTCCTCAGGCGATGCGGCATATGCCCGGTATCTGGCGCGATCACGAGTTCCGCGGCGGGCATATCTGCCGCGAGTGCCCGGGCGTGGCGCTTCGGGGAGACGATCTTATCCTTGTCCGCGGTGATGATGACCGTTGGTGTGAATAACTCCGCGTAGCGCGGCTGTTGCGCGCCGAACTCCACATTGGATGCGCAAACGTCGAAGGCGCTGGCGCGAAACGCGTGCGGCTGGAAGATCAGCGGCACGCCAGCCTCCGCGAGATAGCTGACCGGCACAGGCGCGGGCCAGAAATTGTTGGCGACGCTGCCCGGGCTCAACGGGGGGCCGAGCCATGGAATGATCAGCGTACAGAATAGATCGCCGAGTATCGGCGTCGCCGAAAGCCGCGCCCACCAAGCCGGCTTCCACGGGTAGGGATTGCACGCCGGTGCAATCAGCACGAGGCCGCAGACAAGCTGTGGATAGTCGAGCGCCAATCGAAGCGCTGCGCCAGCGCCGAGAGAATGCGCGACAACGAGAGCAGGGCCTTCGCCAGTTTGTTCAAGCACGCGCGCAGCGCAGCGCGCTTGATACGCCATCGTGTGGCCGTTGCGTTTGGCGCGTCCGGAATGGCCCATGCCGGGGCGGTCGTATGCAACGACGCGATGCAATGGCGAGAACGCGTCCGCGAGCGGACCCCAGAGTTCGAGCAGGTTGGCGCTCGCGCCGTGGATCAGCAGAAGGCGTGGCGGTCCTTCTAGCCCAGCTTCGCGCACGTGTAGGCGAACGCCATCTAAATCAACGAAACGGCCGGCCGGTGGGTATTGCGCTTGAACGCGGCGGACGTAAGCGCGTGAGTTTGCCGCCAGTGCGTAAATGGCAAGTGCGATCGCGGCGGCGATGGCCGCCAGCCCCCAAATCATCTTTTGGGCGTCACGCGTCGCGGCCGTCGACGCGCGGCTCAAGGCGGCGCACGCCCTGGATCGCAACTTCGTAGTGCGGGTGAATGACCAAAGCGGCGCGGAAAGCCTCCAGCGCCGGGCGCTGCTGGCCTAGTTCTTCGTAGATCATGCCGAGTGCTGCGAGCGCCGCGAAGTGGCGTGGCTCGCGCTTTAGCGTTTCCTGGATGGCCGAGATCGCGCCAGGGTAGTCGTCGATCGCGTAATAGAGGTTGGCGCGGCGATTCCAGGGCTCGGCATAGTCCGGCGCGAGATCCGAAGCTTGATCGAGGAAGCGTTCGGCCAATTCAGCGTCGCCTGCATCTTCGGCGGCGTTGGCGCGTTCGAGCAGGATGTTGACGGTTGGTGAGCCGCTATCGGCCCAGCGCGACCAGATCGCTTGTTCGATCGGTGTTGCGGTTTGCGTATCCTCGGCTTGGCTGAGTTGTTCGAACAGCGCGTCGAGTTCGGGATCGACGCGCGCAGGCGCGCCTGGGCCGGCGTTGCAGGCGGCAAGCGTAAAGGCGGCGGCGATGGCGAATATGAAATTGCGCATGACGAGATGAATCGAATTCATCTTACCTGAAATTCACAACGCCCGCGAGGGCTTCGCGGGCGCCTGTGAGCTTCAATTGGGGCCTAATTCAGCCCTGCTTCGCCTTATACCGGGGATCAACTTTGTTGATCACATAGACCCGGCCCTTGCGACGCACGACGCGGCAAGCCCGGTGACGGGTCTTGAGCGATTTGAGCGACGACTTGACTTTCATGGCCGTATTTCCGGGGCGAAAAGGAAGCGGGGCTTCTAAGTGGGCCTCAAAGGTAAGTCAATGTGGGGACGTTGATACGGCCCCCGACGCACCATAAGGGCGTTGAGGGCTGATGACGAAGGGGTACCAGATGGCGCGAGCCTTTATTCTTGCGGCGGCGATTTCGCTGGCGATTGCTTGCGGGCCGTCGACAGGGCTCGCCCAAACGCCACAGCCGCCGAGCTTCCAGCCGTCCGGGAACCGGGCGTTTGACGAATGGCGCGATGATTTCGCCCGGCGGGCGGTGCAGCGGGGGCGAGACCCCGCCGTTCTGGGGCGGCTCATGGCCGGGATCACGCCGGACGACCGGGTCATTGAACTCGATCAGCGGCAGCCTGAGTTCGTGAGCCCGGTCTGGGACTATGTCACCAACCGCGTCACCGAGAACCGGATCAGCTCCGGCCGGGCGCTGAAGGTCGAGATTGGCGCGACACTCGACGCCGTCGAGCAGCGCTACGGGGCGCCGACCGGCATCATTCTTGGCATCTGGGGGCTCGAGAGCAATTACGGCGAGGCGGCGCTGAACTGGGATGCGCAAACGGCGCTGGCGACGCTCGCTTACGAAGGCCGCCGCCGCGAACAGTTTGAAACTTACCTGATGGCGCTCGCGGAAATGGTTGAGCGCGATTTGGCGAACCAAACGCAGTTGCGTTCGTCCTGGGCCGGCGCGCTTGGCCAACCCCAATTCATGCCGGACGTTTATCTGACCACCGCGGTCGATTGGGATGGCGATGGTCATCGCGACATTTGGAATAATCGCTCCGACGTCGCGGCCTCGATCGGAAATTATTTGCAAGATCGCGGGTGGCGCCGTGGCGAGCCGGTGTTTGAAGAAGTGCGGCTGCCTAACAATTTCGACTACGCGCTCGCCGACGGCGCCATGCGCTCAATCGCCGATTGGAACGAGCGCGGCTTGCGCCGCATCGATAGTGTTGCCTTTCCGGGCGCAGAGTGGGGGCTGCAGGCGCAGCTCTTTTTGCCAGCGGGCGCCAATGGCCCGGCGCTGTTGCTCTATCACAATTTCGGGGTGATCCGGCGCTACAACAATTCGGATCGCTACGCGCTTGTCGTAGCTTTGCTGGCGCGCGCATTTGATGGGCGCAGCGGGTTGGTGTCGGATTGGCCCCGCGCAGCAGGCTCGCTCAATCGCGAGCAGATCCTAGAACTGCAGACGCTGCTGAATGGTTTGGGCTACGATTCTGGGACGCCTGATGGCTTGTTTGGGTCAGGCACGCGCCGCGCGGTGCGGCTCTATCAGGCCGCGCAAAGTTTGCCTGCGGACGGCTTTCCAAATGCCGCGCTGCTAACGCGCATTCGCGGAAGCGCCGGAATTTCCACGCCAGAGCCCGCGCGCGCACCTGTCGGCCTCCGCCGCAATGGCATCCGGGAGCTGCAGCGTCTGCTCAATCGTCAAGGCTATGGCGCTGGCGCGGCTGATGGCGTGATCGGTTCGCGGACGCGCGATGCGATCCGCGCGTTCGAGCGTGCGCAGGGCATGGAAGTGCGCGGCCGCGCCACCGACATTGTATTGGAGCGTGCGCGCGCTGCCGGCCGTTAGGGCTGGGCGGGATCAGTTGGAGGCGGCTCATCGGTGACGGCGTTTCGCAGGCGGCGACTGCGCAGCGCGAACACCATCATGCTGATCAGCACGACGAGCGTGATGATTAGCGGCGCGTTCATGCCGACGGTTTCGTAAACAACGCCGCCGATTAAAGGTGAGAACACAAACCCTGCGCCGTTGGCCGCGACCACCAGGCCCGCAGCGCTGCCTTGTTCGTGCGGCTGTACGGCCACCGATGCGCCGCCGCTGAAGCCTGGCCGGGCGAGGCCGGCCCCCAAGCCTTGAATCGCCTGCGCCACGAGAAGTGCTGCGAGCGTGTCGGAAATGATCTGCACGCCCACGCCGAGCGCAAGGAGACCCGCGCCGCACGCCATCAAACCGCGCGGACCCAGCCGCACACGCGGAAGGATCGCCATTTGCGTTGCAAGCAGCGCCAGCGCGTTGACCATGAAGCCGGCAGCGGTGAGTTCGGCGCCTTGTTCGCCGGACGCGCCGAGGCGGTCCATCGTGAACAAGCCGAAGACCTGAACGGTGACACCGGCGACGACCGAGAGCGCAAAGCCGTAGATGAGGTAGCCAGAGAGCCGCTTGTCGGTGATCAGCGTGAGAGATTCGCGCCACTCGCCGCGCGGGCGGTCGCTCTTCGGCGGCGTGTTCTCCGGTAACCAGCGCCAGATCGCGAATGACGCGGCCGCTGCAAGCGCCGCGACAAGCCAGATTGGAAACACCAAGCCGAATTTGGCCGCGAGCGCTGCGCAAATCGCCGGGCCAAACGCTTGGCCGAGTGCGAACGCGGCGGTGAGGCCGGCAAGTTGTTCGGTGCGCTCCATGCGCGTCGTGCGGTCGGCAATGTAGGCCTGTGCCGCCGGTGAAGAAGCAGAGCCGAAGGCGCCGAAGATCGCGCGCGCGAGCATCAGCCACGTGAAGAGCCAAAGCCCGGTCAGCCAACCGGTTTGGCCAAGCATCACGACAAAGCCGAACGAGGCCATCGAGACGGCGTAGGCGCCGAGCCCGAGAGCCGCCACTGGCTTGCGGCCGATGCGGTCGGACAGGCGACCCCAGCCTGGGCTCATCAACACCCAGAGCAACGCGGAGAGCGAAAATATCCAACCGACGCTTGAATCCGCGAGCCCAAGCTCGCGCACCAAAGGCGGCGCGACGGCGAGCAGCATCGAATTGCCGGCGCCGATAACAAGCAGGCAAATAAACAGCAGCCTAAACTGGCGATTGCGTCCGATCGGCGCGCGGCTGTTGGCGTGCACGTTCTCGGGCAGGGGTGGCTGGGAATCTGGCATGAGCTGGCGCGGTCTTGCTACGCCCAAACCGCGGCTGCGGGGAAGGTGTTGACGAAAAGGAAACTGGCAAACACCGCAGAAAGGCTAACAACCGAAACGGCGCGTTAAGTGCGTTGAGGCATAAGGCCCTGTCGGCAGAAGGCCTTCAGGTAAACGCGCGCTAACATGTTTCCAATTATCGGCCTCGTTGTTGTTTTCGGCATGGTGTTCGGGGGCTTTATGCTCGCGGGCGGCCACTTCGAAGTCATCATCGAAGCAGCGCCGATGGAATTCATGATGATCTTCGGCGCAGCCGTTGGCGCTATGATCATCTCCAACGACATGCACGGCCTAAAGGCTGTTGGCGGCGGCGTCGGCATGGTGATGTCGGGCCCCAAGTGGCTGAAAAAGGATTACCAGGATCTTCTCTCGCTTCTGTTCCAGCTCACGAAGTTGATGAAGACGAAGGGTATCGTTGCGCTTGAAGCGCACATCGAAAAGCCCAACGAAAGCGCGATCTTTCAGAAATATCCGAAGCTCTGCAAAGACCACTTCGTGGTCGACTTCATCTGCGACACGCTACGCATGATGACCATGAACCTCGACGATCCGCACCAGGTCGAAGACGCCATGGAAAAGCAGATCGAAAAGCATCACCATGAAGCGTTGCATCCTGCGCATGCGCTGCAAGGCATGGCCGATGGTCTGCCGGCGCTCGGTATCGTCGCGGCCGTGCTGGGCATCGTAAAGACCATGGGCGCGATCAACGAGCCGCCGGAAATTCTGGGCCTCATGATCGGCAAGGCGCTTGTCGGCACGTTCCTCGGCGTGTTCCTCGCTTACGGCATCGTTGGTCCAATCGCGTCGCGCCTGAACTCGGTGATCGAGCACGACGCGCAATTCTACAAAATCATTCGTGATGTGCTCGTGGCGCACTTGCACGGTAATGCCGCTCAGGTTTCAGTAGAGATCGGCCGTGGATCAGTGCCGAGCACGATGCAGCCAAGCTTCGCTCAGCTTGAAGAAGCGCTGGCGGCAGCCGCCGAGGCCTAGTGCTAAGGCCTGACTTAGATGCGTCGAGCTATGCAGATTTGCATGAGCGCAAACGCCCGCGCCGCTTGCCAATAGAGTTAATCCTTGGCATGGAGTCGCCTCCTTGCGTTGGGGGTAGACCCTGACGCTGAGACGAGGGGTAGAACCTATGACGAAGTTCAAGTTGGGCATGGCAGCTGCTGCCGCTGCCGTTCTCGCCTTCGGCGTCGCGGCCTGCGGCCAAACGACGGCGACGACGGAAGAAGCTCCGGCTGCTGTGGAAGACACCACGACGACCGAAGCTCCTGCGGAAGCTCCGGCTGACGCGGCTGCCACGACCGAGACCACGACTACGCCGGAAGGCACCACGACCACGACGACCACGCCGTAATCTACGTTTCAACGTAGTTTTCGCGACGAGCCGCCTGAAAGGGCGGCTCGTTTGCGTTTAGGCTGCTCCCATGACGCGTTTGCCGCCGGCGCCTGATCTGGAGTGGAGCGAAGATGGCGCTTCTGTACGGGCGGCCGCGTTCGATGACGTGTACTTTTCCAAGGACGGAGGCCTCGCCGAGGCGGATGCGGTGTTCCTCGCAGGAACCGGATTGCCGGAACGCTGGGAAAATAGGGATCGTTTCGCCCTCTGCGAGCTCGGATTCGGCGCCGGATTGAATGTTCTGGCGGTCTGGCGCGCCTGGAAAAGGACGCGGTTACCTTATGCGCAATTGCATATCTCGAGCATCGAGTCATTCCCTCTAGCAAGGGCCGACGCTGCCCGAGTTTTGAGCCATTTTCCTGAGGTTTTCGAGCTTTCGGAGCGACTGCTCGCACGGTGGCCGGTACGCGCTTACGCGCCGCAGCGCCTATGGTTTCCTGAAGACGGGCTGACGCTGACGCTCCACACGGGCGAGGCCGAGGCGGTGCTCTCGGGGCTAATTGGCGCCTTTGACGCCTGGTTTCTCGACGGTTTCGCACCGGCGCGTAACCCCGGCATGTGGTCGCCTGAGCTGCTGCGCCAGATTGCGCGACTCAGTGCGCCAGGCGCGCGAGCGGCGACCTTCACTGTCGCGGGTGATGTCCGGCGCGGGCTCGAGGCGGCAGGCTTCGCGGTGGAGAAGAAACCGGGCTTCGGCAAAAAGCGCGAACGCCTGGAGGCGGTGCTTCTCGAACCACTGACGTCCCCGCCGACGGTGATGCCTGAAAGCGCCAAACTTGCGGACAGAGCGGATGCCGACCGTCCAAGCAGGAGCTTTTATCCCTACGCCGCCTGCAATCCAAAGCGCGTGGCCGTCCTTGGCGGCGGCATTGCCGGGGCGAGCGTTGCGCAGGCGCTGATGCAGCGCGGCGTTGACGTGGTCGTGCTTGAGGCTGCGCGTGAGTTGGGCGCTGGCGCCAGCGGCAATCCCGCTGGGTTGGTAATGCCTCGGCTCGATCGCGGCGGGGTGCTGAGCGAAGTGTATCTCGCCGCGTATCTGCACGCCGTCGCCGCCTATGAGGCGCTGGGTGTGTTTGAAACGCGCGGCGTCGAACAACGCGCTCAGCCAGGGGGCGAAGAGGCGTTGTCGGATCTCTTGAACGATCCGCCGCTCCCTGCGGACTGGTTCTCGCGGTTGGCGCAGGGCGCCGCGCTGCATGCCTACGCAGGGGTGGTGCGGCCGCAGGCTGCTATTAAGCGCATGATCGAGGGCGCGACGCTGATTTGTGAATCCCCCGTGCAGCGTTTGGATCGCGACGGCGATGCTTGGCGTTTGCATGCGCCGGACGGACGCGCGTTGCTGAAGGCGGACGCCGTGGTGCTCGCATGCGGCGCCGCGCTGACGCAGTTTGAGCCAGCATCGTTTTTGCCGATTGCATTGTCGCGTGGCCAGATCGAATGGGGGAAGGGTGCGCCGCCTCAGCACGCACTGACTCGCGGCAGCTATGTCGCGCCGTTCGATGGCGGCGTGATGTTTGGCGCAACCTTCGACAAAACGCCGGCGCCGCCGGAAGACGCTCGCGCGCGCAATCTCGCAGCGCTACGCGGACTCGCGCCAGAAATTGCCGCAAGCATCGATGAAGCTTCGTTGCACTCGCGCGCTTCCGAGCGTGCGACAACCCCAGATCGCGCGCCCATCGCAGGTCTCTTGCCTGATGCTGAAGCATGGTTAGCGCAGTACGCGGATCTCGCGCACGGACGCGCGCTTAACATTGATGCACTGCCGCCAGCGCACGCCGGCATTTACGTTATCGGCGGATTAGGGGCGCGCGGGCTCACCTTGGCGCCGCTGCTTGGCGAAGTTCTCGCCAGCGAAATGTGCAATGAACCTGGGCTATTAAGCCAATTCGCGCGCGACGCGATTCATCCGGCCCGTTTTCTGCATAGAGCGCTCAAACGGCGTTAAAGCCGCATTTGGGTTAATCGCAATGGCGTTCGATGCAGGCGTCCGCACGGCGGACACGGTTAATTTCCTCGACCTGAAATTCAGCGGTTTGGGTCTCGACGGCGCGCTCGATGCGATCAGCGTGCGTGCGAGCTTGGATCTGCCGTTTGCTTATGTGGCAACGCCGAATGTTGACCACGTCGTTGGTCTCGCCAACGAGCCTGGCCGGCGCGCGCTCTATGACAATGCTTGGCTTTTGTTGAACGATAGCCGCGTGCTGAAGGGCTTGGCGCGGAAGGCCAAGCTCGACCTGCCGCTGGCGCCAGGATCAGACATAGCCGCGCACCTATTTGATACGGTGATCGACCGACACGAGCCTGTCACCATTATCGGTGGTGACCGCGACAGCATCGAACAACTGACGCGCATTTACGGTTTACGCGATGTGCGCTGGCACGAGCCGCCGACGGGCCTGAAACAAAAGCCTGGCGCCGTCGTGCGGGCCGCCGCCTTCGCAGCGGCCCAATCATCGCGGTTTACCTTCATTTGTGTTGGCGCGCCGCAACAGGAGATGATCGCTTACGCGATCGCCCAACGCGGCGACGCGCGCGGCGTTGGCCTCTGCGTGGGCGCGGCGCTCGATTTCCTCACCGGCACCGCTAAGCGCGCACCGCAATGGATGCAGGCGATGGGGCTTGAGTGGCTGCATCGCCTCGTCAGCGAGCCTGGCCGTCTCTGGAAGCGCTACTTAGTGACTGGTCCCAAGGTGTTTTCGCTGTTCGCCGAATGGCGCGCCTCAATGGCTGCTGCGACTGCGGCCTGACGCACTTCGTCCATTGGGTATTTGTGCAACGACATCGCCGCGAGCACGCATAGCGCCATAGGCACGGCAATAAACAACACTTCGAGCGTCCCCAGCGCCAGCGGTGTGTTCGCCGCGCCGGCAGCGGCTTCAAATCCCACGAGCCCGAGTATCGCGTAGGTGATCGGCCCGGCCGCGACGCCGAGCTTGGACGTTGTCAGCAATAGTCCGAAATAGAGCCCCGAGCGGCGCGCGCCGGTGTTGAGTTCATCCTCATCAACGACGTCCGCCATCAGCGAGCGCGTCAGCAGTACGCCGCCGCCTTGTGCGAGGCCAGCGACCACCATGAACGGCGCCACGATCCAAAACGAGTTCGGCGGTAGCACGATCAGCAGGGCAGTTGTGACTGCAGTGTAAAGCAGGGCGCCTTGCAGCGCGCGGTGCTTGCCCCACTTGCGCGCTGCGAACCACCAGATCGGCACGCCGAGCAAACCGGCCATGAAGTAGATCGCCAGCAGCGTCTGTGACTCGCGTTCAAAGCCGAGAATGAATTGAAAGAAGAAGAGGAAGAGCCCGCCGGACGCGCCTTGCGCGATGCCGAGCAGAAAATCCGGCAGCAGCACACGTTGCGCCAATCGGTTTTCGAGTAACGTTTGGATCGATTGCTTCAGCGTCAAATGCTGTTGCGGCGGCTGCTGCTCTTCGCGCACGAATGCGACCGTGATCAAGGTCATCGCCGGCAAGAGCAAGACGAGCGTCCAGCCCATCGCCGCGATTGCAGCAGCGTCGGAGCCTCCGGCCGATTGCGCGACGTACCCTGCGATCACTAGCATCAGCACTTGGCCGATCATGCTCGCGAGCTGCACCGTGCCGAGCACGTGCGTGCGCCCGTGATATGTCGGCACCAGCTCACCGGCCCAGCCCAAGTGCGCGAGCATCGCCGAAGCGTAGACCAGATAGAGCAGGAAAACGGCGAGCGCGACAATAGCGACCGAAATCCCCGGCCACATGCCGATGAACACGAACCAAATCAGCGCCATCAACGGCAGGCATGAGATCGACAACCAGAAGCGTCTGCGTCCCCACGGATGTTGAGTGCGGTCCTGCAGGCCGCCGAGACTCGGGTCGATAATGATGTCGGCGATGCGAACGCCGAAGAAGATCGCTGACACTGCCCAGAGCGGAATGCCCAAATGCGACGCGAAATAGGGTGGAATGAAAATGATCGTTGGCAGCGAGAGCGCCAGGAGTGGGGCTGCGGGCGCTGCGAAGGCGATGATCTCCCAAGTCGAGATTTTACGATCGCGGCTTGGTGTTTGCGTCAACCGAGTTCCTCCCGCTCTTATCCCCGGGCGAGGCGAGCTCTTGGAGGGCACTCTGCTACGAGCAAGGCGACGCGATCAACTGCCGCGAACGGTTTGCGTGAGCGGGCCGATGAGTTGTGAGTTTGACGCAACGACAGCGCCGGTCTTCATGAAGTCGCCGCCATCGATTTCGTTCACAGTGCCGCCAGCTTCGCGCACGAGCACAGCGCCGGCTGCAATATCCCAGATGGCCAAGTTCCGTTCCCAGAAGCCATCGAAGCGGCCTGCAGCAACGTAAGCGAGATCAAGCGAGGCGGCGCCCATGCGGCGAATACCGGTCGTCTTGCCGATGACGCGTTCGATTTCGGCGAGCGCCTTCTCGTGGCCCGGCTTGCCAAGGAACGGTGTGCCGCAGGCGAACAGCGCGTCGCGCATGTCGCTGCGGCCGGCGACGCGGAGGCGGCGATCATTGAGATAGGCGCCAGCGCCTTTTTCTGCCCAAAAGAGTTCGTCGCGCACGACATTGTAAATAACGCCCGCGACCAGCACGCCTTCGCGCTCAAGCGCGATCGAGATGGCGAAGTGCGGAATGCTATGCAGGAAATTGGTGGTGCCATCGAGCGGATCGACGATCCAGCGATTGGTTTTGTCGGTGCCTTCAACAACGCCGCGCTCTTCCATCACAAAACCGTAGCCCGGGCGGCCTTTGCTCAGTTCCTCGAACAACGTGTTCTCGGCCTTGATGTCGGCTGAGGAGACAAAGTCGCTCGGACCCTTGCGGGAAACCTGCAAATTCTCGACCTCGCCGAAGTCACGCGAGAGCGCTCGCGCAGCTTTGCGCGCGGCGGCGATCATCACGTTCATAAGGGCTGAGGCTTGGGGCATTGGAGCGGCGCTAGCTAGCAGTGGCGGCTAGGGGCGGCAAGGGTGGGCGCTGCTTGGGGGAGCGCTCTATCGGCGCAGAATGGCCTGCGCGGCCCACGCGCCGGTCGCGAAGCATGCTTGGAGCAGATAACCGCCTGTGGGCGCTTCCCAATCGAGCATCTCGCCCGCGACGTAAGTGTTCGGAACCGCGCGGAGCTGCAGATTGGCGTCGACCGCGCTCCAAGCAACGCCGCCTGCTGTTGAGATGGCGCGGTCCAGTCCTCGCGCAGTCTGGAGCGTGATGGGTGCGGATTTTATGTGTGCAGCCAGCCCTGAGGGGTCGCGCGGCGGCGGGCCGCTCTCATGCAGCAAGCTGATGTCGCACGGTGAAAGGCCGATCGTCTTGCGCAACGTGGAAGAGAGCGTGTCACCACGTTTGGCATGTAAGAGCTTTGCTTCGATTTCCGCCTGCGAGAGATTTGGCCTGAGATCGATAGAGATAGTTGCGGGGGTCCTTTCGCGTAAGGCGGCGGACATCGCATAGAGCGCGCCACCCTCAACGCCATACGCGGTGATCATAGCTTCGCCGCGCACCTCAAAGCCGTCGTGACGAATGGCGATGTTCTTTAGCGGTTGGCCCGCAAACCTTGTACGAAAATGCTCGCTCCACGCCACATTGAAGCCGACGTTGGATGGCCGGAACGGGGCAACTTCGACGCCGCGTGCTGTGAGCGCATCGCGCCATGCGCCGTCTGAGCCCAATCTTGGCCAGCTGGCGCCGCCAAGTGCGAGCAACGTTGTTTGCGGCTGAAGCGTCGTGGTCACCCCGCCATCATCGACTCGCAGCGCGCCATCGCCGTCCCACCCCAACCAATTCGCGCGTGTACGCAGCTCTGCGCCTTGTGCCGCTAGTCGCGCCAACCAGGCGCGCAACAGCGGCGAGGCTTTCATTGCTTTCGGAAACACGCGTCCGCTTGAGCCGGTAAACGTCTCGTGGCCCAAGCCATTCGCCCAAGCGATCAGACCGTTTGGTGTGAACGCCTCGATCATTGGCGAGAGTTGGGGGGTGGCTTCGCGGTAGCGCATCAGCAATTGTGCGAGCGGCTCGGAGTGGGTGAGGTTAAGCCCGCCGCGCCCGGCCATTAGAAACTTACGCGCCACGTTTGGCATGCGCTCATAAACAATAACATGCTTGCCCGCCGCGCTCAGTATCTCCGCCGCCATCAACCCTGCGGGACCAGCGCCGATGATCGCGATCGGCGCTTCATTCATGCCGGTGATTGCAGGCTTCAATCTTGTTGCCGTCCGGATCGCGGACGAAGGCGCCGTAATAATCGGGGTGATACTCGGTGCGGAGGCCTGGGCGGCCGTCTTCGACGCCGCCTTGCTCGAGGGCTGCGATGAAGAATGCATCGACCGCGGCGCGATCGTATGCGTGGAAGGCGATGTGAACGCCGTTACCCATGCTCGCAGCCTGGCCATTGACCGGCAGCTGGATCCAAAAGCTCGGCTTGTTCGGTACGCCGTAGCCGACGCCGACAAGCTGGCCGTTGATCTCGACTGGATAAACCGGGTTGAGCCCAAGCGGCGCCAAAGCTGCGTCGTAAAACGCTTTCGAGCGCTTGATGTTGGTGACGCCGACGGAAACGTGATCGATGCCCATGTGCGCTACTCCCTCAGCGCCAGCGCGCGAACCAATCCAGCGTGCGATTCAGCGCAAGCTCGCGTGCGGCGGCGTCGTAATCCGAACTGCCGGCGCGGCAGAATCCGTGCCCAGCATCGTACAGATAGAGAGGCGAGTTCGGCGCCGCTAGGCGTACCGTCTCGATATTCTCCGGCGGGATCGAGGCGTCGCGCGCACCGTAGTGCAGCATCACAGGGACCTTGGGCTTGTGGTCGAGGATGTTGGCGATGAGCCGGCCGTAGAAGCATGACGCAGCCTTAAGCCCAGTGCACTCAGCCGCGGCCATCCATGCCGCCGCGCCGCCATAGCAGAGGCCGGTGACGTAAACTGGTTTAGGCAGCGCATCGATCGCAGCCTGAAGATCAGAGACCACTTGTGGCCACGGCGACTTCATCACAGCGCCGATACCCTTCTGGATTCCTTCTTGATCGTGGCCGGCGTGAAAGCTGGGCTCGATGCGGTCGAACAGGCCGGGCGCTATCGCGTGGTATCCCGCATCTGCGAACACGTTGCATATGTCGCCGATATGATCAGAGAGGCCAAATATCTCCTGGATCACCACAACGCCGCCGATGGGCGTTGTTTTTGGCTCGACCGAAAGCGTGGAGAGTCCGAATTTGTCGATCTTGCTCGTCAGCGTAATGGTCATATTTTCTCAGTCGCATGCGCACGCGAATTCGTCGAGCCTCCGTGCTCTCAGGAAGTTGAGCGCGTTGTCACTGGCGCACCAGGCTCCTGCAGCCCATGGTCCCGCGTCATGGGGTTCCTCGGCCTTCTAAAAACAATTGCCGCAAGCGCTGCGGGCGTGTGCTTGGCCTCGAATGCTGTTGCGCAATGCATCGATGCGCCAGATCTTGCCGCCTACCAAACTGCGAGTCCCGCTGATTTCGCCGCCGGTGCGACGCGCACGGATCGGCTCGGCCGCGTGGTCGCGCCGGTGAGCATTAACGGCCAAGGGCCGTTCCGTTTCATCGTTGATACCGGCGCCAATCGCTCCGTTGTCTCGGACGAGTTGGCTTTGAGTTTGGGGCTGGCGCCGAACGGCTCGGCCGACGTGCATTCCGTTCATGGCGTGACGGTGGCGCCGTTGGTCAACGTGCAAAACCTTCGATACGGCGACGTCTCTCTCAACGCGGCGGCGCTGCCGATGTTGAGTGGGCGCGTGCTTGCGGGTGAGCAGGGGTTGCTTGGCGTTGACGGCATGAGCGGCCGGCGCTTGCGTATGGATTTTGAGCGCAATTGCATCGAGATCGTTCAATCCTCGCAGGCGCGGCGGTTGCGGGGCTGGTCCACCATTCGCGGTGAGATGCGCTTTGGACATCTCGTCGTGATACGCGGCAGCGTCAACGGTATCCGTGTCCGCTTGCTGCTTGATACTGGCTCAGATTCCTCGCTCGCAAACGTCGCTCTGCGCGATGCACTTCACGCGCGCGTGCGCAGGCGCGCGCGAGCGGAGGAAACAATCGCCTATACTGCAGGTCAAACAATCGTACTTGAGAACGCCGTTTTGGTGCCGCGCATGATGATGGGCGAACTCGAAGTCCGAAACATCACAGCTTACGTCGGCGACTTTCATATCTTCCAGATTTGGGACTTAACGGCTGAGCCTACTCTGTTGCTCGGCATGGACGTTCTCTCGCAAGCGCGCGGTCTGGCGATCGACTACGGCCGGGGCACGGTGCACCTGCAAATTCGGGACGCGTTGCGCTTCGGCACGCGCGTACAGAACTAGGCTTTCTGCACCAAGGCCGGTCCGACGCTGAAGAGCTTGCCGCGCTCGGTCCATAAGACCGTAACCAATGTTGCTGCCCCGGCAGCCGCAAGCCCGAACGCAAACGGCGTTGCGGTGCCGTCAAAGGCGCGCCCGATCAATGCACCTAGCAGCGCGCCGCCGGATGCGGTCACCGCACCAAAAATGGCCGATGCCGAACCCGCGACGCGTCCGACTGGCTCCATGGCCAGCGCATTGAAGTTGGAGGCGATCAGGCCAAACATCGCGAACGTCAGCGCCGCCATGCCAGTGAACACCCAAAAGCTCGCCAGCCCGAAATGCGCTAACGCCGCCAACACCAATGCCGATGCTGTGAAGGCGATGGTCATCGTGTGCGAGAGGCGCCGCATGCCGTGCTGCATAACGAGCCGCGAGTTCAGGAACGTGCCGAACGAAATCGCGATGGCGATCGATCCGAACGCAATCGGGAAAGCGTGGCCGAGATCGTAAACATCGACGAACAATTGTTCGGACGAGGTTATGTAGCCAAACAGGCACGCGGTGACGAACGTCGAGGCGATCATGTAGCCGACGGTCTGACGCTGCCGCAGCACCGAGAGATAGGCGGCCACAATCGCCGGGGTGTTGAACTGCTGGCGGTTCTCCGGCTTCAGCGTTTCCGGAAGTCTGAAGAATGTCCAAGCCATCACGATCAGCGCGTAAACCAGCAGCGCGCCGAAAATCCACCGCCATGGCGCAATGAATAATATCAATTGCCCAATTCCAGGTGCGATGATCGGAACGATCATGAACACGGTCATTGCCATCGACATCACCTGCGCCATGCGCCGGCCTTCGGTGAGATCGCGCACTACCGCCGTCGCGATCACGCGCGTGGCAGCAGCGCCAATTCCCTGCATCGCTCGTGCGGCGAGGAAGAGTTCGAAGCTCGGCGCGATCACGCAGAGGATTGAGCCGGCGATGTAAATTCCCAGCGCATAGATCAGCACGCTGCGTCGGCCAAATGAATCCGCGAGCGGGCCGTAAACCAGCTGCGCCACGCCGAAGAACGCGACGTATGCAACGATGACAAGTTGGCGGTCATTGTCGTTTGTAAGCTGAAACGCTGCGCCGATCTGCGGCAACGCGGGCAGCATGATATCGATGGCAAGCGCGTTCAGCGCTGAAAGCGACGCGACCATGGCGACGAGTTCAGGCGTTGAAAGTGAGCGCGTAGGGGCGGCGCTGCCCTCAGGCATTGAATCTGAAGTGCATCACGTCGCCTTCTCTGACGATGTATTCCTTGCCTTCCAGCCGCATCTTACCGGCTTCTTTCGCGCCGCTTTCACCCTTGTAGGTGATGTAGTCATCGTAAGCGATCGTTTCGGCGCGGATGAAACCTTTTTCGAAGTCGCCGTGAATGACGCCGGCGGCTTGCGGCGCCGTCCAGCCTTTGTTGATGGTCCAGGCGCGCGCCTCCTTGGGGCCAACGGTGAAATAGGTTTGCAGACCGAGAAGATCGTAGCCGGCGTGGATGAGCTTGGTGAGGCCGGGTTCTTGCAGGCCGACTGTTTCCAGGAACTCAACTTGTTCATCGTCTGAAAGCGCTGCGATCTCGGCTTCGATCTGAGCGCAGATGATGACACATGCTGCGCTCTCAAGCTTCGCACGTTCCTGTACGCGCGCCGTATGCGCATTGCCGCCGGCAGCGTCGTTTTCGTTGACGTTGCAGACATAGAGGATGGGCAGGGCCGTCAAGAGTTGCAGCATCGCGAAGGCTTTTTCTTCCTCTGGCGCGCGCTTGGTGTGTCGTGCTGGCTTGCCTTCCTCGAGCAGAACTTTGGCCCGGAGGACGAGGTCAAGCGTGAGCTTGGAATCCTTATCGCCCCCCTTGGCCTTCTTCTCGAGATTGCCGATGCGCTTTTCGAGGCTTTCTAGATCGGCGAGCATCAGCTCGGTCTCGACCGTTTCAAGGTCCGCGATCGGATCGATGCGGCCTTCGACGTGGGTGATGTCGTCATTCTCGAAGCAACGCAGCACGTAAGCGATGGCGTCACACTCACGGATGGTGGCGAGGAATTGGTTCCCCAGACCTTCGCCCTTCGACGCGCCGCGCACAAGACCAGCAATATCGACGAAGTTCATGCGCGTGGGTATGATCTCTTTCGAGCCTGCGATCGCAGCAAGCTTGCTCAGGCGCGGCTCAGGCATAGCCACTTCGCCCACGTTCGGTTCAATGGTGCAGAACGGATAGTTCGCCGCTTGTGCAGCGGCCGTCTTTGTCAGCGCATTGAAGAGCGTCGATTTGCCGACGTTGGGCAAGCCCACGATGCCGCATTTGAAACCCATAAAATGGTCGTCCTTTTGAACTTAATTGCGGCCCAGCGCTTTGGCGGCGAGATCGCGCCAGACGCGTGCTTCCGGACGCAGGGATGGTGCGATCTTGGCGAGGCGTCGCTCGATTTCGACAAAACCAATCTCGGCGTCCTCGCGACGCCCGGTCTTGGCCATGAACGCTACATAGCGGCCCCCAGATTCCAGTCCAGGCACGCGGTCCGCGGCAAAACGGTAAGCGTCGTCAGCGTCTTCGTTGCGGCCAAGGCCCTCATAGGCGCGCGCGAAGGCTAGGGCGGCAACCGGCGTTTTGCCTTCCGACCCGACGGCCTTGAGTTTCTCTAAGCGCTCAAGCGCATCGGCATAACGGCCGAGTTCGAGCAGCGCGCGCGCGTGGCCCATGAGGATCGCAGGATCGTCACTCCAACCGCCCTCACCGGCGAGCGCCCATTGCGCTTCCGCATCGCTCCAGCGCCCCAAAGCTGCCGCAGCGTGCGCCACCTTCATGCGCGCGCCGACAGTCGGCGTGTCTTCGAGTGTGCGCAGCGCACTGCGATACTCACGTTCAGGATCGAGCGCTTGGCGCGCGACTTTTCCGACTTTGCGTGCGCTGCCGCTGCCGGTCCATGCTGGCACGAGCACCGCGAAGAAATAGAACGCCGGCGCAATCAACGGCCCGATGATGAACAGCCACAACCAGAACATTTCGCGGCCCGTACGAACCACGTGAATGCCGCACAAAAGCGAGGGCAGGTAGGTGAGAATAATGCCAATCATCGAGAGCGTTCCACGCGCCGTCGTCATAGAGAAATTTATTCCGATTACGAAACATAACAGCAGTTTGCTTGGCTAACGGCGCGAACGCCTGTACCGCGAATCGTGTGACATATCCACAGGACGGGAGCCGGACATGGCGCAGCACCGCTGGAATCGTCGCTTCTTGCAGGACGCAGACGCGCCGCCGGACAATTTGTTTTATCTCGAACCGGATCTCGTGCGCCGCCGCCGCTCCGCTGAGCGCAAGCGTGAGCAGACCCGGGCCGAAGAGATAGATCGCTCCGGGTCGACACGACACCTTGAACGCGCCGCCAAACGGCTGAAGCACGTGAACGCGGTCGACCGCGTTCTCTATGTGCCGCAGTGGGATATGGTGAAAGCGGAGATGGCGATGCGCAAAGCCGGCGTCACGGGCGCGGTCAGCAATCTCTGCGGTACGCGCAGGAAGCTCGTTACGGGCGGGCGCCGCTAAGCTCCATCGCCGTCCTGCCGCTTGCGTCCGCCAGCTTTGTCAGCGGGCGCCAGCCGCATTACTTCGCCTTGAAATTTCTCGTCATCGCCGCGCGCAAGAAGCGGTGCTGACTGCGCGACGGCGTCCAACAATTTGTCGACCCACTCACGCTCGCTTTTGGCGAAGTCGCTAAGGACGTGCCCGTGCACAAGATCGGCGTGGCCGGGATGGCCGGTGCCGATGCGCGCGCGGCGGAAGGCGTCTGTATCGAGCCAAGATGAAATGGAGCGGATGCCGTTATTGCCAGCGGCCCCGCCGCCCAGCTTCATGCGAAAGCGGCCGGGAGCCAGATCGATCTCGTCATAAAATGTGACAACGTCGCTCGCGTCGATTTTGTAGAAGCGCGCCGCTTCCGCAACGGCGTGCCCACTGTCGTTGTAGAAGGTCTGCGGCTTCATGATCAGCGTGCGGACACTGTCGATGCCGCCTTCGCAGACTTCGCTGCGAAACTTCTTTTTCCAAGGGCCGAACTTGTGGGCGTGCGCGATCGCGTCCACGGCCATGAAGCCGATATTGTGCCGGTTGCCCGCGTATTTCGCGCCCGGATTGCCAAGGCCGACGAGAAGCAGCATGTACGCCTTCTATCCCCTTACGTACGGCCCGCCCACGTACGTGAGTTTCGGCTCGCGTGAAAGCAGGCGAGGACAAAGGCGCCATCGCTGACCGCTCGAAAGAAGAGGGTGTAAGGAAAGCGTCTCAAGCGCGCACGGCGAATATCTTGAATCATGATAGGAAACTGGAGTGCATTCTCCGTTATGCATTCAACTTGCCTGCCAATTTCCGCTTGAAAAGCCGAGCCGAGCCCCTCCGCGCGGTTCTCGTACCAATCAAACGCCTCAATAACCTCCAGCCGAGCGGCTGGCATGAAAGTGATTGCGATGGTCACCGCTTGCGCGTGTCGAGTTCGGCTTTCAGCGAATCCCAATCTTGGGTTTGCCGCCTGTCGCTTTCGAACGTGCCTAGTCGACGCAGCAACTCATCGCATTGAGCCTGAGGCAACGGTGCGTCCAGGTCCGACAGGCTGTCCCAAAGTTCGGCGATGAGCGACATGCGCTCAGCGGCGGTCAGCCGGACGATTTCATCATGGGTCATAAGGCCTCGAATATAAGGCATACCCTAGCTGCACTCAATCCGGATGGAAGGGAAGGCGGATCAGCCTTCCTTCTTCTTCTCGTCGCCAGCGCCTTCGGCGGCAGCGGCTTCCGGAGCGACGGCGGTGGCCACGACTTCTTCTTCCGCCTTGCGGCCGACGATGGTGGCGACGGTGAAGTCGCGGTCGCGGATCACAGGGCGGGCGCCTTCCGGCAAAGCGATCGACGAGATGTGGATCGAGTCGCCGATGTCGCGGCCGGTGAGGTCGATGATGATCTCTTCCGGAATTCTATTTGCCTTGCACTTCAGCTTGATCGTGTGGCGCACAACGTTGAGCGCGCCGCCGCGCTTCAGGCCGGGTGAGGCTTCGTGGTTCTTGAAGTGGACGACAACGTCGATCGCGATCTCGGCGTTTTCTTCAACGCGGTAGAGGTCGACGTGGATCGGCTTGTCGGTCACCGGGTGAAACTGAATCGCGCGCGGGATCACCGGTTGCTTTTCGCCTTGGTGGTTGAGTTCAACCATGTGCGAGAGAAACTTGCCGGAGCGGATCGCTGTTTCGACGTCCTTGGCGTTGATCTCGATCGGGATCGAACCACGAGCCCCGCCGTACAGGACGCCGGGGATCAGGCCCGAATTGCGGGTCGCGCGGGCGCCGCCACTGCCAACTTTTTCGCGCTTTTCAACGTTGAGAACAATGCCAGCCATGGCTGATAGCCTTAAATTCCGGGGCGCCGGTAAAAATGGAAGCGGGGCTTCTAGCGGAGAAGGCCCAGAAGGGCAAGGCGGCGCTGGCGGGCTGGCGCCGCGCCAGCACGCCGGGGACCGGAACGGCCAAATGGTCCCGGTTTGAGCAAGGTCAGCGGCGCAGGTTCGGGCCGCCGGTCGGGTCGGGATCGCTGGGCTGGGTCGCTGGTGGCTGGGCGCTTTCCCGTCCTTCGGCTTCGGAGATCGCCTGTTCGAACGCGTCGAGCAGCGCCGGGACGCAGCAGGCGTTCAGGAAGTGGTCCCCACCGGGGACGCTGATCAGGGTATGGCCATATTCGGC
The DNA here is from genome assembly GCA_031379735.1 of Caulobacteraceae bacterium. Classification (GTDB taxonomy): domain Bacteria; phylum Pseudomonadota; class Alphaproteobacteria; order Caulobacterales; family Aquidulcibacteraceae; genus Vitreimonas. The sequence continues at coordinate 142,674 of JANNFK010000014.1, read as the reverse complement.
AGCGATCCGCTGGTCGGCTTCGAGGGGCACAAACGTGTCGGCGTCGCCGTGGACGAAGACGATAGGCTGTTGAAGCCCGCGAAGCGCCGTCCAAACAGTCGGGAGCTGGTGGGTCTGGGCGGACATCTCGCTGATCGAGTTCCTGAAGTCGCGCGGCAGCATTGGCTGGAAGAGGCGGCCAGCGCCCAACATGCGCCGCGCCGTCGGGCCGCGATCGCCGAAATAGGCCGAGACCAGCACGATGGCGTCGACTTGGTCCGGATAACGCTGCGCCATCAAAGTCGCGACCGGCGCGCCGAAGCTTTGGCCAACCAGAAGTACGCGCTCGCCGTCACGCGTCTGCAGCATCGGCGCGAGTGCATCAGCTTGCTTGGCGAGATCCCGAACCGCGTCGCGGGGTTCAGAAGTACGGAAGCCTGGGCGGTCGGCGACGATCATCTCGCGCGTGTGCGGCAGCCCGGCAATCGTCGGCGCCCAATACTCGCTCCACGACGGCGTGCCGGTGATGATGACGACCTTCCATGTCGCATCGGTGCGGACGGGCGTTTGCAGCGCCGAGATACGCCAGCCCTCAGGCACGGCGGCGGTGAAATCGATGCGCTCCATCGTGCCCGGCGGATAGGAGCCCGATGTCGGAAAGCGATCGTTGTCGTCCTCGGTTGTGCCGATGGCGCAGGCAGAGAGCGCCAGCGCGAGGGTGGTCATGGAAATCTGCTTGATGGCTCGCATCAGCGGCCTTTAGCGGGTTGCTGCCTTTGCGTCACGCGTTTGCGTAGTTCGATGGTCCGGGCCGCTGCACGGCTTGCTGGCGGTTTCGCGCGGCGGCGATGTATGTTTATAGCGGAATGGGAAACGGCCTGGCGATGTCGCCCAGCCATCGGGGGATCGTCCTTGCGCGCCAGCTTAACTTTTATTGTCCTTATGCTCCTTGCGGCCAGCGCCACGGCGCAGACGCCTGCCGATCAGAACTTGACGGGCAGCCTCACGTCACGCGCGCCGCGCGCTTCCTTTCAATTGCAGTTGCAGGCGGGTCAGATCGTGACGTTGACCACCTCTTCTCGCGAAAATCTCGACACGGTGCTGACGCTCAACGGTCCGAACGGGCGCCAAGTCGCACAGAACGACGACGTCGAGCAGGGCGTGCTGCAGTCGCGCATCGTGTATGTCGCGCGCCAAGCCGGCCGGCACACGGCGGTCGTGACCGGGTATAATAGCGCACGCGGGGCGTTCGAGCTGAACGTTGCTTATGGGTTGGATGCTGGCTTGTCCGCCGCCGCCCGCACGTTGCGCGGGGAAACCATCACCTTCGACGCGCGCCGGACGGAATATCGCTATCCCGTCGATCTCACTGATGGCGACATCTTCGTCGTCTCGACATTTGCCCTTACCGCAAATCTCGACACGATGCTTACGCTGCAAGGCGCTGACGGCGCCGTGTTGGCGCAGAGCGACGACCGCGGCGACGGCACGCTCAATTCGCAGATCGTTTATGAGGCGGCTGCTACGGGTCGGTATACCGTTGTTGCTAGTACGTACGGCAATAACGGCGTTGGCAGTTCCATGGTATCACTGGCCATTGATCCGAACGCGGTGGCGCCGTTCAACTTCGCTTCAGTCGAGGGCGCGCCGATCGCGCAACACGAGGGCCAGCTCAACGATGCGAACCCGAGGCAGGATTATCGCGTTGAGTTGCGAGCTGGGCAGACTCTCTACGCGGTGAGCGACGCCACTAGCGGTGATCTGGATTCGGTTCTGAGGCTGAACGGCCCGGACGGCCACCCAGTCGCACTGAACGATGATCGCGGCGACGGCTCGCTCAATTCTGCGTTCGCCTACACGGCGCGCGTAACAGGCGCATACACGCTCGAAATCTACCGGTTTGCGCAATCGAGCAGCAGTGGTGCGTATCGCCTGGTGCTGTCGTCGGTGGATCGCTCGGTGGTTGATCGTCTGCAAGCATTGGCGGACAATCAAGTCGAACTCAGTGGCCCGGAGCTTTCGATCGAAACGCCGGACTTCCGCGTCCACTACACGCTTGAAGGCCGGGATGCATCGACGCCTGAGTATGCGCGCTCGGTCGCTGATACCTTGCAGCGCATGCTGGTTGCGCAATCGCGGATGGGCTGGGCGCCGCCAGTGCGCGATCCGGACGGCCGCTATCGCGCGTACGTTGGCGAGGCCAATGGTTTCATGGGTTACACCAAGCCGATCGAGATCATGTTCGACAATCCGAGCACGCCGAATGTGCGCGAGACGGCCGCTGCGCGTGCGCTGCTGGTGATCGAGAACGATTTCCGCGGCATGGGCAAGAAGGCGCCGGCCGAGAGCCTGATGCACGCGACCGTAACGCACGAGTTCAATCACATGGTGCAGTTTGGCTACGATCAACAAGAAGAGCTGAACTGGCTTTACGAGGCGACGGCGTCATGGATGGAGACCGCGACCGTTGGCAGCGACCAGGACGCCAGCGATTACGTCGAGACCGACTACGCCGCGCCGGAATTGTGCTGGACCACAACGGAGGAGGGTTTCGACTACGGTCAATGGACGCTGCTGCAATCGCTCGCGGATAGGTATGGCGCGGGTATTGTCGTAGGGATCTGGGAAAGCAGCGTCACACATGACGGCTTCGAGACCATGTCGCAGGCGCTGGCTCCTGTCGGCGGCACGATCCCTGAAGCAATTCAACGTTGGCGCGTGCAGAACTTCGCCCGGGATTATGATCTGGCGCCGCTCTTCAACCGCTCGGTACGTCTAGCCGGCGTCATAACTCGCAACGGCGCTTGGCGACCGCGCGGCCATATCCAACAGCTCGGCGCGAACTATGTGCAGGTGCGTGTGCAGGGCGCGCGCAATTATGCGCTGCAGGGCGATCCAAATCTCGAATTGGTTGGTCTTGGCCGGCGCAATGGTCAGATTGAAGTGATTCAGCTTGGACGTGGCGGCGTGTTCGACACCGCAGGGTTCGAATATTCGGCGCTGATGGTGTTCAACCGCGCCGTGCCGGCGACGCCGGGCGCCTGCACCGACGTCAACTATTCGATCAATGTGAGTGCTGCGGCCGGCGCAATGCCGGCTCCTCAGTACCGGTTCAGCGCTGAGCACTTCTCAGCGCCGACGGCGAACTGAGCGCGTTTATTCGAACAGGCTAGAGACGCTCTGTTCGTTGGCGATGCGCCAAATTGCGTCGCCAATCAGCGGAGCAACGGAGATTTCGCGAATACGCGAGCTCTTGTGCTTGCGGCCGTTCGGATCGATTGAGTTGGTGACGACCAGCTCTTTCAGCATGCTGTCATCGACACGCTTCACGGCGCCGTTCGAAAGCACGCCGTGTGTGATGTAGGCGGAGACGGATTTCGCTTTTTCCTTCAAGAGCGCTTCTGCAGCGTTGCAGAGCGTGCCGCCGCTGTCGACGATGTCGTCAACTAAAATGCACTCGCGGCCTGCGACGTCGCCGATAATGTGCATAACCTCGCTGACGCCGGCTTTCTCGCGGCGTTTGTCGACGATGGCGAGATCAGCGCCGAGGCGGTTCGCGAGTGCGCGCGCGCGGACGACGCCGCCTACGTCGGGCGAGACGACCATTAGCTTGGTGGTGTCTTTGCAGTTCTCTTGGATATCGCGCTCAAGCACCGGCGTGGAGAACAGGTTGTCCGTCGGGATGTCGAAGAAACCCTGGATTTGACCGGCGTGCAATTCGAGCGTGAGCACGCGGTTGGCGCCTGCTGTGGTGATGAGGTTCGCCACCAGCTTCGCTGAGATGGGCGTGCGGCCCCCGACTTTGCGGTCCTGACGGCCGTAGCCGTAATAAGGGATCACTGCGGTGATGCGGCGCGCGGAAGCGCGGCGTAGGGCATCGATGCCGATCAGCAATTCCATCAAGTGATCGTTCGCAGGGTATGAGGTCGATTGCAGGATGAAGACATCCTCACCGCGGACGTTTTCCTGAATCTCGACGAAGATTTCGTTGTCCTTGAAGCGCTTGAACTCCGCCTTGGCGAGCGGCGTGTCGAGGTGCTCCGCGATCGCCCTGGCGAGCGGGTTATTGGAGTTGCCGGTCAAGAGTTTCATGGCAGCGGCCCCGTCGCGTCCTGGATTTGGCTCCCTTTACGCGCCGAGTCGGGCGGCGTGAAAGCTTTTGATGCACTTTAATGACAGACACGCGCCGCGTGTCCGGGGCGCCACGCAATTAGGGCGCTTCCGCACCGGCATAGAGGGCTTCAGGTTCGTTTCGGAGCTTGGCCCACATCTGGTCGCCAAAAGAGAAATGCCACCATTCCGATGGATTGGAGGCGAAACCGGCTTCGACCATGAGCCAATAGAGCAACCGGCGGTTGGCGCGAGCTTCTTCGTTAGAGAATGAAAACGCCTCCGGATCGAGTTCGGATTCGAAGCGCGTGGTGTGCGCAAGGGGTGAAGCGTCGTCGAACAGCGAGCCCATCCATAACGGGTCGCCGCCGCGCCAGCGAATGGTCAGATCAACGGCGCCGCCAGTTGAGTGCGGTGAGGGCGCCTCGCGGCCAGCGCTAGGCGCGGCCCAGTAATTTGTGACTTCGGCGGCGAGCGCATCGTCGCTCAGATGCGGCTTGCGTTTGCGTAGCTCGGCCGGAAGCCAGCGATCGTGGAAGTAGGCCTGCACCGCTTGCGGGCGCCACGCATCGAACACGAAGAGTTCGATGTCAGCGTTTGCAAGGCGTACATTCACGTTGCGCAAGCGCGCAGCGGCGCCTTCGCGCAAACACAGCGCAGTGATCGAGCCGGGGATCATTTCGTAATAGGGCGGGTTGCGCGGCTGCGCGTAGAAGTTCTCGCCGCGCATGCCGTAGTCGCCGAGTGCGACCAATTTTTCTTCGTTCGCTGCGCCCTCGAATGCGATAGGAAGGTCGCGATATCCGCGTGCGCCGCCCTCAGGCGGCGGCGGAATCGGTTTGTCGCGCAGTCTGCCGAGTGAACCGAACACGCTCATCCCAGCATAATGACACTGCAATTGCGGCCATAATCGCCCGCTTTTTCGTGCACGGAGCGGCGATGCGAATGGAGCCGTGTGGATTCGGCGTAAGTATCGAGCGGGATCGCTTCGATCGTTGCGACCCCCGCGTGGGTGAGGCGTGCGGCGCAAAAGTTAGGCAGATCGAAGTGCAAGCGGTCCCCGGCGCCGGGAACAAAGAAGCGCGCGAAGCTCGCATCGGTCGCGAGAAACACGGCTTCGAACTCGGGGCCGACTTCGTAAGATGATTGATGGATGCACGGGCCGATCGCTGCTGCGATGCGCGAACGCTGCGCGCCATTTTCAACCATTAGCCGCACGGTGTTTTCGATGACGCCAGCGAGCGCTCCGCGCCAACCGGCGTGCGCCGCGCCGATAACGCCTGCTTCTTTGTCGGCAAACAGGATCGGCGTGCAATCGGCGGTGAGGATTGAAATGGCGAGGTTGGGCGAGGTCGTGACAAGCGCGTCGGCGAGCGGCCGGTCGCCTGGCCAGGGCGCCTCAATGAAAACGGCGGTGGGCGAGTGGACTTGATGCACGCCGCAGAGGTAATCGCGCTCAAACCCGAACGCCGCCGCAATGCGCGCGCGGTTTTCCAAAACGTTGGCCGCATCGTCGCCAGAGCCCGTGCCCGCATTGAGGCTCGCGTAGACGCCGGAGGAGACGCCACCCTCACGGCCAAAGAAACCGTGTTTGACGCCAGCCAGAACGCCGGCGCGCGAGGATGGCGGCGTGTTCAGAATCCGGCCGGCGGCGGCAGGTTGGGGCTCGACAGGCATAAGACCTTGAACAATGCGCCCATTTCGTCGGCGTGGGTCAGGCGCCGCACCTCGCGCTTCAGCCGGTCGGTGTGTGTGGGATTGGCGCGCGTCAGCGTCTCGGCACGGAACTCGATGCCAAGCGAACGCAGGAACGCGCCTTGCGTGATCGGTCCATGCACTTGCAAGTTCGCGGCTTCCGCCAACACCGCGATGCGCGCGAAATCGACGTGCGCAGTGAGATCAGCCTCACCTGGCGTGTCGATCGGATCGACCTTCTTGTGGTCCTTCAGCGCTTGCAGCGTGTCGGCGCCTTCAGGCTTTACATAGCCATAGTCGATGATGAGCACGCGCCCTGGCGCGTCGTGCAAGCGGCGTTCGATGTCGTAGATCATGCTCTCCAGGCCCGGTGCGATTTCGCGCATCGTGCCGAGTTCGTCTTCTGTCTCTGGCGCGGGGATGGGAGCGCTGAGGCCGAACGTCAGGCGCTCGCGGTCGTCGAGGCCCACCAGTTTTTCGTGCCAGCCGTCTTCGCCGAGAAAGAACTGGCGGATCGGCAGGCAATCGAAGAATTCGTTGGCGACGATGAGGCAGGGGCCGGGCGCGACGTCTTCGATGCGTGACTCCCATTCGGCGTCCGGCACGCGACCAGCTTGCTCTTCTTTCAAAGGCGCGCTTGTCTCCACCAACACGAGGGTTGCGGCTTCATGCATGCCTTCGATGCGCTTGGTTGCGCGGATGGCGTCTTCCATCAGCACGCCGCGGCCGGGGCCGAGTTCGATCCAGTTGAACGCGGGCTTGCCGAGCGCGTCCCATTCATGCGCGCACCAAAGCCCGATAAGCTCGCCGAACATCTGGCTGGCCTCGGGCGCGGTGAGGAAGTCAGCATTCGCGCCGCCAATCGAGGGGCGCGTGGCGTAGTAGCCATCCTCCGGATCGTAGAGACAAGTCCCCATGAACTCCGCAACGGTCAGCGGACCGTTGTCGCGGATATGTTCGACCAGTTTTTCCTTAAGGCTCACGCCGCCGCCAATTTGGGTTGTTTCAACGCCCGATGAATGAGCCAAGCGCCGGCAAGGATCATCGGGATCGACAAGATCATGCCCATGGTGATCACGCCGCGCAGCGCCTCCGGCATGTGGGCGTCGGGTTGGCGCACGGTTTCAAGCACGGCGCGTGAGAGGCCGTAGAACACCAGGAAAAGCCCGGTGTTCATGCCGGGACGGCGGAGCGAGTCGAACTTCAGCGTGGCGTAGTTGATGATGATGAATAGCAGCACGCCTTCGAGCGCCGCTTCGTAAAGTTGGCTGGGGTGGCGCGGTTCTTCGCCGGCGACGCAGCGGCCGCCGCCTTGGATCAGCAGGCGCTCGTTACAGAACACCATGCCCCACCAGACATCCGTGACGCGGCCCCAGAGCTCGCCATTGATGAAGTTGGCGATGCGGCCAAAGAAGAGGCCGAGCGGCGCCGCAGCAGCAGCGACATCGCCCAAGCGCAGTAGATCGATCTTATCGGTCTTAGCCTTGAGGCGCGCGTTCTCGGCCTCTGTTTTCAGTATCCACTTGTCGTCGCCGAAGCGCGTGTATTTGCCGCCTTCGCCCTCCGGCGCCTTGTCGACCACATGCTTGGCCGCGAGTTTAGCGTACTGCTCTTCGTTGACGTGTGTCTGGCGGGTGAACCACCAGGCGGCGAGCGCCACACCAATCAAGCCGCCATGGAAGCTCATGCCGCCTTCCCAAATGCGCAGCATCGTCATTGGATCAGCCGCGAGCTTCGCGCGCTCTGCGGCAGTGGGCAGCATGTAGAAGAGAACGTAGCCCAGACGCCCGCCTAAGATAACGCCGAGGGTCGCCCAGAACAGGAAGTCGTCAGCTTGCGGCACGCTCATTGCGGGCTTGCCCGGCGTCCACAACCGGTCGCGCCGGATCAGCCAGACCATCCAGCGCCAGCCCAGCACCAGGCCGACAATGTAAGCCAGCGCGTACCAGCGCAGATCGAGCCGAATGCCATCACCAATGGGCAGCGTGCCCAGGTGGAGTGCAACCGGGTCTATATTGGGGAATTGGATCGCCTCTAAAATCACCCGTATCCCACCTTTAGCTGATTGGCCGCATTGTCCGGCCCTGCGGCGCTTAATAAGTAGGCCGAAAGGATCGGTCCACATGCAAACGACAAGCTCGGTGTTCGATGATCTGGCCCGTTTGATGACGGGCGCAATGGGGGTGGCGCAGGGCGCAGGCCTCGAGGCCAAGAGCTTCATGCGCTCTCAGGCCGACCGTTTCGTGGCGGAAATGGACCTTATCAGCCGCGACGAATTTGAAGCGGTGAAGCAGCTCGCCTCCGACACGCGCGCCGAGGCCGATGCTTTAAAAGCGCGCATCGCCACGCTGGAAGCGCTGCTCAAAGACCGCCCATAACGGCGCGCAGTGCGAAGAAACGGCGACGTTAAGTTTCGCGAAATACTAGCGGCGCTTACCTATTGTGGAGGGGCTCGATTCGACGCGTCGGCTTAAGGCGCGCATCCGAGGTGAAGAGATCGAAATTCGACCGCTGAGGGGCGGTCTAGCGCTCGCTAAGAGGGGACGCTGATGGATCTCTGGCTCGACGATGAAACTGAATCTGTTTCCGATCCTATGGACATTGTGGAGTCCGTGATCGGCTCAGATGAGCGGTTCCAGTGCGAACGCGCCGAGGACGGCGACGTGCACTTCTCATTCAAGACCAGCTGGGGCGAAAGCGTCGGCTACTTTTCGTATCGCCACGAATTGCCGGCCTTGCTGTTTACGCTTGGCTTTGAAATTCAAGCGCCGGTCTCGCGCCGCGAGCAGACAATGAAGCTGGCTTCGCTGATCAACGAAAATCTCTGGCTTGGCCATTTCGACGTCTGGTCCGACGATGGCACGATCATTTTCCGCCACGCCATGCCGATGATCGGCCGCGACGAGATTTCCATCGGCGAAGTGCAAGCGATGCTTGCAGCCGCGATGGATGCGGCCGAACGTTTCAGTCCGGCGTTCCAATTTCTTATTCTGGGCGGCATGTCTGCTGAGGACGCTGCGGCGGCAGCCTTGTTTGAAACCTGCGGAGAAGCGTGAGCGGCCTAGATGCACCGTCGATCGCTCTAGTCGGTGCGGGCGCTATGGGCGGCGCACTCGTGCGCGGCTGGATTGAGGCTGTCCGCAAGGGCGGCGGGCTGACGCTCACTGTCATCGAGCCGAACTTCGATCCCGAGCTTGAGCGCGAACTGGATTCCGTTGGCGCTGTGATCAACCCGCCAGCGCCAGGTCCCGTCGATATTGTCGTGCTGGCGGTCAAGCCGCAGACATTTGCTTCCGTCGCAGAAAGCGTGCGGCGCTTCGTTGGGCCGGACACGCGCGTTATGTCGGTGATGGCCGGTATTCCGATAGAAACCCTGTCGCGCGAACTTGGCGCGCAGCGCGTCGTGCGGTGCGTTCCAAACACGCCGGCGCGGATTGGGCGCGGCGTGACCGCTTACGTGGCCTCTCCGGCATGCACGCCGGAAGATCGCGCCCTGGTCGAACAATTGCTGGCGCCGCTTGGCACGGTTGAGCCGATCGGGGCTGAACGGCTGATGGACGTCGTGACGGCGGTTTCCGGGTCTGGCCCCGCCTACGTGTTTCTGCTGGCGGAAGTGTTGGCGGCCGCCGCCGAACAAGAAGGCTTGGACCGCGACACCGCGATGCGTATTGCGAGCCAGACCGTCGCCGGCGCTGGCGCCCTCATGCTGCAAACGGGCGAGGCGCCAAGCGTGCTGCGCAAGCAGGTCACCTCACCGGGCGGCACCACCGAAGCCGCGCTCGACATTTTAGGCGCCGGCGATGGCCTTGGACCTTTGCTGCGGCGCGCTGTGAGTGCGGCCGCCGCGCGTTCGCGCCAACTCGGCAAGGGTTGATTGAGCCAATAGGCAGTTGGCGGTAGGCAGTGCTGAAACCAACGGCGACAGCACAATGCCCATTTTTGATCTCGCACCCGGCCGCAACACACAGGGCGGTTTCTGGGGGGCGGACTTTCAGCTCGTGGACGGGTACGTCCACGTCAAATCCACTGGCGTGCGTTTCAAGAATGATTGGCAACTTTGGACCGATATCGGTCGTTGGTTCACGTACTACGCTTTGGTGCGCTTGCATGGATTGTGGGTGCGGCTGACGCGCCCACGCGGACCGCGCATCTGGTTCGCACCGCATCGGCCGCGCCCTTGGTACATTATCTGGGCGGCAATCGTTTGGGGCGGCATGGAGTTCGCGTCCTCGTCTGACCGCGCCGATGCAGCATTCTATTTCGAAGATCAGACCATCGCAGCGCCGCCGCGGCCGCGACACGCAAAAGCGTTCAACTTCGGTGTTGGCGACGTTTCAAAGAGCACAGTCGCGCACATTATGGAGGAAGCGTTCGGTTATCCGCTCGCAATCGATCCAACATCGTTCGTCGGCGAAGCCGTGGAGAAGGGTGAGGGCAACGGCCTGCACGACGGCCGCTTGGTGCAATGTCCACTGCAATCGGCGCCGGGCAAGGCGTACCAGCGGATGATCAAGACCGAGGGCGGCGATGGCTGGGCGTATGATCTCCGTACCGCCTGCGTTGGCGGAAGGCCTGTCGTGGTGTTCGTGAAGCAGAAGCCGGCCGCGGCGCGGTTCTCGATCCAGAATGTGAGCGTGGTGGTGAAGACGCCGGCGGAGGTGTTTTCTCCCTCGGAGATCGCGCAGTTGGAACGGTTCTGCGCGGCAATGAAACTGGATTGGGGCGGGATCGACGTGCTGCGCGAGCATTCAAGCGGGCGATTGTTCGTTGTCGACGTAAATAAGACCGATACCGGGCCGCCCGTGGTGTTGGGCTGGCGTGATCGGGCGCGGGCGACGACGCTCTTGTCCGACGCTTTGCGGGAGATGGTGCGCGGCTAGCGTTTCACGGCAACCAAACCGACGACCGCGATGCGCTCGACGTCCGCGTAGTCCTCGCGCTCCAACTCTTCGCCGAACACGTCGGGATCGATTTCGCGATAGCTTGTATCAAACCCATCGAGCGCTTCGAAGAGCGCCGCCTTCAGTCCGTCTTCGCCGCTCACAATGGCGCTGCCAGTGTAGAGCAGGAACGCGCCGCCTGACGTCAGTCGCTTCGCGGCCTCGCGCGCCCAAGCCAAGGAAAGCGCGCCGCCATGCATGCCGCCGCCGTCGCGGTAGGCGCGATGCGCGCTGTCGGCGATGTAGGGCGGGTTGGCGATTATGCAGTCGATCGGACGGGAGTCATCTATGGCCTCAAGTCCAGCGCCGACTTTGAAGCTGACATGTCTAAGGTCGGCCGCAACCCAGTTGATCGCCGAAAAACGAACAGCGTGAATGTTGGAATCGGTCAGCGTGACGAAAGCCTCGGGGCAGGCGCGCGACGCGATGACGCCACCTACACCCGATCCCGCGCCGACATCGACGATATGATTGCGTGGCCCCAATTCCGGGAGGTTGTCACGGACGAAACTGGCGAAGCGATAGGAGTCCGGGCCGAAAAACACTGCATCACGATGGGTGGTGGGATATGCCGAATGCAGGAAATAATCGCCTGCCAAGGTCGAGACGCGCACTTGGCTCACTAACTTTTCGCCGCGCTGCTCCAGCATTTGCGCATCATAAAGAAGCTGAATGACATAGTCGCCCGCGACGTCGGGCGAAAAGGGAAGGCTCCAGCCAAGCACGTCACGCAGATCGCGAGCGTGTTCGCGGCGGGAGATCACGCGCGCATGGGTAGCAGGCGTGGGCGTGACGAAACTGTAGTTGTTGCGTTTCAGGTGGGCGACAAGGAATTCAAGCGCGCGGTCCTGATCGCCGTTCATGGGGGTGGCGCCCTGCCATCACGGCCCCAGAGGTGTCGGCGATAGGCGTCGAAGCAATCCGCGCCACACTCGAGTCGCATCAGCGCTCCCTCAGCGATGTACTGTGCGGTCTCAGGCGTTTCGGCGACGATCGAGGCGAACACTTCGCGGTTCCAGGCTTCAGAGTGCTTGACGTCCAGCACGGCGTGCAGATCAAAATAGTGCCGCGCCTTCGCCGAAACCTTGAGACGCCGCAGTGCTTCGCTCACTTTAACGGCGCGCCACGGGGCCGTAAGTTCGATCACGCCCAACGCACCGATCGCGTGATAGGCGTAGACGCGATTGGTGGCGAGCGCCGCCATCGTGTTGCCGAGCGCAAGCGATGGGGCGAACGTCGCCTCGATCGTGGGCGTGACGCCGAGCGCATGCACTAGCGCTTCCAGCATAGGACCATGCATGCCTTTAGCGTTGCCGCGGCCCATTTCGTCCCAATAATTGCGCGCCAGTTCGAGCTTAGCTTGCGTTGGCATCTTCACCTGCGCCATCGCCACGAGATCATCGAAGCCTGCTTCCCCCGCTGCTTCCTGTTCAACGAACCAACGCATTTCCGCGAGCGTCGCGCGCTCGGCAAGCCACGTGAAGAGCGGATCGTTCTGTCCCGGCCCAGTGTCCTGCAGCGCTTCAAACCAAGTTACAAACGCCTGCGGGTCGCGCGGTGCAGCAGTGGCGCGGGCGACTTGGGTTCCGCGCGTTTCTTCGATGAACCCACGCTCAACCGTGAGCATGTCGCATTCGTCATCGAGTGCTGCACGCCAGTCGCTCTGCGGTGTCTGTGGGACGAGGCGAGCACGATTCCAGCGTGCCAACTTAGCCTGCAGCGCGTGATCGTAATGGGGGTGCGGACGCAGGCGCCCCACTAAAGTCCCATCGGCCATGCTTGTCTCCTCGCGTCCGTGCCCTCATGTCGGGAGCGGCCGCTTGACGGCCAAGTCCACTCGGGCCTTGATCGAAACGCAACTCAATTCCACGTCGAAGGTTTCATGTCTGTTCTGCTTGACCCTGCTCTCCGCCGTGATCTCGCCCGCGCCGCATTGTCGCTTGCCGCGACGGCCCCGTGGCGCGAGGTCACGCTCACAAAATTGGCGGATTCTGCCAGCCGTCCGGTGTCGGAGTATTATGGCGCTAGCGTGGGCGAGGCGTTGGATTGTGTCGAAGAAGCGTTCGACCGCGCCATCGCCGACTCTCTCGACAAGCTCGATGACGGCCAAAGCGTTCGCGATCGTTTATTTGATCTGATTATGCGCCGGTTCGAGGCGATGGAGCCGCACCGCACTGCTGTGCTGGCGATGGAGCAGGGGCAAGATCGCGATCCGACCTTGATGGCGGCTGCGCACCAACGCCACGTGCGCTGCGCTCGTTGGGTGCTGGCGATCGCCGGGCTCGAAGCGGACGGGATGACCGGCCAAGCGCGGGCACAGGGTCTGGGTGTGATCATTGGTCAGGCGCGCGCGGCATGGCGTGGCGATAATGCCGGTGATTTCGCTAAGACCATGGCCTCGCTCGACAAAAACCTGCGCCGCGCCGAGGAGATGTTTGGCCGCTGGGCCGGCTTCGAGGCGAAGCCGAAATCAGACGCCACGAGCCCGCCGTGAGCAAACTCCACCCGATCACAGGCGGCGGACCGCGCGAAGAGAAGGCGGTTGAGGCCGATCGCCTCGTCGAGGGCTCGCCGCGCACCGTATCGACGATGGAATATGCGCGCGACGACAAGATTTTTGCAGGCGAATGGAGTGCGACTGCCGGCGCGTGGCGCGTGAAGTACGAAGAATGGGAATTTTGCCACGTGCTCGACGGAGTCTGTGAACTCGTTTCTGACGATGGCGAGACGGTACGCTACGCCAAAGGTGATAGCTTCGTCATCGAACCCGGCTTCACAGGTGTGTGGCGCGTGATCGAGCCGATGCGCAAGCGTTATGTCGTTCAGTTCGTTTGACTGCGGATTCACTGCAAAACACATGCGTGCAGCGCTTGTGTTAACGTCTCGGTTAGCACTTGTTTACGCTTAGCGCGCAAACATTGACGCGCATTAGCCAAGAAGGCGCGCGTCATGTTCAAGATCGCTCTGACTGAACTGAAGCAGAACTTTCGCTCTGTGTGTAACGTGCAGTGGCGGGGGCTGGCCGGCTTAGCATTCATGGTGCTGGCGATGGCGGCGATCCAATATGATGAGCAAGTCGCTCCAGAATTGGCCCGTCTGAACGACGGCTTCTCCCACGCCGCCACCGACTTTTCGCGGAAGCTCACGAGCTTCACGCTCTAGCGCATCGAAACTCGCGAGCGCGCATCTCTTCTCGCACGAGAGAGGGGAATTTGCATGAAACTCGACCGCCGCATGGTGCTGGGCGCGCTTGGACTTAGTGCGACGGCAGGCGTCGCGGCCGCCCAGGACGCACCGCCAGCGCATGCTCAGCCTGGTCTCACTGACCGCATAGCTCAGCGCGCTACGGAAAACCGCCATCGCCTCGCCTTTGACGGCAGCCACTTCTCTGGCCCCGCTTACGACCTGTTGCTGCAGGAGGGCCGTGCGGCACAGTATTTTTGCATCGGCGAAGAACACGGCATTGCTGAAAACCCCAAGCTGGCGGGGCAGCTCTTCGCCGAGCTGGGTTACGACAAAGCCTGTGTCGAGATTTCGCCGCCGATGGCGTCGGAGTTGGACCGGGCCGCGCGCGGCGGTGTCGATGGCCTCCGCACGCTTTTTGCTGATCCCGGCGCGCAGGTGGCGTTTTTCGGCATGCGGGAGGAGTCAGAATGGCTGGCGGCCGTGCGCGCGGCGCGGCTAGGTCGAGCACAGGCGATTTGGGGTCTGGACTACGAGGTCGGCGGCGATCGCCGGCTGATCGCCAACTTGAAGGCGAAACCGAAGCCTGCAGCCGCGGTTGCGGCGCTCGGCGCGCTTGAGGCGGCATCCGGTGCGAGTTGGGCGCAATACGCGTCAACGCGCTCGCCGCAATACATTTTCAGCTTCAGCGGCGATCCGGCGCTTGTCGCCGCCGTGCGCGCGGCTTGGCCCAACGCCGACCGTGAGGCGAGTTGGATGCTCAATACGCTTGAGGAGACGCTGACCATCAATCGATACTGGGTCCAGGGCGAAGGCTGGCGATCGAACCAGCGCCGCGCCGATTTCAATCGGTCGAACCTGCGCCGCTATTGGGCGGCCGAGGGTGAGCGCAATCCGAAAGTCATGTTCAAGTTCGGCTCCAGCCACATGGTGCGCGGGCTCAGCCATACCCAGGTTTTCGATATCGGGACGCACGTTTCCGAGCGCGCCGAGTTGATGGGGCAAAAGAGTTTCCATGTTTGCGTTTTGCCTGGCGCCGGCTCACAGCACGCGCAGTTCGATCCGTCCGCGTGGACGTATCGTCCGGCTGACGCGGGCACATACATCGATGAGGGCATGGCCCCGCTCATGTCGGCGGCGTATTCAGACGCATTCACGCTCATCGATTTGCGTCCAATCCGTCCGCTCGCGTTTGGCGCGCGACACAAGGCGCTGGACGCCGACCTGGTGCGCACGATCCACGGATTTGACGCGCTGTTGGTGCTGACCGGATCAACGGCCTCGGCGAATCTCTAGCCTTCGCGCTTCATGCGGTCCTGACGGGCGGTTTCCGCTTTGCTGGGGTTTTCCAGTGCGGTGTCGCCAATCTTGATCTCACCTTCAAGCTCGTAGTGCGCAATCATGATGCCCGTGCTCGAAGCGCGCGATCTGGTCAGCTTGTAGGCGTGCGGCGCTGAGCCATCCGCGAACAGCTTCTTGCCGCCGCCGAGCACGACCGGAACTGTGAAAGTGGTGATCGCGTCGACCAGGTCGTTAGCGAGCAGCGCGTGCACGAGTTCCGTGCTGCCTTGGGTGACAAGGTTTGGGCCGTCTTCCTGCTTCAGGCGCTTCACCTCGGCGATGTCGCGGAGCAGGACCGAACCGGCCCAACTCGTATCGACCTCGCCCAAGCGTGAAACCGCGTACTTCTTGATGGCCTTGAACAGCTTGGCGATCCCATCGTCAGCGCCACCTTCAGCGTACGGCCAGTGCGCGGCAAAGATCTCATAGGTCTTGCGGCCAAGCAGGAGATCGAATTTCTCGCTGAAAAGCCGATCGACCTCTTCGCCAAACTCTTGATCGAAATAGGGCACAACCCAGCCGCCAAATGGGAAGCCCTTGGTGGGATCTTCGGTCTGCCCGCCCGGCGCCTGCATGACGCCGTCCAATGAAACGAAGGCCCCGACGATAATTTTCCGCATGGGTCACTCTCCTTGTTTGATCTTAGGACGAACGAGCGGCGCCCGTTCCGACATGTGGCGCCATTAACGTCTTGGCGAGCGGCGCGGTTCAAGCATCCGCCTATGTCGCAGCACTATGACCTCATCGTCATCGGTTCCGGCCCTGCGGGCCGCCGGGCGGCGGTGCAGGCGGCCAAGCTCAAGAAAAGCGTGCTGGTGGTTGAGCGCGGGCGCCGTGTTGGCGGCGTTTGTGTGCACACCGGAACAATCCCGTCGAAAACGCTCCGGGAGACGGTGCTGAACTTGTCCGGCTGGCGCGAGCGCGGGTTCTACGGCCGCGCCCACCGCAATAAAACGGACATCACCGCTGAAGATCTCCGCACGCGTCTCGCGATCACCTTGGATCACGAGGTTGAGGTGCTGGAGCACCAGTTCGCGCGCAACAGCGTGACCTGGGTGTCGGGCGCTGCGCGGTTCTTGGGGCCGCACGCTGTCGAGGTCACGGGCGATACCGGCGAAGTGCGCCACTTCCACGCCGAGCGCATCATTCTCGCGGTCGGCACGCAGCCTTACCGGCCAGCGTACATTCCGTTTGACGGCGAGAGCATTGTCGACGCCGATGAAATTCTCGAGTTGAAACGCCTGCCGCGCTCTCTCGCAGTGATCGGCGCCAGCGTCATTGGCATCGAATACGCGACCATCTTTTCGGCGCTCGATGTGAAGGTGACGGTGATTGAACCGGGCGCGAGCCTGCTTGGCTTCGTTGATCGCGAATTGGTGGATGAGTTCGTCCACGATCTACGCGATCGTGGCGTGAGTCTCAGGTTCAACAGCAAGGCCGTGAGAGTCGAGAAGCTTGGTCCGGAAAGCTGCTTGGTCCAGCTGGACGATCAGCGCCAAATCTTTGCCGATATGGTTTTGTTCGCGGCCGGTCGCGTGGGCTCAACAGAGGCACTCAACTTGAATGCCGCTGGCCTTGCTGCCGACGATCGTGGTCGCATCGTGGCTGATAAAGCGACGTTCCGCACCCTTGTCCCGCATATATATGCGGTCGGCGACGTCATCGGCTTCCCGAGCCTCGCCTCCACTTCAATGGAGCAGGGGCGCATCGCTGCGTGCCACGCCTTCGGCGCCGAAGCGCATGCGCCACCAGAATTCTTTCCTTATGGCATCTACTCGGTTCCGGAGATTTCGACCGTCGGGATGACGGAAGAGCAGGTGCGCGAAAAGCGCATCCCGTACGAAGCCGGTATCGCACGCTTCCGCGAAACCTCGCGCGGGCACATTATGGGGCTGAATTCCGGCTTCATGAAAATGATCTTCGACTTGAACACGCGGCGCTTGCTGGGTGTGCACATCGTCGGCGAGGGCGCGACCGAACTCATCCATATCGGCCAAGCCGTGCTCAATCTCGGTGGCGGCTTGGACTATTTCGTCGAGAACACGTTCAACTACCCAACGCTCGCGGAAGCCTACAAGATCGCAGCGCTCGATGCGTTCAATCGCATTCCCGCGCGCGAGAAGCCTGCCGTGCATGATTTGCAGGAACTGGCCGAGATCGCCGTCGCCAAGATCAACCGCGCCGCAAACGGCTAGCCCGGTTTCCCGCGTTTGCGAGAACGCGCGGGCGCAGGCGCGAGCGGACGTGGAATGTCTTCTATGAGTTCGCTGACATCTGGCTGTTTCATGGCCCCGAACATCGCGCGCGCGGCGTTGTCGATCGCCTGCTCCCAGCGCTCCGAGTGGCGCACAGGCAGCCCGAACTTGCGGCCCATGGCGAGGAAGACCAATTCCGGCACGTCGATCGCGCAAGCGCGCTCAAGGCCCTGGAAGCCCGGCGCGGAGTTCGCTTCGCAGATCCGGTAGCCGTCTTTGTCGAACAGGATGTCGATGCCGGCGATGTCCAACTTCAACTCACGCGCGACTTGCACCGCGAGTTCAGCCATTGCGGGCGGCGCGGCGAACGGCAAAGCGCTGCCGCCCAGTGAGATGTTCGATTTGAAGCCGCCGTCCGTCGACTTACGCTCCATGGCGGCGACGGCGCGGCCATCGATCACCAGCACGCGCACATCGCGGCCGTGGCTGGCTTTCACGTATTGCTGAAACAGGAAGTCTGACGCGGAATTCGCGCCATCGAGCAATGCGGCGAGATCGTCAAAGTCGCTGCGGCTGTTGCAGAGCACAACACCCGCGCCACGCGTGCCGCGTAACTTTTTCACCACGACCGGAAAACCAAGCTCGCGCTCAACAAGGTCAACGTCCGCCGGGAACTTCCCCAAGATCGTCTTCGGGATCGGCAACTTCGCGCCCGCGAGAACTTGCAGCGTGTGCAGTTTGTCCGCGACCGATTCAACGGCCGCCGGGCTGTTGGCGATCGCAACGCCCTGGCGCTCGAAGTGGCGGAGCACGGCTAGCGTGAAGTAGGTGGTCTCGCTGCCGCAGCGCGGGATAATGAGGTCTGGTTTAAAGAGTTCGCGACCCTGGTAGATAGCCGACCAAGAATGTTTAGAATCCACGACAAGGTCGAATTCGCTCGGTTTGAGAACCAGCAGTTCGATGTCCAGCGCGCGCGCTGCTTCCTGAAAGCGCATCACTTCGTGCGCTTCGGGAACGTCAGGAGCGATCTCCCGATTGAAAAATAGCCAGCAGCGCACGGCATTCCCCACAATAGCACATCCGGTGACTACGCGGATCGCGGTGGTTTTGTTCCCAGATTCTGCAAGCGGTTTTGGCTTCTCCAGATTACGGTCCGGACGCAACGCTTGTGTGACGGGGTAGAACTCGTCGCGTTGGTCCGGCCCGCATGGCCACGCTAGCGCGCGGGCCTCTCGTCGCCCATCACGGTGACGCGTTCGACGACGCGTTCGTGGGGCCAAGCTCCTTCATCGAAAACATGTAGGATGAAATGCACAACGCCAAGGCGCAGGGCTGCCCACATACGGATAGCTTCGCGCAGTGAGTGGGCGCCTAACACATGATATGGTCGTCATCATGAGCACTGAAAAACTGCCGGTCATTAATGTGGCTGCGTTGCTTGAAGGCGGAAATGCGCAGGACACTACGCGCGAAATCGCCCGCGCGTGCAGAGATCTCGGTTTCTTTTACGCGATCGGCCACGGCGTCAGCGCAGAGACGTTAGCGCAGCTAAACTCAGGCAGTAGAAAGTTCTTCGCGCTTCCCGAAGCGGAGAAGATGAAAATCGCAATGGCGCGCGGCGGCATTGCGTGGCGCGGCTACTTTCCCGTCGGTGGCGAACTCACCAGCGGCAGGCCGGATCGCAAGCAAGGGCTATATTTCGGCTCGGAACTCGGCGCCGATGATGTGCGCGTGCAAGCGGGCGTGCCGTTGCACGGTGCAAACCTTTTTCCAGATTTGGCGCCGGAGCTGAAGCCAGCAGTTTTGCGCTTCATGGAAGAAGCGACGCGCTCCGCGCACGCGATCATGCAGGGTGTCGCACTCAGCCTTGGGCTCGACGCTCAATATTTCCAGCGCACCTACACTGCCGAGCCGACATTGCTGTTTCGCATCTTCGAATACCCAGCTGGCGATGACGAGAGTTGGGGCGTCGGCGAGCATACCGATTATGGGCTGCTCACGCTCTTGGCGCAGGACGAGAACGGCGGCCTGCAAGTGAAGACACCGAGCGGCTGGATCGAAGCGCCGCCGATCGAAGGCGCGCTGGTCTGCAATATCGGCGATATGCTCGATCGGTTGACCGGTGGCGTCTATCGATCGACCGCGCACCGTGTGCGCAATGTGAGCGGCAAAAGCCGGCTGTCGTTTCCGTTCTTCTTCGATCCTGGCTGGGACACGGAGATTGTGCCGTTACCGGCGCACGCAAACGCACATGACGACAGTAGCGAGCGCTGGGACCGCGCCAACGTGCACGCTTTCAGCGGCACGTATGGCGACTATCTTATGTCGAAGGTCTCGAAGGTGTTTCCGAACCTTGCGCGCGACGTTGGCTAGATGCCGCGCTTCTGGCCGAACAGGTGAATGTGCAGCCGGTCGCTGTAGTGGAAGCCGTGACTCTCTGCGGCGGCGGTCAATTCCGCCGCGCGCGCACGGATGGTTTCTGATGTCGTGCCCTCAGGCATAATGTAGACGCGCTCGGCCGGCACACCGAAGCGCGCAGCGATGGCGCTGGCCTCGCCGACATCGCTCGCGCATTTGGCGACGAACTTGAAAAACGCGGTGTCGAGTTGGGCAAAACGGGAGAGGGCGTGGTCGTTTAGCGCAACCGCCGCATCATTGGCGGAGTGCGCGAGCTTCGGTGAGACCATGAAAAGATCGACGCGCTGAGTGAGGGCGTCCGGCGGCGCAATTGAGCCATTGGTCTCAATCTCGATGAGCGGCGTCGCCTGTCGTAAGGCGTCGATAAATTCGATTAACGCGTCAGCCTGCAACAGCGGCTCGCCGCCAGTGATAACAACGCCCTCGCTCGGCAGCGCTCTTATGAGGTCAGCCGCTTCAGCCACGCTGAGTTTGATCATCTCGGCGGCGGGATGGAACTTCGCCGCCCGTTCGTGCGCGAACGGCGTGCCTTCCCAGTTCCAAGTATAAGCGGTGTCGCACCAGACACAGTGAAGATTGCAACCGGAAAGGCGCAAAAACGTGCGCGGCCGGCCGATCGCGCGGCCCTCGCCTTGGATAGAGCGGAAAATTTCAGGCTCGCCGGAATCGTCGCGCGCGAGCTTGAGCATTGCGCTCATCGCGCTGGCATCATCTCCACCAGCGCACCGCCGACCGCCATGGCGATCTGCGGGAAGACATCGCGTAGCGAGGAGTCGATGCTGGTGTAGAGAGGGTTGACCGGCGATAGCGGGCCGATGCGCAGTTGAATGCCTTGCGCGACGCTATTTCCCGCATGCTGTACGAGCGCCGTCAGGAACGGCAGATGCGAGCCGCCGCCCGCGAGCACGACATCAATTGCCGGTGCGCCAGCGTCACGCGCGCGCATCGCCACCGCGCGCAAGCTCGCGGCGATCGATTGCGCCAGCGATTGCTGGTAGGTGCGGAAGTTCGGATCGTCGGCCAATTCCTTGGAGAGCACGGTGATGATCTTGCGGCCGATGCGCATCGTGCATTTACCGTGCCGGAAAATGTCCTTCTTTAACTCGCGCGCGGTGAGGCGCGCGGCGCGCAGGGTGCGCATGTCGTCCGGATTGTTGCGGTCGAACCCGGCCTTGCGCAGCATCAGTTCGATGAGGATACGGTCAACTTCATCGCCCGCGAGCGCGCTGCACTGGCGCGCTTCCTTAATTTCGCTGAGCGACGGTGGTTCTACGCTTTCGTCGAAATCGAACGCCGCCATATCGTTGGTGCCGGCGCCGATATCCAGCACCAAAACGAAACGCGTCGGCTGCGAGGAGAAGGCGAGCGCCGCCGCCGCCGCCGCGTGCGGTTCGAAAATGCCGGTTTCCAGCATCCCATTGCCCGGCGTTGCGGCGGCGCGGTCGAGTGCTTCTTTGCACTGGGCGATCGAGACGCCTTCGCCTTGAAGAAGGAGTTGGCGGCTGAGCCTTTGCGACACCGCTGCGGCTTCGTTGAAGATGCTCTCGAAAGCGAGGTCGACGCCGCTTCCCGGACGCCATACCGGGCTCGTGTAGCGGCGCTTCGCATTGATGACGTCGCGCGGCATATTCGGCGCGAGGTCGAGCGATTCCCGGATCAGTTGATCGAGATAGGCAATATAGAGAACAAGCGCGTCGCGCTGCTTGAATGTGCCGGTAGGGTCCATCGACGGACGCAGCTTGGTCTGCATCGCTTCTTGCACATTGGTGGCGCCGAGCACTGTCTTGAATGAGATCAGTGGATCGCGCGCGCTATCAACGCCGCGGTGGGCGTGTTCGAGCGCCTGCGGGCCGAAATACATGCGGCCTTCGTCCACGTAGAGCACGGAGGGCGTTAGCAGTGGATGTTCGGCGCCCGAAATGGCGCCGATGGGCAGTGGCTTCACACCAACCTCCAGCGGCAGCGTCGGATCAAGGCAGATCGCCGCTTTCGACAACGCCGTGCCGAAGTCGATGCAAATCCTCGCCCGGGAGGTCCAGTCGCGTTCGCCGGTGTCGTCCATGCCAAGCCCTATACGACGGCAGGCCGCTTCGCGCCAACCCGCCGAACCGCGCTAGAACGCGGCGCACGTGGAGGACATTTTATCCACAGAACTAGGCTGGGCGCGGCACCCGCAACGCCGCCCGCAGGCCGCCTAAGGGACTGGGGCTCAACGTAATATCGCCGCCGTGACTCCGGGCGACGTCGCGCGCGATGGCAAGGCCGAGGCCTACGCCCTTCTGGTTACGCGAGCGCGTCTCGTCGAGGCGCGAAAACGGGCGGAAGGCTTCTTCGTACTGCTCAGCCGGGATGCCCGGACCGTTGTCGTCAACCCACACCGTGATCGCCTGGTCGGTGCTGGAGATGGTGACGCGGACTTTGTCCCCGTGCGCCACAGCGTTGTCGATCAAGTTGGTGAGGCAGCGCTTGAGCGCGCGCGCGCGTCCTGGCGTGGGTGCTGCGTCCATCGCGCCGTCGACAGCCACATCGGCGCCGCCGCGTACGGTATCGGCGACGACTTCGTTCACGAGCTTCGGCACATCCACCAGTTCAGGCGCTTCATCCACCTGGCCTTTGGCAAAGGCGAGGTATTCGTCGAGCGTTTGCTCCATCTCCGCCAAGTCGCGCTTGATGTCTTCGATCTCCGGCGTTTGCTCCATCATTGCCAACTGAAGCTTCAGTCGCGTCAGCGGTGTGCGCAGATCGTGACTGACGCCAGCCAAGAGCTGCGAGCGCTGGCCAATTTGCTTTTTAATCCTCTGGCGCATGTCTTGGAACGCCATCGTCGCGCCGCGCACTTCGCGCGCGCCGCGGGCGCGCATGTAGCCAGTATCCTCGCCGCGCCCGAACCGTTCCATCGCGTCGGCCAGATTTTCGATTGGGCGGACTTGGTTGCGGATGAAGATAACGGAGACGACGATGAGAAAGATTGTCGCGCCGGAAATCCACGCAACAAATAGTGGCCCCGAGCGAGCCTGGACGCGGTCTCGATAAGCTTTGATCTGCAATACGCCGTTTTCGATCGGCACGCGGATCAGCACCTGTGGACCAGGGCAGGTGGAATCGTACCAGACCTCGCGGTTGATGTCGGATTGCAATGAACGCAGCAGGTAACCGTCGAGCGTCGATCCCCAAGCGCGACAGCGTGGAATCGCGAGATCAGCGCCGGGCTGGAGTTCGATCTGGAGGCGCAGCGGACGCATTGCGTATTCGCGTAGAGAAGCAAAGTTTTCCTGGGTCGGATCGCGCTCATAAAGCTGGATAATGAGCGCCACGTCGGCGGCCACACCTTGGCTCATCCGCTTTGATGTCGCCTGCCAGTGATCATCGAGGAAGACGAGCGTGATGATGAGCTGCAGCAAGGCCGCGGGCGCCACGATGATCAGAAGCGTGCGCCAGTAGAGCCCTTTAGGCAGAATGTCGCGAAAGCGCATGCGTGGGCGCGGCGCGTCCATCAGTCCGCCGCCAATCTATAGCCGACGCCGCGCACGGTTTGTAGGAACACCGGTGCGCGGGGATCGACTTCCATCTTGCGGCGCAGACGCGTGACTTGGACATCGACCGAGCGTTCAAGGCCCGCGCCTGTGCGTTTGGCGAGTTCCTCGCGGCTAATGACTTCGCCGGGGCGGGTTGCGAGAATGCGCAGCAACGCGACTTCGGCCTCGGTCAGTCTCACTGTGCTGCCTTCGCGCGCGAGTTCGCCGCGCGGACCATTGAAGCTGAACGGGCCAAAGGTGATGGTTTCCGGCGTCTCGCCGCGGGTTGCGAGCGTGCGGCGCAGAATGGCGTTGATGCGGAGCGCCAACTCAGCCGGTTCGAACGGTTTGGGTACATAGTCGTCGGCGCCGATAGAGAGGCCGCGAATGCGGTCCTCGGCTAGGCCCCGCGCCGTCAACAACACGATGGGCACCTTAGAGGTCTTCCGGACGCTTTCCGCCAGCGAGAAGCCGTCTTCGACCGGCATCATCACGTCGAGGATCAGGAGATCGAAATCCATCCCATCGAGAAGTTTGCGCGCGCCTGCAGCGTCGGCGGCGGCCGAGACCCTAGCGCCGGCTTGCGACAGGTACTTCTTGAGCAGTTCACGAATGCGATCATCGTCGTCGACCAGGAGGAGGTGAGGCGGCCGGTCCAGGGCGTCAAAGGCAGGCGCGGCATTCATATGCGGCAATCCTGGCAAAGCTGGGCGCGGTGCGGTGAGTTGCACCCCGTTTTTGCCTCTTTTGGGAGCAAAGTTTCTACCGCCGATCCTAGTTCGTTGACACTCATGCCGCGCGACACACTATACCTTGAAAATCTGACCCTGCTGCGCCGTACAATCCCACTGGCGCACCGGAACGGCAAGTGTCCGATCGTAGTGGAGGAATGGCATGGCGGCGCAGTCTTTCGATGATCGCGATGGTTGGATTTGGATGGACGGAGAGTTCATCCAGCACCGCGACGCTCGCGTCCATGTCCTCACGCACGCCATGCACTACGCTTCCGCCGTCTTCGAAGGCGAGCGCGCGTACGACGGCTTTGTTTTCAAGAGCCGCGAACACAGCGAGCGCCTCCACACCTCCGCGAAGATCCTGGGCTTCAAGCTTCGTTTCAGCCCGGAAGAGATTGATCGCGCGAAGGCCGAGCTGATCACACGACAGCAGATGCCAAACTGCTATCTGCGCGCCATCGCCTGGCGCGGCTCGGAGCAGATGGGCGTTTCCGCCAAGCGCGACGACGTCCACGTCGCCATCTCGTCC
Source organism: Caulobacteraceae bacterium (assembly GCA_031379735.1). Lineage (GTDB taxonomy): Bacteria > Pseudomonadota > Alphaproteobacteria > Caulobacterales > Aquidulcibacteraceae > Vitreimonas. The sequence goes on along the minus strand of JANNFK010000014.1, from coordinate 118,035 downwards.
TGGGTTTGGGGCGACTACTTCGCCGACAAGATGAAGGGTGTCCGCTTGATGGTCGCCCCGTGGCGTCGACCAGCGCCGGACACCGCGCCAGCGAATTCGAAGGCCGCCGGCCTCTACATGATCTGCACGCTGTCGCGTCACGCCGCTACCGATGCCGGCTTCGACGACGCCATTATGATGGACTGGCGCGGTCAGATCGCCGAAGGCACCGGCGCCAACATCTTCTTTGTGCGCGATGGCGCGCTGCACACGCCGACGCCGGATTGCTTCCTGAACGGCATCACCCGCCAGACGGTCATAGCCATGGCCCGTCAGCGCGGCATCGAAGTCATCGAGCGCGCCATTTGGCCGAACGAACTTGCAACCTTCACTGAGTGCTTCCTCACCGGATCGGCGGCCGAAATTACCCCGGTACGCGAAATCGCCGGCCTCACGTTCAAGCCTGCGAGCATGACCGAGATGCTCCTAAATGACTTCGCGGCGCTTACTCGGCGGAAAAACGCGGCATAAAAAGAGTTCCACGGAACTAACAGCGCGGCGCCTCGTTACCGGCCTGAGTTTTTGGCTGGAGACGCACAATGGTCGCCTACAGATTCGATCCTGATTACACGATCGCGGGGCGCCATTACGCGCACCCTCTTATCCAATGGTCCACAATTATCGCAGGCGCAGTTGCAGCGGTTGCGGTGGGCTTTTTGCTCAACGTCCTTGGGCTCGCCATCGGCGCGGCCGCCTTCAATCCCTACGAGATCAACAGCCAAGACGAGACCATCTCGGTCGGTGGTGGTCTCTACGTGATGTTCGCGCAACTCGTGGCGTTCCAGGTCGGCGCTTACATCGCCTCGCGCGGCTCGCGCTATCCTGATCATTTCGGCGGCTTCCTGACCGGTTTCCTGGTATGGGCGCTCGCCGTCGCGTTTGCTGTGTCGCTGGCGACATTCGCCGCCGGCGCGCTTTCCAGCGGCGATGCACTTACGTCAGGCGTCGCAGAAACCATAGGCGAATTGAGCGATGCGACCGACGGGCAGGGCGCGAACGCCGCCGATCTGGCCACCGCCGAGGATACAGCCGACGCGCTCGCCGCGCTGGCGTGGTGGACCGTCGGTTCGCTTTCGCTGGGCTTGGCTGGCGCAATCGCCGGTGGCTGGCTCGGTTCACATCATCCGAAGTGGGAAACGCGTCCGCGTCTCGACGATGCCGTCGCCTATCAAACCACATCCAAGATTTGAGGAGACTTCATCGTGGAAGAACTCGGCAAAGGTTGCATTCTCATGGTCATCGGCATTCCGTTGCCGATTATTATTCTGCTGTTTCTGTTTGGGGTGCTGAACTAATCCCGAGCAAAGCTGTTGGAAACGCACGTACCGGAAGGTGCGTGCGTTTTCGTTTACTCACGTTGCGGCGGCCTCTTCCGTCTCCGGCGTCATGAAGTGTCCGTGCAGCGTGGCGATCGGTTGCGTCTTTTCGCCTTGCCACGCTTCGGCCTGAACATTCGCAATCCGGCGGCCGATTTTCACGATGCGGGCGCGCGCGTAGGTGTCGACGGGTTTGCCGGAGCGCAGGTAGTCGATGCCGATGTCGACAGTCTTCGGAAACGCCTCGCTCTTCGAGGTGATCGCGAGTTGCGTTAGCGCCGTCACTTCAAGCAGTGCGCCAACCACGCCGCCATGCAGCGCGGGCAGCAGCGGATTGCCGACAAGATGTTGGCTGAACGGCATAACCAGCGTGAGCTCATCGCCTTTGAGTTCAGCGCGGATGCCAAGGAAGCGTGCGTAGGGAATACGCTCGATCGCGGCGGTAACCCGCTGTTGTGGCGTGTCCGTCATTTCTTCTTCCGCAAGTTTGCGCCAAACTTCCGGCCTGCGCTCGAATTGACCATGAATGCCGCCGCGACGTGTGCGATCGGGTTGTCGGGCGTGTCGTCGTAGGCAACCGCGCGCACGAACGCGACGCTACGGCCAAGCTTGTAGCAATGCGCCTCCGCCAGCACGTCGCGTTTCGGCGTGGCCGGGCGCATGTAGTCGATGCGGAGATCGATGGTGGCGACGGTTGTCGGATGCTCCATCGCGGCGACGGCAGCCGTGCCGCAGAGCGTGTCGAGGAACGTCGTTATGACACCGCCTGCGATCACGCCGGTTTCAGGGTCGCCGATCAGCTCTTCACGGTAGGGCGCCAGCCCCCAGACGCGCGCCGGTTCGATGCGCGTGACCTCGATGCCCAGCGCCTTGGCTTGTGGCGTGAACTGGATCATCGCCCGCACCCGCTGGAGTGGATCGTCACTGGATGCGTAGGAGGTGGGCTCGTCGCTCATCTAGCGGTGCTAGCAGCGCCGGAGCCGCCCCGCCATTGTCGCAAATTGACGTTTCGTCACTTTTGTGACGTTGTAGCATTACTAGGGAGTCATCCGGAGAAGAGATGAGCGACACAGCTGCCAACCTTGAGCCGACCGGCAAGCGCGAGAAAACCAAGGTTGCTAATCGTCAAGCGATCCTGGTGGCGGCGCGCGGCGTCTTTGCCGAGCTCGGCTACGAGGCGGCGACGGTGCGCGACATCATTCGCGGCACTGATCTCGCGAGCGGCACCTTCTACAACTACTTCAAGTCGAAAGAAGAAGTGTTCGACGCGCTGGCCGATGATGGCGCGCGGCGCTTTCGGCCGATCCTGCGGATGGCGCGCGAGAACGCCAAGAGCTTCGACGACTATCTCCACTCAGCCTTCGTCGCGTACTTCCATTTCATCGTGCAGGACAATGAACTCGAAGGTCTGCCGATCGAGGAACGCCGTCCGCACATCCTGCGCATGGACACGCCGGAGATGATGGCGGTGTACCAAGAAGTACGCCAAAGTCTCGAAGATGCGATTGCCCATGGCGATGCACCACATGTGGATGCTGATTATCTGGCTTGCGCCTGCATCGGCATCGCGCAAGAGGTGGGGACGGCCATGTTGCGACGTTCGCCGCCAGATATTGACGCTGCGGCAGATTTCGTGACGGGCCTCCTCTTAAAGGGGCTGGCTGGCGCGCCGCGTCAGAGCTGAAAGTTCGGAGAAGTGCGCTTGTCTTGGCTGCGCAAAGCGCTCGTGCATCTGGCGTTGTCTCGTTCAGACGAGGCATTGATCAAAGCGTCTGGCGGTGAACCTCGCACCGTGCGTGGCATGACGCTCGACCCGCGCATGCAATTTCTTGAATACCAATCGCGCCAACGCGCGGTCCCTTGGGACAAAATGACGGTCGCCATTCTGCGTGCGCAGACCGAAGCCGGCGCAGAATTGTTCGGCGGCGGCAAAGTCGCCGGCGTGCGGATAGAGAAGGTCTATGTCACCGGCCGCAGCCACTCGGTGCCGTGCCGCCTCTATTTACCAACCGTGCGCGATAATTCCGCGGCGATGATGGTCTATCTCCACTTCGGTGGCGGTGTGATCGGTTCGCTGGAAAGCTGCCATCGCTTGTGCGCATTGATCGCAAAGGAAGCCGGCGCGCCGGTGCTTTCAGTCGACTATCGCTTGGCGCCGGAGTTCAAATATCCCATCGGCCTTGAGGACTGCATCGCCGTCTATAACTGGGTCGTCGACAACGCTGCGCGCTACGGCGCGCCAGTCGGGAAGGCGGCCATCGGCGGCGACAGCATGGGTGGCCTCTTCTCGGCAATCATCGCGCAGGAAATGCGCAAGACGAAGCCGCCAGTGCTGCAACTACTCATTTATCCGGGCATCGACTTCGTCTCTGACACGCCGTCAATGCACGAGTTCGCCGATGCCTGGCCGCTGACCGCCGAGACGCTCGACTTCTTCGTGAAGCAATATCTGCCGGAAGGCGCTGACCCGAGCCATCCGCGAGTCTCGCCCGGCCGCGCCCAAGATCTGCGGGGCCTTGCGCCTGCGTTGATCTATGGCGCCGGCTTCGACATGCTCCTCGACCAGGGCGCAGCCTATGGCGAGCGTCTCAAGGAGGCAGGTGTGAAAGTCGCGTACACGCGGTTCGATGCGCTGCCACACGGCTTTGTCGCGTTTGCTTCGGCTGCGCCGGCTGCAGAAGCTGCGCTGAAGCAAATCGCGCGCGATACGGCAGCATCCCTCAAAGGCAATCGCTAAGCTGGCCGGCGCTCAACCCATCGGTCGTGGCGCCTGGAGCTGGGCGCTTTTCGAGTGGGCGCGCAATCCGTGGGTTTTGCTGGGTACGATTTATGTGTTCGCGCCCTATGTTTCGAACGTCGTTATCGGCGACCCGATCCATGGCCAAGCGCTGATATCGGGTTGGCACAAGACAGCCGGCATCATCATCGCGCTCACCGCACCATTCCTTGGCGCCGCCAGCGATCGCATGGGCCGCCGCAAGCCCTTGCTGGCGCTCTTTACCGGGGTGCTGGCGCTTACGATTGTCGTCCAATGGTGGGCTTTACCGGCCGGGCAGGGTTTGCCGCTATGGGCGCTAGGATTGGCAGTCACCCTCAGCGGCATCGCGTTCGTCTATACTGAGGTGCTGCACAATTCGATGCTGACGCGCACGGCGCGGCCACAGCAAGTCTCGCAAGTCTCCGGCCTCGGTCTCTCACTTGGTAATGCGGGTTCGCTTCTGCTGCTCGTGTTCGTGCTGGTGACGATGGCGCTGCCGGGCCAGATTGAACTGCCATTTATCCCTGACGCCCCGCTCTTTGGTCTGGACCCCGCTTTTTGGGAGCCCAGCCGCATCGTCACCGTGCTGTGCGCGGGCTGGCTCGTTTTCTTCGCGATCCCGCTCTTCCTTTACACGCCTGATCTGACGACCACGGGAGAGCGCTTCGGCGACGCCATGAAGAATGGCGTTGGCAACGTCGTGCGCACCATCACCAAGCTGAAGGACTATCGCAACGTCGCGCTCTTCCTGGTCGCGCGCATGCTTTACGCCGACGGCAAGACCGCCATTCTGATCTTCAGCGGCATCTACGCAGCAGGCACAATGGGGTGGGGGCTGATCGAGATGTTGATGTACGGCATCATCCTCACGATTTTCGCGGTGCCGGGTGGGTTGATCAGCGGCTGGCTCGATCGCGTTGTGGGACCGAAGCGAGCGGTGGCGTTTGAGATCGGCGTTACGTTGGTGTGTTTGGTCGCGATGGTGTCGATGACCTCGACGTCTATTTTGTTCTTCATCCCAGTCGATCCGCAGGCTGTCGCTTGGAATAGCCCGCTCTTCAGCACCTTGCCTGAGATCGCCTATATGAGCTTCGCCATCATCATCGCGATGTCGATTACGGCCGCGTACGCTTCCAGTCGCGCGTTGATGGCGCGCTTGGCCCCCGCCGGTATGGAAGGGGAAGTATTTGGGCTCTACGCGTTCTCGGGTTCGGCGACGGCGTTCCTCGGGCCCATGCTGGTCGAGTATTTCACGGAGACATACCAAAGCCAGCGCGCGGGCTTCGGCTCGATCACCATTCTGCTCGTCGTTGGTTTCTTACTGCTCCTGTTCGTGAAGCCACCGCCTCAACTGAGCCGCGACGACGCCGCGTAAGCCACGCCCGACGCGACTGCGGTTGCGAACGTGCCCCAGGCCATATCAGCGAGCGTTAGTTTCAAATCCCAGATACGCAGCGTGGCTTGATTGCTGAGGTCGTATGTGGCGTACGCGACCAATCCGAGCAGCGCACCGTTCACCACCGCCTTCATGAAGCTTGCCTTTTCCAAGCCGGGCGCAACAGCGAAGAATACGATCGCGCTCACATAGATGAGGTAGAACGCCGCCGCCGCACCGAAGTCAGTGTTGGTGCGCATCATGTCGCCGATGATCGGCTTATAGAGACGTGGAGTCATCTGACTGAGCCAGATCGCATCGAGACCTAGAAAGGCGAGCGCTGTGGCGGCCCAAGCGACGATGTAAGTGAGCATGCCTCGTTCCTCGCTGCGTTAGACAACGCGCAAAATCTGTAAGTGGCTCGTCCGCGCGCGCGTCAGAGCAGGGCCGAAACGGCCGTGTGGGCTGCGCCAGCTGTCAGCGCTGTCGCCACCGTGCCCCAAGCCATGTCGACGAGGGTCAGTTTCGCCGACCAAGTGTTCAGGATTGTTTGGTTGCTAAGATCGAAAGTCCCGTAGGCGAAGAAGCCGAGTGCGGCGCCTGTCATTATCGCTTTGCTGACGTCCGCTTGCTCAAGGGCCGGCGTGACCGCAAAGAACATGATGCCTGTAACGTAGAGCATGAAAAACGCCGCGGCTGCTGCGAGGTTCGGCGCTGATCGCATGATCCCGCCGATGATCGGGCGGTAAAAACGCGGCACCATCTGGCTGAACCAGAGCGCATCGAGTGCGAGAAAGACAGCCGCAGCCACCACCCAACCGATCAATAGCGCAAGCATGCCGCGTTCCTCGTTGCGTTTGATCACGCACATTGGGTTCGAGGCTAGGTACGCGCGCCGCAAGCGCGCGGATCAGCTTAGGCGGCGTCGGCTTGTTTCAGTTTCTTGTCGACCATGCGCTTCAGGCTAGCGGCCACTCGTTGCCGCTCTTCGCAGAGGGCGTGGGGCAGGTGCACCAGTTGATAGAGCGCCGCGACGTGTGTGCGGACGACCTCTGGGTCAAGCCGGTCGGTCGCGCCCTGGGCCTGGAGGTAACGGGCCATTTCGCCGGCCCCAAGCGTCAGGCTGACATCGCCGATCTGCTGAGCAACTTCGACCAGCTCTTGGACGGCGCGATAGACAAGTCGCGCCTGCTTGGCGTCGCCCGGCATAAGCGCGCGCGCCGCCGCCTCAAGTGCTGCAACACGCGCCCGGGCGAGATCCGCCTTCAGATCGAGCTCTTCGTTGTCGCCGCGGACCAATTGCTGCGGCGCTTCGTCGTCGAGACGGCGCAACGGACCCAAATAGTTCAAATCCGGCCGGCGGCGGCGGCGGCAGGGGCCGATATAGCTCGTGGTGACGACGAACGGTTGCGGATTGGCGATGACTATTTTCACCCGCTGCTGCAACGCGAATGACGAGATCGGTTTGCGCAGATAGCCATCAACGCCGGTGCGCCGCGCCAGCTCTACATCGGCGGCCGAGCCGCGCGAGGTCAGCATGAACATCGGCACGGCGCGGTTCGGTGTTTCTTCGCTCTTGCGGACGCGGCGGGCGAATTCCAAGCCGTCAGAACCCATTCCGCCAACCCAGTCCATCAGGATAACGTCCGGATTGGAGTGCCGCACAGCGTCCCACGCTTCCACGGTGTTGGCGGCGCCAATGGCGCGACCGAACCCCATGGCGCGGATTTGATCGAGCGAAATCCCGCGCTCGTAGTGGTTATCGTCCAATACAAGCGCAGTAAGGTCTGACGGATCGAACTGATCGACGCCCAGCATGCTTCGGTCCCAGCTCTAGAACAGCCTGAGACACTAACAGCGATTGTTTGATTTTCGCTGAAGGCGGCGACCTTAGGTGAGGTTAACGTCAGTTAGGAAATTGGCGGTCTCAGCGTTCCTCGAGCGCGCCGATGATGGTTATCTTTTGCCAAATTTTGCGGCCAAGGCCCGCCGTCAGGTTCTCGACGTCATTGACCGAGGCGATAACGACGCTGTCGCGCACCCGGTCGGCGTAAAGCGCCGCGAGCTTACCAATGAGTGAAAGCATTTCGGCGCAATAGTCTAAGTATCGCGTGAGTTCGAACTGCGTCATCGTCCGGTCGGGCGAGGCGGAGGTCTTGCGCGGATCCAGCACCACGGTTGGATCCTTCGTTAGTTGATGCATATCGATGACGTGCGCGAGTTGGCGCAGCCGGTGAAGTGAATCGAGCGCGCGCTGGCGTTTCATCCGCTCCTCCAACGTAAGCAGAAACCACGTCGCACCGCCGAACAGGATTAGGAGGTTCACCGCAGCCTCCAGGCCTTGAAGCAATTCCGGCGCGGTGAGGGTGCTGATCTGGATGTCGAGAAAACGAAACGCACTGACCTGCGCGGCAATGCCGAGGGCGACAAGCGTCAGCGCGCCCAGCCGCCATAGTGGGCGCGGGCGTGCGAGATCGGCCGCATCGCGCGCGCTAAACCGCGCCGTTTCGATCACGTCAGCGCAAACCCTCGAAAGGCCTGCCTTGGGAAAGCGCACATTGATGCGCGTTTGCAGTTGCTCCAACGTGGCCAAGACGCGATCGGCGCTTAAGTGTGGTTGCGGGGTTTTCATGACGCGCTGAGATTTCGCGTGCGCTGCACCGAGCGCTCGTCGAACGCCTGGCCGAACGCGCTGCCGCGCAGATGCGTGTTCGTCTCGGCCGCGTAGCGCCGGCCGTTGGGTGCAGTCTGGCACGTGATCAGGGTGTTGAACGCGTCGACCCGCACCAGCGGTGCTGGGCTGAACGTTTCAGGAATGAACAAGCGCACGCGCGTGATGTCCGGTGTCGCCTTCAGAATGGTAAGCTCGCCCCGCAGCCGATCGGCGTACTGGCGCGCTTGCGCGCTACGAATGCTCTCGCGCGTGGGCTGGAAAGCGTACGTGGCGCTGGTCTCGTCCTCACGCAGGAGCTGCATGCCGGCGACGCGCCCCATGCCCTCGCTCGCGCACCACGAGACCCCCTCGAAGCTCTCGGCCATGCGATCGAATGCGCGGCGTTGATCGTTGTCTAATAGCTCTCGGGCAGGCGTGATCAGTCTGAGGCGTGGTGTGGCGGCAGGATCGAAGCGCGCGCGCCAGTTCGCCTTCGAAGAGTCGATCTCGAAATCAAACGCATAATCCGCTTTGGCCGCTTGGGTTGCGGCCACAGCCTGTGTGAGCAACGCGGGACCAGCGCTCTGCGCCGCGGCTGAAGCCGCGAACATCGCGACGCCTGCGAGCGCAAATATCCGGACGGCATTGAACATCGGCCGACCATGCCATGCCAATTGCGGCTGCTCAACGGCGGCGAGGGCTTCGGCCAGGGGCGCTTTGCGCTACATAAGGCTTCATGGACGCGCGCGTTTCACTTTTGCCATCCCCATTCGAGGAATGGTTCGCTGCGCGCGGCTGGGCGCCGCGGCCGCATCAGCTTGAACTGGTGTCGCGGGCGCAGGCTGGGTTGTCCACATTGCTGATCGCGCCAACTGGCGCCGGCAAAACCTTGGCTGGCTTTCTGCCGAGCCTGATCGAACTCGCGCCGCTGAAGGCCGAAGGCTCGCGCCGCCCACACCGCCTGCACACGCTTTACGTCTCGCCACTTAAAGCGCTGACCACGGACGTCGCGCGTAATCTGAGCATACCTGCAAGCGAGATGCAGCTCGCGGTTCGCATCGAAACGCGCACCGGCGACACGCCATCCTCTAAGCGTCAGCGGCAACGCAGCCAACCGCCGGATATTCTGCTGACCACGCCCGAACAACTCTCGCTGCTCATTGCCTCCGAACACGCGCACGTCTTTTTCGAAGACCTGCAAGCCGTGATCGTCGACGAGGCTCACGCTATCGCGCCAACAAAGCGCGGGGATCTGCTCGCGCTCGCGCTTGCGCGCCTCCGCCGCTGGGCGCCGGCCCACCGCCGCATCGGTCTGAGCGCAACCGTTGCGGATGAGGAGGGGCTCGTCGATTGGTTGCTTGGAAAAGGCCAGGAAACTAAAGGTATCATTATCCGCGCTCCACCGGGCGCCCAACCCATCATCGATGTTTTGGACACTAACGCCCGCATCCCATGGTCGGGCCACACCGCGCGCCACGCTATTCCGGAAGTCTACGAGGCCATAAGGAAAGCCAAGCTCGCGCTCGTCTTCGTCAATACCCGCGCCCAGGCGGAGATGACGTTTCAGGAATTATGGCGCGTCAACGAAGATGCGCTGCCTATCGCGCTGCACCACGGCTCGCTCGACGTCGCGCAGCGCCGCAAGGTCGAAGCCGCGATGGCGGACGGCAAGCTCCGCGCTGTTGTCTGTACCTCAACGCTCGATCTCGGCATCGATTGGGGCGATGTCGATCTTGTTATCCAGATCGGCGCGCCGAAAGGCTGCGCGCGTCTCGTGCAGCGCATCGGCCGCGCCAACCACCGCTACAATGAACCCTCGCGCGCCTTGCTCGCGCCAAGCAATCGCTTCGAAGTTCTGGAATGCCGCTCCGCCCAGGAAGCTGTGAAGGAGGGCGCGCTCGACGGCGAGTCGCGGCGCATTGGCGGCCTCGATTGTCTGGCTCAGCACATCATGGGCTGCGCCTGCGGCGAGCCGTTCGACGAGGATGAACTTTACGCCGAAATCGCTAGCACTGCGCCGTACGCGCAGCTCACGCGAAGCCAGTTCGATCGCACCATCGATCTGGTGGCGACAGGTGGATACGCCTTGCGCAGCTACGATCGCTATCGCCGGATCGTGCAAGATCCGCACACCAACCACTGGAAAGCCCGCAACCCCTCCATCGCGCAGCAGCATCGGGTGAATGTCGGCGCCATCGTCGAATCCGAAATGCTTGACGTCCGCCTCTCGCACCGCGTTGGCGCGCGGCCGCGTCCAGGCACGCCGCGAGGGCAAGGTACGGCGCCCTTCGTAGCAGGCCGCCGCCTCGGTCAAATCGAAGAATACTTCATCGAAGGGCTGACGCCTGGCGATACATTCCTGTTCGCCGGCGAAATCCTTCGCTTGCTCGGCGTGCGCGAAAAGGACGCGTTGGTCGTCCGCGCGGGTGGTGATGAAAGCCCGAAAATTCCATCTTACGCCGGTGGCAAGTTTCCGCTCTCGACCTTCCTCGCCGATCGCGTCCGCCACATGCTGCACGATCCCAAGAAGCAGAAAACGTTGCCGCCGCAGGTGCGCGACTGGATCAAGATGCAAAAGCGCCGGTCAGCCGTGCCGGCGCCGGACGAGATGCTGGTCGAGACATTTCCGCGTGGCGCCAAACATTATCTCGTTTGCTACCCGTTCGAGGGCCGTCTCGCGCAGCAAACGCTCGGCGTCCTGATCACGCGCCGTCTCGAACGCCTTGGCAAAAACCCGACAGGCTTCCTCGCCAGCGAATACGCGATGGCCGTCTGGGGTCTTGAACCGATGGGCGATGTCGATCTCGCGCAATTGTTCGATGAGGACATGCTGGGCGACGACCTCGAATCTTGGCTCGGCGAATCCACTTTGATGAAATCAACGTTCGCTAAGTGCGCTGTCATCGCCGGAATGATCAATCGCAACGCGCCGGGCGCAGAAAGGAAGAGCGGCCGCCAAGTCACCTTCTCCGCCGACCTCATCTATGACGTGCTAAAGCAATACGAGCCTGATCACATTCTGATGCGGGCTGCGTTCGCCGACGCGGGCGAGGGCTATCTCGACATCAAACGCCTCGGCGCGCTGCTCCGCCGCGTCAAAGGCAAGATCGTCCATCGCGACCTGCCGCACGTCTCGCCCTTCGCCGCACCGGTGATGCTCGAGATGGGCAAAGTCGGCATCCGCGGCGCTGCAGATGAGGCTGTGCTGGAAGATGCGGCGTCGCTGATTGCGGAAGCGATGAGCTAACGCAGGGTACGGCTTGCGCTACGCCACCCTCCGGCGCAATTTCCGCCCAAAGATACTGGGGGAAACGATGCGGATCATTTGGGCGGCGCTTTGCGCCTTTGCGCTGACCACCTCAGCTAGCGCACAAGTCAGTGACTCAACCCGCGCCGCAAACGCAGCCTTCGCGCAAACTTTGCCCTGGTCCGACCGCGAGGACGAAGACTTCGCGGTGCGCGGCTTCGTCGCCGCATCCGAGCAACCCCAAATCCGCACTGCCGACGGCCGCGTTGTTTGGGATTTCACCGCTTACAACTTCCTCCAAGGTGAAGCCCCGGAGACGGTGAACCCGAGTCTTTGGCGTCACGCGCGCTTGCTCGCACGTGCGGGCCTCTTCCGCGTCACCGATCGCATCTATCAAATCCGCGGCTTCGACGTGTCGAACATGACCATCGTCGTCGGCGACACCGGTCTTATCATCATCGACCCGCTCTCAAGCTCCGAGACCGCCGCGGCCGGCCTCGCGCTCGCGCGACGCACGCTAGGCGATAAGGCCGTCGTCGCGGTGATCTACACACACTCGCACCTTGATCATTTCGGCGGCGTGCGCGGTGTCGTGCCGGCCGGTGCGACGAACGTTGAGATCATCGCGCCCGAAGGCTTCATGGAGCACGCGGTGACCGAGAACGTCATCGCTGGCAACGCCATGGGCCGGCGCGCGACGTTCCAATTCGGCGCTGGCCTCACGCCAGGCCCAGAAGGGCAGATGACCTCCGGCATCGGCCTTGCGGTGTCATCGGGCACTTACACGCTGATCCCGCCGACGCGCTCGATCGCGCGCACCGGCGAAACGCTGACCGTCGATGGCGTCCGCATTGAATTTCAGATCACGCCGGAAACCGAAGCGCCGTCGGAAATGAACTTCTTCTTCCCCGATCTCGGCGTGCTGTGTCTCTCCGAAAACGCCAACGCCTCGATGCACAATATCCTGACGCCGCGCGGCGCTTTGGTGCGCGATGCAAAGGCCTGGGCGGACTACCTAACGGAATCTCTGCGCCTTTACGGCGACCGCACCGAGGTCATGGTGACAAGCCATGCCTGGCCGCGCTTTGGCGGCGACCGCGTGCGCGACTTCATCGCCAGCCACCGCGATGCCTACAAATATCTGCACGATCAAACCGTCCGCCTGATGAATGCAGGCTATACTGATCGCGAGATCGCCGAGGAGGTGCGCTTGCCGGACTCGCTGGCCGCGCGTTGGTTCAACCACGGCTATTACGGCACGATGATGCACAATTCGCGCGCCGTCTATCAGCGCTACATGGGCTGGTACGACGCCAACCCTGCGAACCTGAATCCGCTACCGCCGGCCGAAGAGGGCGTGCGCTTCGTGCGCGCCATGGGCGGCGCAGATCGGGTTATCGCCGAAGGCCAACGCGCGTTCGACGAGGGCGATTATCGCTGGGCGGCGCGCGTGTTGAACCATCTCGTGTTCGCCGATCCCGCCAACACCACCGCACGCCAATTGTTGGCGCGCACGCACCGGCAGATGGCCTACCAGGCCGAGAGTGCGATCTGGCGCAATATCTATCTCGTCGGCGCGCGCGAACTCGAACAAGGCCCACCCACGCGGCCACCCTCGGTCGTCAGCACCGACCTCATCGGCGCGACGCCAACGAGCTACATCCTCGATTTGCTCGCGGTGCGCTTGAACCCCGAGCGTCTCGGCGATCGCCGCTATGCGTTCAACTTGGTTTTCCCGGAGCGCAACGAGCGCTTCGCCGTCACCATAGCCAACGGCGTGCTGGTCCACGAACGCGATCAAACCGTTGTAGGCGCGCCGACAATCACCTCATCGCGTGCGGTATTCCTGCAAGCCATGGCCACGCAAGCCATGGCGCGGGCCGTGTTGTCCGGACAAATCCGCATAGCCGGCAACAGAAGGTCGCTTGAAGGCCTGGGCGAAGTGTTCGACAACCCGGACCCGAATTTTCCCATCGTCACGCCGTGACGAATCCGATTTGATTGAGGCGCATGCCGCTCCTGTCGCAGTCAGCACCGAAGCCAGTACGTCCGCGCCGGAACGCAGCGGCGGTTGTACGCCCGCTTCCACCCATAGCTATTGTCGGCGCGAACGTGGAAATGCGGCTCGGCGATACGCTCGTGACCGCGCTGCCGGACGGCGCGTTGTGGGTCGCAGAATCCAAAACGCTCATTGTCTCTGACCTTCACTTGGAGAAGGGCTCGTCCTTCGCGCTGCGCGGCCAGATGTTGCCGCCATACGATACGCACACGGCGCTGCTGCGCCTCACCGATCTCATGCTGCGCCTGCAGCCGGAGATCATCGTCTCGCTCGGCGATAGTTTTCACGATAGCGGCGGGCCAGCGCGCATGGACCCAAAGGACCGCGAACTGTTGCGCTTATTGATGTCGCGCTGTGACTGGGTCTGGGTCGAAGGCAATCACGACGGCCGCGCGCCTGAAACGCTCGGCGGGGCGTTTCACGAGGTGTTGCACATCGGCTCTCTGGCGCTCCGCCATCACCCAACCGAAACCGCAGCGCCCGGCGAAATCGCCGGGCACTTGCATCCCTGCGCCAAAGTCTCAGGCCGTGGCCGCACCGTGCGCCGGCGCTGCTTCGCGACCGATGGCGCGCGTTTGGTGATGCCTGCGTTTGGGGCCTTCACCGGCGGCCTCAATGTTTGCGATAAGGCGTACGCCAACATCTTCCCAACTGGCGCAACGGCGCTGGTGCTCGGCAAGGATCGCGTGTTGCCCGCGCCGAACGAGCGGCTGATCGCGGACTAAAACCTGTGCAGCGCCGTTGCGAGCGGGATGATCATGCAGATGATCATCGCTCCGCCCGTTAGCACTTGGCGTAGCACCGGGTACCAAGCGGGCGCCCCAGCGTCACGCGCGCTGCGATAGTCCCACATCGCTTGCACCGCAAATATGCCGGCAAAAATCGCCGCCGCGCCAAGCACCGGCGTGAAATAGACAACCAAAGCTGCAAGAGTCCAACCGGCCAGCGCCGGCAGCGCGCTAAACAAGAGCCGCATGCCGTTCGGCGCCTCCGGGGCTCGCATGATCTCAAAGCCGCAGCGCACGCCGCCGAGAAACGAGAGCAGCACGGCGGCGTAGAGCGAGAATGCAATCGCACCCAAGCGCGCCGTGTTCGCATGTTCTGAAAGCGAGATCAGCGCCGAAACGCCGAGAGGCGCGAGGCCGAGAAAGCCCAGACGAAGCGCTGCGCGCGGCAGGATGGGTGGCGTGGCGCTCACGGACGGCGGAATAACACGGCCGAGCCCCAGCCAGCCAACAGCGCCAGCAGTACAGTGACGATGCCGTAGAGCCAGGAGACGTTCGTCGCCATGTCATGGATGGTGCGTTCGAATCCGATGCGCGAAATGCTAATCGGGATGCGCTGACGCGAGATCAAGCGGCCGTCGCGGAAGAGGTAGGTGTCAGCGTGATACTGAGCGATCGGCGCATTCGCTGGCAATCGCACCACAGCGCGAAAGAGCCCGCCGCGATACGCGGTCAATCCGCCCCGCACGCCTTCCTGCGGCAGCCGCGAATACCATTGATAGAGGCCTTGCTGGTAACGCAACCGCACGAGCGCCGCGCGATACGCCGATGGATCGCCACCGGCAGGCACCGCGCTCGCGAGCTGCGCGGAAGCGGCAGGATCAAGTTGATAGCGCCAAATCGATTCCGGGCTCGCGATATCGCGTAGCGGGCGGTTGCTCAGCACGGCAAAGAAGGAGGGCGCTTCGCTGAAGCGGACTGGATCGCCATTGATCCAGAGACCCAGGACGCGCCGTTTCTGCATCACAGTCGCGGACTCGGTCGGCCCACGCAGCACGACAACGATATCGCCCCGTCCGCGACGATCCGGGTTGACGCCGAACACGGTGATGTAAGAGCCGCCATACGTGGAGCTGACTGTGATCTGCTCTTCGGCGACGCCAGCGGGCAAATCATCGGCAACGTCGCTGCCCGGTTGTTGCTGCGCCGATGCTGGCGCACCTGCGAGGAAAACGAAAGCCAAGGTGGTGAGAAGGCGCTTCACCACAGGCCCGCCCCGAGCACATATTGTTCTTCCGGCGCGATCACGAGGTCGAACAGGAATTTCAAGCTCGCCGCCATAAGCAGCGCGCCAAGAATACCGCGCACATATTCAGCCTTGAGGCCTGCGCCGACGCGCGCGCCGATCTGCGCACCGACAACACCGCCCGCCATCAACAGCAGCGCCAGCACAAGGTCGACCGTGTGGGTCGCTATCGATTGCAGCACGACGATGAGCGACGCGATGACGAGAACCTGGAATTGCGAGGTGCCGATGACAACGTTGGTAGGCATCCGCAACAGATAGATCATCGCCGGGATCAGAATGAACCCGCCGCCAATGCCCATGATCGCCGATAGCGCTCCGATGACGAAGCCGATTCCTAGTGGCGGCAAGACGCTGATGTAGAGGCCCGAGCGCGGAAAGCGGAGACGAAAGGGCAAGGTATGCGCGGCGGTCTTCAGCGGACGCCGGAGTATCGACACACCTTTCACCGGTCTGCCGCGCCAGAACCGATAGCTCTCGCGCACCATCAGAAAGCCGACGCTGGAGAGCAGCAGCAAATAAAGCAGCGACACCATGAGATCGAGTTGGCCAATCCGCAGCAGCCGCTCAAACAGCACAACGCCGGCCGAGCTGCCGACCACACCACCGATCGACAGCAACAACCCCATCCGCCAATCGACAGCCTTGCGTCTGGTCTGCGTCATGATGCCGGAAAAGGACGTAGCCGCGATCTGGCTCGCGCCCGTTGCGACCGCGACCGGCGCAGGCACGCCCATGAAGATCAGTGCGGGCGTCATGATGAAGCCGCCGCCGACACCCACCAGGCCGGACACAAAGCCAACGGCGCCGCTCACCAATAGGATAAGCAGCACGGCCACCGGCATTTCGGCGATCGGCAGGTAAATCAAAATTCTGCTCTGAACTCAGCGCAACGGCGCTACGCCCGCGGCCCCCTTATGAGCAGGGTCGCAGGCGTAGGCAACGTTCGTTTGCCGTCAAAATTAAACTGTGGATGCGTGACGTTAGGTGCTGGGACGGCTGTTCCAGGCGCGCACCCCGAACTCGCCGTTGGCTACGGCGCTTGCGGCGCGTGGCCGGAAGGACTGAGCACGGGCCCGAGCCTGTTCCACCTGCATCTGCGCCAGCTGCGCTTCGAGCGCCGTAGCGCGCGCACCGGCGTCTTGATCACCCTGACGGGCGGCCACCATGAACCAGAACAGCGCCTCCGACGGCGAAGCGTTGACGCCACGGCCCTGCTGGTAGAGGACGCCCAGATTGTACTGGCTGTCCGCCACGCCAAGTTCGGCCGCTTGGCGGAACCAGCGGAACGCCGCGGCCTCGTCCAGTGGCGCACCTTCGCCGCGCGCGAAATAGACGCCCAGATCATGCATCGCACGGCGGTTTCCCGCCGCTGCGGCGCGCTCGGTCCATTGCCGAGCTACCGCGAGATCCGCCGGCACGCCTTCACCGCGCTCATAGAGCTTGGCCAGGCGATACTGAGCCATTGGGAAGCCACGGTCGGCGGCGCGGCGCAGCATTGTTACGCCTTCTGCTGCCCGCCCGGAGCTGATGCGCTGTAAGGCAAGTTCGTACTGCGCTGTGAGATCGCCGGATGTCGCGGCCTGCTCCATCGACACGTTGCGCGCGGGCAGAGGACCTGCAACGACTTGCTGGGTCGGCGCGGCGCGGTTCTGCGCAACTGGCGCGCCCGGCGTCGCCGCGGTCGGCGCCCCGCCTTCAATTGGTGCGCCGCCTTCTGTCACTGCGCCTTCAATCGGCGCTTCAGCCAAGGGATCGGCCGGCGCGAACTCGACCGGCGGCGCAGTGGCGATCGGTGCGGGCGCGGGCTCAGCGTCGGTTTGTGGTTCGGCATTGCCCGCGTACGTTTTGTAGTAATACGCGCCGCCCACCAGGGCTGCAGCGACGAGGCTTGCTGCGCCCCAGAGCACAACCCGGTTCGAACCGCGCAGGCTCAGCTTTGGTGTTTCCACTGCAGGATCTGGACGCGTCTTCGGCAGAGACTGCGCTTGCGCGGCTTTGCGCGCATTGGCGAGGTAATCGTTCTTCGGCGCCGCCGCCGTTTGCTCATCCGCAAAGATCGGCAGATCGCCAAGTTCCGGCATTTCAAGTGAGAGCGGCTCTTCTTCCTGGCCGTGCGCGAGCGGAACGTCGCTGGGTTGCGGCGCGGGCGGTGTCACCAGCGGCGCAACGGCGGCTTCGATCGTGGACGGGCCGAGATCGTCTTCCGGCGTCCAGAACGGATCGTCGTCGAGCGGCGGCGGCGCGGCCGCTTCCATGTCGTCGAGCGCCGGATCGTCGATCAGCAGATCGTCATCCGGAGAGACTTGGATGGATTTATATTCCGGTGGGACGAACGCCTCTTCCGCCGCATCGTCATCAACCAGAAGATCATCGATCTGGTTGGTGTCTTCCGCGAAATAGATGTCGTGATCGTTCGGCGCTTCCGCGATGTGCGCACGCGGCGGCAACGGCGCTGCACGCACCGGCTGCGCGGCGTCCCGCGGCGACACATACGGTTGAGGCGCCGGATCGCTCAGATTGAACGCGTCATCATCGTTGAAGCTGGGGAAGTCTTCGTTGCGGCGCGACGGCGTCGGAAAGGTTTCGGCTTGCGGCATCGGAGCCGGGCGCCCGCTTTCGAACGCTTCCAGCTTAGATGCGACATTCGACACGGCCTTCTGAACCGGCGCGATCGCCTCTTGGCTGTGCTCTTCGACCTCCGCCAGACGCAGCATGATCGAACTGATGGCTTCCGAGACGCGCTGACCGGCACGCTCTTCGCTATCGAGCATGCGCTCGCCCAATTCGCGGGACATGATGTCCTGGCGTTGATTGAAGCGATCCGCCATGCGGGCGACTTGCTCGCCAACGTGTTCGATCGCTTGCGCGCTGCGCTGTTCGACTGCGCCGACGCGCTCTTCCAAGCGCTCCGAGAGGCGGCCAACTTCAAGGCCCATGCGGTCGAATGCAGCCGCTTCGCGCCGCTCGATCTCGTCGAAGCGCTGTTCCAGCGTTGTCGACATGCGCGATAGTTCTTCGCGCACCGCCGACGCCGCCGCGTCATCATTGCGCGATTCAACCGTGCGCAGGCGCTGGTCGACGGTCTCCGACATGCGCTTGATCTCGATCGAGATCGCTTCGATCGTCTGCGCTTGCCGGCGTTCGGCCGCGGCCAGACGGCGGTTCACATCAGCGAGCGCACCTTCAACACCATCGCCGCCGGCGAGCGCGTTTTGGAGGTCCTGCGCCAGGTCTTCGCGAACAGATTGCGCCATCGTGTCGAGACGTTGCTCGAGCATCGCGCGAACAGCTTCGGTTTCCTGCGCCGCGCCACCGCCTTGCTCGATGCGAGCATTGAGCGACGACACCGTTTCCTCGATGTGGCGTATCGCGGTGTTGGCGGTCGATTCCGTTTCTTCGAGCTTGTCTTGCAGGCGTTGCAACGCGCGATCGAGCGACTGCACGGTGTCGCCGATCTCGTCGATCTTTGCAGCGCCGCCAGCCGTGGCTTCCACATTGGCGATACGCGCTTCGAACGCAGCAAGTGCGCCAGTGAGTAGGGGGCTTGAATCGCCCCTGCCTTCGAGAGCGGCGAGGCGCTCGGCGATATCGTGCTGTGCTTGCCGTACGTCGGTGAGATCAACCTCGCCAGACTGGCTGGCGACGTCTTCGACTTGCTTCACGCGCGCTGACAACGTCAGTTGTGCGTTCCGCAAATCCGCAATCGCAGCGCCAGCAGCCTGACGCAGACCTGCCGTGCTTTCGCGCGCGCCAGCTTCGGCGCGTTCGATACGCGAAATTAGCGTCGCTTGTTCTGCCTTCAGCGTATCGACCGCGCCAACCCGCTTGGCGATCTCGCTTTCGAGCCGCACGACTTCTTCAAGCAGTGCTTCGCGCGCGCCGCGCGTTTCGGTCGACGTTTCAGTGCGGACTTCAGCAACCGCGTTTTCGATCGCGCGGCGCGTCGAGGCTTCGCTATCGGCCAGACGTTCGCTGAGTTCCTCTTGCAGACGGCGCAGTTCGTTCACCGCGTCAGCCGAGGCTTCCATCGCTTGGCGCGCTGCTTCTTCGGCAACGGCGCGCGCTTCCGCCAGCGTCTGCGCGACATTGACGTCACGCCCACCCATTTCGTGGGTCAGGTATGACGCCGCCGCTTCGGCGCGGCGCGCAACTTCCTCGGCAACCGCGACCTGATGTTCCAAGCGTTCCTTGACGCCGGAGATGTCAGAGGTCGCACTGTCGAATGCGTGTTCGGCGCGCTGCAAGCGCCCGCTTAGCGTGTCGCCAGCGGAGCGGAATTGATCCAGCGCGTCAGCAATGCGTTCCGCCGCTTCGCTTGATGCGGCTTCCGCGTCTTCGACGCGCGCAGCGAGACCGAGCACAGAGCGGTCAATCGTCGAGACGGCGCGATCTAGACCCGTTACCGCGAGCTGCGTGCGGCGTTCGATCGATTCAATGCGCTGTGCAAGGCGTGTCGGATCGGCCGGGCGGTTGGCGCCGCCGACGTTCCAATCGTCTTCGCCATCGAAATCTGTGTGTGCGAGGCCGTAGCTGCGCGAGCGCGGCTGACGCGGCGGTTGTTGCGGCGTGGCGTGTGTCCCGGTTTGTAAACCGCCACCTCCGAGCTGACCCGACGCAAGCGCCTGGTTCAAATATTCGCCCAGGCTCATGCCCTGACGAGCCGCAGCTTCGCGCGCCGCTTCTCGCACTTTGGGGTCAATGCCCTTGACGCTCCAGCTTTGCGCACCGCTCATTATAGCCCTCGCCGCGTTATCGCCGCGCGTCCGCGGCTCACGCCAACCCCCGGGGGCAGACTCGAAGAATTCGAGAATCGCCCACGACTTTGCAGTGTCGATGAAAGCGGTCTGCGTGTTAATGGCGGGTAAAATGTAAACAGGAATTAGCCATGTCTGACACCGGCCGTCTGTTCGGCTCCGAAACGCAAGGCGCGATTTATCTGCGCGGTTTGAGTGGCGCGAAGCCCGATATCCCGACGAACTTCATCGGACTCGAAGCGGCGGCGCAGGAGAAGATGTCGCCTGAAGCATGGGCGTACACGGCGGGCTCGGCGGGGCTAGAGACTGGTGCGGAGGCAAATCGCTCTGCATTCAGCCGCTTCCCGATCGCGCAACGCATGCTCGGCGGCGCGGCGACGCGTAATCTCGGCTGCGAAATATTCGGTGCGCGCGTTGCTGCGCCGGTGTTTTCGTCGCCTATCGGCGTACTCGAAATGATGCACGCTGATGCTGACCTCGCCGTCGCGCGCGCGATGAAGAGATTGAACCTGCCGATGATCATTTCGTCGCAGGCGTCGTTTCCAATGGAAAAGATCGCGGAAGCAAACGGCGACGGCCCACGATTTTACCAGCTCTATTGGGGCAAGTCGGACGCGCTGGCGGAAAGCTTTGTGCGCCGTGCAGAGGCAATTGGCTGTCGCGCTATTTTCATCACGCTCGACACGCTTGTGCTGGGCTGGCGTCCGCGCGACCTCGATCTCGGCTTTTCACCCTTCCTGCGCGGGCAGGGCATCGCGCAATACACGTCTGATCCCGTGTTCAGAGGTTTGCTCGCGCAGACACCCGAAGAAAACCCGCTCGCCGCCGCGGTGCAGTTCACGCAGATGTTCTCTGATCCCGGCCTCGACTGGAAACGCATCGCGCAAATCAGATCGTGGACGAAACTTCCTATCGTGCTCAAAGGCATCATGCGTGCTGACGACGCCAAGACGGCCGTCAGCGAAGGCTATGACGGTGTGATGGTCTCCAACCATGGCGGGCGCCAAGTCGATGGCGGCATCGGCGCTCTGGACGCGCTTGCGAAAGTCGCCGACGCCGTAAAGGGCAAAGTCCCGGTGCTTTTTGACAGCGGCATTCGCTGCGGCGCCGATATGTTCAAGGCATTGGCGCTTGGCGCGAGCGCGACCGGCGTCGGTCGGCCGTACGTCTACGGCCTCTCGCTAGCGGGCGAGCAGGGCGTTCAAACGGTTATGGAATACCTCCTGGCGGAGCTCGATCTCATGATGGCGCTCAACGGGTGCGAGACGCCTGAAGATATTTCTCAGGATTTACTGGCGCTTAGCCCAAATTCCTGACGCCCCCGTCAACTTCAGTTGACCCTACCGTAAACGGAAACTAGCCTGAGGCCGCTGGGTAAACCTGGAGGGACCTCCCTATGACTTCCAAAGCTGAGCGCACTTATACGATTTCGCAATTGGCCCGGGAGTTCGAGGTCACCCCTCGCGCACTCCGCTTTTATGAAGACAAAGGCCTTCTCACGCCGCGCCGCGACGGCATGAACCGGGTTTACTCGCATCGCGATCGCGCCAAGTTGCAGCTCATCCTGCGCGGCAAGCGGGTGGGTCTCTCGCTAATTGAGATCAAGGAAATTCTGGACCTCTACAAAGTTGATCAGCGCGCCCAAGCGCAGACGGCGTTGAAAAAGTACCAATCCCGCATCGTCGCGCTCGAAGCGCAACGCGAAGACGTCGATGCCGCCATCGACATTCTCCACGACAGTGTGAAGAAGCTCCAAGACTTCCTTGCCAAGCCCGCGGCGCCGGCCGCCGTCGCAAATGCGCGCGCGTTCGAGGCGGAAGCTAAGAAGCGGCTCGAAGACGCGCACTAAGACGCGTACAAGCTCAAAAAAAGAGGGAGAGCCGCATGCCGAGCTACACGGCGCCGCTTCGCGAATATCGCTTTCTCCTCAAGGACGTTCTCGACCTTGAGCGCTATTCCAATTTGCCGACGTTCTCGGACGCGCCGATCGATCTGATCGAGTCCGTGCTCGAGGAGGGTGCGAAGTTCTGCGAAGGCGTTCTCGCGCCACTGAACAAGATCGGCGACGAGCACGGTTGCGTGCGCGCCGACGATGGCTCGGTGACAACCCCCCCGGGCTTCAAGGACGCCTACAAACAATTCGTCGAAGCTGGCTGGCCCGCGCTCTCAAGCGATCCCGCCTATGGCGGCCAAGGCATGCCGCACGTGGTCGCGCTCGCTTGGAACGAGATGGTCGCATCCTCGAACATGGCGTTCGGCATGTATCCGGGCCTCAGCCACGGCGCTTACGCAGCCATCCATCACCACGGCAGCGATGAACTAAAGCAAGCCTACCTGCCGAAGCTCGTCACCGGTGAATGGACCGGCACCATGAACCTGACGGAGCCGCACTGCGGCACCGATCTCGGTATGCTTCGCGCCAAGGCAATACCGCAGGCTGACGGCAGCTTCCGCATCACCGGCCAGAAGATTTTCATCTCTGCCGGCGAACACGATCTCGCGTCGAACATCATCCATCTCGTGATCGCGCGCGTCGAAGGCGCGCCGCAAGGCACCAAGGGCATTTCGCTGTTCGTCGTACCGAAATTCTTGCTCGACAAGGACGGCAACGCCGGTAAGCGCAACGGTGTCGTCTGCGGCAAGATCGAAGAAAAGATGGGCATCCACGGCAATTCGACGTGCGTGCTGAACTATGATGATGCGACCGGCTATCTCGTCGGCGTCGAGAACAAAGGTCTTCACGCCATGTTCACGATGATGAACGTGGCGCGCCTTGGCGTTGGCCTACAAGGCCTCTCGCAATCGGAAGTCGCGTACCAAAACGGCGTCGCCTACGCGAAGGATCGCCTGCAAGGCCGCTCTATTACCGGCGTGAAAAATCCGAACGGCCCCGCTGATCCGATTATCGTTCACCCCGACATCCGGCGCATGTTGATGGACGCCAAGGCCTTCAACGAAGGCGCGCGCGCTTTCACGTTCTGGACTGCCGTGCACGGCGATCTCTTGCTGGTCTCGCCGGATGAGAAGGTGCGTGAGAAGGCCGAAGATTATATGGGTCTGATGACGCCGGTGCTGAAAAGCTATCTGACCGACAAAGGCTACGCCAACGCCACCAATTGCCAGCAGATTTTCGGCGGCCACGGCTATATCGAAGAACATGGCATGAGTCAGTTCGTGCGCGATGCCCGTATCACCATGATCTACGAAGGCGCAAACGGCATCCAAGCGCTCGATCTCGTTGGACGCAAGCTCGGCGCAAATGGCGGCCGCGCCATCTTCGCGTTCTTCAATGAACTCGACGACTTCGTGCACAACCACGAAGACGACGCTGACCTGAAAGACTTCGTCGAAGCGCTGAAGGGCGCTAAGGCTCAACTGCAAGAAGGCTCTATGTGGCTGATGCAGAATGGCATGTCGAACTTCGACAATGCGGGCGCAGCGAGCCACGATTTCCTCAATCTCTTCGGCCTCACCGCGCTCACATATATGTGGACGCTGCAAGCAAAGGCCGCGCTCGCCGCCAAGAAGAACGGCGGCGCAGGCGATCCGTACTACGACACCAAACTCGCCACCGGCCGCTATTTCCTCGCCCGCATGTTGCCGGACGCTGGTGCGCACTTGGCGAAGATCAAGAGCGGCGCCGGCCCGGTGATGGCGCTCTCGGCAGAGGCGTTCTGATGGCGAGCTACACCGCGACCCTTACTTGGACTCGCGACGACGCTGTCTTCACCGACGGGCAATACTCTCGCGCGCACGACATCGCCTTCGATGGCGGCGTCACCATGCCCGCGTCATCGTCGCCACACGTAGTGAAGCTGCCGCTCTCGCGCGAAGACGCCGTCGATCCCGAAGAGATGTTCGTGGCTGCGCTCTCGTCGTGCCACATGCTCTTCTTCCTAGATTTCGCGCGCCGCGCCGGCTTCACCGTCGATGCCTATGTCGATCAAGCCGAAGGCGTGATGGGCAAGGACGAGCGCGGCCGTATGGCGATGACGCAAGTGAAGCTCAATCCGCAAATCGCTTGGAGCGGCGAGAAAACGCCCACGCCTGAGGAAATTCGCGAAATCCATCACAAGGCGCACGAAGCCTGTTTCATTGCCAACTCGTTCCGAGGCGACGTCGCCATCGGCGGCGGCGAGGCGCATTAGTTTACCGCGCTGCGCTCAGCCCGAGCGTAGCGGTCAGCGGAGTAGGCGCTCGTGAGCGCCAGGGACGGCTCCGGTCCCATCCAGGGTGAAGCGGCGAGCGCCGCTGAAAGTTGGAGTACGAAGATGGCTGAGGCCTATATTTATGACGCGGTCCGCACGCCGCGCGGCAAAGGCAAAGCGAACGGCTCGTTGCACGAGCAAACGTCGCTGCAATTGGCGACGCAAGTGCTCGAGGCGATCCGCGATCGCAACAATCTCGACACCTCGAAGGTTGATGACGTTTATCTCGGCGTGCTCTCGCCGATCGGCGAGCAGGGCGGCAACCTCTCGCGTATCGCCGTGCTGAACGCCGGCTATTCGCAAACCGTCGCCGGCGTGCAAGTCGAGCGCTTCTGCGCCTCGGGCTTGGAGGCCTGCAACATCGCCGCGGCGAAAGTGAAATCCGGCGAAGCTGAGCTCGCCATTGGCGGCGGCTGCGAAAGCATGAGCCGCGTGCCAATGGGCTCGACCGGCGGCTCCTGGGCCACCGATCCGTCGATCGCAATGAAGTCCTACTTCACGCCGCAAGGCGTCTCCGCCGACGCGATCGCCACCAAATACGGCTTCTCGCGCACCGATCTCGACAGCTATGCCGTGCAATCGCAACAGCGCGCGGCGAAGGCCTGGAAAGAGGGCCGCTTCAAGAAGTCGATCGTTCCGGTAAAGGATCAGCTCGGCGTCACGCTCCTGGATCATGACGAGTTCATGCGTCCAGAAACCACGCTGCAATCGCTCGGCGCGCTTGAGCCGAGCTTCAAGATGCAGGGCGAGATGATGCCCGGCTTCGACGGCGTCATTCAGCAACGTTATCCGGAAATCGAAAAGATCGATCACGTCCACCACGCCGGCAATTCGTCCGGCATCGTCGATGGCGCCGCGGGCGTGCTGATCGGCACTAAGGAAATGGGCGAAGCGCTTGGCTTGAAGCCCCGCGCGCGCATTCTCGGCGGCGCATCGGTCGGCTCTGAGCCGTCAATCATGCTGACGGGTCCGGAATTCGCCACGCAAAAGCTGATGAAGAAGCTCGGCCTCAGCAAGCAAGACATCGACCTCTGGGAGCTCAATGAAGCTTTCGCCGCCGTCGTCCTGCGTTGGGTGCAAGCGCTCGATCTCGACATGGGACGCGTCAACGTCAATGGCGGCTCGATCGCGATGGGTCACCCCATCGGCGCCACTGGCGCGATGATCCTCGGCACCATGGTCGATGAACTCGAACGCGCCGACAAAGAACGCGCGCTCATCACGCTGTGCATCGGCGCCGGCATGGGCACCGCAACCGTGATCGAACGGGTGAACTGATGAAAGGTGGCTTGCACCCAGCTGGCATCGGGATCGGTATTGCTCTCGGCGTCGCGCTGGGTGTCGCCATTGACAACCTCGCCGCAGGTTTGGGCCTTGGCGTCGCTTTAGGCGTCGGCATTGGCCTGGCTCTCGGCGCAGCTGCCGCGAAGAATAAGAGCGACGACGAAAGCAAGCCGCCGCAAGCGTAAAAATTGAATAGGTAGAGGGTAGGTCCGATGGAAAACTTCAAGATCGAAACCGACAGCGACGGCATCGCTCTGATCACGTTCGACGTGCCGGGCCGCTCGATGAACACGATCACTGGTTCGGTGATGCGTGATCTCATCAGCTTGGTCGAGACGCTGAAAAGCGACGACAAGATCAAGGGCGCGGTGATCACCTCGGGCAAAACCACCGGCTTCTGCGCCGGCGCTGATTTGGGTGAGTTGAACCAACGCGGCGCGGCGAAGGAAGAGGCGCCGAAGAGCGAAGAAGAGAAGCTGAAGAAGCAATTCGACCAGAGCTTCACGCTGAACCGCTCGCTCCGCGCGCTGGAAACTTGCGGCAAGCCTGTCGCCGTAGCGCTTGAAGGGCTCGCGCTGGGCGGCGGTTTGGAAATCGCGCTCGCGTGTCACTACCGCGTCGCTGCGGACAATCCGAAAACCAAGTTCGGCCTGCCTGAATCTAAAGTCGGCCTGCTTCCTGGCGCCGGCGGCACGCAACGTCTGCCGCGCCTCATTGGCGTGCAAAACGCCGCCATGATGATCCTTCAGGGCGCCGATAAGTCGCCGCAAGAAGCCAAGTCGCTTGGCTTCATCAACGAAGTCGTCGAGCCAGGCAAAACCGTTGAAGCCGCGAAGGCTTGGGTGAAGGCGAACCCGAAGGCGATCGCGCCGTGGGACGTCAAGGGCTACAAAGTGAAGGACGGCCCGTTCACGCCAGCCGGCGCGATGGCCGCTGTCGGCGGCAACGCCATGGTCTCCAAGCAAACCAACCTCAACTATCCGGCGCAGCGCAACATTCTCTCCTGCATCTATGAAGGCATGCAGGTGCCGATCGACGCAGCGCTCCGCATCGAGAGCCGCTACTTCATCAAGACTGCCAACACCCCGCAAGCGAAAGGCATGATCCGCTCGCTGTTCGTCTCGATGCAAGCGCTCGGCAAGGGCGGCAACCGCCCCGAAGGCTTCCCGGAATACAATGTGAAGAAGGTCGCCGTGCTTGGCGCCGGCCTCATGGGCGCGGGCATCGCCTACGTGCAAGCCAAGGCTGGCATCCAAACTGTGCTGCTCGATGTCAGCCAAGAGAGCGCTGACAAAGGCAAAGCGTATTCCAAGCGCATCGTCGACAAGGACATATCGCGCGGCAAGATCACCAAAGAGAAAGGCGATGAGCTGCTCGCGCGCATCACGCCCTCAACTGATTATTCGCTGATCAAGGGGTCTGACCTGGTCGTTGAAGCGGTGTTCGAGAGCCCGCCGCTGAAGGCTGAAGTCACCAAGAAAGCCGAAGCCTTCCTCGGTGAAACCGCCGTCTTTGGCTCCAATACCTCGACGTTGCCAATCACCGGTCTCGCCGAAGCATCTGCGCGGCCGAAGAATTATATCGGCGTGCACTTCTTCTCGCCGGTCGAGCGCATGGGCCTTGTCGAACTCATCCGCGGCAAGGAAACGACGGACGAAACTGTCGCCAAGGCGATCGACTACGTTCTGAAAATCCGCAAGACGCCGATCATCGTGAACGACTTCCGCGGCTTCTACACCTCGCGTTGCTTTGGCGCCTATCCGGCCGAAGGCGTCGAAATGTTGATGGAAGGCATTGCGCCAGCGATTATCGAAAACGTTGGCCGCCAATGTGGCATGCCGATGGGCCCACTCGAAGTTTCCGACTCTGTTGGCCTCGATACGGCGCTGAAAATCGGCAAGACCAACGCCGAACTCAATCAGCAAGATTACAAGAAAGACCCGCGCGCCGCGATGCTATCGTGGCTCGTCGAAGAGAAGGGCCGCGTCGGCCGCAAAGGTGGCAAGGGCTATTACGAGTACGGCGACGACGGCAAGCCCACGCGCATCTGGCCCGGCATCTCCGAACGCATCGAGGTGAAAACCAAAGAGTGCCCGCCAGAGCTGAAAGTCGAACTCACCAAGCGCTACCTCTTCCGCCAATGCATCGAAGTTGCGCGTTGCTTCGAAGAAGGCGTCATCACCGATCCGCGCGATGCTGACGTTGGCTCAATTCTCGCGTGGGGCTTTGCGCCCTATAGCGGCGGCTGCATCAGCTACATTGATCTTTTCTGGGGAACCAAGAAGTTCGTCGAAGAAGCTGATCGTCTCGCCGACACTTACGGCGAGCGTTTCCGCCCCAACAAACTCCTTCGCAACATGGCCGCGAAGAACGAGACCTTCTACGAGCGCTTCGGTGCGAAGCAGAAGGTGGCGGCTTAAGGCAAACGCGCGATCGTCCCTTCTCCCCACGGGGAGAAGGGCGGCGCCCGCTAAAGCAAACTCTCCGCGCACTCAACCAATGTCTCCGTCTCCGGACGCATCCTCCATCCGAGCACACGCTCCGCCTTCGCTGACGAATAGCGCACCCGCCGTCCAAGCAATTGCGCCACCGGCTTCAGCTGCGCGTTGAACAGGGCGCCAACGCGTACGGCAATATCCGGCACGCGCTTGGTCGGCGCCTTGTCACCCCGAACGCCAAGCCGTTCACGTAGTAACGCCGTGATCTCGTGCATCCACATAAATTTTCCGGATGCAACAAACCGCTCTCCCGCGGCCTCCGGTGCGATCATTGCACGCACATGCAGTTCCGCCACATCGCGCACATCGACCACGCACACGCCAATGTTTGGCGCGCCAGGCATCGCGCCGTTCAACATCCGCTCGATGATCGTCACCGAACTCCGGCTTTCCTTGTTCAGCACCGGCCCAAAGATCGCAGCGGGCAGAACCGTCACGAACTGCGTCGCGCCGCCTTCGGTCCGCATGAATTCCCAAGCGGCCTTCTCGGCTAGCGTCTTCGAAAGCCGATACCAATCGTTCGCCTGCCGTTTCGGATCGCTCCAAATCGTCTCATCCGCCAGCTTGTCGCTCTTCGTATCCGTCGGCGCACACGACGCGCACGACGACGTCAGCACCACACGCTTGACGCCTGCCTTCACCGCCGCCTTCAACGCGCGCAACGCGCCATCAACGGCCGGTCGCACATAATCGTCCGCCTTGTTCACGCCCTCCGGCGAAATCGGCGAGGCCACATGCAGCACGAAATCCACGCCCGCCATCGCCGCGTCCCAGCCGCCGTCTTTGCTTAGATCAGCAGCGACAATCTCGACGCCGCTTGCATCGACGCCCGCGCTCGCCACCGCGCTCCGCACCGCGTTAGTTTTCGACACATTGCGCACCGTGGTTCGCACCGCATAACCGCGCCTCAGCAATTCAACTATGCACCAGCCGCCGAGATAGCCTGTCCCACCGGTCACCAGCACTTTTTCGACCATGCGTTGCTCCCCTTTGCCGTCTTCACATGAGGACTTCGCGAGAATTACGCAACGGGAAGGGGGTGCGCTCGCCGCGCGAGCCACTATGTTCTCGCGATGACCGCACTCACCGACCCGCTCAAACTCCGCTCTGGCGCAACTCTGAAGAACCGCTTCGTCCTCTCGCCGCTCACCAATCTTCAGAGCCATCCCGATGGCGTCCTCAGCGATGACGAATTCCGCTGGCTCACCATGCGCGCCGAAGGCGGCTTTGCGCTGACGATGACTTGCGCGGCGTCCGTGCAGGAAAGCGGCGTTGGTTTCCCTGGCCAACTTGGCGTGCACGATGACAAGCATTTGCCCGGCCTCACGCGCCTAGCCGCGAAGATTAACGAAGAGGGCAGTCACTCGGTCGTGCAACTGCATCACGGCGGCTTGCGCTCCGTGAAAAACCCGAAAGCGCCGAGCGCCGACGAAAAGCTCAAAGCCGAGGCGATGACACTGGATGATATACAGCATAGCCGCGATTGCTTTATCGAAGCCGCTTTGCGCGCCGAACGCGCCGGCTTCCAGGGCGGCGAACTCCACGGTGCGCACGGCTATCTCATCTGCTCGTTCCTCAGCCCCGAGCTCAACCGCCGCGACGACGCCTATGGTGGCGATCCCGCACGCCGCGCGCGTTTCTTGTTCGAAATCGTCGATGGCGTGCGCGCCGCAACCAAGCCCGGCTTCTCACTCGGCGTGCGTCTCTCGCCCGAACGTTGGGGCATCCAAACGCTCGAGATCCGCGATGTCGCCCAGCGCCTCATGCGCGACGCCAAAATCGATTACATCGATATGTCGCTTTGGGACGTCCGCAAGGAGCCAAACGACGAAGCCCTGCAAGGCCGCACGCTCGCATCCTACTTCACCGAATTGGAGCGCGGCGATGTCCGCCTCGGCGCCGCCGGCAAGATCATGTCGGCGCAAGATTCGCGCGACGTCCTCGCCGCCGGTTTCGATTTTCCGATCCTCGGACGCGCCGCCATTTTGCATCACGACTACCCAATGCGCGTCGCCGTCAATCCCGATTTCCAACCGGTCTCCACGCCGGTCAGTGAAGCTTATTTGCACGAAGAGGGGCTGGGCCCTGTGTTCGTGAACTACATGCGGAGCTGGGCCGGTTTCGTCGAAGAGGCGGCGTAGCGATTTTCGTTGGCTCGCGGCGCTATCGGCGTATCGTGCGACCGCAGCCTGTGGGGGTCGCTATGCGCAGAATAGCTTTGGTCGTGCTCGCCATAGCGTCGCTCAGCGCCTGTGCGTCCTTAGGCCCACAGGAGACCAACTCAATGCTGTTGGCGCCCCCGAGCTTTGACGCCGCGCCAGCGGAGGCGCCCGTATTTTCGGCCGTTGCGATGAACCGCAGACTATTCAGCGCGCCGAGCCAAAGGCAGGCCGAGTTGCGCGTCATTCTCGCAAACTCGACAGATCGCGGTCGCCGCCGCCAGGCGCGCCTTCGTCCCCGCGCGTCTGCTCGTGACCGGCAGACGAAGGCTCGCCACGACTTTTGCAGAAGGCTGTTGCCCGAGCGCGACTGAACTAATCCGCCTAGCGTCGCGCTACAGGTCCGATAGATTGTCGCGATGTCAGAGCCCGTCCGTCCCACGCAGCGCGAATACTGGAACAGCAAAGTGGGCGAGGAATGGGCTCGCCAAGCCGATCGCACCGACAAGATGTTCGGTGCGCTGACGCAAGCGGGCTTCGACGCGCTCAATCTTCAGCCCGGCGAGCGCGTGCTTGATATCGGCTGCGGCGCCGGCGAAACGACGCTCACCGCAGCACGCCGCGTTGGTCCCAACGGCCACGTCGTCGGCGTCGATATTTCGCGGCCGCTGCTCGACCTTGGCCGTAACCGCGCCAAGGAATACGGCTTCGCCGTCGATTTCCTCGAACGCGACGCAGGCATCGCCGAAGTTCCCGGCGCCCCCTTCGATGCCGCGTTCTCACGCTTCGGCGTCATGTTCTTCGAAACGCCGTCCGCCGCTTTCACGCAAATCCGCAAGAACCTCAAACCCGGCGGCCGCATGAGCTTCATTTGCTGGCGGCCATTTGCGGAAAACTTTTGGTCGCAGGCGCCGCTCGCAGCGCTCACTCCAATGTTGCCCGCACCGTTGCCGCCACCCGAGGAAAACGTACCCGGCCCATTTGGCCTCGCCGATCCGAGCAAGACTGAAGCAATTCTCGAAACCGCTGGCTGGCGCGATATCTCGATCAC
Organism: Caulobacteraceae bacterium; assembly: GCA_031379735.1. Taxonomy (GTDB): domain Bacteria; phylum Pseudomonadota; class Alphaproteobacteria; order Caulobacterales; family Aquidulcibacteraceae; genus Vitreimonas. The sequence goes on along the minus strand of JANNFK010000014.1, from coordinate 86,600 downwards.
GCCCTGGGACGGCCCGCTCCACATCGGGGACGACGCCGAGGACGCCACGGCCTACATTCTGAAAATCGGCCCCAGCGCCCGCGCCATCGCCGAACACGGCCTCGATCAGAAAGCGGCGAAGCAATTGATCATCAAGCGTCTGCAAGAGGCGCAAGAGCCAAACGGCGTCTGGCTTCCTGCGGCCTGCTGGATCGTCAGCGCCGTCGCTTAGCCGCTATTGCGTAGCGCCGTCGCGATCGCATTGATCGAGAGCTGAATGCCTTCGTGAATGCGCGGATCGTCTTCGCCGGAGCGATAGCGCTTGATCAGCTCGACCTGTAGCAGGTTCAGCGGCTCGATATACGGCAAGCGCAACTGAATTGACCTTGCCAATGCAGGCTGACTCTCCAACAACTGCGCCTGCCCCGTCACCAACAGCAACGCATCTCGCGTCGCCTCCCAAGCCGACCGCACGCCATCGAAGATCGCTTTGCCCTCGGCTTTGTCCTTTACGAGGTGCAGATATTCCGCCGCGATCGTCATGTCTGACTTCGCGAGCACCATTTCTAAGTTCGCCAACGTTGTGCTGAGGAACGGCCACGCCTGCGCCATGTCGCGCAGCAGCGCCTGATCCTTGAACGCGGCCAGCCCATGCCCCGCGCCATACCAGCCCGGCAGCATGATCCGCGCTTGGCTCCACGAGAACACCCACGGGATCGCGCGCAAATCTTCGATGCGGTCCGATTTCGTGCGGCTCGCAGGCCGTGATCCGATCTTCAAGTCCGCGATCTCCGCGATCGGCGTGATCTGGCGGAAGAAAGGCTTGAAGCCCGGCGTCTCGTAAACCAAGCCGCGATATGCTGCGAACGCCGCAGCGGATACTTCATCCATCGCCGCTGAGAAGCGCGCCTGATCCGCAGCGCTTAACGCCGGCGGCTCCAGCGACGCCAGCAACGTCGCTGACGCCATCGCCTCCAAATTGGCCGCCGCACTTTCGCGCGTGCCGTATTTGGCGGCGATCATCTCGCCTTGCTCGGTGATACGGATGCGACCGTTTACAGTGCCGCAGGGTTGCGCGCGAATGGCGGCGAACGACGAGCCGCCGCCGCGCCCGACAGCGCCGCCGCGCCCATGAAAAAGCTGCAGCGCCACGCCGGCCTTCTCGAACACCGGCGCCAAGGCGCGGCTGCTCGTATGCAGGCTCCACACCGACGTCAGGTATCCGCCGTCCTTGTTGGAGTCCGAATAACCGACCATTACTTCCTGATGCCCGCGCGCCGCATTCATCGCCGCGAACTCCGGCAACGCGAACCATTCGCTCATGATCGCCGTTGCGCGCGCCAGATCGTCGATCGTCTCGAATAATGGCGCGGCCATGATCGGGCAGGTGGGCGGCTCACCGGGATGGAAGAGCCCCGCTTCCTTCAACAGCACATAGACTTCCAGCATGTCCGACACGCTGGCTGCTTTCGAGATCACATAGGTCGTGATGCAGCGCGGCCCGTACCGCGCATGCGCCGCCGCCGCACTCAGCAGTATCGCAAGCTCGGAAACCGTTTCATCCGAATAGCTCGCGTCCGGAAATGAGAGCAGGCGCTTGCCCGCAAGTTCGCGTCGCAACAACGCCGTGCGCGCCGGTTCATCGAGCCCAAGATAATCATCCGCCGCGCCCGCGACCTTGAGCAGCTCCGCCACCACGCGCTCGTGCACGTCTGCATTCTGCCGAAGATCGAGCGTCGCCAGGTGAAAGCCGCACACTTCGACGCTGCGGATCAGCCGCCCAAGTGCGCCGCCGCGTCCCAAGCCGCCATCGCCGTTCGCTGCAAGCGCATCTTGGATGACATCGAGATCGCGCTTCAGCTCCTCTGGGCTTGCATAAGCGGTTCCCTCAAAGCGCGCCCGCCGCGGCGGTTCGTGACTGGTCACGCCGGCGTACGTCGCGCTCAGCCGCGCATAGATGCCGGCGACAGCCCGGCGATAGGGCTCATCCTGCCGCGCCACGCCGTCGTCGCCGCTTGCATCCGCAAGCGCCGCCAAATCCGGTGTCACGCTCGAAAGCTCAGACGATATCGAAAGATCGGCGCCAAGTTGGTGCAATTGGTCGAGATACGAGTCCAGCACCGTCTCCGACGCCCTGGCTAGCGCGTACTCAAGCGTCGCCGCGGTGACGTTCGGGTTACCGTCGCGATCACCACCGATCCACGTGCCCAGTCGCAGAAATGTCGGCGGCCGCGCTCCGAAGGCGCGGTTCCAGCGCGCATAGAGCGCCGGCAGCACCGGCAGAAATGAATCGCGGAAATAGGCGAGGGCGGTCTCGACCTCATCGGTCACATAGAGTCGTTCGTGCCGCAGGGGGCGGGTCTGCCATAGTAGCGCAATGTGCCGCTGGATCGCGCGCTCGACGAGATCGCCGCCATCCGTCTCAGTGCGGCCCTGATCGATGAGTTCCATCAGCGCCGCGATTTCGTTGCGATGATCGATAATGCTCTTGCGCCGGACTTCCGTCGGGTGCGCGGTCAGCACTGGCGCGATCAGCGCCTTCTCGACCAAGGCCAGAGCGCGCTCACGGCCGATGCCTTCGCTCTCCAGGCGCGCCAATGCCTGGGCGATGTCGGCGCCATCTTCCACGGCAACGCCTTGGCGATCCTCCGCCAGGTTCGCCAACATCGAAAACAACATGAAGCTACGCACGAACGCGAGTGTCTCATCCAGGTCGAGCGCGCCCAGCCCAAGGTCGATCGAGTCCGGCGCCGTCCCGCCGCGATGGCGGTCCACCGACGCGGCGCGAATGTACTCGATCCGCCGGAACACCTCGTCACCCGCATAGGTGCGGATCACATCTCCCAGGATGCGGCCAAGGAATTTGATGTCCGGGTTTTGCTTCATGGCTGAGGCAAAGCTAGTCGCGTATCGGGCGAAGTCGTCAATCCCAGTGAGCGTTCCTTCTCCTGGTTAAGGAGGGGATGAAGCGATCTCGAAAACGGGCCACGCTTTTGACCAGGCGCGCCTGAGTCATCCAATTGGTGTTCTTGGTCCTCGCTTGTCGGAGCTTGGTCTCGAAAGGATAACAAGTGGGACATTCGGCGATGAGCTCGCGATCTCCACAATTCGCCGACTATTGCCGTTGCCCGTAGTTCGGTCCGTCTTTGAGCAATTCGTATACCGAAAACGACATAGTGAGGGAGCATGCGCCAGACGAGGACGCTCCTTTTGGTTTTGCTAGCGCTTCTCGCCGTCCTTGGTGCGGGCTTCATCGTTCTTGCGAACATCGGCGACGCGTCCGTTGTTGCGAGTACCGGTGGCGTCTACGGCGCACTCGAGACCGCCGGTGCGCAAGACAATGTCTCCTTGCGCAATGACCTCTACGCGGTCGTGCTCCGCCTCAAAGGGCCGTGGGCGACAGTCCAACTGGGCGGCATCATTGTGCTATTCCTCGCGCTGGTCGCGCTGGCGACAACCTGGCGCAAACTCAAGTAGGCATTCGACTATCGGCGACCGACGCCCAAGTCGATCTTGTTTCGAAGGGCGGCGGCGATACAAACCTGCCGTCGGCAATGTCGCGGGCGCTAAGGTCGGCCATCGCCGAAGGCGGCCACAGACTGCGGAGGCCTCGACGGCTAATCCCCGTATGCCCGAGCGAGTTCGAGACGGGCGGCCTCCAACTCGCGGCGGAACGCGGGCTCTGCATGCAATCGCGCGATCGCCGCTGCGGCGATCGTGCGGCCGGCCTCGACATCGCTGGGGAAATGGACACCGCAAACAACGCGGCTCTCGCCGTAGTCGCGACCACGCTGTAAGAGCGCATCGGCGCGCGATGGAACGAGTTCCGCAAGCAAGAGTGCCCAGGCCCAGCCGAACGCGGCGTGGCCTGAGGGGTAGGAGCCGCTGGCGCGCAGGTCGGTCCGTTCAATGCAGGTCGGCAGCGTGGCGTCCGTAACGAAGGGCCTTTGGCGCGCGTACCGGTTTTTAGCCAGGAGGATTGCTGCGCCGAGCGGCGCAAGCAGTCGGTCGAACACGTCATCCGTCCGCGGATAGCCACCGGCAGTGAACCCGGCGCCCATTACAGGCGCGAACGCGGAAAACGCGTCGAACTGGTCATCGGCGCGAGCCTGCGCGATGCGTTCGTCGCTCCAGTTTCCTCGCAAGACAGCCATTTCGGCCGCGACCATCTCTGTGCCGGGCGGACCGCTGGTGATCGCGACGCCGTCGACTGATCCGCTGAGGTCCGCCGCAATTGGCAGAAGCGCGCTTTGAACGTGCGCGCAGCCCGCTCCGGCGAGCGAGAACGCTGCCAAGACCACGAAGCGGAGGCGGAGCGGCCATGAGATCTGTCGCTCCGCGTTCGCCGTGGCGGGCAGACGATGATCTACACAAAAGAATGCGCCCATATGCGATTACTCCGCCAGCATGGCTCAGGCGCCTAGGATTGATTGGTCTCGTCGAACGCAGTTGTCGAGGGCTACGCGGACTGTCGTTTCCCTAAGCGCGCCCGTTATGGAAAAATGGCGAACATAGCCAAATGTCTAACTTGCTCTCAACGAGCCGCTCGCGATGCTGCGACCGCGAGGATCTCTCGCCGAAGGAAGTCATTCGGCGGTCACACTCCGCTTCGAGCGCTTCTTCAGGCCTCGTGCTTGCTTGGACAAGATAGCCTAGGGTGAACCGGCGGGGCGCCATGTCGACGGAAGTGGAAAAGTTCAGCCGGGTCGTCGGCGCGATCTACCAGGCCGCGCTGGACGCCGCGAGTTGGGATGACGCCATCGTCAACTTTGTCGAAGCGTATAGTCCGCCCTATTGGGATGTAGCGTTTCTGGTTTGGGAACGAGCGCCGCACGTTGGCGCCCAGTTCGTGGCCGCCGCCAACGTATCCCCGCCGGCGCGTGAATTGTACGCGGCGCACTTCGCCGGCCGCCATCCGTGGAGCCTGCGGATTGCCTCCCAGCCTGTGGGCCGCGTGGTGGATACGGACGATATCTGCCCGCGTGCGGAATTGTTCGAGAGTGAGCTCTATAAGCACTTCTTGAGCACTTGGTCGCTGGTGCGCGCGCTTGCCTCGATACTCGACCGCAGCGGTGAGCGCCGGTTGGCGTTCGTTGTCGCCGGCCCAGATGGCCAGGATATCGAGGGTCTCCGGCGCGGCGTAAGACTGATTGCGCCGCATCTTCAGCGGGCGGTGCGCATCAGCCGCACCATCGCCCAAGCTGATTTGCGCGCAGCCGGCGCCGAGGCGTCCCTTGCGCACGCGACAGGTGGCGTCGTTTCGCTCAGCGCGGAGATGAGCGTGATCAACGCCAATCCGCGGGCGCGTGAAATCATTGCCGGGGGCGCGGCTCACATTTTCAATGGCCGATTGCGGTTTGCGCAACCAGAAGCCAATGCCCTGCTTGAAGGCCTTGCCGCTTCACAACAGCCTACAAGCGCTGCCTTCAATGTAACCGGGACCGACGGCGAAGAGCACGCGGTGCTGGCCGTCCGGATCGCCACACAATGGACGAACGCATTGGATGGCTTTGTGGAAGGTGCAGCGATCCTTCTCGCTATCGGCGCCAAGGGTAACGCTCCGACCATTCCTGTCGACCACCTCGCGGCCTGGTTCGGCTTGACGCCAACCGAGGCGCGCCTCGCCGCAGCACTTGCGGATGGGGAGACGGTCCAGCACTTCGCGCGCCGCCGCGGCGTGACGGACAACGCCGTTCGCTTCCTCATGAAGGGCGTGCTGCGCAAAACCGGCGCGGTCGATCAAGCGCGTGTGGTGGCGGCGTTACGGGCGCTGCCAATCGTGCAGCAGGCAGTGTAACCGCGCGACCCTATTCGTTTGGGTAGGGCGGGCTGTGTTCGGCGACGCTAGCCTCGCGGGCGAGGGAATTTTCGCGAGGATGGAATGATGAAACGTGTTTTGATCGCGGCTTGCATGGTCTTAGCGATGGCAGGCGCCGCCGCCGCCCAGCAAGGTATCACGCAACTTCATACCGATGCTCTGCCAGGGCAGCCGCTGCGCTTTCAGTTCGAGGCAGGCTCGGGGATCGTGCTCGACGCCGGCGCCCCCGTCGCCGCAGATCACGACAACCTCACGCTTTCGCATGTCCCGCCTGGCAGCGGCTGGATCGTGGAACTTCCGGCGGTCGTCACGGTCGAGGGCGCACAGCGCGTTCGTGTGACCTGTACCGTTACAAACATAAGTGCCACCGCCGGATCGCCCGCGCCGTTGGGCGCCGTAGATTTTCGCTCGGGAGGTATGCTCGGCGCCACTGAACACACCTTTGAGACCGGCGGGCCATTCCTCGGGCGCATCGTACTCGGCGTGCCAAGGGCTTTAGCCGGACCAGGAGCTGTGGAGGGCATAAACGCTAACCTCGTGCAGTGCGTCCTTGTCGCGTTCGGTGCGCGCAATGGCGTTGACTGGAGAGCATTTGAAGTCGCGGAGGGGCCATATCGCGGGCGAGACGGCATTGGACCATCTGCAGCACAATATGTATTGGAAGCCGGCAATTCGCGCCTGTTGTCTGGCGCCTCGTTCCGGCGGCAAGTGGTGCTCTCGGCAAATGGTTATGCCATGACGGGGCAATAGCGCGCCCTGCCAGCACTGAGGGCGGCGTCCGCGATTGCGACGCCGCCCTTTTTTGCCTGCGAGAATGCCGGAGCCAGTTACGGGCGCGGCGCTTGCACCGGCTCGGCGACCGGGAGAGTGGCTGTCGGGATCGCGACACTATCTGCCGTGTTACCGCCTCGAATATAATCTGAGGCGTCTGCATCGCCGCTGCGCAAATAGTCAGAGGCCGAGTTCCAATCGTTTGCACCCTGGCCCGCACGCGCCGCAGCGATCTGAGCGCTATAACCAGGCGGGATGATCGGCGGGCGCCATTGCACGTCCGAACCGTCAGGGATGCGCGGTCCAGCGACGAGTCCGGAAAGCGTGGGGCGCCCGGGCGCACCGCTCATGGCGCCTGAAAAATGCAGCACCACCTGTTCAGTGATAGCCGCGCCATTCCAAAATTGACCGTCTTCCATCTTGATCATTTGCACATAGCCACCAGGCACATTGGCGTTGGGTTCTTCATAGGCGCGCCAATTGGCGCCGCCGCGCGCACCATATGCTGTGGCCCAGCACCCGTAGGACGTCGCCGCGCCTTCAGCAGTGCGCGCTAAGCCGAATCGGAAACGTCCTTGAAATGGACCATCAAAGACGGGCGCGGCGCGGTTGAATCGCGCCACAACGCGCTCGCCAGAGTAAACGGCACAGTCCACAACGAAGAAGGCAATCCCTTCGATCGCCAAGCGGGCGGGACCTTCGACAACGAAGGCATCGCTTGAACGAACATCGACGAGGTCGAGCGCAGCGGTGGGCGCGCCCGCCGACACATTGAAGCCGTCGGTGACGGCGATGCGGACGGGCCCGGCGATCTGAGCGTCGCGCACCGCGCTTGGATTTATGTCCGTGATAGTCTGCGCCTGCGCAGCGACAGACAGTGTCGCGGCGAGCGTCGCCAGAAGAAGCGTGCGGAACGATTTCACGATGTTGTTCTCCTATGCCTCGCGGCACGGACCCTAACCAACGCGAGCTGCCCTACGCGCTACCCAAATGGGTAGCGCATCGATCAAGCGCCTATGGTGTGCGTAACCGCTGGTTTGGTTCGACAGGCGGGAGAACGTTTCTATGCGCAAGGCGATTGCGGTGTCGCTCCTCTCGTTAGCCTTAGCGGCGTGCGGCCAGAGCGCGGCACCTGCGGCGAGTGACAATGGCTCAGCGTCTGACCTCACGCCTGAAGAAGTGGCCACATCTACGCTCGCTCCTTCGCAAGGCGTAGCGCTCGAAGCAATCGACGCGTGTGTGTTCACGCCCGCCGAGGTCTCCGCGGCACTTACAGGCAGCTACGGTGCAGGTGTTCCAGTGACGCCAATTCCGGGCGCTCCGCGTCGCGACTGCATTTATGACGAGCAACGCGGCAACGGCCAATTACGCGTCAACGTAACATGGTTAGAGCCTTCGAGCGCGGCGACCTCGCGCGCGATGATGCTCAACATGTTGGCCGGCGGCACGGCGCCAATGGCAGGCGATCCCGACGGCGCGATCTTTCAGGATCAAACTGATCTAGGCACTTATGCGCTACACTATTCGCGGGGCAACTTGCTCTACGAAGTGCGCCTCATGACCTTCAGTGGCGGCGCGGCGGCCGCGCAAGAAAAGCTCCTAAGACTTCGCCGGCTATAGAAGCCGAGATTGCCAATGACTGTTCCGGGCCAGCGTGCGTCGAAGCCGAGAATTTCTCGACCGGCGTAGTCCATCCGTTGCAGTCAGTGACTTAGCGCCCGACGCATCGGCCCGATTTCTCCAGCTCACATCGCGCGCTGAATTATCGTGTCCGCCAAAGCCTGGGCACTCCAAAGTGTGGCCCGTTTTGGAGATCGCTTCATCCCCTCCCGGTTAAGGAGAAGGTGTCCGCGAAGCGGACGGATGAGGTTTGCCGACGCATCAGAAATGAGCGCGATGAGGAAACGCCAGTAGCCCTCATCCGGCCCCGCTTCGCCCCACCACCTTCTCGCTCGCCGGGAGAAGGGCAGGAGCTATGCGCTCCGTGTTATTGACTTCTCAAGTATTTCCACCGATATCCGGCCTCAGCGACCGTTCGCAGGCCTAGATGCCCGCAGAACGCGGTCCCCCGGAACGCAACCATCGACGTTCGGCTTTGAGCGCAAAGATAGCTCGCCGCCCTTCTTCGCCGTCGCATCGTTCCTGACCTGATAGGGCCCACGCGATGACGCGTGGCGGCTCGAAAGTTCATACGTGACCACATTCCAAGACCTCGGCGTTTCCGCGCCGATCCTCAAGGCGCTTGAAGCCGAGGGCTACACCAAGCCGACTCCGATCCAGATCCAGGCGCTGCCGATCGTGCAGAAGGGCCGCGACCTGATCGGTCTCGCCCAAACCGGCACCGGCAAGACGGCGGCGTTCGCGCTGCCGATCCTCGATCGCCTCCACAAAGACCGTAAGCACGCAGGCGAGAAGTCCTGCCGTACCTTGGTGCTTGCGCCGACGCGCGAACTCGCCGCCCAAATCGGCGACAGCTTCCGCGTTTACGGCAAGTTCCTTGGCCTCTCGACCGCCGTCGTTTTCGGCGGCGCCTCGATGCACAAGCAAAAGCAAGCCATGTTTCGCGGCGTCGACATTCTCGTCGCCACGCCCGGCCGCCTGCTTGACCACGTCAGCCAGCGTACTATCCGTCTCGACAAGGTCGAAATCCTCGTTCTCGACGAAGCCGATCACATGCTCGACATGGGCTTCATCCACGACCTCCGGAAAATTGCGACCATCCTGCCGCGCGCGCGTCAGACGCTCTTCTTTTCCGCCACCATGCCGCCGGCGATCGAAGAACTGGCCGCACAATTCCTCGACAAGCCGGAGAAGGTGTCGGTTGCTCCGCAATCGACAACCGCCGAGCGCGTCCAGCAAGTCGTCGTCCATGTCGATCAATCCAAGAAGCAGGACCTCCTGCATGCGATGCTCGCCGACAAGTCGATGAAGCGCGCTCTGGTTTTCGCCCGCACCAAGCACGGCGCTGACCGCGTCGCGAAAAAGCTGGAAAGCGCTGGCTTCAACGCCGACGCCATCCACGGCAACAAGAGCCAAGGCCAGCGCATCCGTGCGCTCGATGGCTTCAAGAAGGGTCAGACGCGTATTCTCGTCGCCACCGAAGTCGCCGCGCGCGGCATCGACGTCGACGATATCACGCACGTCATCAACTACGACCTGCCGAACGTGCCCGAGCAATACGTCCACCGCATCGGCCGCACGGCGCGGGCTGGCACAGACGGCATCGCAATTTCGTTTTGCGCCCCCGATGAACGCGCCTACCTCCGCGACATCGAGCGTCTGACCAAGCAACCGGTGCCGGTCATGGAAACCGACATGTCGCTCCGCGCCCCGCGCGCCGACGAAAAGGTCATCCGTCCGAAGGGCCCAGCGGGCCGCTCGGGCGCTGTCCATCCGGCACGCAAACATGCGCCAAAGAAGCATCACGCTTCTGACGCGCATGGCGCCGCCCACGCCAAGCAAGGTCATGGCCCGACGCGTTCGCGCGATGAGGGTGACCGCCGCGACCGCAAGGGCAACAACGTGTGGTCCAACAACGGCGCGCCGCCGAAGTACCGCAAGCAAACGCGCAAGCCGGCCAAAGTCTAAGCACGTTTCCCGTGGCGCTAGACGCGGCCAGCGTCTAGCGTGCGCGGGGGATGGCTATGGATTTAATCGTTTGGGCGCCTGCGCTGGCGGCTGCGGTCTTGATACCGCTCGCGATCTATTTTCTCCCCGCAAGGGTTCGCATCGTTATCGACACGCCGACATCGACGGCGCGCGCCGAGCTGCGTCCGTTGTGGGGGTTGGGCGCCGCAATGATCACGCGCGCCTTGCCGAAGAAATCGCACGGCGGCCCGCTGGCGTCATTTCATGATGTGCGGCGTGTGGGCCATGCGCTGATGACGCCTGGTATTGCCGACGCCGCCTACACAGCAATTAAGAGCCTCTACGATTTTAATCCGCGCGTGGCGCGGTTCGACCTCCGCATGAACCTCGCCGACACCTCCCATACCCGTGTGGTGCAAACGGCCGTGCAAGCGGTGCTCGCCATCGCACCCGCGGCTATTCGCCAGAGCGTCACTGTTGCTCAAAGCGAAAACATTGGCGCCGAGATCAGCGGTGAATTCGAGCTGATGGCGTCGCCAGCGCAGCTCAGCGCGGTCTACAACCGCCTCAAAGGCTCGCGCGCTGCGCAAGAGTTTCGCCGCCGTCTCAACCGCAAACTAAAGCCTGACAAAAGATTGCCCGACGTCCAAGTGAGCTGAGCGCTTCAACGCGCGCTCGCGAACCAAATGACGTGCCGTGATCCTTTGCCGGCGCCGCGTGCGCGCACCAAAACTTCATCGACCAGAAAGCCAGCGTGCTTCAATCTGCGTGTGAACCCGGCATCTGGCGCCGCCGACCAGATCGCCAAGACGCCGCCCGGCTTCAGCGCGGCCTTCGCCGATGCGAGACCGGAACTTGAATAGATGCGGTCGTTATCGGCCCGTGTGAGTCCGTCTGGACCATTGTCGACATCAAGCAATATCGCATCGTACCGGCAGCGCGCTTCGCCGATCACCACAGCGACATCGCCCAAAACGATATCGACACGCGGATCGTCCAGGCAGCCAGCGGTCAGCGCCGCGATCGGTCCACGCGCCCAGTCGATAATTTCCGGCACAAGCTCGACCACCGTAACCCGCGCACGGCCCTGAAGCCCCGCCAACGCCGCGCGCAATGTAAAACCCATGCCATAGCCGCCGATGAGCAGGTGCGGCTCAGTGGGCGCGCCCAGCCGTTCGCACGTCATCACCGCCAGCGCTTCTTCTGATCCGCTCACGCGGCTGCTCATCAGCTCATTGCCGCCGAGCACGATCATATGGTCGCCGTCACGGCGAAACAGGCGAAGCTCACCGCCGCCAGGCGCCATCGCAGTCCCGATCAATTCGCGTGGTTTCATGCTTTCTCGTTGCAGATCGTTGGATGCATGGCCAGCGGCAGAGCGGATGCAATCCGTCAGGGCGAGAAGCAAAGGCGTCTTGCGTGTCTCTATCTCTGCGCCTAAACCGCGCGCCGCATGCGTAAAGACATGAGCAAGGTTATCGTTGAACGGCCGCGTTCAGGCCGGGCGGCGGCGGGTCTCCGCCCCGGCCGCACCCGCACGCTTGTCGATGACGATGGCGAGCCCATCCGCGCAAAGGGCGCGCGTGAGCCCAAAGGCCGCGACTCCAAAACCAAACGCCTTAACGAAACCCTCAATCCGCTAAAGCGCTATCTCGCCTCGAATGTCGCCCGCCCGTGGGACAAGGTCTATTCCGAGATCAGCGAACATTTGAAGCCAACATCCACTGTCCAGCAGCACGTCCGCGATCATCTGCAGGATTTTGTCGCCACCAAAACCCGGATGAAAGGCGGCGTCGTTGTCGTCACCCCGCGATTCGGCGGCGAGCGCGCCTTGAGCGATGATTGGTGTCTCTATTACGTCCACCCACGCACCGGCCTGCTGCGCAAAAATGAGCACTACAAACGGTCGAGCGTGCACCGCCGCGAGGCGCGCAAAAAAGCTGAAGCCGAACTCGCTCTCCGAATGCGCATCCTCGACGCGAAAACCCAACTGCATCTCTTCGATGACGCGTGGTGGGAAGTGAAGCTCGCGAAAATTCCGGTGGGCCAACTCTATACCGACGTCGTCCACCGTTCGAACCTGTCACGTTTGGGTGTCGGCGAACTCTACGGCCGCCCCGGCGTCTACGCCCGCGACAAACGCCAGCTTTCGAAGGCCGAGATCAAACGTTTCAAGCTGCGCTAAATCAGGCTTTCAAGAAGGCGACGATGGCTCCGGCCAATTCGGGCGCGCCAACCGCGCTCAGATGATTGCCCGGCGTGCGCATAGCCCGCGCGCTCGGTAACATCGCCGCAAGTCCTTCGGCGCTGCCATTGTCGTTGTCGTCGACGCCGCTGATCACCAGCGTTTCCGTGTCGATCTCGGCTAACGCACTGGCTTCGGTTTGCGTCTGCGATTTCAACACGTGGAGCATTGCCTGCGGTTTTACTTGAGCGCGATCCATCAATGCCCGCACCGCTTTCGCCGCCTGCGGAAACGCGCTGGATTCACCTCTGGCGATCGCGTCCTCGAAAAACGCCACGCGCGCGGGTGCGCCCAATATGCCAGTGTCGCCCATCCCGCCGACCACACAGCGCCGTGGGCGCGCGCCACGCACCAGCATCCGCACGGCAGTGCGACCGCCGAGCGAATAGCCAACGAGGTCGTAATCCGTAACCTTCAGGTCTCGGAGCAATGCCTCAGCGTCAAGCGCAAGGACATCAGGCGGATAGGCGCTCGCATCCTCGGGCGCATCGGAAAGGCCGTGGCCGCGATGATCCAACATCACGGCGCGGAAACCTGCATTTGTGATCGCCTTGGTTATGCCGGGCCCTATGAAATTGAGCTGCGAATTGGCCAAGAAGCCGTGCAGCATAATGATCGTGCGGCCTTCGCCTTCGATTTGATAGGAGAGGCGGGCGCCGTCGAAGCTTTTAAATTCTGCGCGTGTCATGTCCGCCGCAGCCTAGCCATTGCCTATCCAATCCCCAATCCTTAATCCGCTCCACATGCATGACCGGCTAGTTGATTTCGAGCGCGTCTTGAATTTCCGTGATTTTGGCGGCTGGGACACCATGGACGGTGCAAAGATCGTGCGCGGCAAGCTTTATCGCTCGGCTGCATTCAGTGAAGCCAGTGAAGGTGACGTGACGCGGCTCAATGACATGGCCGTACGCTTTCTCGTAGATCTTCGCCGCCCCGAAGAACGCCGTCACGAGCCGAACCGTTGGCCCGGCGAAAGTTGTCGCGTGTTTGTCAACGATGAAGGCGCCCAGGGCGTCGCCTTGCCGCCACATCTGGTGGCGTTGCTGCAGAGCGATCTCAGCGCCGCATCTACACGCGGCTACATGATGAGCCTTTATCGCGAGATACCATTCGATCCTCGGCTGATCAGTTTGTACCGCAATTGGTTCGCTGAAATGCAGCAGGGCGGGGCGGGCGTTATTCACTGTGCCGCCGGCAAGGATCGCACCGGCATTGGCTGCGCGCTGACTTTGCTGGCGTTGGGCGTCGATGAAGCAACGGTCTTCGCCGACTACGAATTCACCAACGCCGCCGTCGATCTCGAAAAGCGCATGCCGAAAATTCAAGCGCGGATGGAGGAGCGGCTTTCACGCAAGCTCGACCCAGAAGCGCTGCGCCCGATGCTTGGCGTCGAAGTCGATTATCTCCGCAACGCGCTCGACGCGATCGACGAGCGCCACGGTTCAGCGGACGCGTATCTGCGCAATGTGATTGGCGTCAGCGACGTGGATCGAACCGTGTTGCGCAAAAGGCTGACGAGCTAGCGGAAGCCTAGTTAGCGGCTTTCCGCTTTTCCATCATCTGCTCGAAGTTCGACCAGACGCCGCTATCGCCGTGCCAATCGCCCTTCGTGGCTGCCTTGGAATATTCCGTGGCGCGCGCTTCGAAGAAGTTGGCGTGTTCGACACCGTTGAGGATCGATGTCAGCCACGGGATCGGATGCTCAGTGACGCCGTAAATCTTCGGCAAGCCAAGCTGACCCAAACGCCAATCGGCGATGTAGCGGATGTATTGCTTGATATCGTCAGGCGTCATGCCCTGAACCGGGCCCATCTCGAACGCCAGATCAATGAACTTGTCTTCCATGCCAACGACTGTGCGGCAGCATTCGGCGATGTCGTCCTTCACTTCATCGGTGAGTGCGCCGGTTTCTTTCGCGTAGGCGTGGAAGAGCTTGATCATGCCTTCGCAGTGCAAGCTTTCGTCACGCACTGACCAAGTGACGATCTGCCCCATGCCCTTCATTTTGTTGAAGCGCGGGAAGTTCATCAGCATCGCGAACGACGCAAAGAGCTGCAGGCCTTCGGTGAAAGCGCCGAACATCGCGACCGTGCGGAGAATATCAGCGTCGGTCTCGACGCCGAACTTGCCCATGTAGTCGTGCTTATCGCGCATCTCTTGGTAGTCGTAGAATGCCGCGAACTCGCTATCCGGCATGCCGATGGTTTCGAGCAGCAGCGCGTAGGCGGCGACGTGAATCGTCTCGATGTTTGAGAACGACGCGAGCATCATCTTGATCTCGGTCGGCTTAAACACGCGCGAATAGCGCTCCATGTAATTGTCGTTCACCTCGATGTCGGACTGGGTGAAGAAGCGGAAGATCTGCGTCAGCAGATTGCGTTCCTGGTCGTTGAGCTTGGAGGCCCAATCCTTCACGTCCTCGCCGAGCGGGACTTCTTCCGGCATCCAGTGGACTTGCTGCTGGCGGCGCCAGAACTCGTAAGCCCACGGATAGCGGAACGGCTTGTAGCCAATCGAAGGAGTGCGAAGGCCCGTAAGTTTGCCTTCGTTGTCGCCAGCCATTCGCAGAACTCCCTCTCGAAGCCGAAACGTAACCCTAGATATAGGGATTTAGAGGCCTGTTGGCCACCACATCTGGCGTATCTGGGGCTGAGTCTCATTTAAGAAAGGTTACCAGCCCGGTCGCGGACCATGCAGCGATTCAGGTCCGGGGTAAGCCGGGATGAAGCCCCGGCTTGTGGATAGGTCACTGCAGGCGCTGAGCTTCGGCCTGGCAGCGGTAGGGCAAGGCTGGGTCGCGGCAGAAATCCGGCCAATGACCCGAGAGCCGCCAATACGCCAGCAATCCCAGATCGCGCATCAACGGCATAAAACGAGCGTCTGCGCGCATTGGGTGGGTGGCGGCGCTGAAGAGGACGTCTTCGCCGCCGCGGCGCTCGTCGATGAAGCGAAGACGGGCGAGAGCAAAAGCTTCGTCCATTTGGCCGAGCCGCGAGAATTCCATCAACGCCTGAGACGTGGGTAGATCGCCGCTATTGCTGCACGCCACAACCTGGCGAACGCCAGCGGCGCGGGTTGGCGTGTTTTCGGCCGCGCGGAGGGCGTCGGCGGCGTAGCGCCAGCATTCGCGAGCGCGGGTGGAGCGGATCTGCGAGGCCGGCGCGCTGACCAGCGCTAGCGCATCATCATAAGCGCCGCCCCAGAACGCGACACGCAGGCGTAATAGCCAGAGGCCGGGATCGTCGGGCCACATTTCGGAGAGTTCATCCGCGATGTCGCGCGCGGACTCGACATCGCCCTTCTGCAATAGGATCGCCGCGACGGCGGTGCGTTTGTGCAGCGACAACGGATCAAGCGTGCTGGCGTTGCGCGCGAACGCAAGCGCGTCGTCGAAGCGGCCGACTTCGAATAATAGCGATGAATATTCGGCGCTGAGTGCGCTGCTGCGCTCATCGTCCTCTAGGCCTTGTTGCAATGTGCGCTCGCGCGCGTCCCAGCGGCGGCGCGGCTCGATCCGCTCTAAGGCGAGATGCGCCTCGCCGAGACTGCGGTCGACCCGCAAGGCGCGTTCGGCATTGTCGCGCACTTCCGCGCGCAAGCCTTCGCGTTGCGCCTCGGAGGCTCTTTCGACGATGGATGCGGTTTCGGCTGCAAGCATCGCGCGTGCGAGCGCCACGTCCGGCGCTTGCGCTACGGCGCGTGCAAGCGCTTGGCGGTTTTGCTCGCGCGCGTCGCGATCTTCGTGGTGCGCGCATGCGCCGAGCACGAGCGGGTAGATTTCTGCCGGCGCAGTTGCGCCGATGCGCAGGGCGCAGGCGACAGCGTTGGCGCTGCGTGAAGCCGCGAGTTGGCGTAACGCCGCCGATGCCGCCATCGGTCCTTCGACGCTTTCAGACCACATCGTCGCGCGGTCAGAGGTGCGCGCGACAGTGACGGTGACGCGAACCGTGCGATCGCCGCGCTCGACGGCGCCTTCCAGCGCGAACGGTGCGCCCGAGCCCCGCGCGCGATCGAGCAAAACTTCGCGCGGCGCATCACTGGCGCCGCCGCGTGCAACAGTATCAACGCCGCGCGCGCGGAGCGCTCCGTCGACGTCCTCAGCAATGCCTTCGGCGATACTTTGGAGTGCTGGTTCAGCGGCCGTGAGACTGAGCACGGCGGCGCGCGGTTGCGGTTCGCGGCTGAGCAGGGGCCAGGCAATGAACGCCAGCCCTAAAACCACGGCGGCGGCTGCCCCGCCGGCGATGTAGAGTTGCTTGCGCGTGAATGGCCGCTTCGGCGCCACGCCCGCCTCCGTGGAAAGCTCGTAAATGGCGATGCTCTCTTCGAGCTTCTCCAGCTTGATCGATCCGCGCGGCGTTAGTTTTTCGAGCAACGGACCGCGCAGCACTTTACGCGTTGTATCCGAGATCAGCACAGCGCCGGGGCGTGCATGCGCTTGCAATTGCGCGGCGATGCTGACGCCGCGGCCTAACAAATCGCCGGTCGGCATCGGCGACACTTCGCCGGTGTGGACGGCGATGCGAACGGGCAGATCAGAATCTGTCGCTAAAGCGAGCGCCGCATGGGTCGCGCCAAAGGGCGTCGAGAACTCCATCATCACGGCGTCGCCGGAGGCGTTGAATATCCGGCCGCCATGTTGCTCGGCGGTTTTGGCGCAGAGTTCGCCGAGCCCCGCGACCGCGGCGACCGCGGCAGCTTCGTCCGCCTCGGCCATGGCCGAAAAGCCGTCGACATCGACGACGACAATGTTGGCTAGTTTAGTCGCGCTCACGCTTCACCCTCGCGCGCCGAACATGCAGGCGCGGAGGCCGAAGGTCTAGCGTTTCAGGTTAGCGAGGGTAGGGCTCGCAGGCGACGCCGTCTTTATCGCGGTCGAGATGGCCGCTATAGCCGGGTTCGCCACGCTGGATGGAGGAGGCGCCGTTGGCGCGGGCATCGGAGCAGTTTCGATAGGGGGCTGAAGCCGCAACTTGGCCACGGCCACTGTAGGCGCTCACTTGCCGCGCTGGCTGGTGCGTTTGCGTGGCTCCGGTCGTGTGCCCTCGTCTTGCGTGAGACTGCACCGGCGCAACCTGCTGATTGGTCGCCGCGTCGGCGGGATCGAGGTGATCGGCCAGCATGAAAAAACCGGCGCCGACAATGACGCCGATCGAAATCGGCGGCGCCCACGTGCGCAAGCGACGCAAAGCGCGTTTAAGCTGGAGTTGTTGGCGAAGTGTCATGCCCTTGCATGTTGCAAAGACCGTGCGCGTTTACCGGCGCATCGTCAGGGTCAGGCCCGCAAAGCTCTCGTTTTGATTGAACGTCTGTGTGCCGATCGTGGTCGACTCTTCGCGCTCAACGTAAGCGAGCGAAGCTTGCACGCCGCTGCGTTCGTAGGTGACGCCGACCGACATATCGCCGACGGTCACACGATCTTGCAACCGAAGTGACGCGCCTTGGCCGTCTAGTTCGTTGCGTTGGCCCGGCTGCCAAGTCAGCGCTTCGTTGTCGGAAGCGACGAACATATAGGTGCGCGCCCCGCGCTGGTTCGGATCGACGTTGTCTTCGCCAACAAGGCCACGGCCGATGCGGACTTCGGAGCCGCGACCGGCGCGGTTAATGTCGCCGTCTTGGCCGCCGCCGAACGAGGCGCGTTGGGCGAATGAAAAGTCCAGATCGCCTTCCCTTGTGGCGAACTCAACTTCGACGCGCCGCGGCCCGGGCGTGGTTGAAATTGTGTTGGGAGCGAAACGCTGAGCGACATCGCTGCGCGCGAAAATGTTTGAGCGGCGCAGAACGGTTTGCGTGTCGGTGAAATCGACTTGGCCGCCTGAGAGTTGGCCTTCGGTCGACGTCGGCTCGGTGGGGGTGACGGCGATGTCTTGCGCCGATGCGGCGGACGCACCGAACAACGCGGCGACCAAAGCGCCACCCGCTAGAAGAGACGTACGGTTATTCAACGAACCACCCATCACAGCCTCGTGTGTCTTAACGGAGCAGCAATGCATATTAGCTGCCACCGGTTCCGCCTGCTGTAGACCATTTGGCTCAGGCGAGACCTTTTTCGTCTCGCCTGGCGCCATTAATGACGCAATGTGA
This sequence comes from Caulobacteraceae bacterium, assembly GCA_031379735.1. GTDB lineage: Bacteria > Pseudomonadota > Alphaproteobacteria > Caulobacterales > Aquidulcibacteraceae > Vitreimonas. Next base: position 68,115 of record JANNFK010000014.1, on the reverse strand, counting down.
TCGTGAGTCCAGCGAAGCTGTCGTCCTGTGTGAAGGATTGAGAGCCGCTGATGATGGTGAATTCCCGTTCGACATAGGCCAAAGAGGCCTGAATGCCGAAACGCTCGTACGTGACGCCAGCCTGCATATCGCCGACCTCGACGCGATCCTGCAGCGCGAGAGAATTGCTGCCAGACGCTCCGAATTCACTACGCCCGCCTGGCCGCCAGGTGAGGGCCTCATCCTCTGACGCGGCGAAGAAGTACCAAGTTGGCTCGGCAGATGGCCGGTTGCGGGGCATATCGAGCCCACGACCAAGTCGTAGTTCCGATCCCCGGCTCCGCCGATCAATGTCGCCTTGGTCGTTGAAGCCGACGCCGCCGCGCTGTGCGAACGAGACGTTGAGTCCGGACATGCCGGGCGCAACGAATTCAAACTCATAGCCACGTTGATCGGCTGATCCGGCGCGTTCGGGCTGGGCCGGGACGAGGCCGCTAAAGCGGCCACCCGAAGCTTCGCTCGAGTTAAATTGGACACGACTGGTTAAAGCTTGCGACGGATCGGCGAAATCAACACCGTCGATAGCGTAGGATGACGTGCCAGGACCGACCGCATCTTCGGCGGTTGCGATACTGGCGGCGAAACTTACGAACCCGACCAACCCAACGACCACGAGCTTGCGTAAAAGCATCGCGATCAACCTCCCATGCAGTGTGAGGATCACGTAGTTAAGGTTACTGAATCGTTTAACTTTGTGGACGCGGAACGCAGATGATTAGCAGTGTGCAAATGCACAACGTGCTGTTCGCTAGCTTTCTGTTGGTTCGCCGGCCGGTTTTGGCATCGTTAGTGTGCGCTGCATCACAACGACGTCGAGCAAGCGTCCGAACTTCTCGCCTACATTGTTCAAGGTACCTACGTGGCTGAAGCCGAGCTTTAGGTGCAGGCCTATCGACGCAGCGTTGTGGCTGTCGCCGATGAAGGCGAGGGCTTCTTGCGCGCCGTCGCTGCGCAAACCCGTTAACACTTCAGCGAGCGCTACTGAGCCTGCGCCGCGGCGCAGGGTTGTCGGTGCAGCATATACGGAGACCTCGAACGTTTTCGCGTAGGCGGCGCGGTCGCGGTATTGGGTCGCGTAAGCGAAGGCAAGTACCCGGCTCATGTCCTCAGGCGGCGAGGCGACCATGTACGGCCAACCGCGATCAACCACCTTGCTCCATCGCTCGGTCATTTCATCCAGCGCCGGCGGCACAGTTTCGAACGAACCGGTGCCGGTCAGGACGTGGTGGGCATAGATGAGCTGCACGACCTGGAGATCCTGCTGGAAACAGGGGCGGACGATTAGGGGCGGGTTCTTGGCGGCCACGCTTTTCGGTGGCGCGGTTTGCGGGGGGAGGTCAAGCGGGCTCGCGTCGGCGGCTCCAGATACCGCATGCGGCGGTGGGCCCCATTCACGAGATGCCAACGAGACTGGATTAGGATCGACTCCGAAATGGCGGGATTTTCGAAAATCGGTCCGACCCGGGCTTTGTGCCTTGGGTTGATGGCTCTGGGTTTGGCCGCGTGCGCGACGTCTGCGCCGACCTTGGCCGCTGGCGCGATGCCCGGCCAGGCGCCGGTGGAGAGTCTGCCGGACTTGGGTGGCGACCAACCGCAAGTCACCGACTTCGCCGCCAACCTTCAATGCGTGCCGTTCGCCAGACAAATCTCAGGCGTTGAACTATACGGCAACGCCAATACTTGGTGGCGGCAAGCAGCCGGCCGCTATCCGCGCTCGAATTCTCCAGCTTACGGCTCAGTATTCGTGATCCACGGCTTCGGTACAGCGGCGCGGGGTCACGTCTCTGTTGTGACCCACATCGAGTCCAGCCGGTTGATCCGGGTCGACCACGCTAATTGGCTGAACGGGGGCGAAATCAGCCGCGGTGTGCCGGTCCTCGACGTCTCACCCAATAACGATTGGACCGAAATTCGGGTCTGGCACATCCCCGGCGGCCATTGGGGAGGGCGGATTTATCGCGCTGACGGGTTCATCCACCCGTTCCAGCTGCACGCTGCGATGAGCTAAGAGTTCCCGCGTTAAGCTTTATTGACGTCGCAGCAAGACTAAAGTTAACGGGAACCTGAACAGCTAGGACAACATCTAGTCTTCGCCTGGTTCGTTTACCATACGAACACTCACCTTTCCATTTCTTCAGCTGGGCGTTTAGGTTTTTCTTAACCCCGAGGGGGCCTTTGTATGTCTCAGTTTGGGGCAGAAGCTCGCTTAGGCTCGTAAGAGCATGTTCGATTCTCGTGCGCTCCTCGTAGCGGCCGCAGCGGTCACCGGCTTTGCCGGCCTACCGTGTGATGCGGAAGCGCTAACGCCGTTGTCCCTCGATCTCGCGATCGACCCGACGGTGACCGAGGGTCCGTCAGAACACGCGATCATGGCGCCGAGCTCGTTCGAGCGCGCGCCCGATGAAGCGTACGAGCCGATCGCTCGCGTCACCAATTATCGCTCTCGCTTGCAATGCGTGCCGTTTGCGCGCCGTGAGTCAGGCGTCGAAATCTATGGCAACGCCAATACGTGGTGGGTGCAGGCGCAAGGGCGCTACGAAACCGCAGAAGCGCCGACGGAAGGCGCCGTCATGGTGCTTCACGGCTATAACACCAATGCGCGTGGCCACGTCGCAGTTGTGAAAGAGACTGTGTCGCCGCGTATGGTGATCGTCGATCACGCCAACTGGCTGAACGGCGGAGAGATCACGCGCGACGTTCCGATCATGGATGTGTCGGAAGCGGGCGATTGGTCAGCGGTGCGCGTGTGGAATGTCGTTGGTCGTCATTGGGGCGGGCGCACCTATCGCGTTCAGGGCTTCATCGTGAACATGCTGACTGAGCGTGCTCGGGCAGAGACCATCCGCGACACCGCGATGCTTCACGAAACCGCCAGCGAAGCGATCCCTCTCAGCTAATCAATCTCCGCCATCGGGGCCCGATTGCGGGTTGCTGCCCGCTGAACTGGTGACGCCGAAGTCCACCGATTTTTGTCCATTGGCGGCCAGATCAAATCCTTCAGCCGCGAGGCCACGCTTCAAAAGCTCGCGCACCGCGGCGGCGCGGCTCGGCATGCGTCTCTGAAACCGCCAATCATCCAACGCCCTGAGCTCATCTGGCGTCAGCATGATTTGCAGTCGTTCGCCTCGTGTCAGGTCGGCTGTCATCGGCCTTTCCCGCTGCTGCTAAAGTTCCAGTGCTAACAATGAGTAGAAAGCGGGTTTGTTCCTTTCTGAGTAATCGAGGAGTTGTTGTCAGTATAAGATTGAGTAGTTGAATGCGATCAGTCGTTAAGCGCAGTAAAATTAAAATAATCATCGCGTCTCCGTAAGATTTTAACGCAACTGGCACTGGACTTAATCGCTTGCATGACTACCCTCAGTGAGCTGACGCTTAGAAGCGATCGCCTCTCGATTAAAGCAGGGCGTAGCAACGCGTCACAGGACGCGGACTGTACATGACGAACGAAACTTCAAAGCGTGGTTGGGTCGCACAAATCCGGCGCGTGTTCCCCGCCTTCGGCCGCGCACGCCACTTTGCGCGTATCTCCGAAGATCGTCAGGGCGCGCAGAAGATGACGCCAATTGCAAAAGTGCTCGCCGATGCAGGCAGAGAGTCCACGACTCTCGCCGACTAACTCGGACGTTCCTTCGCATCCTTGGCCGCGCTAGTTTCCGCGCTTCGCCGTGCGGACTGCCGGCGGGGAGGGGACGATGGCGAACGCGACAGCGACAGCGCAGGCACGGGTGCAACCTAAGCCGAAAGCGAAACGCAAAAACCGCGGAGGCATTCCGATGTTTCGTTGGCTTACCCGTAACTGGGTCTGGGACACGTTCATTCTGCTCTGCATCGTCGGCAACGCGGCGATCCTGGGGGTCGATGCGCATTACGGCGAGACCGGGCCGCACCACGCTCAGATCGAGCAGTGGAACATGTACTTCCTCTTTATCTTCACCGGGGAACTGGTGATGGAGTTCCTGGCGCAGGGCCCGCGCAAATACTTCTCGAATGGTTGGAATGTCTTCGACGTCATCGTCGTTGGCCTGAGCTATGTGGCGGTGAGCCCGGCGATTTCCGCGTTGCGGACGCTGCGCGTCATCCGCGTTTTCCGTCTTGTCAGCGCAGTCCCGCAGATGCGTCGCGTGGTCGAAGCACTATTCGGCGCGATGCCTGGCATTCTTGCGTCGTTCGCGATTTTGGCGGTGGTCTTCTACATCGCCGCAGTGATGGGCACGACGCTCTTCCACACTGATCCAGGCTTCAGCGATCTTGGCCAGTCGATGTTGTCGCTGTTTGCGCTTTCGCAGTTCGATGGCTGGGGCGACACGATCACGCGTCTTCAAGCGCAAAATCAGTATGCCTGGATTTTCGTGCTTGGCTTCACGCTGATCGCGGCGTTCGCGGTGCTCAATCTATTTATCGGCGTCATCGTCGAAGCTGTCCAAGCGGCGCCGCAGGAAGAGATCAAGGAAGACGTTGGCGACGTGCAGGAAGGCGTCGAGGAAATCCAGGTTAAGCAGGAAGATGCAGCGGTGGTGCAGCAGCGTATTCTGGATGAGGTGCGCGCGTTGCGCGCCGAAATCGCATCGTTGCGTGGTTCATCGCCTGGCGCTTAACGGCGGAACGGAGTGCCGTTTCGCGCGTTTGCGCGAGATGTTACACCAATCTCTGCGATGGTCCGCCTTGGCAGCCGCCAGCTTCGTGCTCGCGGCCTGTAACGGGGGGCCTTCGCTTCCTCCAGCTCAAGGCTACGGCGCGAGCCCAACTTTGCCGGCGCCGCGGCAGCAAACCATTCCGTTGGTGAACATTGCGCCAGCTGAGCCGTGGAGCGATGGCGAGGAGCCGACCGCGGCGAGTGGACTGGACGTCAACCCATTCGCCAGCGGCCTCGATCATCCGCGTTGGCTCTATGTGCTGCCGAACGGCGACGTGCTGGTCGCGGAATCCAACGCGCCTGCCAATCGTCCGGATGAAGGGCGAGGCATTCGTGCATTCTTTATGCGCTTGGTGATGTCGCGCGCGGGCGCGACGGCGCCAAGCGCTGATCGGATTACTTTGCTGCGCGATGGCGATGGCGACGGCGTTGCCGAAACGCGCACGACCTTCCTTTCAGGTTTGCATTCGCCGTTCGGCATGACGCTGGTGGGCAACGATCTCTACGTCGCCAACACTGATGCGATCGTGCGTTATCCGTATCGCGTGGGTGAAACCCAAATCAGTGCAGCGCCGGTGCGCCTTGTCGAATTGCCGGCTGGGCCGCGCAATCACCACTGGACCAAGAACGTGATCGCGAGCGCCGATGGCGCACACCTTTATGCAACGGTGGGTTCGAACAGCAATGTCGGCGAGAACGGTATGGCGATCGAAGAGGGCCGCGCGGCGATTTGGGAGATTGATCGGGCGAGCGGCGCGCATCGCATCTTTGCAAGCGGTTTGCGCAATCCGAACGGCATGGCTTGGGAGCCGACGAGCGGCGCGCTGTGGACGGCAGTCAACGAGCGCGACGAAATCGGCAACGATTTGGTGCCGGATTACATGACCAGCGTGCGCGACGGTGCGTTCTATGGCTGGCCCTATTATTACTACGGCACGCATCGCGACGAGCGCATCGAGATTCCGGCAAACGTGCGTTTGCGTGAAGCGACCTCGCCGGACTATGCGCTGGGTGCGCACACGGCCTCACTTGGGCTGACTTTCAACACGGGCGACCATTTGGGCGCCGCCTATCGCGGCGGTGCATTCATAGGCCAGCATGGCTCGTGGAATCGTGCGGCGCCGAACGGCTACAAGGTGGTGTTCGTGCCGTTTGCCAACGGGCATCCGAATGGTCAGCCACAGGATGTGCTGACCGGCTTCTTGGACGAACGTGGCAATGCGCGTGGGCGTCCTGTTGGCGTTGTGTTCGATCGAACTGGCGCGCTGTTGGTCGCGGACGACGTCGGCAACGTGATCTGGCGTGTGCGCGCCGCGCTGATCGAGCCTCGCATCCGGCAATAGCAGCGCCGCCGCCGAGGCCCATCACGGCGGCGCTCTTTTTTTGCTGAGGTGCGCGGAGGTTAGCGGCCGGTGGTGCTGCCGTTCTGAGCGACGAGCACAGGCGGCGAGAGCACGGTGTTGATGCCTTGGATGACGCCGTTGGAGGCGTTGATGTCGGGCATGACCACGAGCTGATCGTTGATGCGCAAGCCGTCGCGACCGTCAAGGTTGACGCGATAGCCGTTGGCGGATTCTGGACGCGTGCTGCGGCCATTGACGCTCGCGGTCGTGACGCGCTCGGGCACGACGTGATAGGCGAGGAGGGCCACCAGCTCGTCGCGGCTTTGTGGCTGCATCAGGCGTGCGACTTCGCGTTGATCCATTTGACGAAAAGCTTCGTCGGTCGGCGCGAAGATCGTGAACGGGCCTTCGCCGCGCAGGGTGTCTTCGTAACCAGCGGCTTCGACTGCAGCGAGGAATTGGGTGAACTGCCCGGTCGCTGCGGCGACATCGAGCACGTCGCCGTCAGGATTTGGTGTCTCCGTCTCGGCGATCACAAAGCGGTCGGCGTTTTGCGCGATCGCCGCTTGGGGCGCCAGTATGCACGCGGCTGCGAGCAATATGGCGCGTAGGGAGCGTTGTCGGGTCATGCCCAGTCAACACCGCTGGTCGCCGGCGGTTTCATTGTCATCGCATTGGGGTGGCGCCGATTAGCTTCATCGGCGAGAATGCGGGCATGTCTGTCTGGTCCCGTATTGTTGAAATGGCCGCGCGCGCCTTTGATCCGGAAGCTGATCCGCCGGAATTCGGCGAAGAATGCGCACCGCGCCCCAACGACGTCGGATTTACCGCCGCTGTCATTGGTCTCGCGGCAAAGATGGCTAAAGCCGATGGCCTGGTGACCGAAGCGGAACTCCACGCAGCCGCGCAGGTGTTTCATCCGCCTCCCGGCGAGGAGGAGCATTTTCGCCGCGCCTTCTCGTTGGCCAAGCAAACTGTTTTAGGATTTGATTCCTATGCAAAGCAGATTGGGCGAAAGTACCGGGCTCGGCCCTGCCTGCTAGAAGACGTGCTCGATGGGCTTTTCCACATTGCTATGGCGGACGGCGCGATCGACGCCGCCGAACTCAAATATCTCTCTGAAGTGGCGACGCATTTCGGCTTCAGCGAGGTCGAATTCCGGCGGATCAAGGCGACCAATCTCGGTCCGGACGCCGGCGATCCCTACGCGATCCTTGGCCTCTTGCCGGGCGCCACGATGGAAGAAGTGCGTCACGCATGGCGGCGCGTCGCTGCGGAAAACCATCCCGACCGGATGACGCAGCGCGGGGCGCCGCCCGAGTTCGTTGCGATCGCGCGCGAGAAAACAGCCGCAATCAACGCCGCTTACGCCAAAATACGGGAAGAACTCAGCGTTGGCGCGAAATGATCGCGTAGCTGTTGATGGACCGAACGCGCCGTAAGGGCGCCGCATTGATCACCGACATTTTGCTTCCATATTGTTGGACACGAGGAATTGTCCGCCCATGAATGCGAACGCCGCCTTTGGATCTACCGCTCTGAGCGCTTTCGGGCGCGCGGCTGGTCTTTTGGCGCTTGCGGTCGGGGCGGCGCTTGCTTTTGTGTTTGCGTTCGCAGCCGCTTTGGTCGTCGGTGTCATGATCGCTGGCGCTGCACTCGCAATGCGGGTGTGGCCGCGCCGCAAAGCGGCGGCGCCTGCTGGCCCGGTCATCCTAGACGCGCACCGCACCCCGCAAGGTTGGGTGGTTGAAACCGCAGCCAAGCGGAAATAACGCGCCTATAGTTAGCGCGTGACTCGCTACATCCAGAAACCGTCTCCGAATTTCGACGCGCGCACGCGCCCGATCGATCTTGTCGTGCTGCATTACACAGGCATGCAGGATGCAGAGATCGCGCTGGCGCGCTTGACCGATCCTGCGCCGGTCGCGGGCAGTTATCCTGGTCCCTGGCAAAGCGATGATGTCGAGGCCGACGCGCCGTTGTCGCGCGTGAGCGCGCACTACGTCGTCGACGACGCTGGGCAGGTTTACTCGCTCGTGCCGGAGGAACATCGCGCTTGGCATGCTGGCGCGTCGAGTTGGGAAGGCGACGGCGACGTCAATGCGCGCTCAATCGGGATCGAGATCGTCAATGGCGGCCACGATTTCGGCCTGCCCGATTTCAAAGACGCGCAGATCGACGGCGTCATCTCGCTATTGACGGAGATTTTCGAACGCTGGACCGGTCTCAATGCGAAGCGCGTTGTCGCGCATTCCGATATCGCCCCGGCGCGCAAAGCTGATCCAGGTGAGAAATTTCCGTGGAAGCGGCTGGCGGCTGCCGGCGTTTCGATTTGGCCAGAGCACGTGGCGACGCAGCTTTCGACCGACGATCCGGTGTCGGACGTGCAACAGCAGCTCGCATACATCGGCTATCCGGTCACGCAGACAGGCTACATGGATGAAGTGACCAAAGCGGCTTTGATCGCGTTTCAGCGCCGTTTTCGCCCGAGCGATTTCGGCGGCGCCATTGATGACGAGACGCGTTTCTTGCTGATTGCGCTTTCGCGCCAGATCAAGTGAGCCTAAACGATGCCCGCCAGTCGGCCGGACGGCCGCGGGCGCTTCGCAAGGGGCGCTCGAGGAAAGTCCGGGCTCCACGCGGATACGGCGGCGGGTAACGCCCGCCGGAAGCAATTCTAGGGATAGCGCCACAGAGAATAGACCGCCGATGGCTCACGCGAGTGAGTACAGGCAAGGCTGAAACGGTGGGGTAAGAGCCCACCGCGCCGACCGTAAGGAAGGTGGCACGGCAAGCCTCGCCGGGAGCAAGACCGAATAGGGACACGTGAAGCGCAAGCTTCAGGCGCATCCGCGCGTTGTGTCCGGGTTGGTCGCGAGAACCGTGTGGCGACACACGGTCCAGAGGAATGGTCGTCACCGCGCAAGCGGTACAGAACCCGGCTTATAGGCCGACTGGCATTTTTTTGTTTTGTTTGTTCGCTATTCGTCGACAGCTGAATTTAGGCGTTCAGACCGACAGCAAGGTGACATTACCATCGGTCTGCAGAGGGCAACTCGAACTACAGGTCACACGGTCAATGCATTCATCTCAGATTTCGGGAAGAGCGAAACTCTCAGTGTCCGCTGTGGGCCAAGGCGGGCGGGTTCACCTGATTGATCAATACCAGAAGCGCCCAAACGCCAACCGCGGCTGCTGCCAAGCCCACAATCAACGCCAACGTCCAGAAACTCTTGATTTTGATGAGCGGGCCAAACTGGCGGTAGCTCTCTCCGTCATGCAGCCGACCTCCGGTGAGTGCGCCCAGTAGAACCGCAAAAGCTGCGGCTGCCCAGTGCTATCCACGTGATGTCGGAAACAGTCGGCATCTTCTAACCCACCGCCCGCCGCGTGAGGCTCACTTCCACGTTCGCGATCTCCCGGTCGGCGGCGAGCGCTACGGCGAAGAGTTCGTTGCGCTGGCCGTGAGCCTCTGCGAGCGGCGCCGCGAACACGGCTTCGCCGCAGACGTCGCCGTTGGCGTCGCGCAGGCAGACGGCGATGTTGGGTGTTGCCTTCGGCGCGGCGAGGCGGGTCAGGAAGTTGGCGCTGATCTCGGCTGAGCGGCGGTCGTCATCGAGGTCGGCGCCGATGTTGGTCAGCGCGAACTCTTCACGCTCCGTGTTGGCGATTGGTTCGGACGCCAGAAATTCGGCCCCAGCCAGTCCGCGCGTGAGCTGATGATAGCGCGGCGCATCGTTGGCGGCGGCGCTGCGTTGGCGGAACGTGCGCAGGAGGTCGCGCCAGCGGCGGGCGTCGCCGGCCATGTAGTTGGACAATTCGCCGACGTCGGTGGCGCGCGTGAAGACTTGCTCGGCAAGGGTGTCGAAGAAGGCGAGGACGGCGGAGAGGCCGGTCTTGCTTGCGGAGGCCGCCTCCTCAGGCTGAATCGTGTGACCGCCGATCAGGATTTGCTCGGCCGCGATGCGTTGTTCGGCGATTTCGAGCCAGCCGCGGTAAATCTCTGCCGGCTTGGCGCCCTTCGCGCGCGGCGACGGCGCGATGATGGCCGCTTGCGACGGCGCTGCGGGGCCGCCAAGCGGTATTAATCCTGAACCGCCAAAGCTGGTCATCTGCGCGTCCTGTTCATTTCGGGTAAGAACTATCTGATTCTGGCTCAGTGAAACGGATGAATCGTGGTGAAGTGCGAGCCATGTCCCACGCGCCTGTTCTCCTTGCCGAAGCGATGGAAGCGCTCGCGCTGACGGAAGGCGGGCTTTACGTCGACGCGACCTTCGGCGGAGGGGGCTATAGCCGCGAAATGCTGGCGTTGGCCGATTGCCGGGTGATCGCGTTCGACCGTGACCCGGACGCCATAGCGCGCGGAACCGAACTTGCTGCGTCGGCCAAAGGTAAATTCACGCTTCGTCAAGGCCGCTTTGGCGATCTGTCGTCCGAGGAAATGCTGGACGGCGTCGTCTTCGATCTGGGCGTCTCGTCGTTCCAGCTCGACGAAGCCGAACGCGGTTTCTCGTTTCAGGCGGATGCGGACTTGGATATGCGGATGGAGAAGGAAGGCCTGAGCGCCGCTGACGCCGTAAACCGGCTGAGCGAAGGCGCGCTCGCCGATCTGATCTATCGCTATGGCGAAGATGACGACAGCCGACGCATTGCGCGCGCCATAGTGCAGGCGCGCGCCGCTGCGCCGATCACCCGCACGCTGCCGTTTGCGAAACTGGTTGAAGATTCAGTCGGCGGCCGCAGAGGCGCGCGTACGCACCCGGCGACCAAGACGTTTCAAGCGCTGCGCATGCTGGTGAACGATGAGCTGGGTGAGTTGGCGCGCGGGCTTTCGGCGGCGGAACGCGCGCTGAAGCCCGGCGGGCGGCTAGCAGTGGTTTCATTTCACTCGCTCGAAGACCGGATGGTGAAGCACTTTATAACTGAGCGCGCCGACGCGCAGGGGCGTGGCTCACGCCACGCGCCTGACTTGCCGCCCGAGCGCGCGCCGAGTTTTGCCATTGATAGGAAGCGCGCGACGGTTTCGAGCGACGCGGAAACCGCCGTTAATCCGCGCGCACGGTCAGCGAGTTTGCGCTGGGCGACGCGGACGGATGCGCCCGCCTGGGATGAACTTGAAGCGCCCGAGCTTGCGCCGCGTGCGGAGGCCGAATGGCAAAAGTTACGCTGAAGCGCTGGGTTCAAATTACGGCGGCGGTGCTGATCGTGGTGCTCGCGATCGGCCTTTACCGCGCCAAAAGCGACGCGGCAAAAACCGAAGCCGACGTGCACCGCTTGAACGGCGAGGTTGCTGAACGCGAGGCGCGGCTGCGCGAGTTGCGGGCTGACATCGCTGAGCAAGAAAGCCCGGCGCGCATCGAGCAGCTGAACGAACAGCGCTTGGGCTACATCGTCGGCGGCGAAAGCGCAGCGCTCCCTGAGCGCGAAATTGCACGCCGTCTGCCTGCGCCCGAAACGCAGAAGGCGCGCGAGTGAGGCCGCTCGGGCCAAGTTCTGTGTTCATGCGCGACCGCACGCTGCCGCAGTCGCCGCTCGAGGCCGCGCCCGCTCGCAACCGCGTGCGGTTTCTGGCGATCGGGATTTTCGCCGTGTTGCTGTTGCTCTCAGGTCGTGCGGTGCAGCTGGCGTTTTCTGGCGATCCGCTGGCGGAGGCGCGCAATCCGAATGCGTCGGCGCCATTGTCGCGTGCAGACATTGTTGATCGCAACGGCGTGCTTTTGGCGACAACAGTGCGCGCCTGGGCGCTGACGGCTGAGCCGGCGCGGGTACGCAACGTGGTTGAAACGGCGGATGTGCTGATGCAGCACTTTCCAGACCTTGAGCGCGAACCGTTGCTGCGCCGCTTGGGCAATACCGAGCAGACGACGGTGTTTCTCAGCCGCGGCCTCAGCGAAGAACAGCGAGACCGCGCGGTTGCGTTGCGCTTGCCGGGCATTGGCACACAGGCCGAGCATCACCGCGACTATCCGCAAGGCTCGCTGGCGGCGCACGTCATTGGCTTCACCGGCATTGATCTCAATCCACAAGGCGGCGTCGAGCTCGGTCTCGATGAGCAAATCCGCACGGCGGGTGAGGAGGGCCGGCCGATCCGGCTCTCGCTCGATGTGCGCATGCAATACGCGCTGGAGACTGAACTTGATGTGGCGGCGCGCGCTTCGCGTGCGACCGGCGGCTCGGCGATTTTGCTCGATGGCCGCACCGGTGAGACATTGGCGTTGGCGTCATGGCCGACGTTTGACCCAAATCACATCGGCCGCTCATCGGAGAATGCGCGGCGCGACCGCGTCGCCGGCGATCTGCATGAGCTTGGTTCGACGATAAAGCCATTCACCGTGGCGATGGCGCTGCAGGAGGATCTTACAACATCGGGCGAGTTGTTCGATGTCAGCCATCCGCTCGAACTCGACAACACGCTCATCGAGGACCACGAGCCGATCGACGGCTATGCAACTTTGCGCTCTATTTTGGCGCGATCTTCGAACATTGGCGCGGCGCGCTTGGCGCTTCGCATCGGCGGCGCCCGCCAGCGCGCCTATTTCGAGCGGCTCGGCCTGACGTCGCCAACAACTTTGCAACTTGGACGCCGCCAGGCGCCGATCGCGCCGTTAGCGCAAACGCGCCGGGACGTTGCTGGTCTTGGGTTTGGATATGGCCTCGCCACGACGCAGGCGACGCTCGCCGGCGCCTACACCGTATTTGCAAACAACGGCGCGCGCGTTGCGCCGACCATTCTTGCGCTGGGGCCGGACGCCGAAGTGACGCGGACTGAGATATTCACACCGACAGTGACGCGGCAGGTGATGGTCTATCTCCGGGCCGTGGTCACGGAGGGCACCGGGCGCGCAGCCGACGTGCGTGGGCTTGTGGTTGCCGGCAAAACCGGAACCGCCGAAAAGCCCAGCGGCGCAGAAGGCTATGACGACAGCCGCAATTTCTCCTCGTTTGCGGGCGTATTTCCGGCCAACGATCCGCGCTATGTGATTGTCGTCGCGCTTGATGATACAGGCGCGGGCGAAGCAGGCGGCTTGGTTGCGGCGCCGGTGGTGGCGCGGACGCTCAGGCGCATCGCTCCAATGCTCGGTTTGCGTGTGGAGCCAGAAGCTGCGGCGCGCTAGGGAGAGACAATGAAGCTTGGCGATCTCTTTACAGACGGCGTTCCCGCGAGCGCCGCCGCGATTGAGATTGCCGGCCTCACGGCGGACTCGCGCAAGGTGAAGCCGGGATTTTTGTTCGCGGCGCTGAAGGGTGTTGCCGCGCACGGGCGCGATTTCGTTGCTCAGGCAAAAGCGAATGGCGCGGTGGCGGTGTTGTCCAGTGGCGATCTTGGGCGCGACATTGGTATAGCCGAAGTGGTGGCGGGCGAACCTCGCAACGCCTTCGCGCTGGCGGCATCGAAATTTTACCCAAAGCGCCCGGCGACGATTGTCGCCATTACCGGCACCAATGGCAAAAGCTCGACGGTGGATTTCCTTCGCCAGATTTGGACGCATGCCGGCAAGAGCGCTGCGAGCTTGGGGACGCTCGGCGCGATTGGGCCGAACGGCGTGATCGATTTGGGGCACACGACGCCTGATCCGGCAGCCGTGCACGCAACTCTAACGGCGCTTGCCGAGCAAGGCGTTACGCATGCGGCAATGGAAGCTTCGAGCCACGGCCTTGAGCAGCATCGCGTCGATGGCGTCACGTTCGAAGCCGGCGCCTTCACCAACCTCACCCAAGACCATCTCGATTATCACGTCGACATGGCGAGCTACCGTAACGCGAAACTCAAGCTTTGGACTTTGATGCGTGCGGGTGGTTCGGCCGTGATCAATGCCGACGCTGCAGATTGTGACCCGTTCGAACGCGCCGCGAAGCGACGTGGTCTTGACGTGGTGCTGTGCGGCTGGCGCGCGCCGCGTGATCATGCGCTGAAGATTGTCGAAATCCAGCCGCGTCCGAATGCGCAGTCGATGGTGCTGCGCTGGGGCGGCAAGGAATACAAAGTCGAGTTGCCGTTGATAGGCGAGTTCCAGGCGCTGAATGCAGTGTGCGCAGCAGCGTTGGCTCTGGCGACGGGCGAGGCGCCAGAAGCTGTGTTCGACGCGATGTCGAAGTTGCAGCCCGTCAAGGGCCGGATGGAGCATATCGGTCAGAGCAGAAGCGGCGGGCATGTGTTTGTTGACTACGCACACACGCCGGATGGGTTGGACGTGCTGTTGCGCGCGGCGCGCCCGCATGCCCCGGGGCGGATCATCGCTGTGTTCGGGTGCGGCGGCGATCGCGACAACGATAAGCGCCCGAAGATGGGTGCGATCGCTGCGCGCCAAGCCGACGTCGTGATCGTCACGGACGATAATCCGCGCAGCGAGGATCCGGCGGCGATCCGCGCGGAGATTTTGAAAGCGGCGCCGAACGCGACGGAGATCGGAGACCGCGCGCAAGCGATCCACGATGCGATCGCGATGCTGAAGGCGGGCGATGCGCTGATGATCGCTGGCAAAGGCCATGAGACCGGTCAAATCATCAAAGGCGTAACGCACCCGTTTTCGGATCAGGATGTGGCGCGGGCCGCCTTGGAGAGCCAAGCATGAGTGAACTTTGGTCCGCAGAAGAAGCGCAAGCCGCGACCGGTGGCCGTCTGATCAATGCGGAAGCGTGGTCGGTGAATGGCGTCTCGATCGATACGCGCAGTTTGGAACCGGGCGACTTGTTTGTGGCGCTGAAAGATGTGCGCGATGGGCATGACTTTCTGGCGCAGGCGTTTGTGTCGGGAGCGAGCGCTGCGCTGATTTCGGATGCGCGCAAGGTTGAAGGCTTGGGCGCGGCGCTTGCGGTGCACGATGTGCTGGAAGGTTTGCGCAAGCTCGGGGAAGCGGCGCGCGACCGTTGCAGCGCAAAGCGTGTTGCGGTGACCGGCTCGGTTGGCAAGACGTCGACGAAAGAGGCGCTGGCGATCTGTTTGGCCGCAAGCGGGCCGACGCATCGCTCGGTGAAGAGCTACAACAATCATTGGGGCGTGCCGCTGACGCTGTCGCGGATGCCGCGCGAAAGTCAGTTCGCGGTATTTGAGATCGGCATGAACCATCGCGGCGAGATTTTGCCGTTGACGCAATTGGTGAAGCCGCACGCGGCGCTGGTGACGACGATTGCGCCTGCGCACGTCGAAAATCTGGGCTCGCTCGAAACTGTCGCCGATGAGAAGGGCGATATCTATTCCGGGCTCGAGCCGGGTGGGTCGGCTATTATTCCGAACGAAGCCTCGCATGCGGATCGCCTGATTGCGGCGGCGGAACGCAACGGCGCCAATCTCGTGCGCTTCGGCCGCGATGCAGCCTGCGAGGCGCGTCTCATCCGGTTCGACATGGATGGGACCGGTTCGAACGCGGAGGCGGAAATCCTTGGACGCACGATCAAGTATCGCGTTGGTGTCGAGGGCGCGCACTGGGCGTTGAACTCGGTTGCGGCGCTGGCTGCTGCCGACTGTGTCGGCGCTGATCTCGAAGCCGCCGCGCACGCGCTCGAACATTTGCGCGCCTTCGATGGCCGTGGCGTCGCGCAGCGTGTCGAGGCGCCGTTCGGCGCGTTCATGCTGGTGGATGATTCCTACAACGCCAATCCCGCTTCTATGGCCGCAGCGATCGCAACCCTGGCTGCGCGTCAGCCCGCAGCGGGCGGGCGGCGCATCGTTGCACTTGGGGATATGTTGGAACTCGGACCGGATGAGCGCGCCTATCATGCAGGTCTAGCGCAACCGCTCGAACAGGCAGGCATCGATCTTGTGTATGCCGCAGGCCCGCGCATGGCGGCGCTCATGGAGACGCTTCCCGCGTCGCGCCGCGGCGGCTATGCCGAAAGCTCCGACGCACTGATTCCGGTCATTGCAGCTTCGCTCCGATCGGGCGACATCGTGTTGGTGAAGGGATCGAACGGTTCGAAGATGAGCCGCGTGGTGGCTGCGTTGCAGCGCCTCAATGGGGACAAGAATGCTTGAGCTCTTGGCGGAATACAGCGAGCGCTCGCAATTCTTCAACCTCTTCAACTACATCACATTCCGCACTGGCGGTGCGATGTTTACCGGCATGATTTTGGCGTTCGCGATCGGCGCGCCGTTCATTGCCTGGCTGCGTAAAAGGCAAGGCAAAGGTCAGCCGATCCGCGAAGACGGCCCGGCCGGTCACCTGCTGACGAAGAAGGGCACGCCGACGATGGGCGGGCTCATAATTTTGATCAGTCTCGGCATTTCGTCATTGCTCTGGTCCGACCTCGACAACGCTTATGTCTGGGCGGTTCTTGTCGTTACCCTTGGTTTTGGCGCGATTGGTTTCGTTGACGACTACGCCAAGATCACGAAGCAACACCACGGTGGACTCTCGGCGAAATTGCGTTTGTTGTTCGAGTTCAGCATTGCGCTGGTTGCGGTAGTCGCGATGCTTGCGGCTGAGTGGATCGCGACGACGCCTGACCAACCCCACGACGTCATGGGCTTTTGGAACGCGCTCTGGGGCGCCGATGCGCTGACGGCCGTCGCGCTCCCCTTCATCCAGGGCTGGGGCGTGCAGTTGCTCGCGTTCTACCTCATCTTCGCGATGATCGTGATTGTCGGCTTCGGCAACGCTGTAAATTTGACCGACGGCCTCGATGGTTTGGCCATTGTGCCGGTGATGATCGCGGCGGGCACGTTCGGGGTGATCTGCTATCTTGTGGGCCGCGTCGACTATTCGGAATATCTCGGCATCCCGCACGTTGCGGGTGTAGGTGAGCTCTCGACCATACTTGGCGCGCTGCTCGGCGCCTCGCTCGGCTTCCTTTGGTACAACGCGCCGCCGGCCCGCGTGTTCATGGGCGACACCGGCTCATTGGCGCTTGGCGGTTTGTTGGGCGCGGTTGCGGTCGCGACGAAGCACGAAATCGTTCTTGGCATTGTCGGCGGTCTGTTCGTGCTCGAAACGCTTTCGGTGATGCTGCAAGTGGCGGTGTTTAAGCGCACCGGCAAGCGCTTGTTCCTGATGGCGCCGATCCACCACCATTTTGAGAAACTTGGCTGGCAAGAGCCGACGATCGTGATCCGCTTCTGGATCATCGCGTTCATTTTCGCGCTCGCCGGCCTTGCTACATTGAAGCTCCGTTAGAAGTTGCGTTAACGGCGCGAAGCAGCGCACACCCGCACGCTCACGGGTTGGAGGCGATCGGATGATTCCGATCACGGAATTTAAGGGCCGCGACGTCGCGGTGTTCGGCTTAGCGCGGACTGGTCTTGCGGCTGCGCGCGCGCTCGCTGCCGGCGGCGCACGTGTGCATGCGTGGGACGACAACGACGTCACGCGCGCCAAGGCGGAAGCCGCAGGCGTTCCTGTCTCCGATATCAACAGTCGCGATTGGCGTACGTTTGCTGCGCTGGTGCTGTCGCCGGGCGTGCCGCTGACGTTTCCGGAGCCGCACCGCGTGGTCACGCTGGCGGAAGCGACCGGCGTGCCGATCGTCAGCGACATTGAACTCTTTGCGCGGGCGGTGAATGCGCGGCCGGCGGCGCAGCGGCCGAAGCTGATCGGCGTCACCGGCACGAACGGGAAATCGACGACCTCGGCGCTGATCGCGCATATTCTCCAAGAGGCCGGTAAGGACGTGCGCCTTGGCGGCAATATTGGCGACGCGATCTTGGAGCAGCCACCGCTTCATGCCGGCGCATACTACGTGATCGAACTCAGCTCGTTCCAACTCGACCTGACATCGAGCCTGCGGCTTGATGTTGCCATCTGGCTCAACACCACGCCGGATCACCTTGATCGCCATGGCGACATGTCCGCGTACGTGGCGGCCAAGAAGCGCATTTTCTTGAACCAAGGCGCCGCTGATTGGGCGGTCATTGGCGTCGATGATTCCTATTGCGCGATGGTCTGCACCGAGCTGACGCGCGCCGCGGTGCAGCACGTGGCGCCGATTTCGTCGGGGCAATCGCTCGGGCGGGGCGTGAGCGCGCTCAATGGCAAAGTGATCGATAGCCTCTCGGGCCGCTCCGATACCGTCGCTGATCTTGGTGCGGCGCAGGCGCTGCAGGGCAAGCACAACGCGCAAAACGCGGCAGCCGCGTTTGCCGCGACAAGCGCGTTCGGTGTCGATCACCGCATCATCGCACAGGCGATGACCACCTTTGCCGGCCTGCCGCACCGGCTCGAACGCGCCGGAACGATCGAAGGCGTGCGTTTCGTCAACGATAGCAAAGCGACCAACGCCAACGCCGCCGCACAAGCACTGGCGGTGTATCCGCGTGTCTATTGGATCGCTGGCGGCGTCGCCAAAGAGGGCGGCATCGAAGATCTCGCGCAATTCTACCCGCGCATCGCGAAGGCGTATTTGATCGGCCAGTCGGCCGGGGATTTCTCGGACGCGCTGCGCGGCAAGGTCGCCGTCGCCATGGCGGGCAATATGGAAGCGGCGGTGAAGCTGGCGTTTACGGACGCGAAGACGTCAGGCGAGCCGCATCCGGTGGTGCTGCTCTCGCCGGCTTGCGCGTCGTTCGATCAGTTCAAGAGCTACGAAGATCGCGGCGACCAGTTCAAAAAATTCGTCGCGGCGCTGAGTGATGGCGCGACGGGCAAGCGCAACGGGGGCGCGGCGTGAGCGCCGTGATCGCCGAACGCTTCGGCGCGGCGATGGAGCGCGTGCGAACCTACGACCGCCCACTTTTGATCATCGCTGCAATTTTGTTTGCGCTGGGCATTTTGTTTTCGATGTCGGCAAGCCCCGCCGCCACCGCTCGCATCCGTATCGAAGAAGCGTTCTATTTTGCCGGGCGGCAGGCCGCGTACGCTGCGCTTGGCGTCATCGTAATGCTCGCGGCGGCGTCGCTCGATCCACGCCAACTGCGTCGCGGCGCCACGATCGTTGCCATGATCTTCTTGCCGCTGTGTCTGCTGGCGTCATTTGTCGGGCCCGAGATCAAGGGCGCGCAGCGTTGGTTTGAGTTCGGCTTGATCTCGCTGCAGCCTTCCGAAATTTTGAAGCCTGCGTTGATCATCGTCTGGGCCTGGATGCTCGGCGAAAGCATGAAGCAGCCTGGTTTTCCTGGCCGCGCCGTGGCGATCGCCACCTATTTGCTGACGGCCGCCGTGCTTCTGACGCAACCGGACATTGGGCAAACCGCGCTACTCGGCATTTGCCTTGCGCCAATGCTGATCCTGTCAGGCGTTGCGTTGCGCTACGTGTTGGGCGGCGGCGTGCTAGCGGCTTTGAGTGCGTGGGCGATCTACACGTTCTATCCGCACGCGCGTGAGCGCGTGGATGCGTTCCTCAATCCGGAAGGCGATGCGGCCTACCAAGTGAACCGCGCGCTTGATGCGATCGCAGCCGGTGGCGTGTTCGGACGCGGGCCGGGTGAGGGCGTGATCAAAACGCGGTTGCCGGATGCACACGCGGATTTTGTGTTTGCGGTCGCTGCGGAGGAATTCGGTCTCATCGCGTCAATCGGCCTCATCGCCGTTTTTGGCGCGCTCGCATTCCGCGGCCTTTCGCGCGCCAGCCGATTAAATGAGCCGTTCGAACAACTTGCAGCGGCAGGCTTGATTACGCTGCTCGTCGCACAAGCTTGTATCCACATTGCGGTGAACTTGAGTTTGCTGCCCGCGAAGGGCATGATGCTGCCGTTCATTTCGTTCGGCGGGTCCTCGATGGTTGGCTCTGCGCTGGCTTTGGGGTGTTGTCTTTCCCTTCTTCGTGATCGTCCCGGCGCATATCTCTATCCGGGACGGAGGCGCGACTAGAAAACAGATGGCCAAGAAGATTGTCGTCATCGCAGCCGGTGGAACTGGCGGACATTTGTTTCCAGCCGCAGCTTTTGCGGAAGAAATGTTCCGCCGTGATTGGCGCGTGTTTCTGATGACTGACGCGCGCGGCCGCCGATACGCTGAGGGCTTTCCGGCGGAGCGCATTGAAGATGTGTCGGCGGCGTCGATCTCGGCCAACCCGTTCACGGCGATTCCGGCGGCGTTCAAGATTATGCGCGGCATCAACGAGGCCAAGGCGCGGTTTAAGGAATCAACCCCTGTGCTCGTGGCTGGGTTCGGCGGCTATCCGTCGTTTCCCGCTTTGATGGCGGCGCGCGCATACAAAGTGCCGATCCTCATTCATGAGCAGAACTCTGTGCTCGGCCGTGTGAACCGCGCCATGGCGGGGAGCGCTTCAGTGGTGGCGTGTGGGTTCGAGCGGCTTGACCGGCTGCCGGCCGCCCTCGCCAACCGCAAGCAGGTCGTTGGCAACCCCGTGCGCCTGCCGATCCTCGCCGTGCGCGAGCGTCCGTATCCGGAAGCGCCGGCAGGTGGGCGTCTTAATCTGCTGATCATCGGCGGCAGCCAAGGCGCGCGCGTGTTCGGCGAGGTGATCCCGTCGGCGATTTCGCTGTTGCCGCCGCAGCTGCGCGCGCGGCTCGATGTCGTGCACCAGGTGCGCGAGGAGCAAGTCGAAGCGGCGAGGGCGAGCTATCAGACCGCCAACGTTAAGGCCGAGGTGGCGCCGTTCTTCAAGGACATGGGCCAGCGCCTGGGCGCTGCGCACTTGGTGATCTCGCGCGCGGGCGCTTCGTCGGTGACCGAACTTCAAGTCGCTGGGCGCCCGGCGATCCTCATCCCGTTTGCGGCCGCCGCGGACGACCACCAAACCGCCAATGCCGAGGGCTTGACCGCTGTTGGCGCTGCTGACGTGTTCACCGAGGCGGAATTCGACGCTGGCTCGTTGGCGGCCTTGTTGGAGCGGCGCCTAGCTGATCCGCATGGCCTGGCCGTACGCGCCGCCGCCGCCCGCGCCGCCGCTAAACCGGAAGCGGCAAAAACCCTGGCCGACCTAGCCGAGCGCGCCGCTATCTAAACGCCGTCCGGGCCCCTGCATCCAGCATCGCCCCCGGCGGCGGTATAGGATCAGAAGCGCCCGAGCGGGGCGACTGGAGGCTCACATGATGGTGGAATTATTCCGCGACTTCTGGTGGCTGATGTTCCCGGTGTTCGGGATGGTGATGGCGGTCCTCGGTATGGCGCGCGAAAGCTCCTATCAGGCGCATGTCATCCGCCACGCCCGTGAAGACTTGGAGCGCAAGGGATGAACTTCGAAGAATTGTTTCGCGACTTCTGGTGGCTGCTGTTTCCGATCTTCGGGATGGGCATGGGTCTTTGGGGCATGTCCTCCAGTGAACGCCGCAGCCGCGACGTGATGAACGTCATCAAGTCATACGTCGATCAGGGCAAAGAGGTGCCGCCCGAACTGCTGCGAATGGCGCAGTCGGATTGGCAGGCGCCGGCAAACCAACCGTCGCAGCAGCAAAACAACGTCTGGAGCTTCTTCACCTTTGCCGCGATAGCAGCCGGCTTTTCCGTCGCATGGTGGTTCACGCGAGCGGAAGTCTGGTCGATCTCCTTTCTTGTCGTCGCCATCACGTTCGGCGTCCTGGCCGTTGGCGCACTGTTCATCGCCATCACGTCGCGACGCCCCTGAGCCATCATGAACGCCGGGGAGGAGGCGCGGCTGATCGGCTTGGCGCGAAGCGGCGACTATGCCGCCTTCGGCCGCCTGGTCGACATGCACCAAGCTGCGGTGCGCGCATTTCTGCGGCGTGTCACCGGCAACTACGCCGACGCAGACGATCTCGCGCAGGAGGCTTTCGCGCGCACGTGGGAAGTGCTCAATCGCTTCGACGGAACGTCATCGCTGCGCACGTTCATTTGTGGCGTGGCGTTTCAATATTGGCGTCGCGCCCGCCGGGCGCAGAGCCGGCGGGACGTGCGCGAAACCGCGTACGCCGATCTGGCCGACACTCAGACGGACGAGGCGCCGGAGCGCGCGGCCCAGCGTCTGGCGCTTCGTAAAGCGATGGAGGAATTGCCGGAAGATCAGCGCGCCGCCCTTGCGCTTTGCCTCGGCCAGGAATTCACTCATGGCGAGGCTGCGGAGATATTGGGCTTGCCGTTGGGCACAGTGAAATCCCATGTCACCAGAGGCAGGGCGCGGCTGCAGTTGGCTTTGGGCGTGACGGAGAAGCACGATGAGTGACGACCTCGATCTTGCCGGTCTGCTGGGGCAGGCGCCCCGAACGCCCGATCTAGGCTTCCGTTTCGACGTGCTCGCCCGCACCGCCGAACGCGCCCGCCGCCGCAAGGCGCGCCAGAGCGCGTTCCGCACCACGACATTGTTTGCGCTGATCGGGCTTATCTTCCCGGTGGCGCATGCGCTTGGCCTCGGCCTGACGGAGTTGCAGCCGCTTCTCTTGGTTGCAGGCGTGCTTTGCCTCGCTTATGTGCTCGCCTTCTGGACGTTGGAGGGGCCGCGCGCCGTGCTGGCGCGATCTCGCGCCGTCTTCCGGATGCGGACCTGAGGGAGAAGGCGAATGGCGCGTTATTTGGTGCTTGCACGCATGCTGACAGTGCCGAAGCCGATGGCGATCGCCGAAGCGGACACGCCGGCCGACGCTGTGCGCAAGGCGCGCGAGTTCGAGCAGAAGGGCCGCCAAAATTTGCAGATCGGCGATACCCAAGCCGAACAGTATTTCCCGGTCGACACGTTCGCCGCCAAGCACGGCATCCGCTGACGCCTTTGATGCGTCTAACTGAGCGCCTATACTGGCGCGGTTAGGGGAATCCATGATCCGTCGCGCTATCCCGTTCGATACCGGTCCCATCCACTTCGTCGGCATCGGCGGCATTGGCATGTCCGGCATCGCCGCCGTGATGAAAAATCTCGGCTATGAGGTGACCGGCTCCGACGCCAAGGAGGGCGCCAACATCGAGCGCCTGCGCGCACAGGGAATCCAGATAACGATCGGCCATAAGGCCGAGACCGCCGCGCATGCTGGCGTCGTCGTCATCTCGTCCGCCATCAAGCACGGCAACCCTGAAGTCGACACCGCCCGCGCGCGGGGCGTGCCGATCGTGCGCCGGGCCGAGATGCTCGCCGAAATCATGCGGCTGAAGTGGACCGTCGCGATTGGCGGCACCCACGGCAAAACCACGACAACCTCGATGATCGCCGCACTGCTCGACGCTGGCGACAAGGATCCAACCGTCATCAATGGCGGCATCATCAACGCTTACGGCGCTAACTCCCGCATGGGCGAAGGCGAATGGATGGTGGTCGAGGCCGACGAAAGCGACGGCACGTTCACGCGCCTGCGCGCCACGGCCGTCGTCGTCACCAACATGGACCCCGAGCACCTCGATCATTACGGCTCGGTCGAATCCATGAACGCGGCGTTCCAGACGTTCGTCGAGAACATTCCATTCTATGGGTTCGCCGTGATGTGCCTCGATCACCCGCAGGTGCAGGCGCTTGCGGCGCTCGTCCGTGACCGCCGGATCATTTCCTACGGCTTCAACCCGCAAGCTGACGTCTGCGCCGTCAATGTGCGCCCCTCACGCGATGGCTCCACCTTCGACGTCGTGGCGCGAAAGAAGGGCGAGGGGCCTGGCGTCACCATGCACGATCTTTTTTTGCCGGTGGCTGGGCGGCACAACGTGCAAAACGCGGTTGCGGCCATCGCTGTCGCGCGTGAGCTTGGCGTCACTGACGCCGGCATCCGCAATGGTTTGAAGAAATTCGCTGGCGTGAAGCGGCGCTTCACCACAACGGGCTATTGGAACGAAGTCCGCATCGTCGACGACTACGCCCACCACCCGGTCGAAATCGCCGCTGTGCTTTCAGCCGCGCGCGAGATGACGGAAGGCCGTGTGCTCGCCGTGGTGCAGCCGCACCGCTACACGCGGTTGCGCGATCTCTTTCAGGAATTCTCCACCTGCTTCAACGACGCCGACCTCGTCGCGGTCGCGGACGTTTATGCTGCTGGTGAAGCGCCGATCGATGGCGTCAGCGCCGATACGCTCGCCGCCAGCTTGAAAAGCCACGGCCACCGCGACTCGCGACGCATCATCAGCCTGGACGATCTGCCAGACTTCGTGCGCGCTGAAGCCAAGCCGGGCGATATCGTTGTGTGCTTGGGCGCGGGCGACATCACGGCATACGCGAATGCGTTGCCGGGCAAGCTGGGCGCCGCTGCGGCGTGACATATGAGGTGAGGAGATGACAGTCGATCCTCCGCAAGACCCGTTGCGTGATCCGCTCGCCCAATATCTTGAGCCGCGAGATATGGCTGTGCTGGACAAGGCTGCCAGTGAGATCGGAGCGTTTCTGCAACGATTGTCTGATGAGGATGTCCAACGAATTGCAAACGCGGTGTCGGCAAAAGTCATTTCCACTTACGGAGCTGAAATAGACGCAAGTTCGAGAGCGACCTGGCAGAAAAGGATATCGGACGTAACGTATCAATTGGCGCTCGGCGTTGCGGGAAGCGGTTTGTACGCGCTCCTTGCGTATCTCGTTCATTCGTTCATGTATTTCGACAGCGCCGAAGATGCCGACCTCGCTTTGCAGCGAAACGAACGGGCGGCGGCGATGGCTCGCCTTAGTCAGCGTGTTGATGCGACGCGCCGGGGGACATTCTCCGAGCTAATGAGTCATATTCCCATTGCTCAACACTTTGGCGTCTCCATGCAGCGGCAGTTGTCGCGCCACTCAGATATTATGGAGCTAGAGCAAAAGGTTGTCGCCGCCCGGCAGGCTGAGCTGCCAAAGCCGCGTCGATCCGTACGGGACTTTATAACGGGAAGGCCCTTACCGCCGCCCCAGCGTGTGGCGTTCGACAATGAGGTGGCGAGTAGCATCGCTGCACTGCTGCTGAGGAGTCTCGAAGAGGATGCAGCCGCCCGCGCCGGTGAGCCTAACGTGAGTTAGTTAGTGTGGAGGCGAAACGTTTGACTCCGCTGACCGACTCCGCGCAGCCCAATCCGATGCCAGACACCGCCCACCGCAAGCCTGCACCGCTGCGCGCCGCCATTGTCTATGATTTTGACGGCACGCTGGCGCGCGGCAATCTCCAGGAACGCAGCTTCATTCCAGACATCGCCGGCATGAAGCACGCTGATTTCTGGATGGAAGTGAAGCGGCTGGCGAAGCTCGAAGATGCCGACGAAATCCTCGTCTACATGCATTTGATGCTCGATCGTGCGCGCGCGGCCGGGCATCCGGTCACGCGCAAGCAGCTGCAAGAAAACGGCGCCGATCCGGATTTCTTTGATGGCCTCGATCACTGGTTTGATCGCGTCGACGCCTTCGCCGACGATCTGGGCCTTCAGCTCGATCACTACATCGTCTCGTCCGGCATTTACGAGATGATCGAAGGTTGCCCACTGTTTCCGCGCTTCCGCCAAGTGTTCGCGTCACGCTTTCTCTATGACGCGAAAGGTGAAGCGAAATGGCCGGGCGTTGCGATCAACTACACGACCAAGACGCAATTCCTGTTCCGTATCAACAAGGGCATCGACAATGTCCACGATACGGAAGCCATCAATCGCTGGATGCACAACGATGCGCGTGAGCTGCCGTTCGAGCGCATGATCTTCATCGGCGATGGCGACACTGATATTCCGTCGATGAAAATGGTCACGAGCCAAGGTGGCTGCGCCATTGCCGTGCTCGATCCCTATCAATGGACCGAGCCGCGCAGCTTGGACAAAGTCTCGCGCTTGATTTCAGAAGATCGCGTAAGCTACGTCGCGCCTGCCGATTACCAGCCAAAAAGTCAGCTCGACGTCATCGTGAAAGGCGCGCTGGGCCGTATTGCCCTGCGCGCTGGGTTGCCGGTCAGCGCTTAGAAGGCCGCTTCACCAGCCCCGGACTTCCGCCCGGGCTCAATGCTTCGCGTTATCCGGGGAAAGGGCGTGCTTTGTCCTAGCTGCCTTGTTCCGCGACCTCGGTTGGCGCGCGCTCGACGTGGATTACCTGGAATGGGAACGGCGGATCGCCGCCCATCAGCTGCACGCCTGACGGATCGCCCACGCATATGAAATTTGACGCCGAGCGCACCGAGATCGCGTGTGTCCAATCCAGATCGCGCGATTGCTGTGGAATGGTCAGGATGTATTCGCGCGCCGGGCTAATGCGCAATTTCACGCGATGGTCGTCGACAAGGCTGTAGCCGCGCACGTCGAGCGAGCGGAAGCAGTCGCGATCGCCTGCGGACGCCGTCTGCGTGTTGGTGGAGGCGCAAGCGCTGAGTGCGAGCGCGGCGATAAGAGCGGTAAGGCGAAGCATGTACGTCTCCGATTTTAGCTGCCCTGCACCGGATTATCGTCCGGGGCGCGCGCAACTTGTGAAACTGGGTAGGTGCGTTGCGGATCGCCGCCGATCAGTTCGACGCCCAAACCGTTGCCGGTGCAGATGCGGCCGGTGGCGGAGCGGATGGCGATGGCGTGCGTCCAATCGAGATCGCGCGCATTCCACATCGTCGTCAGCACGTAGTCGCGGCTCGCGCCAACACTGAGTTTGATGTGGTTATTGTCGATCACGCTGTAGCCCGCAACCTGCTCGCTGCGGAAGCAATCGCTCGCATTCGCAGTTTGGTCGCCGCTGGACGGGGTGGTGGCGCAGGCGGCCAGCGTCCACAGGCAGATGAGAGCAGTGAAAATCCGTATCATGAGGCGTGGCCTCCTTTGACAACACTATGGGACTGTCCGTCGCGCGGGGCGAGGCGGCGCCTGCGTTGACGGGGCCGAAAAGGCTGCGATACCCCATCAACAATGAGTGAACTCGACCTGCCGCGGGTGCGTGGCCAGCTTCTACGAGGCGAAACGCTGGCGCCGTTTACCTGGTTTCGTGTCGGCGGCCCCGCTGACGCGCTTTTCCTTCCGGCTGACGAAGACGATCTCGCCGGGTTTTTGACTCAATTGAATCAGGACGCGCCGCTGCTGCCGATCGGCGTTGGCTCGAACTTGATCGTGCGCGATGGCGGTGTGCCGGGCGTTGTTGTGCGCTTGGCCGGACGACAATGGGCGCAGATCGAGGCGCAAGACGGCGCACGCGTGAAAGCAGGTGCGGGCGCGCTGGATGCTATGGTCGCGAAAGCGGCGGCGAAGGCCGGTATCGGCGGGCTAGAGTTTTACGCCGGTATTCCAGGCACGATCGGCGGCGCGCTGACAATGAACGCTGGCTGCTATGGCAGTGAGACGAAGGATGTCTTGATCGAAGCGACGGCGATGGATCGCCAAGGCAAGCGGGTTACGCTGAGCAATGCCGACTTCGGCTTCACTTATCGTCATAACGCGCTCCCGGAGGGGTTGATCTTCCTCAACGCGACCTATCAGGGCGCTCCGGATGATCCGGCCGCCGTCGCCGCGCGCATGGCCGCGATCACGTCCAAGCGCGAGGCGTCACAGCCGATCCGTGAGAAGACCGGCGGCTCGACTTTTAAAAATCCGATTGGGCCGGACGGCGAGAAGCTCTCCGCCTGGAAGCTGAACGACGAGGCCGGCATGCGTGGCCATCGCCGGGGTGGGGCGCAGGTCAGCGAAAAGCACGCCAACTTTCTCATCAATACGGGTGAGGCCAGCGCCGCCGATATCGAGGCCCTGGGCGAAGATGTCCGCGCCGCGGTGAAGGCCAAGCACGGCATCCAGCTGGAGTGGGAAATCAAGCGGATCGGCCGCATCTAGGGCCGGCATCGAAAATTCACACGGCTGCATGGCAGGGCGCCGCTGCGCTGCTGTGGCTTTTCCCCCCGCGCCGCTTTAAACCCCCGCCAAACATTCCGCAGGGACCGCCGTAATGAACCTGAAGCCCAACATTCTTGCCGCGATCGGCAATACGCCGCTCGTGAAGCTCAACAGGGTCGTGCCCGCCGGCGCGGCGGAGGTTTGGGTGAAGTGCGAATACCTGAACCCTGCCGGCTCGTTCAAAGACCGCATGGCCAAGTACATCATCGAGAAGGCCGAGAAAGAGGGCATCTTGAAGCCCGGCGGCCTCATCGTGGAAAACACCTCCGGCAACACTGGTCAGGGCCTCGCCATGGCGGCGGCGATCAAGGGCTATCGCTGCATCTTCACGATGCCGGACAAAATGAGCAAAGAGAAACAGGACTCGCTCAAGGCTTACGGCGCCGAAGTCATCATCACGCCGACCGACGTTCCGGGTGATTCACCCGAGCACTACGTCAACGTCGCCAAGAAGATCGCCGAAGAAACACCCGGCGCCTTTTACGTCGATCAGTACCACTCCGCTTGGAACATCGACGCGCACTATCATTCGACCGGCAAGGAAATCTTCGAAGACACCGACGGCGGCAAGTTTGACGCCTTCGTCGGCGGCACCGGCACCGGCGGTACAGTCTCGGGCGTCGGCCGCTATTTCAAAGAGCATGCGCCGAACGTGAAGATCATCGGCGCCGATCCACTTGGCTCAGTGCACTATCACCTGTTCCACACCAAGACGATGCCGACAGCGCACGTCTATATGGTCGAGGGCATCGGCGAAGATATCGAATGCCGCGCCATGGATTTCTCCGTCGTCGACGACATGCGCCAGGTGAATGACCGCGACAGCTTCGTCATGGCGCGCCGTTTGGTGCGCGAAGAGGGGCTCTTCGTTGGTGGGTCGTCGGGCTCGAACGTCAGCGTTGCAATCGAGATCGCCAAGGAGCTGGGCCCAGGCAAGGTCGTACTCACCGTGCTGCCCGATCACGGCAACCGCTACGTCTCCAAGTTCCTGAACGATGGCTGGATGAAGGAACACGGCTTCACCGAGACCGAGCGCGAATTGGGCTTTGTCGAAGACCTGCTGAAGAATTTGAAGACCAAGCCAATTACCGCCGATGCGGATGCGCCGCTGAAGACGGTCGTCAATTTGATGCGCGAGAACGGCGTCAGCCAGATTCCGCTGATCGAGCGCGGCAAATTGAACGCAATCGTCCACGAGAGCGACGTCCTCGGTAAGATGCAAAAGCGCGAGTTCAATCTCGACGCCCCCGCTAAGAGCATCGCCTCGCCGATCGCCGGCCTCATCTACCCGAAAGCGCGGATTGAAGAGCTCTTCCACATTTTCTCGACCGACCACGTCGCCGTTGTCGTCGACGCCTCGAACGTTGTTGGCGTCATCTCGAAGATTGACTTGATCGAGTATCTCAGCCGGGGTCGCTGACGCCATGCACGACGATAACAAGCGCTTCGGCACGCGGTGCATCCACGCCGGGCAGGAGCCTGATCCGAGCACCGGCGCGATCATGACGCCGGTCTATCAAACCTCGACGTTCGTGCAGCAAAGCCCGGGTATAATCATCGAGGACTATGACTATGCGCGCTCGGCGAATCCGACACGCAAGGCGTTGGAGCGAAATATCGCTTCGCTTGAAGGCGGGCGGCACGGGTTCAGCTTTGCCTCGGGCCTCGCCGCGCAGGCGGCGTGCATCCATCTGTTGGCGTCCGGCGACCATGTGGTTTTGTCGGATGATGTTTACGGCGGCACCTACCGGCAGTTCGACAAGGTCTTCAGGCAGTTCGGCGTCACTTACACGCGCGCCGACCTGACGGATTTGAACGCGGCGGAATCGGCGTTCAAATCGAATTCCAAGATGGTCTGGTTAGAGACGCCGACAAATCCGCTGCTCAAGGTGATCGATATCGCCGCCGTTGCGCGCTTGGCGAAATCAAAGGGCGCACTCACCATCGTCGACAACACGTTTGCGACCCCGGTTTTGACGAACCCGCTTGCGCTCGGCGCCGACGTCGTCAGCCATTCCTGCACGAAATATATTGGCGGCCACTCTGATGTCATCGGCGGTGCGCTCATCTGCACGGATGACGCCCTCGCGGAGCGGCTGCGCTTCACGCAAAACGCCGTAGGCGCTATCGCTGCGCCTTGGGATAGCTTCCTGCTGCTCCGCTCCACCAAGACACTTCATGTGCGTGTGCAGCGCCATTGCGAAAACGCCGCCAAGATCGCGGATTTCCTGGCCGAACAGTCGCAAATCGAGCGCGTCGTTTATCCCGGCCGCACCGATCACCCGCAGCACGAGATCGCCGCAAAGCAGATGCGCGGCGGCTACGGCGGCATGATCACCGCCTATTTCAAAGGCGGGCTCGAACCGGCGCGTAAATTCCTTGAGCGCGTGAAGCTCTTCTCGCTGGCTGAATCGCTTGGCGGCGTCGAGAGCCTGATCGAGCATCCGGCGATCATGACCCACGCCTCGGTCGACAAGCACTTGCGCGAGCAAATTGGCCTCACAGACGGCCTCGTCCGCTTCTCTGTCGGCATCGAAGACGTCGAAGACCTGATCGCCGATATTCAGGAAGCTTTGGACTAAGGCGCGAGCGCAGCGATTTCGCTGGCTTCGGTATAGGCAACGCTCGCTGCGCTATCGACCCGTTCGGCGAACGCTGGGTAGCGCCCATAGGCAATGCCTGCGCCAGCAAGTCCCAGCAGACTGACCGTGAGCGCGATCGCGAACAATCGGCTATTCTGCTCTTTCGTTTGCATCTTCTTTTCCACCACCGGTTTTGGCGCAACGCCGGTCCTGCGGGCACGTTGTGTCGTGCGCGCCGCGGGCGGTGCGAGTGCGCGCGCGGGCGTCGCGCGCGGTGAGCTGCTCAAGGCATGTCGCCACACAAGACGTTGCGGGCCGTTGCGCCTGAGCGGCAGGAGATGCGCCCCCTCTACAGGCGGCGGCGCTGTATCCAGGCGCACGCAGACGAGCGAACCCGTTCGACGCGCCTTTCGCGCTGCAACCCGGAGCGCGGGCGTCCCCCACGCCGCGCGCGACCACAACAACACGACCTTGTGCGCCCCCGAGCGTTGCGCCCGTGGCGAGTAGTCACGAACCTCATAGCCAAGCGCCTTGAGTTTGGCGGCGACGCCGCGGGCTTGGGTTTCGGCGCCGCGCGGGTGCGCAAGCAGGATCGGTGTCGGCATGCGCGGTTTTTGTGCAGCGCCGGATTGCAGGGCGGCAAGGCCGACCGTTCCACAGACAGGGGATAGCGAGACCGGCGCCTAAATTGGAGGCCGCCCGCTTAAACAAGCGGCGCGGCCGTGTCGGGGTGTGGCTTCAGGCTATGGAAATGCCGATTTGCATAGCTTACGCAGACGGCGCGGCAAACGTGGTTAAGCCGCGTCAATGCCAATGAATGGAAATTTACGATAAAAATCAGTCACTAATGCCATTGCCCACACCATGCCTTAACCCTGAGATGTTTCGTTATGACACTCCCGGAATGAGCGCAGAAAAGGCGTTCAGCTGGGTCGGTGGTTGGTTGGTGGTGAGGCAAAACGCATGGCCCGTGTGGCGGTGCTATTAGGGGGCTTGAGCCCCGAGAGGCCAGTAAGCCTCAGCTCGGGTAAAGGCTGCGCTGACGCGCTGCGCCGGCTCGGGCACGACGTTATCGAAATTGATCCGCAGAACCCTGGCTGGATCGCCGAGCTGCAGGACGCGGGGCCGGGCGCAGTCTTTAATGCGCTCCACGGTGAGTGGGGTGAGGATGGGCGTACGCAAGGCGTGCTCGATTACTTAAAACTTCCTTACACGCATTCCGGGGTGCTCGCCTCGGCACTGGCGATGGACAAGGACAAGTCCAAGGCCGTCTTCGCGCAAGCGGGCCTGCCGCTGGCGAACGGCAAGCTGATGCATCGGTTGGAGGCCGCGAAGGCTCACCCGATGCCGGCGCCCTATGTGGTGAAGCCGAACGCACAAGGCTCGTCGGTCGGCATCTTTATCGTGCGTGAAGGCGCTAACCGCCCCCCCGAACAACTCCTCGATCCCGATTGGACCTTCGGCGAAGAAGTGCTGGTCGAAGAATTTATCGACGGCAAAGAACTCACAGTCGCCGTCATGCATGATCGCGGCGCGCTTGCTGTGACCGAGATCTTCGTCACCAGCGATGGCGACTGGTACGACTTCGACGCCAAATATTCGAGCGGCGGTTCGCGCCACGTCGTTCCCGCCGATATTCCCCAATCTGTCGCCGATCAGTGCATGCGCGCCGCTGAGGCGGCGCACCACGCTCTCGGCTGCCGCGGCGTGACGCGCAGCGATTTCCGCTACGATCCGAAGACTGATCGCCTGGCGCTGCTCGAAGTGAACACGCAGCCGGGTATGACGCCAACTTCGCTGACCCCCGAACAAGCCGCCCACGCCGGCCTCTCGTACGACCAACTCGTCCAGTGGATACTGGAGGATGCTTCATGGCCGCGATGAGAGCACGCCGTCCTGGTGGCGGTGGTAAAGGCGGTGGACGCGGACACGAGCCGCCCCGCGGTAAGCGCCGTCCGCAACCAGCGCCATCTTATGAATCCATGCCGCGCTTGGCGCGCATAAAATTATCGGGCGGTCTCTCGCCGGACGACGTGCAGGTCACCGGCAAGAGCCTCGCCATGGCGCTGACCGGCGGCGTCTTGTTCTTGGGCATCGCCGTCGCCGGCGCTGCCTGGCTTGGCTCATCGCTGTTTGACGCGCGCGAAGCGTTCGCGCGCTCGGCCGACGCAACTGTCGCCAATGCCGGCTTCCAGATCGACGCCATTGATGTCGCGCAATTGCCGGGCTCTCCCGAGATCAGCGCCGCGCGCGAACAAGAAGTGCGTTCGCTTATCGTCCCGGAAGGCCGCCACTCCATCCTCGCGCTGGATCCTGAAGAGGTGAAATCTCGGGTCGAAAGCCTCGATTGGGTCGCCGCCGCACGCGTGCGCCGTTTATGGCCATCGACCGTGTTGGTCGAAGTCGAGCGTCGCCAAGAATACGCCGTCTGGGAAGACGAGAACGATCAAACCGCCGTCATCGACGCCAACGGCGAGCGTTTGCTCACCGAGCGCGTCGCCGATCATCAAAACCTGCTGCGCGTCGTCGGGCGCGGCGCGGGCCCTGCAGCGCCACCGATATTGGCCGCCCTCGAAGGCATGCCTGAAATCCGGGAGCGTACGGCGCAACTGGTGCGCATCGGCGATCGCCGATGGGACATCAAGCTGACCTCTGGCGCTGTCATCGCGTTGCCGGAAGAGGGTGCGCTGGAAGCATTGCAACAGCTCGAACGTTTGCATCAACACTATGCTTTGCTGGATCGCCCCGTGACGCGCTTTGACATGCGCGCCCCTGGCCGTCTCGCCGTCCGTGTCCATCCCGCCCTGTCAGGTGGCCCGCTGCTGATGGGAGGCGCGTGATGGCCTCTCAACCCAAGCGCCGCGACGAAGCTCTGCACGATGCGGAGCGCGTAGCACCTGTCGTCGCCTCGCTCGACGTTGGCGTCTCCAAGACTGTCTGCCTCGCCTCGCGTCGCGATCCAGTGCTCGACATGCATCCAGAGCGTCCGCTGCGTGTGCTCGGCATCGGCCAACAGACCGCGCCGGCGATCGCCAGCGGCAAACCGGCGGATTTCGACGCTTGCGCCCGCGCGATCGAAGTCGCGATCCAGGAAACCTCCGCGATGGCCGGCGCGCCGGTCACGCACGTCGTCGCCTCGTATTCCGGCCCAGGCCTCAATTCGCAGATCGTCCGTGGCGCCGCGCGCGTCAAAGGCGCTGCGATTTCGCATCGCGACATTGAAAACGCGATCGATGAAGCGATTAAAGCTGCGCCGGCGCCACAGCGTTCGTTCATCCACGTCGAACCGCTGCGCTACATCATCGATGACGGCGAAGGCATTCCCGATCCGCTCGGGATGGCTGGCAAGATGTTGGCCGTCGAAGCTTGTGTTGTGACTGCGCCGACCGAAGCGTTGAACGCGCTCAAAGCCTGCATCCGCCAAGCGGGTGCGGAAGTGGAAGACATCATCGCGGGCCCGCAGGCAGCGGCGCTTTCGGCGCTGACGCCTGAAGAACGCGACGAGGGCGCGCTGCTGATCGATATCGGCGCTGGCGCCATCGGCATTGCCTGTTACGCCAGCGAAGGTCTCGTCCATTGCGAGACCATCGCGTCCGGCGGCGTCCGTCTGACCCGCGATCTCGCCATGAAGCTGCAAACCACCTTTGCCGCAGCTGAGCGCGTGAAGTTGCACTTCGGCGCCGTTGGCGATGCTTGCGATCCGCGCGAAGCGGTACAAGCGCCGAAGCTCGGCATGGATGGCCGTCTTGAAGCATCGACCACGCTGCGCGGCGTCATCTCGGATACGCTGACCCCGCGCATGGTCGAAATGTTGCTGACGGTGCGTGATCGCTTGCATCGCGCCGGCCTCTCTGGTGGCGAAGGTCCGCAGCGGGCTGTCATCGTGGGCGGCGGCGCGCTCATTCCGGGCATTCGCGAACTTGCGTCCGAAGCGCTTGGCATGCCGGTTCGCATTGGCCGTCCGCTTGAGCTATGTGGGTTTGATCACGGTGAGGCTGGTCCGGCGTATGCTGTGGCCGCAGGCCTGCTGCGTCATCGTCTCGACAACGCTGATCTCGAAATCGTCGACGGCGACTTCCAGCCCTCATTTGCGCATGTCGGCGCTTCCATGCGCAACGCGGTGCACGGCATGTGGAACTGGCTGCGCGAAAACTTTTAGCGCACCGTCACAATTTCGCATTCGCCAGTGCGGCGCAGCACATGCACCAGCACGTCGTCGCCGGTCCGCGTAAGCCGCACATCCATTTCGACGCCTGCAATCCTCAGATTGCGCAGTGTCACTTCGTTGACGAAGGACGGCAACATCGGCCGCTGGAAGCGCAGCCGCTTCTCGCGCGGCTCGAATGAAAGACCCAAGCAAGCTTGCAGGACCATGAGCGGCGCGGCCGTCGCCCACGCCTGCGGCGCGCACGCCACAGGATAAAAGACTGGCCCGGCGCCGCTCTGGCGCGGGAATCCGCAGAACAATTCCGGCAAGCGCCGCAAATCCATGTAGATCGCCGCGTCGAAAAGGCCGGTGAATATCGACGCTGCCTCGGCGCGGAAGCCGTAGCGCGAGAGGCCGGCGGCGATCATGGCGTTATCGTGCGGCCAGATCGAACCGTTGTGATAGCTCATCGGATTGTAGCGCGCCTCTGACGCCGCGAGCGTGCGCACGCCAAAGCCCGAGAAAGACGCCATCAATGTGTTTGCGACTTGCGCGGCGCGTTCAGGCAACGCCACGCCGGTAAAGAGCGCGTGCCCGGCGTTCGAGGTGCGGACACGGCAAGGCCGCTTCTCTCCGTCCAGCGCCAACACGTACGTGCCGAGCGATGCATCGTAAAAGTGCGTATCGAACCGTCGCCGGAAGGCCTCAGCGCGAATTTCCAGAGTTCGTGCGAGTTCGCTCTCATCCAGCCGCCGCGCGATCGCCGCTGCGGCGCGCCACGCCGCATAGACGTAAGCTTGCACCTCAACCAGCGCGATCGGACCATGAGCGGCAGATCCATCCGCGTGGAAAACCGAATCGTGGCTATCCTTCCAGCCCTGATTGGCGAGCCCTTTCTCAGTTTGCCGGAAGTATTCGACGAACCCGTCGCGATCCCGATCGCCGTAATTCTCAATCCAAGCCAGCGCCGCCTGCACATGCGGCCAGAGCTTCTGCGTGGTTTCGAGATCGTCGGTGCGTTGAAGATATTCACCTGCCAGCATCACGAAGAGCGGCGTTGAATCGATGCTCCCATAGTAGCGGCGGAAGGGCACCTCGCCGAGTTCGGCCATTTCGCTACGGCGAAGCTCGTGCAAAATTTTGCCGGGCTCGGAGTCTGCGGCGGCGTCAATTTCTGTTGCCTGGTTTGCGGCAAGGTGCAGCAGCACGCCGCGCGCGATCGATGGGTCGAACCACAATGTCTGCAGCGCCGTGATGATCCCATCGCGCCCGAACACGGTGCTGAACCAGGGAATGCCTGCATACGGGTAGGGGCCTTCGGGCGTCTCCGTGCAGAGCATGTAGAGATCGGCGACGCTGCGTTGCATCGCTTCGCCGAACAATTGGTTCGACGGCTCAATTGATACGCCGCGCCGCCGCGAGGCGCGCAAGCTGCGGCGTGCGTTTGAGAAGGCTCTGAGGAAAGCCCGATCCGCTTTCGCTGATTGCGGCAGGCCGCTGCAGCACACTTCGCAAAAGATAATTCTGGTTTGGCCTGGGCCGACCTCGAGTAGAAACTCTGCGCGGCCGGCGGTCAATGCGGCCGGCTCCGGATCAAACCGCAGTCGCGTTTCACGCAACTTATGATCAAGCCCGGTGTAGCCCAGCACGACGGTGTCGCCTTCGATTCGCGACGGCGCCATCTGACCACGCGCCGCCCGCGTTGCGCCGCGCACTTCGAAAATGTCGGCGAAGTCCGCGGCGTAGGTCAGAGATAGACGCAGCGACTGCGCCGAGTGGTCGAAGTTCTTGATTGCGATGCGCTCGTACGCAACGCCATCCCACAACAAGCGCACGCGCCGGATGTGAATTGAGTCATGCCGCAGTACGCAGGCGCCGCGAGCATCTTCGAGGTCAGGGTTTGACAGATCGCAGATCAGCGCGGCGTTGTCGTCGCGCAGCCCTGAGCGCAGCAACATCGGCCGCGCGCCATTGATCCTCAGCGCCAAGTGCGAGAGGTGACGCATATCCGCGTGAAACAGCCCCTCCGGGCTGCCGGGGCTGGTTCGGATGTCGCCATTCTGATCGTACACTGCGAATGTATCGCCGTGCTTTAGCGTGCGCGGCCGCTGTTCTTGCAGCGACGCTCTTGCCGGCACCAGGACTGGTCCGGATTCGGGATCGTCAACGGCCACGCGTACGTCGGCTGCGATAATCATGCGGTCTCCCGCCGTTCAAAGTCTGATCGACTGCAGCTCAGTATTTAGCTGAGGCGGCGGTATTGCGGCGCCCTTGGCCGATCGTTTTGAAAAAGTGCTCACGTAGTCGTGCGCCATGCGCTGCACTGTGAAGCGCTGGTCAAACACGGCACGAACACCCGCGCGGCTCAATGCCGATATCTGTTCGACGGCGAGGACTGCTTCATCAACGGTATCGACGACAAACCCGGTGACGCCGTGATCCATCACTTCGGGAACCGAGCCGCGGCGGAATGCAATCACCGGCGTGCCGCAGGCCATCGCCTCAATCATGACTAGGCCAAACGGTTCTTCCCAATCGATCGGGAATAAAAGCGCAGACGCGCCCCCCAGGAACTGCGCTTTCTGGCGGTCGGTGATCTCGCCGATGTATTCGATGTTCGAATGCGCTTTGACGAGCGGTTCGATCTTTTCTTCCCAATAAGGCTGATCAACGCGGTCGATCTTCGCGGCGATCTTCAAATGCATGCCGGTGCGCACCGCGATCTCGATGGCGCGGTCCGGCCGCTTCTCGGGTGAGATACGGCCAAGGAAGGCGAGGTAGCCATTGCGCGGCGCAGGATTGAAAGCGAGCAGGTCGCGCGGCAGCCCGTGATAGATGGTTTTCACCCAATTCACCGGTGGCAGTGGCAAACGCTGCGAGTTCGAAATCGAGATCAGCGGCAATTTTGGAAACGCTTTATAGAATGGAGACAGGCCCGGCAGGTCTAAGCGGCCGTGTAGCGTCGTCAGCGTTTTGTCGGCAAAGGCGCGCACGACCGGGGCATGGATCAGGTCGATGTGGAAGTGCAGCACGTCGAACTCGTGGGCGCGGCGCGCGACCTCTTCGAGCATGATCATGTGATGCGGCAGCGCATCCACCGGCCCGGGTTGAAGTCGCAACGCGCGTTCGGTGCATGGGACCAATTCTGCTGCGGTGATTGAGTCCCCGCTCGCAAACAGCGTCACGTCGTGCCCTTGGTCGACCAGTTCTTCGGTCAGGTAGGAAACGACACGTTCCGTGCCGCCATAGAGCGCAGGAGGGCAGCTTTCAGCCAAAGGCGCGATTTGAGCGATCTTCATGTCTGTTTGTTTTCGCGATCTATCTTTGGAGGTCACCGCGCCCATGCGAGTTCTCCGGCTGGAACTAACGCTGACGATGTCTTCTTGTTTCGCAGTTTGCTGTGAGCCGTCGCGAAAATCGCAAGTTGTGTGCGCCTGCTGCCGTATCTGCGCCCTTCGCGTCGCGCGCGGCGCACCTCCGCTGTAATTTCACCTAGATCGATCGGTAACGTTTGCGCTTCGGAGGAGGGAAGTTATGCGCGTCGGGTTTGCTCTTGCTGGCTTGGCTTTGTCAGTGGTCGCGATCGGCGCCTGCGGCGAAGGTCACTACAAGGACGCCGACGCCGTGACGTGTATGGCGTATTTGTCTCTCCAAAGCGCGGCAGTCGTGAATGGCGCAGCCAGCGGCGATGCCGCGGCGCTCGACGCCGCCTACGCGGCTTGGCGCGCGCTTGCCGAGCAGAAATACACAGCCGACGAACTGGCCCAATATTTCGCGAGCACTGTTGCCGTGTTCGATGAAGTTGCGCCGAGCGACCGCGAAATGATCTCGTCAATGTGCCAAGCT
This sequence comes from Caulobacteraceae bacterium, assembly GCA_031379735.1. Lineage (GTDB taxonomy): Bacteria > Pseudomonadota > Alphaproteobacteria > Caulobacterales > Aquidulcibacteraceae > Vitreimonas. The sequence continues at coordinate 29,965 of JANNFK010000014.1, read as the reverse complement.
CAGGCGCCGGTCGCCGCGTAGAGAAGCGCTTGACCTAAGCACTTTCCGGATATCGCCCCGCTTTCGCTCGGCCGGAAGCGTCGGCGCGCCGGCGCGTGAGATTGCGTCAAATTCCCCAGGCTGACGGTACGATTAGGCGCCGCGCCGCCGCAAAAGCGCCGCGCCGGTTTCTAACACTTAACGAAAGCTTAAATGCTGCGCCGGAGGGTGCAGTACGAGCGTGGGCGAATCGTGAGAATCGGTCGGCCTTGGAGCGGGTAATGAGTCAGTACAGTGCGCCTGTCGTTCACGACCTTAAGCCACGCATCGTGGTGTTCGGCGTCGGCGGCGCCGGCGGCAACGCCGTCAACAACATGATCGATGCCCGGCTTCAGGGCGTGGAGTTCGTTGTCGCCAACACCGACGCGCAGGCGCTGACGCGCGCGCGCACGCCGAACCGCATCCAGCTCGGCCACTCGATCACCGAAGGCCTCGGCGCCGGCGCGCGTCCGGAAGTCGGCCAGGCTGCGGCTCAAGAGAGCCAACCCGAGATCATCGAATTCCTCGAAGGCGCACACATGGTGTTCGTCGCCGCTGGTATGGGCGGCGGCACCGGCACTGGCGCAGCCCCCGTCATCGCGCGCACCGCCCGCGAGCGCGGCATCCTGACGATCGCCGTCGTCACCAAGCCATTCCACTTCGAAGGCCAGCGCCGCATGCAACTGGCGGAGCAGGGCGTTCAGGAACTGCGCAAGCACGTCGACACGCTGATTGTCATTCCGAACCAGAACCTTTTCCGCGTCGCCAACGAGCGCACCACCTTCGCCGAAGCGTTCCAGCTGGCCGACCAAGTGCTCTATTCCGGCGTCCGCGGCGTCACTGACCTCATGGTCATGCCCGGCCTGATCAATCTCGATTTCGCCGATGTCCGTACCGTGATGGCCGAGATGGGCACCGCGATGATGGGCACAGGCGAAGCGTTCGGCCCGAACCGCGCGCTCGATGCAGCGCACGGCGCCATGGCCAATCCGCTCTTGGACATCGTCTCGATGAAGGGCGCCAAGGGCGTGCTGATCAACATCACCGGCGGCTTCGACATGACGTTGTACGAGGTCGATCAAGCCGCGAATGAGATCCGGGCTGAAGTCGACGCCAACGCCAACATCATCCTCGGCTCCACCTTCGACGAAACGCTCGAAGGCCGCATCCGTGTGTCAGTGGTCGCCACCGGCATCGATGACGAGGCCATCATCACGCAGCAAACCGTCGTCGAACCGGCGCGCCGCGCCGCTGAGACGATGCCGCGCCGCCCGGTCGTTCCGCCGCGCGCCGACACGCCGCGCGAACCGCCGCCGCGGCCGGTGCGCGAACCGGCCTACGATGAGCCACGTCCGAGCTTCGCCAATGACATCGAACCCGAACGCCGCTCGGCGCCTGCTACGGCAAAACAGAGCGGTGGTGGCGGGTTCAGCATGTTCGGATGGAAGAAGCCAGAACCGCGCGATGACGAGCCGCGCGAGTTCAATCTCGATGCGCCGGAGCCGGCGCCCGAGCCGAGCCGCGCGCGCGACGACGTGCAACGCGATCCCTCGCTCGACGAAGAGCTGGAAATCCCGGCCTTCCTGCGCCGTCAGATGAACCCGCGCTAAGCCAAGCGCGGGATATCAATCGCCCCACAATTTCTTTCGCACCGCCGCTTCGCGTTCAGTCAGCACGCCGGCGCGGGCCAGGACGTCGAAGCGTTGCAACGCCGCCTTCCGGTGCGCTTCGGCGCTTGTGCCGCCAGCCTTGGCGAGATGACTTTCAACGATCGCGCAAAAGCGCATGCCCTCGATGTCGTCGTCCTCAAAGAGGCGGAAGGCGAGGGCGAGTTCGTCTTCCCAGGCTTCGCGCGCAGCGGCGTTGTCGCCCGACGCCAGCGCAGCGAGGCCCAAGCGTTCGAGCGCGACAGCCATCGCGTGTACATTGACGCGATCGTCCGGTGCGGCCTCCATCAGGGTGAACCGCAGCCGAGCGCTTTCGTTGAAGGCCGCGCGAGCTGAGGCGTTTTCGTTGGCTTGCAAAGCTGCGTCGCCTTGCTTGATGAGCGCCGCCGCCAGCCCTCGTGCGTGTCGCGTGTCAGCCGGCGTACGGTCCTGCGCCATGCGACGAAGTTCGACCGCGCGGGCGAACGCGTCTTGCGCGTTGGCGCCCCCCGCGCGTCCAATTTCGCCTAGTCGGTCCCAGCAGGCGGAGAGGTCCGCGAGCCAGGCGGCGGTCGTATCTTTTGTCGACGCGAAGCGCTCGGCCTGGACGCGGGCTTCGTTTGCGGCTTCGCGCGCGACGGCGAGTTCGTTGGCCCGGAGTGCATGGTCGGCTTGGTCTAGTAGGGTGTGGACGTAAAACCGCGCCGGGCCCTCGTCAGAAGGATTTTGCGCGCATAGCCGCTCCGCGAGTGCGCGTGCTTGTTGCATCGAGTCCGCGGCAGCCGTGTTGTCGCCAAGCGCGGCGCGCAAAGCGGCGCGCACGCGCCACGTGCCGGCAAGCGCCCAGCTCTCGCCCGGATCGCGCGCCGCGAGCCGGACGCGAACTTGCAGCGACCTATCCATCGCATCGCGTGCGCCGTCAGCAGCGCCGCGCGCATAGTCCGCTTCAGCCGCAAGCGCCCAAGCATCGGAGAGCACTGCGCGCCAGTGCGGCTCATCTGGCTCAGTGACTGCGAGCGCTTCATAGCGGCCGATCGCTTCCTTGAACCGGCGGCGCGCAGAGGCGGGCTGGTTTGCGTCGAGTTCGAGGGCGCCGAGGCGCAATTCAGCGTCGGCGATGTCGGCCGCGAGTTCAGGCGTTTCGCCGATCTGCATGGCGGCGGCGCGCAACAGCGAGAGCGCGCCTTCAGCGCCGCTCTTAGCCCGTGCAAAGTCGCCAACGCTTGCGTCTAGTTCCGCGATGCGGCCGCGGGCGCGCGCATACCAGCGCGCAGCGTGCGGATCCGAAACATCTCGGGCGAAGGCGGCGTCTTGGAGTTTCATGGTGCGCGCGTAGTAGTCTCGGGCTTGTGCGAGTGCACCGCTGGTGCGGGCCAACTCGCCCAGCATAAAGGCGGCGCGCGCCTTGGCCGTTGGGTCGGCGCTTTCCACAAGCACCTTTTCGGCTTCGGCGGCGGCTACCGTCAGATCACCGGCCTCAGCCGCCAGCCGCGCCAAGCCAAGGCGCGGGGAGGGTTCCAGGGGCGCGAGTTGGACCGCGAGGGCCATCGCTTGGACCGCCTTAGCGGGGTCGGAGCGCTCCCAAAGCGACGCCGCGCGGCGGGCGGCCAAGGCAGCGCCCGGTCCGCCAGCCTGCGCAGCCCTCCACAACGCCTCTGCGTCTGGTCCGATTTGTTTGTTATTTTCAGTCATTATTTCAGTAACTTAGGTGGCGATAGTAAACCGTCACAAACCGTAACCCAACGTGTTTTGTAGGCACGGGAACCTCTGAGTACACCAAGCGTCGGGTCGGGGGGCCCAAAAGTCCTGCGGGGGACAAGAGGTGCTATCTGTGCGTCGTCAACAGACCATAGCAGGTCCGGCCATGTGCGCGGGCGTTGGCGTTCATTCCGGGGCCCACGTGCGTATGGTCCTTTCGCCTGCGCCAGTAGATACCGGCATCGTATTTGTCCGTTCAGATGTGCGAGGCGTCTCATCAAACTCAATCGCGGCGCATGCTGACAGCGTTTCGGAAACCCGCAACTGCACCACGATCCGCAACGCCTCGGGCGTTGAACTCGCCACCATCGAACATCTGATGTCGGCCTGCGCTGGCCTCGGCATCGACAACCTCATCGTTGAGGTGGACGGCCCGGAAGTGCCGATCCTCGACGGTTCGTCCGCGCAATTCGTGCAAGTGCTGCTCAACGCTGGTTTGAAGCAACAGCAGGTCGCGCGCCGCGTGATCCGAATCCTTGAGCCGATTGAAGTCCGCATGGGCGCCAAGAGCGCAGCCCTGATGCCGTCTGATGGCTTTGACGGCCTCGATATCGACGTTACCATTCGCTTCGCCGATCCGGCGATCGGCACGCAGCGCCGCCGTGTTCACCTGACGCCGGAAACGTTTCTCAGCGAAATCGCCGATGCGCGCACCTTCGGGTTCCTGGCCGATGTCGAAACGATGCGCGCCGCGGGCCTCGGCCTTGGGGCCTCGATGGCCAATGCTGTGGTTGTGGACTCCGGCCGGGTTGTGAACCCGGAAGGACTTCGCTTCGACGACGAATTTGTGCGTCACAAAATGCTCGACGCGGTTGGTGATCTCTCGCTGGCGGGCGCGCCGATTTGTGGCCGCTTTGTGGCGGACCAGCCCGGCCACGCCCTTAACGCCCGCCTCGTGCGCGCGCTTTTGGATACTCCAGAAGCCTGGTGCTGGGAGCACGGCGCCGCGCCTGAAACCGTGCGCGAAGCTCAGCCCGCCATGGCTGCCGCCGCGCGCTGATTTACTACCCACACGCCACAGCCGCAGGCGCTTTGCGCCGCGCGCCGGTTCCTGTATCAGCGGATCGCCGCCCGCTTCGCGCGGGCCCTGAGCAATAAGAGGCCCGGCAGAATGACACCTCGGAAACTCCAGCTGTCCAAAGCTCTCGCGCTCGCTTTGCTAACCGGCGGCGTCGCTGCCTGCGGTGGCGGCGTCCGCGGCCGTGAAGACGTCCAATACGTCGAAGAGCCTGCAACGCAGCTGTACAACCGGGGCGCCGATGCGCTCGATGCCGGCCGCTATCCGCGTGCGCTGCGTATGTTCGAGGAAGTCGAACGCCAGCACCCGTATTCGTCCTGGGCGCGCCGCGCGATGCTGATGGAATCCTACACGCACTATCAGGCCCAGGCCTATGACGACGCGATCGAAGATGCGCAGCGTTTCATCTCTCTGCACCCGGGCAACGAGAGCGCGCCGTACGCTTATTACCTGATCGCCATCTGCCACTTCGAACGCATCATGGACGTCGGCCGCGACCAGGGCACGACGGAGCGCGCCTTGGCTGCGCTGAACGATGTCGTCCGCCGCTATCCGGATAGCCCGTATGCACGCGACTCGCGCCTGAAGCTGGACATGGTCTATGACCAGCTCGCCGGCAAAGAGATGGCGATCGGCCGCTTCTATCTTGAGCGCGATCAGCAGCTCGCGGCGATTAATCGCTTCCGCAATGTGATCGAGAACGAGAACTTCCAACGCACAACGCACGTGCCGGAAGCGCTTCACCGTCTGGTTGAAGCCTACCTCTCGGTCGGCATGACTGAAGAAGCGCAGCGCATGGCGTCGATCCTTGGCTACAACTTCCCCGGCAACGAATGGTATCAGCGCACGTACGCGCTGATGACCGAAGAGGGCGTGGCGCCCGTCGCGGTCGACGAAGCTCAGCGCCGCGGCTGGCTCGGCCGCACGTTCGGCCGGGTGCTGTAACCCTCCTCACGAGGGGAGGGCCGTGACTGATAAAGCTGTCGACAAACTAAGCGCAAGGGAAGCCGCCGCCGAACTCGAGCGGTTGGCCGCTGAGATCGCGCGTCACGACAAGCTCTATCACGGCAAGGATGCGCCGGAAATTTCCGACGCCGCCTACGACAAGCTTCGCGTGCGCAACGCCGCCATCGAAGCACGCTTTCCGGATTTGGCGCGCGAGGATAGCCCGTCGACCAGCGTTGGTTCGGCGCCAGCGGAAAAGTTCGGCAAGGTGCGCCACGCCGTACCGATGCTCTCGCTCGACAATGCGTTCGATGCAGAAGATGCACACGCCTTCGTCGCCAAGGTGCAGCGCTTCCTCAATCTCGCTACGCCGCCGATCATCACCGCCGAACCAAAGATCGATGGGCTCTCAGCCTCACTGCGTTACGAGGATGGCAAGTTCGTGCAAGGCGCAACGCGCGGCGATGGCCGCGAAGGCGAGGACGTCACCGCCAATCTGCGCACCATTGCTGACATCCCGCACATAATAGAAGGCGCGCCGGCTGTGCTTGAAGTGCGCGGCGAAGTTTACATGGAGAAGGCGGCGTTCGCTAAAATGAACGCTGGGCTCGAGGCGGACGGCAAGCAGGCCTATGTCAATCCGCGCAACAGCGCGGCAGGGGCGTTGCGTCAGCTCGATGCCAGGATCACCGCGTCGCGGCCGTTGCGGTTTTTCGCGCACGGTTGGGGCGAACTCAGCGAACCTTTGGCGGAGACGCAATTCGATAGCGTGCAACGGTTAAAGGCGCTCGGCTTTCCACTGGCGGGCATCAAGCGCGCCAAGAACGGCGAAGACCTGCTGGCGATCTACGACGGCATTCTCGCTGGTCGTGAGAAGCTCGCGTACGAAATCGACGGCGTCGTTTACAAAGTGGATTCACTGGCGTTGCAGCAACGGCTGGGTTTTGTCTCGCGCAGTCCGCGCTGGGCGATCGCGCACAAGTTTGCGGCTGAGCAGCAAACGACAACGCTCGACGGCATCGACATTCAGGTTGGCCGCACCGGTGCGCTGACGCCGGTGGGTCGGTTGAAACCGGTGTTTGTCGGCGGCGTGACGGTCACAAACGTGACGCTGCACAATGCCGACTACATTCGCGGTGTCGGCGCGGATGGCGGCGCGATCCGGGGCGGCAAGGATTTGCGGATCGGCGATACGGTCGTGGTCCAGCGCGCTGGCGATGTCATTCCGCAGATCGTCGACGTGCTGTTGGAGAAGCGGGCGAAAGGCGCGCGGAAGTATCAGTTTCCGGAGCGCTGCCCAGTCTGCGACTCGCACGTCGCGCGCGAGCTCGAGCCCGGCGAAGAGGGCGTCATCGCGCGCTGCACGGGCGGGCTGAATTGCCCAGCTCAGGCTACGGAGCGTCTCATTCACTTTGTCGCGCGCCGTGCGATGGACATCGACGGTCTCGGCGCAAAACAGATCGAAGAATTCTACGAGCTTGGCTGGGTGAAGGAGCCGGCGGACATTTTTCGCCTGACCGCGCACCGCGATGAGCTGATGACGCGTGAGGGCTACGGCGAAAAGAGCATAACCAATCTCTTGGCCAGTATCGATGCGCGGCGTGAGCCGGAGTTCGCGCGCTTCCTTTACGCGCTCGGCATCCGCGACATCGGCGAGACCACAGCGGGCGTGATCGCACGGCGCTTTGAAAGCTGGACGGCGTTCGAAGCGGCTGTGAACGCCGCCGTGAAGGCGCGCCCGGGCGAAACTTACGAGGCGCTGGAACGCGTGAGCAATGTCGGCGACGGCGCGCGCGCGGCGTTGATCAATTCGGCGCCCGAATTGAAAGCGCCGCGCGGCGATCTCTTCGAAGATGGCGAAGCGCCGAAAGTGAAGGGCGTCACCGCGAAGGCCTGGGACGGTCTGATCGAAGCGTTCGGCTCGCTTAACGACGTGATCGCGGCGATCAAAGCAGCAGCGAAACAAGCGCCGGGCGAAGAATACCTTGATCTCGCGCGCATCGATGGCGTCGGGCCTGTGGCGGCCGATCACCTCGTGGATTTCTTCGCCGAGAAGCACAATACCGACGCGCTGAAGCGATTGCTGAAAGAAGTGACGCCGAAGGATCAACCGCGCGCCGCAACGTCGAGCAAAGTATCCGGCCTCACCGTGGTCTTCACTGGCACGCTGGAGAAGATGACTCGCGATGAAGCTAAAGCGCGCGCGACGGCGTTGGGCGCGAAGGTGTCGGGCAGTGTCTCGAAGAAGACCGATCTGCTGGTGGCCGGGTTGGGCGCCGGCTCTAAGCTCGCGGAAGCTGAGAAGCACGGCGTCAAAGTCATCGACGAAGACGCCTGGATCGAGCTCAGTCGCTAGCGCCCCATTGCGATCGCGGTGCCGAGCGTGTCGGCGTATTGTTGGAAACCCGTGATCTTGCCGTTCTTGACGCGGAAAACGTGCGCGAATTGCGCGTGCATTGGTTTTCCGGTTGCCTTGGACGCGCCGCTATAGTGGCCGAGTGAAACGACGGTGTCGCCGCCGTCAATGAACTCGTCCGAGACCGCAGCGAAGCCATCCCAATCGCCGCCTATGCGTGCGAAGACGCCCATCAACACCGCTTCAGGCCCGACATACGGGTTGCGGTCGGCGTACGGATAATTCTCCGCTTCGTTCCAGACGATGTCCGGCGCCATCGTGGCGAGGGCCGCGGGCATGTCGCCCTTGGCGAAGGCTGCATAGAGCGCGCGAACGGGATCAAGATTGGACATTGGAAACTCCAGCTGATTTGCCGCGCATATCAGTCAGTGCTGCGAGCGCGACGACGAACAAGTAGATCGCCAGTATGGTGACGCCGCTTTCGGGGCCGAGTTCGCCCGCGGGCTGTGGCGAGAGCATGGCGACGATCTGCAGCGCAACGAGGAATGCAATGAACGCGATCGCTGGCCATGCGAAGCGGCCGAGCGTCTTTCGGCTCGCGATCCAAACCGCGCCGCAGATGGCGACCAATCCCATCTCCACGGCCTGTTCAGGCACGGGATAATTCCAAAGCCCAAAACCAACCTTGTCGCCACCGGGCCAAAGTTCGAGATCGGGGCGATGGACGAGAAGGTCGAGCAGCCAGTGCGAGAATACGGTGAAGCCAACAATTACGCTCGCCCAAATCGGCAAGTGCAAGAAGAGTTTCGCCAGCAATGCTGCGCCGATTGACCACGCGAGCACTGCAGGCAGCGAGTGCGTCCACGGCATGTCGTAGAGAACGAGCGTCGAACCCGGCAAAGACGGATCGACACTCGCACGCTCAACGCCAGCGATGATGAACGCGCTCCAACCGATGTCGACAAGCTGTGCGGCTGCAGCGAGCGTCCACATCGGCGCCTTCGGCTCGATCGCTTTCGCGGCAAACGCCGCCGCGTAGTGCCCAACGAACATGAAGGCCTCCGATGCCTAGCGCGCCAACTCGTACATGATGTCGATGAAGCCCATCACCGCGCCGCTGAGGCCCTGAACCCGCGAATTGTCGCTGTCGATCAGGAAGTATTCGTTAGGTGCGTGCGCGCCGCTGCCGTGGCCCAAGCCGAATTGCCCGGCAGGTATGCTAACCGGCGCCGCCGTGAACACAGCGCCCGGCCATGAACCAGCGAGACGCGGGTTGAGAGAAGCGCGCGCACCGGCTTGACGGTAGGCGGCGAGTTGCGCTTGCACGATGGCGCTGTCCTCGGCGGTCTCGGTTGGATCGTAGCCGCCACTGACCACGACTTGCACATCGTTGAAGCCGCGCGCGTCCAAGTGTGCACGCAATTTGCGTTCGGCTTCGGCGCGGGTTTGGTTCGGCACCAAGCGCAGATCGAGTTTCGCCGTGCCGCGGCCCGGCAGGATCGTCATTCCACCTGGGCCGGTATAGCCGGCAACGAGACCCTCGATGTTGACCGTCGGCTGCGAGGCGAGGCGTTCAAGCGCCTGGGCCCACGGCAGATCGTCGATGAAGCGCGATACACCGTTGCGTTGTTTCCAATCGGCTTCGCTCGTATTGCGCGCGCCGTGTTGGATGAGCTGGCGTTCGCGATCCGTGAGCGGGCGGACGTTCTCGAACCAGCCGTCAATCGCAGGCGTGTTGCCGTCTTCGGTGGTGAGCGTGTCGAGGGCGCGCACCAGGCGCCAGACTGGCGCGTCGACCATCGCCTTGGTGCTGGAATGAATGTCGCGAATGGGGCCGCGGCCCCAGCTTTCGCCGCTGGCGATCAACTCGCATTCAACGACGCCCTTGGCGCCGAGATTGACACTGACGCCGCCAGTGGTTGGATCCTGCCAGGCGCTCGGGATAAACACGCCGAGGCTGCCTTGCAGGCGAGGCAGAACGTTTGCGCGCTGCGCGACTTGATGGAAGTGCGGGCTGCCAATCTCTTCTTCACCCTCGCAGATCAGCACGACGTTGACGGGTGGTTGACGTCCCGCAGCGCGCAAGGCGCGGAGCGCGCCGAGGAACGCGATTTCCGGGCCTTTCTGGTTCACGGCGCCACGGCCGACGACCACGCGCCCGAGTTCGTTATCGACGAGGCGCGCTTCCAGCGGCGGCGATGACCATTCCGCCGGATTGAATTGCTTCACGTCGTACATGAAATAGACGGCGAGCGTTTTCGGCGCGCCGACATCGAGCGTCGCCCACACGCCGGGCGAGCCATCGGTCGATACGATTTCCGCGGTTTGGAATCCGGCGTCGCGCGCAAGGCGCACCATGTAGTCCGCGCCCTCCTGAACGTTCAGACCTTCAGCAGCGATGGTCGGATTGCGAATCCAATCCTGCAGCAGCGCGACATTCTCTTCCTTTTGCTGATCGACGATGCGGCGAAGTGCGCTGCGGTTCGGAGTTGCCGCATCGGCGTCTGAAGCAAGAATTGCAGCCGGGGCGAGGGCGGCGGCGCCTGCCCACAAGCCACGTCGGGTCGGCCTCGCCACGTTGTCCAGCGGCGGAATGTCGTCTCGATCCATGATGTCCCCCAAAAGTGCGCGGGCGCTTAGCCTTTGCCGTCCTTCTCCACTCTAAGAATATCTTTCTCAGTGAAAAGGTATTCCTTGAGCTGTTTGGCGAAGTGCTCGTTGTTGCGGCGTAGCCATTCGATGAGCATCGCGGCGTGTTCGATCTCCTCGCGCATATTGTGCTGCAAGATTTCCTTTAGGCTCGCATCGTCGCAATCGTCAGAGCGCTGACGATACCAATCGGCGGCTTCAAGTTCCTCCATCAGCGATACAATCGCGTGGTGCATCTTGATCGTATCCGCGCTCAAGCGTTCGCGGGGTGCGTGCAAATTCTCGCTGCTCAACTGTCACGTCCTTCCGGTGGGATCACAGCGGCTTTGTCGCCGCTTCGAGCCAACTCTTGGCGTCGCCATTTAGTTGCGGGCCGATCTTGTCCCAGACGCGCGCATGGTAGGCATTGACCCAGGCGATCTCTTCCTTGGTTAGCAGCTGCTTCACGATCAGATCGCGTGCGATCGGCGCAAGCGTCAATGTCTGGAAGCCGAGCATCGGGCGCTCGCCGCCTTCAATGTCAGAAGCGGGCGTCACCACTTGCAGGTTCTCGATGCGGATGCCGTACGCGCCGGTTTTGTAATAACCTGGTTCGTTCGAGACGATCATGCCCGGCTCAAGCGGTTGAGTGTTTACCAACTTGGCGATGCGGTGCGGTCCTTCGTGGACGCCGAGATAAACGCCGACCCCGTGGCCAGTGCCATGATCATAGTCGAGGCCGGCCTCCCAAAGGCTCATGCGCGCGAGCGCATCGAGCTGGTGGCCGGTCGTGCCTTTCGGATAGCGCACACGCGAGAGCGCGATGTGGCCTTTGAGGACGCGGGTGAAGCGGTCCTTCATTTCCTTTGAGGCGCGGCCGATCGCGACGGTGCGGGTGATGTCGGTGGTGCCGTCGAGGTACTGTCCGCCGCTATCGATCAGGAAGAGCGAGCCGCGTGCGAGCTTGCGATTGGTCTTCTTGGTGACGCGATAGTGGACAATAGCGCCGTTGGGGCCTGCGCCTGAGATGGAGTCGAACGACAGATCCTTCAACGCGCCGGTCTCAGCGCGGAAGCTTTCGAGCTTTTGGCAGGCCTCTATTTCTTGAACCTTGCCGGTTTGAGCATCGGTCGCCAGCCAGTGCAGGAAGCGCGAAATTGCCGCGCCGTCGCGCTCGTGCGCTTTCTGAGAGCCGGCAACCTCCGCCCCGTTCTTGCATGCGCGCGGCAACACGACAGGGTCTTGTCCGCGCACGATCTCTGCGCCGGCTTTCTTCAGCTCTTCGAAATACCAGGCGCTCGCGGTGGAAGGGTCGAGCTTTACCTTCTTGCCGCTAAGAGCGCGCATGGCCGGTTGCAATTCCTCGCTAGGCTTGATCGCAACTTCGTTGCCGAGCCATTGGCGCAGCTCAGGTGAAACCTTTTCGTCCGCCAAAAACAAATCAGCGGTGCCGTCTGCACGCAGCAGCGCTTCGCCAAGCGGCAGCGGCGTGCGCGCGACATCGCCGCCGCGCACGTTGAACAACCAGGCGATCGATGCGGGCGAGGTGATCACCACCGCGTCGGCGCCTTCGCCGCCGAGCCCTTCGCCCAAGCGATGGCGCTTCGATGAGGCGCTCTCGCCGGTGTATGCCTCTTGCTGCGGCACGACCTTAGCCATCGGGATTGGCGGGCGGTCGTCCCAGATGTCATCAACCGGATTGCGATCGAGCGGCACAAGCGTCACGCCAGCTGCATCGGCGGCGCCGCGGAGGCGATCGAGGCTGTCGGGGCTGTGCAATTTTGGGTCATAGCCCACGCGCTGGCCGCGCTGCATGCGTTCGCGGATGAAGGCGGGCACGCCGCCATCGACGAGGTCACGATAGGCAAAAAGGTCGCCATCGACCTGCGCCCGGACCTGAAGCGTGTACCGCCCGTCCACGAAAACGGCGGCTTCCTCAGTCATCACAACGGCGGCGCCGGCGGAGCCTGTAAAACCGGTGGTCCAGGCCAAACGATCATAGGCCGGCGGCACATATTCGTTCTGCCATTCATCCTCGTGCGGGATGATGAAGCCGTCCAAGCCAGCCGCCTTCAGAGCTTTTCTCAAGCGGGGCAAGTGCTTACGGCCAAGGGCAGGGCCACCCGGATCGTCATAGGTCTGGAACACGTGCTTAGCGTCCTTTGAGGCCCGGTTCAGGGCAGGTTCAGAGCTTGCAGTCTAAGCCTTTGCGCTAAGAGGTTTAAGGGGCGGCCGTCGGAAAACCGCCCCAGGCGCGGAGAAACATGGGTTCGTGGGTTCAAAAAGCGGCGGCGGCACTGATCGCCCTCACGCTGATCGCGGGTACCCCCGCGGCGGCACAGCCCGACTTGCGAGACTACCTCACCCGGCAGCTCGATAGCCAAGAGCCGGACAACGCCGAGCGTGGCTTTGCCCATGCCGTGGGCCCGCTCGCGGGTCAGTTGGCCAGCGAGCGCGCCGCGCAGCTGCCCTTGACGCTTCGGGCAGGGCAGGAAATCCGCATCGTCGGCGTATGCGACCGCTCTTGCGGCGACCTCGATTTACGCGTGCTCAACCCGCGCGGCGAGATCATCGCGCTCGATACCCGCGGTAACGATCATCCGATCGTGGATCTGCGCGCCGAGATGTTCGGTCAGCATACGATCGAAGTCGGCATGATCGAGTGCGACGCGCCACGCTGCCGTTATGCGGTCAACGTCTACACGCGCTAAGGCTTGCGCCAAACCAGTGTCATCCAAGCGTCTTTCGGAATCTGTCTTTCCAGAATGAGCCCGCGATTGGCGTACGCCTCGCGCACGAGCGGCGCTTGTGTGCGCAGCAGGCCTGACAGGATCAGCGCGCCGCCGGGCTCAATCACGCGTACAAGTTTTGGTGCAAGCCGGATGAGCGGCCGCATCAAAATGTTGGCGAACACGAGGTCAAACTTTTTGCCGGCAATGTAGCGCGCGCCGTCACCGGCGATGACTTGCACGCGCGGGGCGACTTTGTTTTGCTTGGCGTTGATTTCGGCGATAGCTGCTGCGCGATGATCGATCTCGATCGCCAGTACGTCCGCGCCGTGCTTGGCGGCGGCGATCGCAAGCACGCCCGAACCCGCGCCTACATCGAGCACGCGCCCCACGCGCCGGTCGCGCAGCACGCCCTCAAGCGCCATCAGGCAGCCCCAGGTGGTGCCGTGATGGCCAGTGCCGAACGCTTCGCTCGCCTCGATCCAGATTTTCGTGCGGCCGTTACTTTCGTCCATCAGCGCATGCGCGCCCGCGACAACGAAACGCCCCGCCCGCACCGCCGGCAGCCCTTCCAGCGACATCGCCACCCAATCGGCGGCCTTCACCTTTTTGATCTTCATGTGAAGCTCAGGCGCTGCCGCGCCGACAATGGCTTCGACGCTGTGCGCATCCTGCTGGGTCGGAACATAAACCTCGATTCGATACTTGCCCGGCTTTTCCTCAAACCAGCTCACAGCATCGGCGGGCGAGGGATCATGACGATCCAACTCATCCGCCGCCGCGCGGATTTGTGTTTGCGTACCGAGAGCAGTGAGCAGGAGCATGGGGCGGTCCGTTAGCCGCTCAGCGCGACGATGTCACTAAGCCGCGCTCGCCGGGATCACGAAGCTGTCGATCACGCGTTTCTCGCCAGCTTTTTCGAACTGCACCGTGAGCTTGTTGCCTTCGACGGTGCTGACGCGGCCGTAGCCGAACTTCTGGTGGAAGATGCGGTCGCCGCGTTTGAAGCTCGAGTCATCGCCGCCTGAACGCGCAACCAAGCGCGCTTCGCCATCGATCATCGGCGGTTTGCCTTGGAACGCGCCGCGCTCCTGGGCGCGCCGCCAGCCGGGCGACTGATAGGCTGAAGTGAAAGGTTCCACCGCCATGTCGCGCACGCCGGGCGGTTGCGCGCCGTAGCCAGTCTCGCTCACCGCATCGACGTTGGCGGCAGGCAGTTCATCGATAAAGCGCGAGGGCAGGACAACTTGCCAGCGCCCATAAATCTGGCGGTTCGCCGCAAACGAAATGCGTGCGCTTTCACGCGCCCGCGTGATCCCGACATAAGCGAGCCGGCGCTCTTCCTCCAAACCCTTCTCGCCATTTTCGTCGATCGAGCGCTTGGAAGGAAAAACCTCTTCTTCCCAGCCGGGCAGGAAGACGAGCGGAAATTCCAAGCCTTTGGCCGCGTGCAATGTCGAAAGCTGCACGTTCTCGCCGTCGCTCTCGGATTCGATATCAAGCACGAGCGCTACGTGTTCGAGATAGGCTTCCAGGGTGTCGTACTGGCCCATCGATTGGACCAGTTCCTTCAAGTTTTCGAGCCGCGTCTGTGCTTGCGGCGACTTATCGTTGCGCAGCATGTCAGTGTAGCCGCTCTCGTCCAAAATGATTTCGGCGAGTTCGACATGGCTGAGCTGACGTGATTGTTCGCGCCAGCGATCAAGATCAGTGAGAAATGAGCGCAGCGCGGTGCGCGCTTTCAGCGGCAAATCGTCTGTCAAGATTAGCTCGCGCGCCGCGCTGATCAGCGTGCGGAAGCGGGTCGCGCCGCCCGGCGCTTCTGGCTCCTCAGTGACGACCTCGCCGGTATTCTCGTCGAAGAGGGGCCCGTTATCGGTGACGAACCGCACTGGCGGTTTGCCGGCGTGCGCGTGCAGCTTTTGCACCGTGCTTTCGCCAACGCCGCGTTTGGGCTGATTGACGATGCGCTCGAAGGCAAGATCATCGTCCTCGGAGCGAATGAGCCGCAGATAGGCGTGAACGTCGCGCACTTCGGCGCGCTCGAAAAATCGTGGGCCGCCGATGACCTTGTAAGGAATGCGCAGCATCAAAAAGCGTTCTTCGAACGCGCGCATTTGCCAGGCCGCCCGAACCAGCACCGCGCAGTCCGCGTAAGAGCGATTGCTTTGCCGCCATTGCTCGATGTCGTCGGCGACCAAGCGTGCTTCGCCTTCGCCGTCCCAAATGCCGCGCACCTTGACGCGATGGCCGAGGTCGTCGTCGGTGAACAGCGTTTTGCCGAGACGCGCACGATTATTGGCGATGAGATGCGCAGCCGCCGCGAGGATGTGACCGGTGGAGCGATAGTTCCGCTCAAGCCGCACCACGACCGCGCCCGGAAAATCGTGCTCGAAGCGCAGGATGTTATCGACCTCGGCGCCGCGCCAGCCATAGATTGACTGATCGTCGTCGCCGACAACGCATAGGTTCTTGCGCGCTTTCGCCAGCAAGCGCAGCCACAAATATTGCGCGACGTTTGTGTCCTGATACTCGTCCACCATCAGGTGACTGAGTTTCTTGTGATAGCTCGCCAGCACGTCCGGATGGTTTTGGAATATTTCGATCATGTGCATCAGCAGATCGCCGAAATCGCACGCATTCAAAATCTTCAGCCGCGCCTGGTAGAATGCATAGAGCTTGATGCCGGCGCCGTCGGCGAACGAGAAGCCCTCGTTCTTTGGCGCCTTCTCGGGCGTCAGCGCGCGGTTCTTCCAACCGTCGATAACGCCGGCGAGTTGGCGGCCCGGCCAACGTTTTTCATCGATGCCCTCAGCCTCGATGATCTGCTTCATCAGCCGGACCTGGTCGTCCGGATCGAGGATGGTGAAATTGCTCTTCAGGCCCACGAGCTCCGCATGCGTGCGCAGCATGCGTGCGCTGATCGAGTGGAACGTGCCGAGCCAGGGCAACCCGCCGCCGCCCGGACCGAGCAATTTCTCGACGCGCTCGCGCATTTCGCGCGCCGCCTTGTTGGTGAACGTGACAGCGAGCACGCCCCATGGCTTCGCGCGCCCGCTCGAAAGCAAATGCGCTACACGCGTTGTCAGCACGCGCGTCTTGCCGGTGCCTGCGCCAGCGAGCACCAGCACCGGGCCATCAAGCGCTTCAACCGCCGCGCGCTGTTCCGGGTTGAGCGACGTCACGTACGGCGCGACCGCAGTCGCGCGCACCGAGATCGGCAGCATTTCGCCTTCGTCGCTCATCGATTCGTCCGTCACCGCGCTAGCTTAGCACGAAGGGGGAACATAGTGCCGGAAAGCATAGCTTTCGAGGCCCAGCGGAACCCTGAACTGCGTGCGCTGTTGTGCCAACGATGAAGCTCTCAAACCTGGTCAGCCGCATTGCCGCAGCAGCCATTTCCTGCGCGATGATCGCCTGCGCCGACCCCGCGGAGCCGCAGCCCGACCCAGAGGCCGCGACGCAAGTCGGGGAGGTTCAGGCTCTGCCCCAAAATCTGCCGGCGCCCAGTGAAACCAAGCCGCGCTATGTCGGCCTTTGGGCCACCACGGCAGAGGGTTGCACGGCGCCGGCTTGGAGCTTTGCGCCAACTGGGGTCACCACATTGGGAGAAGTCAGCTGTGAGTTTCACAACGTAGCGATGACGGATCGAGGCTACGACATCCGGGCTCAGTGCTCCGCGGAGGGCGAGACTTCACAGCACAACCTCCAGCTTTCATTCGCTGAATCCGCCCGCGCCATGATGATCAGTGGTGGTCCGTGGCAATCGGGAACCGCATTGGAGTATTGCAGCGCACTTCCCGTCGAGTAGCGGGAACTTCGCTTCGTTCTTCCTGTTGTCACAGCGGAAAGGACGTCAAGTTGTTCAACGACAGTGAATACCGCTTTGGCGCCTTTGCAGGCGCAGTGGCGCTGGTGCTGGTGCTGGCGCTGACTGCCATGGCCTTCTCGGCGCTGGAGCCCGATCGCCGCGCTTCCAACGCCCGGGATGTTTCGCTTCCGAATTTTCAGCCAACAATTATCCCCACGCTCGCCAATTAAGCTCGCTTGCGTGTTAGCCGTCGCGCGCCGCCGTTACGGTTGCTAGCCTCGCAAGACTCAATGCGGGGAATCCATGACAGACGTGTTCATCTCGTACGCTCGCGAAGACGGCGCTCAAGCGGAGCGCATCGCGCGCGGGCTTGAGGCCATGGGCCTTAGCGTCTTCTGGGACAATGAAATCCCGCCGGGTCAAACCTGGGCCGACTACATCGAAGACAAGCTCAACCAATGCAATGTCGCCGTTGTGCTCTGGAGTCAGCATTCGACGAAGTCGCAATGGGTGCGGGAAGAGGCGCGCATGGGGCGCAGTAAGCTCATCCCTGCGAAGCTCGATGTCGCAGAGCCGCCGTTCGGATTTGGCGATGTGCAAGCGGCCGACCTTTCGCACTGGGCTGGCGACTACAATCATCCGGAGTGGGGGCGCTTTGCCAACGCAGTGTTTGCGAAAGCGCGCCCCGCCGGCGCTACACCCGAAGCTGCAGCGGCGCCGCCACGCGCAATGCCGCAACCGTCGACGGGCGGTTGGCAAACGCCGCAAGCCAAGCAAAGCAGCGGTGGCTGGCAAACGCCGCCGCCTGCACAGCAAAGCTGGAATACTGGCGGCCAAGGCGCACAACCTGGCGCCGCCGAGGCGCTCTCTCCGATTGGCTACATTCAAAAATGCTTGCGCATGTACGTGGACGGCAAAGGCCGCGCGCGTCGCGCCGAGTATGGCTGGTTCTTCGTCTTCGCGTTCGTGATTGGCGTAGTCGCCTCGATCATCGACATCACGATGGGTGGCGCGAACTACGCTGGCATGCCCAATTCACAGATCGTCACGCTGATCGCGGCTCTTGCGCTCATCGCCCCCACAGTCTCTGTTGCTGCTCGCCGTGCGCACGATTTTGGGCAAAGCGGCTGGCTCGCCGCGCTTATCTGCGTCCCCTACGTCGGCTGGATTGCGGCGATCGTGTTCATCTTTATCCCCAGCCAGCCAGGGCCGAACCAGCACGGGCCTAATCCCAAAGGGGTCTGATCGCGGGATTTGTAACGTCTGGCGGGCGCCTGCTAGAAAGCGCGCCTGCGAGGAGGGCACATGGCCGACGTTTTTCTGTCTTATGCGCGCGAGGACACCGTGCGCGCGGAGCAGGTGGCCAAAGGCCTAACCGCGGCAGGCTTTGATGTGTTCTGGGATAACGAGATTCCCCCCGGCACGACCTGGGCCGACTACATCGAACAGAAACTCACGCAGTCCAAAGCGCTGATCGTGTTGTGGAGCGAGCACTCCACAAAGTCGCAATGGGTGCGCGAAGAAGCGCGCATGGGCCGCGACAAGGGTGTGCTGATTCCGGTGCAGATCGATGGCGCGCAACCGCCGTTCGGCTTCGGCGAAGTGCAAGCGGCTAATCTCGCCAATTGGAACGGTGAAGCGGATCATCCGAATTGGCGCCGCTTCGTCGACGCCGTGCAAAACGCCGCCCGCGCCGAGCGGCCAGCGCCGCAGCCAACGGCTTTGCCGCGCACCGTGCAGCCGCCGCCAGCGCCGCAACCACAACAACCGCCCCAGCAAGCCTGGAGCCCGCCGCCGCAAGCGGCAGCTGCGCCGAAGCAGGGCGTTCCTATTTGGGCGTGGATCGCTGGAGGCGTTGGCGGTGTTGTCGTCGTGCTTGCCGTGATCGGCGCGACGATGCAGGGCCAACAACAGGCAGCCTACAGCGTGCCGCCAATTCAGACGCCGACAGTACAACAGCCGCAGCAGCCAACTGGCGGCGACGAGAACCCGCAACAGATCATCGTAGCTCAGCTTCAGCAGGCGCAGAGCACACTCGCGGCGCAAGGCTACCAGATGGTCGGTCAGCCTTTCAGCGGCGGTTTGCAACCTGGGCAAACCTGGGACGTGCCGGCGCAGATGAGCGTCGGCTATGAGTATCAGATCATCGGCGTCTGCGACCGCGATTGTTCGGATCTCGATATTCGTCTGTTTGACGGAAATGGCGGTCTCATCGTCGAGGACACCTCAACGACGAGTCAGCCGAATGTTGGCGTGATCCCGACGTCAACCGGCACGTTCAATGTGCAAGTGCACATGTACGCCTGCACGGTTGCGCCTTGCTACTATGCCGTCGCGCTCTACGGGCGGGCGCGTCAGTAGCTGCTAGTTCAGCCGATTCTCCAGTACGAACACGCGCACTGCGGAGGCGAGTGACGCCTCTGGCGTGTTCTTGCCGCGCCGTTCGTCGATCGACGCAATCAGCACAGGCAGCGTCATTGAGCGATCGCGCGCGATCCTCTCAAGCGCTGTCCAAAATTCTTGCTCTAGCGCAAGAGAAGTGCGGTGCCCGGCGATGCGCATCGACCGCTTCTGCAAGGCGCCTTTAGTTTCGGTGTCAGTCATTGTCATCGCCACGTTTATGTCCGTCGAGCTTGCGATCGGCGGTCTCCTTTTCGGCCCTCGACAAATTCCGTTCGGCCTTGCTTCGTCCATGTGTCAAGCGATTGGCGGCAGCTTCGGTTTCCGCCTGCGTGCGCGCTTTCTGCTTGCGCGCGCGTTTCAGGTTGACGATGTCGGCCATCAGAACCCTGATGTAGGCCGCTACCGGTGTTTAGCAATCGCTTTCACGCGCCGATCTCAGGTGACAGGCGGTCGCATCCGGCGCTGCGGAACGGGAACTTCAGGTGTTTTGTTCCTGTGATCGCACGCTCAACTGGATGTAAGGATCGTGTCAGCGGAGCGTAATGCCGCCTTCATTTCACGACGGCGTGAAAGTGTCAGCCCGGCCCGATCATTTTCTCGGGGCGCACGATTGCATCGAAGTCTTCGGCGGGAATGCCATCCTTGATCGCCTCGTCACGCAGGGTCGTGTCGTTCTTGTGCGCCGTCTTCGCGATTTTGGCGGCGCGGTCGTAACCATATTTCGGGGCCAGCGCCGTCACCAGCATCAGCGAATTGCCGAGGCCAGTCTTGATGTTGTCGAGACGCGGTTCGATGCCAACGACGCAATTGTCGGTGAAGCTCACCGCCGCGTCCGCCATCAGCCGCACGCTCTGCAGGAAATTGTAGGCCATCACCGGGTTGAACACGTTCAACTCGAAATGGCCGCTCGCGCCTGCGAACGTGATCGCGGCGTGATTGCCGAACACTTGGGTGCACACCTGCGTCAGCGCCTCGCACTGTGTCGGGTTCACTTTACCCGGCATGATCGAAGAGCCCGGCTCGTTTTCCGGCAACATCAGCTCGCCCAGACCGGAGCGGGGTCCTGAGCCCAGAAAACGGATATCATTCGCGATCTTGAACAGCGAGGCCGCGACCGTGTTGATGGCGCCGTGCGAAAACACCATCGCGTCGTGCGCCGCCAGCGCTTCGAACTTGTTCGGCGCGCTCGTGAACTTCATCTGCGTGATTGCCGCGATCTTCTCGGCAACCTTCTCAGCAAACCCGATCGGCGCGTTCAGCCCCGTGCCCACAGCCGTGCCACCCTGCGCCAGTTGCATCAGCATCGGCATCGTTTGCTGAATGCGCGCAATGCCGTTCTCGATCTGCGTCGCGTAGCCGGAAAATTCTTGGCCCAACGTTATCGGCGTCGCGTCCTGCGTGTGGGTGCGGCCGATCTTGATGATGTCCTTCCACGCTTGCGCCTTATCGTTCAGCGCATTGCGCAGCTGAGAGAGAGCAGGGATCAGCCGGTGCTCGATCTCCTCCGCGCACGCAATGTGCATAGCTGTCGGGAACGTATCGTTCGACGATTGGCTCATGTTGACGTGGTCATTCGGGTGCACCGGCTTCTTCGAACCCATCTCGCCGCCCAACATCTCGATCGCGCGGTTCGAGATAACTTCGTTGGCGTTCATGTTCGATTGCGTGCCCGAGCCGGTCTGCCACACCGCCAGCGGGAAGTGCGCGTTGAGTTTGCCCTCAATGACTTCCTGCGCGGCCTTCACCACCGTCTCACCAACCTCCGGCTTCAGTATGCCCAACTCCATGTTCGTCTCGGCCGCCGCGCGCTTCACGATCCCCAGCGCCCGCACGATCGGCGCTGGCATCTTCTCTTCGCCAATCTTGAAGTTCTGCAGCGAGCGTTGCGCCTGCGCGCCCCAGTATTTGTCGGCCTCGACCTGGATCGGGCCAAATGTATCGGTCTCGGTGCGGGTTTTCATGGGATGCTCGCTTGAGGAATCTCTTCCCGCAGGGGATATGGGCGCCGATTGTGGCGATCAAGCCGGAAGGTGCGTGAGATGGCGTCGGATTGGACCGGCCGGGGTAAAGTCCGCGCCCGCGAGATCGCCGGCGGCGCCGAAATCGCCATGGACGGCATCACCACCCAAGCGCGCTACTACAAGCCCTTGGTCTACGAGTTCTTCCGCAAGGAATTCGCCATCCGCCCGCGCTGGGGCGAGTTCGAGGTTGAACTCGTCATGGAATACGCCGGCGAAGTCCCGCCCCTAGATCTCGACAATCTCGCCAAAGCTCTACTCGACGCCCTGAAGGGCCACATCTTCTTCGACGACAGCCAAATTGCGCGACTCCTGTGCGAACGCCGCCCCGGCGATCGTGACCGGATCACGGTGAAGGCGGTGAAGCGCGAAGATCGTATTTTCTCACCTTGAGAAGGTGGCCGGGACCGGCAATCATTTGCTGGCGGTTTCAGATGGAAATCCAGATGCCAATCCATGCGCATATCAACGAGGATTTGGGACTTCGTGTTCACAACATCTTCGGTTTCGTTACGCCAGATGAGTTTGTTGAACTCGCTCGTTTTCATCGCGCTCACCCTCAGTGGGTGAAGACTGATCTGATCAGCATCGTCGACGTCGACGCAGATGTCTCCAGTATAAAACCCCAACATCTGGCGGCGCTGCGAGGCGATTTTCGCCAGCTCCACGAGGAGGCAAACTTTGTCTTGATCCGACGCCACGTCTGGGTTTGCCCAAACGTCGCCGGCTGGCGTCTCCTTGAGGATTGGCTTGACGCGCGTCATTCGCATGATGGACAGGGCACAGAAGTTTGCTTGGTCGCAAGCTTGGCGTCAGCTGACTGCCTGTTCGATCAAGCTGAAATAGACGCGGTCACGAACTTACAGGGCTTTCGCGAACTCATGCACATTGGCGCGTAAGGGTCTGAGCGAAGCGCGACGCCAATCCGGCCCTTGGGCGTTGGCCAAGGCCACGGACAAAGTCGCGCCGCGAGACGATGGCGTATAGGATGTTTTAGATGCCATTCCGACTCGTCTTCCTCGGCATGCTGGGCTCCGGCAAAAGCCACGTCGCGCGCCAAGCCGCGTCCCTGACCGGCGGCATGGTGCTGCCCTTCGCCCAGGACGTGTACCGCCTCACCGAGGCCGTGCTCGGCCGCCCCGTCGATAAGAAAATCCAATCTGATCGCGCGCTGCTCAAAACCATCGGCACCGATTGGGGCAGGGAAGGCCGCGCCGATGTCGATCCCGCGCTACAAGCGAAATTGGCCACACTCTGGGATCGCCGCCACGGCTACGCCGACATCTGGGTCGATAGCTTCGTGCGCTACGCCCAAGCCGCGCCCGCCGCGCACATCTTCAACGACGACACGCGCTTCCCGAACGAACTCTGCCGCACCGTTGGCTTAGATTTCCTTCCTTTCTACGTCGGCGTCTCCGAAACCACCCGCGCGCAACGCCTCGCGCTCCGCGGCGAAGCTGTCGCGCCGGATGCCTACCGCCACCCCTCCGAGATCATGAACACGACGCTCAGCACTATCGCGCTCGATCAAAACTTGGCGCCCATCGTCTGGAACGATGACGCACCAGCGCCAAAGCGCGATTGGATCGTCGGCCAAGAAACGTTCTTCGCCTGGCTCCAAAACGGTGACGCCGCCGCGCTCACCGCCTTCGCTCAACAGTCGCCGCCGGGACATTTGTGTGATTGGGCAAGCGCTGACCCTTGGAAGCAATAGCGCGCGCTAACTCCACTTCAGCGGCGGCGCCTGTGCTTTCAGCGTTTCGATCCGCGCGCGCAATTCATCGACAAACCCATGATGCGAACCGGTCCATGTCAATGGATCGCCCACCACTGCCGTCGTGTTGAACGGCACCAGCAACTTTGCGTCCTTCGGCAGCGAACGTCCGGCGCCTTGCAGATAGACCGGCGTCACCGCCGCTTCCGGGCAGAACTCCGCCAACCGCGCGACACCGGTCTTAAATCGCGTCATTTCTTCCGGCTCACCGCGTGAGCCTTCGGGAAACACCACCAATATCTCGCCGCGCGCCAGCGCTTCCTTCGCGCCGAGCAAAACGTCCTCGCTCCGCGAAGCCCCGCCGCGTTTGATCGGAATGATGCCGATGATGTTGCGCGAGAACCAGGAGCCGAAGCCGCCTTTGTCGAAGTGATCGGCCGCCGCCACGGGTCTCACTTTCTCCAGGAGATGCGCCGGAAACAGGCACAAGAGAACCACCGTATCAACGTGGCTGTTGTGGTTGGCCGCAACGATAGCGGGACCTTTCGTTGGCAGCTTTTCCTTGCCGATCACATCGAGCCCGAACAGAAGTCGCGCGACGGGCTTCACCACCAGCATGAGCCCGTATCGCCGTATCGTTTGCAGCATCAGAAACGCTCAATCGCGAAGAACGCCAGCAAGTGAAAATAGATCGGCGCCGCGAAGGTGAGGCTGTCGAGCCGGTCAAGAACGCCGCCGTGGCCCGGAATGAGGTGCGAAGTGTCCTTGACGCCGATGTCGCGCTTTACCGCGCTCATGGTGATGTCGCCGAAGAACCCCGCCATAGGCACGACCACGCCCATGATCGCCGCATGCACTGGCGAAAGCGGCGTAAAGTAGGGGGCCAGGAAGTAAAACACCGCTGCCGCCGTGATCCAGCCGCCGATCGCGCCTTCCCAGGTTTTGTTGGGCGATACCTTCGGCGTGATCTTGGTTTTGCCGAAGGCTTTGCCCCAGCAATATTGCGCCACGTCATTCAATTGCGTGATGAAGATGAGAAAGAAGACAAGCCCCGCGCCGCCAGCCGGCGCCTCAATGTCGGGCACGCGCATGAGGTAAGCGATATAACCGATATTATAGACGCAAACGACTGTGCCCCAATGCACGATGCCAACCGTCGCCAGATAGCCGTCGGTGCGCCCAATCCACGCCATCGCCGCCGCCGCGATAAGGAAGACGTACACTGGCGTGAAAACCAGATAGATCTGGTAGCTGTCGTCGAACAAACCCTCGGTGAAGATCAATCCGTAATTGAGAAACACGGAAAGATACGCCAACAAGACAATCGGCCGGTCTTCCTTTCGCGTCGGCGCTAGCGTCAGATATTCCTTAAGAGCTAGGAACGAGATGAACGCGAACAAAATCGCCGTGACCTGCCAACCAAGCAGCAGCGCGCCACCGACCAGCACCGCCATCACCCACCAGGAGCGCATGCGCGGCCCGAGATCACTCCACTTGCCAGGCTGCATCGCCGGCAACACCAAAGCCGCAAGCGTGCCGAGGATCAGCAGCGCCAACACGGCGAGAAATCCGAACATTAATGACTCAGGGATGTTCATCGGCCAATTGTCGCCAGAGAAAGTGAAGCCGTTCATGCGCCGGTCATTGCGCCGCAATTTGGAGGCGCGTCAATGAGCGAGACGAAATCGTTTCGAGAGCAGATGGCGGCGAACACGTTCGTGCACGTCGCCTTCGGCTTCATTGCCATGGGCGCCTGGGCGGTCTTCGCCAATCGAGCCCATCCGCTGCCGCAAGCGCTGCTGGCGGGGTTCGTGCAAGGCACAATCTCCGGCGTGCTGACGCTATTCTTGAAGAAGGGTCTTGAGCGCATGAGCGCGATGTTCTTTCGTGAGCGCAGCGCCGAGGGCGGGCGCGACATCGCCGCTTTGTTCGTGCCGCCGGTGATCACCGCAACCGCCATCGCCGCCATCCTCACCACCGCGCACACGCTCGCGGGCACGCCGGAAGTGCTGGCCACCATCGCTGTTCCGTTCACAGTGTCGACGACCTACGCGATCCTCTACAATTTGCGACTCTGGAGAGCCGCTCATGGTCGTTGAAGAAAATCGCCGCCCCATCGGCCAACGCAACCGCGGCTATGCCAAGTATCTGACGCGGGTGTTGGCGAAGTCAGGCGTCACGCCGAACTTCATCTCGTTCACCAGCATCGTGTTCGCTGCCCTCGCCGGCGTCTGCTTCTATGCCAGCGCTATTACCGAAAGCGCCGGCGACCGCGTCATGCTGTTCATCGGCGCGGCGCTCTTTTGCCAATTGCGCCTGCTCGCCAACATGCTCGACGGCATGGTCGCGGTCGAAGCTGGGAAGGGCGGGCCGGATGGCCCCGTCTGGAATGAGCTCCCTGATCGCTTCGCCGACATCTTCATTCTTGTTGGCGCCGGCTACGGCGTCGCTGCGACCGGCATGTTCGACGCGACGCTCGGCTGGGCCGCCGCTGTCGCTGCGGTGATGACGGCGTACGTCCGCGAAGTCGCCAAGAGCGCCGGTGCGCCCGCTGACTTCTCCGGCCCGATGGCGAAGCCGCACCGCATGTTTTGGATGACCGTGTTTGCACTCATCTCGATTTTCGATCCGTGGATCGGCCGGGGCGCCGCCGCGATCCTCGATTGGGGCGCCGTGAACGATAGCGGCAAAGGCGTCTTCATCGCCTTCGCCCTCTGGTTCGTCTTGCTCGGTTCGATTGTCACCGTCTTCAGCCGCACCAGCCACGCGCTGAAATTCTTGAACGCGAAACGCTAAATCTCCCTTTTCCTGGCGAAGGAGAAGCGACGTAGAGAGCCGCTTGCCAACATTTAGCGTAAAGGCTAAATAAAAGGGCGGACGGAAGGAGCTCCGACCTGGCTAAACAGCCGCCGAAGGCGCTGGCCGATGCGTACGAGGTCGTCTTTGACGCGCTATCGCACCCCGCCCGGCGGCTTATTTTGATGACGCTGAACTTCGAAGGCGGTGAGATGAGCGCTGGCGACATCGCCGCTCTGTTCAAGCACGCGTGGCCGACCACCACGCGTCATCTACAAGTGTTGGAGGCAGCGGGCCTTTTGCACCACGAACGCCGCGGCCGCGAACGCCTCTACCGGATCGACAAAAAGAGACTCGAACTCGCGCGAGACTGGCTCGCGTGGTTTTTCAAGAGCACGGGGTGATTGGGATGACCGACGTACCGCAATTCTTCCGCATGAATATTGAAGTCGGCGATCTCAGCGCTGCGCAGAACTTCTACGAAACGTTGCTGAACACGCAGAGGCGAGGGCAGGCGGGGCAGCGTTTCTACATTAATGCCGGGCCGGTCGCGTTTCAGGTCGTCGCCTCGGCCAATCCGCACACTGCCGCCAAAGCGCTCTATTTCGCCACCACCGATCTCGACGCCGTGCACGCGCGCGCCGCCGCATTCAACGCATTGTCGGATGAAAGCGTCCACGATCTGCGCGGCGGCGATATCAGCGTGAAGCCGTGGGGCGAGCGCTCGTTCTACGCGAACGATCCGTGGGGCAATCCGCTTTGCTTCGTAGAAGCAGGCACAGTGTACGCCGGCTAGACGTGAAGAAGGCGGCGCCTTCGAAGCGCCGCCGCGAATTCACTGACTAGGAGATGAACGTCACTTCTTGCGGAAAGCGTCGAGGCTCACGACTGACGAACCGTCAGCAGGTGCAGGCGCTGCGTCAGGCGCCGACTGCGCATCGCGCGGCGCCGGGTGGCCAGCATCGTCGCCGGACGCCATGCGCGCTTCGTCATTATTGTGCTGTTCGAACTGCAGGCCGAACTTCACGCTCGGATCGAAGAAGCGTGTGATCGCGGCGAGCGGAATGGTGATCGGTTGCGGTTGGCCCGAGAATTTCAGGATGACGCGGAAGCGATCCGCATAAACTTCAAGATCCCAGAACTGATGCTCCAGCACGATCGTCATCTCGTCGGGATAACGCGCGCGCAGATGCTCAGGGATGATCACGCCCGGCGCATGCGTGCGGAACGTGATATAGAAGTGATGCTTACCCGGCAGCCCGCGAGGGCTGGCCGCTTCCTGAAGCGCGGCACGGACAACGCTACGCAGCGCGTCCTGCATCAAATGTTCGTACCCGATCATGTCGTCGGCCACGCCGCCCCTCCGTTAGCTCCCGGCGAAACCCTTACCGGCTCATTTCGGGCAGTCAATTGCTCATCCACAGGGCGCGAAAACACCAACGTTTCCAACGTCGGCTGGCGAAACGTTTGCGACGAACAACAGTTCGCAACCGCGCTGCAAAAATGACGCCGCATGACATCTGCGTTCGCGCGCAACGCGAGCGTATCTGTGAATAACTCTCCAACCGTTTGCACGATAACGGAAATTCGACGCGCAACACGCTTGCCGCGCGCAAATGGCGACACTGTCGCTGGCGACTCAGCACGCTTGTGGATTGCTCGGGGAGATAAATCCCCGGCTTCTGTTGCCGGGCGCCGGGGGGCCCCGCCTTACGATGCTACTCGTAAGGGCTTAGGTTCGGAAAACTCCGCACTGCTTACGCAGCGAGGGCGAATTCCTCAGCGTTGTTGTCATTGGCAACTATGCTGTTTGGCCTGTATCGGGACCACCCGAGCAAAAGCATCAGCCTTCAACGTCCGTCGATCCTATTTCGGCCCCTCAGTGGACATTCCAATGAGTAGTCCGCCTACGCCCTCCGGGCTTCGGCGAGACAGCCTTCGCTCGCTTCTTTCGAAGTTCGCATCTGGCTTGCCTAGCCGTAGCTCGCGAAGCGAGCGAAGGCTGGTGGAGCCGCCGGGCATCGCACCCGGGTCCGATCCGCCTATCTCTGCGCGTTTATCGCCATAGTCCGGTTGCCCGGACGAGTCGGAATATAGGGGCGGGCGAGGGGCGCGACTAGTCGAAGAACGCGATGGTGCGGAACTCGATGCTTTCGCGAGGCGGCGCGTCCGGCGGGGTCAGTGGGTTCTCGAATGCGGTATGGGGCGTGAAACGCGCTACATCGGTGCGGCTGTCGTAGCACTTAATCAGCAGCGCTTCATCGAGCGCGAGGTCGGGATAGTAGCGCCAACGCTGGGCCGGGTTGTGCGTCAGTCCGTAAATTTCGCCCTGCCGATCGGGGTAGATGATGTCGGTGGCGACCAGTTCGTTCGCCACAATTGTGCGCGCGTCGCAGAGCGCCAGCGGCCAATCCGAGGCCGGGCGCCTGATCGGACGCCAGACATTCACGAACGCAACGCGCCGGCCAAGCAACGCCTTCGCCTCGTCGCCCAACAAATCGCGCACCCGGTGCGGAGCCGAGTCCGCCGTATAGTCCACGTGGACGCGGGTTGAAGGCTGGCGCGCGGCAGTCGGTGCGCGCTTGCGCAAGGTGTGATCGAACACGACGACGCGCGTCGCGCCCGTGCTCGCTCGCACCAATTCAGCGGCCTCCGCGCGCCCAATCGTTGCGATATCGCTTTCCTGATCGAAGCCGATCGCCGAAGTATGCTGCGCGCGCTCGAAACCGTGCACATCGAGCGCCGCGTTGATCCGGCGCGCGTCTCGTATCAACACCCGGCGTGGCGTGTAGATTTCGGAGATGTCGGACACGCTGGTGTCGTAGCCGAAGCTCAAGCGCGGCTTCCGCCCCGATGGTTCCAGAAACAAAACCGACGCCTCAACAGTCGCGTCGCGCGCCTGCGGTTCAAGCACATGCACCGGCATTGTTCGCTCCTTCTTCGATAAAGGAGAGGTGGGGCGGTTCGGCTCGCTTCCGAACCATCATCTGTCACGCCGGATGTGAGCGCAGCTCACATGCGAGGCCGCCGATTGCCAATACCGTACGGCTGGGACTCGCCTTAAGCCCGCGTCAGGCGGAGGAACAATGACCAAAAAGCTGGCGGCGGAATTCATCGGTACGTTCACGCTCGTGCTCTTCGGCTGTGGCGCGGCAGTGCTCGCCGGTTTCGGGATTGTTGGACAGGAAGGCATCGCCTGGGCGTTTGGTCTCTCCATCGTCGCGATGGCTTACGGCATTGGCCCTGTCAGCGGCTGCCACATCAACCCGGCCGTAAGCTTCGGTGTTTGGACCGCAGGCCGCATGACGACTGCTGAAATGCTCGGTTATTGGGGCGCGCAGTGTTTGGGCGCCGTCGTCGGCGCCGGCGTGCTTTTCATCATTGCTTCTGGCAATCCAGACTATTCGATCGTCGAGAACGGGCTCGGCCAAAACGGCTACGGCCTGCGCGATGCTGTGACCAACCAAGGCTCTCCTGGCGACTACAGCCTTCTCTCCGGCGCCGTGTTTGAAGTGGTCGCCACCTTCATCTTTGTCATCGTCATCCTCGGCGTCACCCAGCGTAGCGCCGCGCCGCAATTTGCAGGGCTCGCCATCGGTCTGACGCTGGTCGTCATCCACATTGTCGGCATTCAAGTCACCGGCGTGTCGGTGAACCCTGCGCGTTCGCTCGGACCTGCTGTATGGGTGTTGGGCGACGCGCTGCTGCAGCTCTGGCTCTTCATCGTGGCGCCATTGATAGGGGCGGGGCTGGCTGGATGGGCGTTCCGGGTGAGACTGCTGACGGCGGACGAGATTTAAGTCAGCTCAGCCGCCGGCCGCTGGCGGCGACGATCGCGCTGATCGGTGTTGTGATCTTTGCGTATCTCTACGCGCCGATCCCTGCGCCAAATGTGCCGGCCGCCACGCCGGGCGATTGCGTTGAGCTGCATCTCTATTCCAACGGCTTTCACAGCGACATCGGCGCACCGGCGGCGATCTTCCCTGAAGATCACCCGCTGCGGCGGCTCTATCCTGATGCGCAGAGCTTCTTGATCGGCTGGGGCGACCAAGCCTTCTACTTGTCCAATGGCACGGACATCCTGCTGGGTCTCGACGCACTCATCCCACCCAGCGCCAGCGTCTT
>JANNFK010000020.1:0-1887 GCA_031379735.1 Caulobacteraceae bacterium | reverse complement strand
GGGCGTCGCGGTTGTCGGCTTCGATGACGTATTGCGCCCAGGTGGAGACGCCGCCTTCGATGACGCGCGGGGTGGTGACGACGCCTTCGAGCATTTGCGCGTAGCGATCGGCCACTTCATTGCGTGTTTTGATTTCGTCCGCGAAGATCGCAAGCTTCTCGATCAGGATCGCTGCCTGGATCGTGTCCAGGCGGGAGTTCATGCCGATGCGGGCGCAATTATATTTATCGTCGCCGCTCGCGCCGTGGAAGGCGATCGAGCGCATCAGCGTATTTTCCGCGTCGTCATTGGTCAATGTCGCGCCGCCGTCGCCGTAGCAACCGAGCGGCTTGGCGGGAAAGAACGACGTCGTCTGCGCATCGGCCCAGTGCATCGGGTGTTTGCCGTTCAACGTGCAGCCGAAGCCTTGCGCGCTGTCGGCGATGAGCTTTAAGCCTTCGCGCTTACAGATGGCGCTGATCGCCGGATAATCCGCGGGCTGACCGAAGAGATCGACGACGATCACGGCTTTGGGCCTGAGTTTGCCGTCTTTCTTTACGCCTGCGATCGCGGCTTCAAGCGAAGCCGGGTCCATATTGTAGGTGTCTGGCAGCACATCGACGAAGACAGGCGTCGCTTCGACCCAAGGCACAATCTCGGCCGTCGCCGCGAACGTAAATGACGGACAGAAAACGGCGTCGTCCTTGCCGACGCCCCATGCCCAGAGCGGAAGCACAAGCGCATCAGTGCCGTTTGCGTTTCCGATGCAATGTTTGGCTTCGGCGAATTGCGCGAGTTGGGCTTCGAGCGTCTTCACCTCAGGACCGAAAATATAGGCGCCGTGCGCCAACACGCGTGCGATCGCGGCGTCGATTCTGTCGGCGATGCGGGCGCGCTGCGCTTGCAGGTCGATAAACGGGATCATGGCTTCCTCGGGCGACTAATTGGTGCGTCAGGTGAGAGAGGGCAGGCCGGAGGCGCGATCGACCTCCAGCGCAAGTTCCAATACGGCAAGCGCTTCTTCGGCGTCGACCACCGGCCGCGGTGCGACGCCAAGCACCGCATCGATAAAATGCGCGACATTGGCGCCAAGCGGATCGCTGCCGATCCGTGTTTCTGCGAAGGCGGGGTTCAGCGGAAAATTGGTGGTGTTTTCGAAGGTGCGGGCGAGGAAGTCGATCTTCACTTCGCCCGAGGGATAGATTGCGTGCATGTAACGGCGTCGGCCTTCTTCGATGCGGCTTGAGACGAATTTGGCGTCGCCGCCGCTGAACGAAAGAATTGCTTCGATGCGGTCGGCGGTGCGGCCATGTTCGCTGCGCGCAGTGGCGCTGACGCGCTCAGGTTTTTGCTTCAGCAGCATGAGCGCCAGATCGAGATCGTGCACCATGAGATCGAGCGTCACCGAAACGTCGGCGCTGCGGCCAGTCCATGGACCTTCGCGGACGCTTTCGATGTGTGTTGGCTTTTCGGGCGCGGTCAGGAGCCCGATTGCCTCGAACACCAGGCGTTCCTGGTGACCGCAGCCGACTACCAACCTCTTTTCACGCGACAACTTCAAGATTTCGGCGCCGCGCCCGGCGTCGGTCGCTAGAGGCTTCTCGATCAAGAGGTGCTTGCCAGCTTTAAGGCCAGCGAGTGCTGCGTCACCGTGAAACGAAGGCGGCGAGGCGATAGTGATGACATCGCAAGCCGCAATGAGCGCGTCGCGCGTCTCGAAGCTTTCGGCGCCGTGTGTATCAGCCAATTGCTGGGCGCGCTCATCATCGGGGTCGAAAACGCCGACGAAGTGGACGCGCGCATCTTCTGCGTATTTGCGCGCATGTATGCGCCCGAAGGCGCCCGCGCCAAGCACGCCAGCGCGAAGCTTCGTCACTCGACAGTCACCGACTTTGCGAGGTTGCGCGG
>JANNFK010000043.1:0-72232 GCA_031379735.1 Caulobacteraceae bacterium | reverse complement strand
TGTCATGAAAGTCAGCCGCAAGCTACTCGTCGAAAAAGCTGTCCAAGATCACGCCAATCCTCTTGAGTTCGGACGGCGTCGCTTCGCGAAGGCGCTCCACGATTTTTACGAGGGGTTGGTGCCGCTTGCCGGGAACGAGCGGCAATCCTCCGAATAGCTCTGCGGGATGCGCCCCTAGCGCCTCGGTTAGCGCCTCAATGGTTTCAAAACTCGGCGCGATCTTCCCGCGCTCAATTTGGCCAATTGCATCGACCGATAGGTCCACCTTGTCGGCGAGTTGGGCCTGCGTCAGGCCGTGCGCCTTCCGGCGCGCCTGCATGTGGGTCCCGAAAGAGGTTCGAAGGTTTTTCATCATCAGCCGATGGCGGCTGGGGTATCGCTCCGGGTCATCCCAAAGAACGGAGCTACACTACGGGTTGCCCTGGTTCCCGCTGTGGAGCTACGGATTATCGGGAAATCCGTAGCTGGGCTCGTGCAGCTACCTGCAACAGCCACCCGAGGCTCGCTGAACTATGAAACTGCCTGCAATCCCTTTGACAAGCACAGTGGACACGCAGACCGATGGACTTGTTTGGCGCGGCGCGCCTTGGCCCATTACCGAGACCGCGTTCACGCTCTCCTGCGAGCGGACGCCGTCGCCAGTTGGGCCGGCGGATCGCGTGTTCATCACGCTCGACGATGGCCGTCGCTTTGCGGTGAACGGATTTTCGAGCCAGCGATAGAGGTGGACGAACTCGTCATCTCGTAGCCATCGGGTGCCCACGGTCTTTGGTTCGGTTGGAATACCTGCCGCTGGGTTTCTTGTGATACCGAAACGACGGGGTGAGGTGCTTCGGTAGTCATGTTCTGACTTCATCGCCCACGAATAGGCGGACCGCACGTAGCTCCGGACGTGATCGGCCATGGATCGTTTTCCGCGCAAATATATCGGGCGCAAAATGTCTGTGACCTCATCCGGTTCGATCTCCCGAGCCAGCCGATCGCGGCCTAACGTATCCGCGATCTTGTCCAGGCCCTTCTTGGCCTCCTTCCAGGAGCTCTTGTTGGAGATGCGGAGATATTCCGCGTAACCGTCGAACAAGTCGCCCACGGTCCCCGTACGCGTGTCACGGGCTACTCTGATGTGACGGCCCTTCTGAATGAGATTGGCGTAATCGCGCTGGAACGTCTCACGGGCTTCAGCCAGGCCCATCGAGGGGTAGTCCCCGATCTTGATCTGGACCTTGCGCCCCTCGCGGTACTGAGCCGCCGACCAATAGGTCGTGAGGCGTTTCGTGCGCGGCCGAAGCACCAGCAAGAGTCGCCCGACGCCTCGTCCTTCGCCGTCGCGCAGGATTTCCTCGCGGCCAGTAAACTGCACGCGCTTGATCGCCGCGCGGATCGTTCCATCACTCAGGTTCGCCATCTTCCCGGTCTCCACACTGGGGATCGGTTAGGGGCTTTCGGACACCAAAAACTGGGATCCTGCCGTACCCCCAACGCTAACTCCTTGCCCCGCTTTGGTTCTCGGGCGACGGAGCATCAAGACCGAAAAAATTCTCCGGTCTTCAGTGGGATAGGGTCTGATCAGTCGTGATCGAAAATCTTTGTGTCGACTGATTATGGACGAGGATGACCGAAGCTGCGGAGAGTTCAAGCGCGCGGCGTGCGATTTCGCGCGGATAAACCGGCGCGTGATCGACTGTGCCTTCGTTCATCACTTCATCGGCGATGAGTTGGTTTTTCACATCGAGGAAGAGCACGCGAAATTGCTCGCGTGGCTTGTGCGCGATGGCGAGGCGGCAATAGTTCACCAGCTGCGACCAGGAGCTGATGACGGTGCGTTGCTTGAATTCGCCTCTGCTGGCGCGTTCAAAGAGGGCTTGCGCCGTCTTGAGATCGGCGGCGACTGAAGAGCCGGCGCCCTTTACTTCCGCGACGCGCTGAATGGGTGCGGCGAACACAGCGGCCAGGCTGCCGAATTTGGTGAGTAGCGTTTTCGCCAGCGGCTTAGTGTCCTGGCGTGGGATGGTGCGGAAAAGGAAGAGTTCAAGGAGTTCGTAGTCCGAGAGCGCCGTTGGTCCGGCGTCTTCGAAGCGCTGGCGCAGGCGCGAGCGGTTATCGTGATAGTGAGGCTTCTCGGGCTTGGCGCGCGGCGGCTTGGTGATCTTCAGCGGGGGGATTGCGCCGGTTGGCGAAAGCGCGTCGGCCTTGAAGGCGAAAAGTTCGCCGTCCTCGACGCGCGCGTGCGCGGCCTTGGGTTCGCCGGTCTTGCCCCCGCGCCCCGCCATGCGTGACCTCTATGGTGTTGCGTTCAGCTTGTGAGGCTCGTCCAGCCCCGCAGGCGATTTGGTGAAAATCACGACGCCATCTTCTGTGACGCCGACCGAGTGTTCGTATTGTGCCGAGAGCGACTTGTCTTTGGTGACTGCCGTCCATCCGTCGTTCAGCACCTTCACTTGCGGCGAGCCGGCGTTGAGCATCGGCTCAACCGTAAAGATCATGCCGGGCTTGAAGACGTCGCCTTGGCCGGATTTGCCGAAATGGAGAATGTTTGGCGCATCGTGAAAGACGCGGCCGAGCCCATGGCCGCAGAACTCCCGCACGACGGAAGTGCGTTCGGCTTCGGCGAACGATTGGATGGCGTGGCCGAGGTCGCCAAGCGTGGCGCCGGGCTTCACTGTGGCGAGGCCGCGCATCATCGCTTCAAAGGTGACATCCATCAGGCGTTGCGCTTTGCGGGGCACGTTCGGGCCGATCGCGTACATGCGGCTGGTGTCGCCGTGCCAGCCATCGACGATGACGGTGACGTCGATGTTGACGATGTCGCCGTCCTTCAGAACGCGCTCGCCAGGGATGCCGTGGCAGACAGTGTGATTGAGCGAGGTGCAGATCGTGTGGCGATAGCCGCGATAGAAGACGCACGCCGGCAGCGCGCCATGATCGAAGACGAACTGGCGCGCCAGATCATCAAGGCGGGCGGTGGTCACGCCCTCCTTGGCTTCTGGCACGAGCATGTCGAGGCACTCAGCCGCCAATTTTCCCGCCGCGGCCATGCCTGGGAAAGCGACTTTTGGGTCGTGAATTTTGATCTGGCCCGGACGTTCGTAAGTCTCGGCCTCGGCGTAACTCATTCAGGTGCTCCGGTTTGCCATATAACATAGGCGCGCCGGGTTTACAGCCGAAGGGGGCTATTCCGTATGGCGCCGGTAGGTGAACGCGAAGGTGGTGGTCCAGGCCTGCCCATCGGTGGATTGTTCGCCGTGCTGGAGCACCGTGCCATCGGCATTGTTGGTGAACGTCATCCGCGAAAAGGCCTGTTGAGTCGGCGAGATGGCGATGGGCGCCTCGGTTGAGATGCGCATGCCGGTTTCCGTCGGGCCGCCCACGAAACGGACGCGGTTGCCGGTCGAGTCGACCCAGAATTGCTCCCACTCGCCGCTGGCGCGGTCATAGATGTTGAGGCTGCGGCCGGAGTAGGGCTGGCCGACGCTGGTCCAATGCTCGGTGATCACACAGCCGGAATCTTCGGAGCGGACGGAAGAACGGCCGGCGGCCGCGTTGTTGTCAGCGCGGAACGAGTCCCACTCGCCAATCCAGAAATCGAAGGCGCGATACTCTGGGCCAACGCAGGTTGGCTGCTGTTGCTGTTGACCGAGCGCCGGTGTGCTGAGCGTAACGGTGGCGGCGATGGCGAAGAGCGTGCGCATGAGAATTCCTCCTTGCGCAGCCGAGCACCGGCAAGAGGCAACGCACAAGTCACGAGAGACGGGGGTCGCGTGTCACGCGACGAATGCCGCCGGTACCTAAGCCGCGTCGCGCGAGGCTTTCCCGATAACACGGTTGCGGCCGCCGCGTTTGGCCTCGTAGAGCGCCTCATCTGCGCGCTTCATCAGCGAGTCCGGCGTGTCGTCCACACTTTCTGTCGACGCCACCCCAATTGAGATCGTGACCTCAAGTTGCTGGTTGAGGCCAGGAATGATGAACGGCGAGGCGGCGATTGAGCGGCGCAGGCGTTCGGCTGCCAGGCAGGCGATGTCGCCGGTGGTGCGCGGCATCACGACGATGAATTCCTCACCGCCTTGGCGGCAGGCGTAGTCTGAAGGACGCGTGTTCGACGCCAGTCGCGCAGCGAATTCGCGCAGCACCGCATCGCCGATATCGTGGCCGAACGTGTCGTTGCAGCGTTTGAAATGGTCGATGTCGACGGCCATCACCGAAACCGGATCGCCGCCGCATTGGGCGCGCTGAACCAGCGGCTCAAGCTGGGTTTCCAGGAAGCGGCGATTATAGAGGCCCGTCAGCTGGTCGGTGATCGCGAGTTCGAGACTTTGATCGAGCCGTTCGCGTAGTGCATCCATGTAGCGTTTGCGGCGCATGAGAGTGCGGGCGCGAGCGATGATCTCTTCTTCGTCGATGGGCCGGAGAATTATGTCGTGCGCGCCGAGCTCTAGGGCGCGGATCGCGCGCTTGCGGTCGTCCGGGTCGACGATGGCGAGGATGGGCAGGTGGCGCGTCGCTTCGCCCGAGCGCATGCGGGCGATGACGCGGAAGCCGTCGAAGCTCTTGGCGTGCACAGAGACGACCGCAAGATCCGGCGGTCCGGCGCCGGCTTCTTGGCCCAAGACATTGACGCGATGTTCGACGCCGAGCGCCGCTTGGATGCGTTTGATCTGGTTGGCGTTGTCGTCAACGACCAAGACGTTGCCGGCAAAGACGCGGTGCTGATCGACGGCATCTGGGCGGCTTTCATCGCCGATGACGCCGAGGCGCCTGCCATTGGCTTCGCGGGCGCGAAGTTCGTCGATCACGACCTTGAGCGTGAGCAAGCTTTTCACGCGCGCCATCAGCTGCACGTCGTCGATCGGCTTGGTCAGGAATTCTTCGGCGCCAGCTTGAAGCCCGCGCATACGGTTTTCGCGATCATCCAGGGTCGTTAGGATGACGACAGGGATGTGGCGCGTTTCTGGCATCGACTTGAGGCGCCGGCATGCCTCGTAGCCGTCGATGCCGCCGGGCATCATGACGTCGAGCAGGATGAGATCGGGCTTTTCGCGCTTTGCGAGCTGCACGGCTTCTTCGCCGCGCGTGGCCATCAGGACGTCGTAATAATCAGCCGTTAGCAGCGCCTCAAGCAGGCGGCGATTGGCTTCAAGATCATCAACGACGAGGATGCGCGCGCTCAAGCGTGGCTCCTTATCCGATAAACTTGCGAACGGTTTCGAGGAAGGTCGTCACGGAGATCGGCTTGGAGAGGTAGGCGTCGCAACCGGCGGCCATGATCTTTTGCTCATCCCCGCGCATGGCGAAGGCGGTGACCGCGACAATCGGGATGTGCTTCATCGTCTCGTCCTTCTTCAGACGATGGGTGAGTTCCAGACCGGAGATTTCCGGCAGCTGGATATCCATGATGATGAGATCGGGCTTATGCTCGCGCGCAAGGGGGATGGCGTGGCGTCCGTCGCGTGACTTGACGGTCTTGTAGCCAAAGGCCTCCAAGAGGTCGTTGAACAGCCTCATATTGAGTTCGCTGTCTTCGACGATGAGAACGGTCTTGGCCATGAACCCGTTTCGCTTCCGCGGCCCCCAAAGGCACGTTTTCTGCGCCCATTTAGGACGCGGTGTTCCGCGCCTTATAGCGCGGGGGCCTTAACAACCCATCGCAATGCAAGCAGTCTGGCCCATCTCGTTAAGATCGTCTTAAGGAATAGAGCATGCGTCTTGGCGTGGATTTCGGCGGCACTAAAATTGAGGCTGCGCTGCTTGATTCAAAGGGAGAAATCGTCACGCGCCTGCGTGTCCCGAATCCTGGGGATTACGAGGCTGCAGTGCGCGCTGTCGCCGACCTGACGGCGCGAGTCGAACAAGAAACGGGCGCCCGTGCCGACACAGTGGGCGTGGCGATGCCTGGTTCGCTGTCGCCGCTTACCGGTTTGGTGCGGAACTCGAACTCGGTTTGGCTCAACGGAAGGCCGTTTTTCGAAGATTTGAAGGGCGCACTCGCCCGGCCGGTGCGCGTCGAGAATGACGCAAATTGTTTTGCGTTGTCGGAGGCAGTCGATGGCGCTGCGGCAGGCGCGCGCGTGGTGTTTGGCGTGATCATTGGCACTGGGTGCGGCGGCGGCGTTGTCATCGATCGCAAGGTGATCGAAGGCGCAAGCGGCATCGGCGGCGAATGGGGCCACACGCCATTGCCTTGGGCGCGGCCCGACGAGGTGCAACCGCGCGATTGGTGCGGACGGGTTGGGTGTTTGGAGCAATGGGTCTCCGGCACCGGTTTTAAACGCTGGGCGGGGATAAGTGCGGCTGAAGCAGAAGAACGCGCGTTGACGGGCGATCCGCAGGCGCGGGTGTTGTTGGATTTGCTGTCGGACCGGATCGCGCGCGCGCTCGCTGTGGTGATCGACATCATCGATCCGGATGTCATCGTTTTTGGCGGTGGCGTCTCGAACATCGACAGCCTTTATCCCAGCATTCGCGGCAAACTGATCGCGCATGTGTTTTCCGATTTTGTGGGCGCCAAGATCGTGAAGAATGTTCACGGTGACTCCTCCGGCGTGCGCGGCGCTGGCTGGTTGTTTGACGCGAACGGCGTGGCCTCCGGTCAGATGGCATGATGTTCTGCCGCGCCTGCGCGTCGGAGACGCCAACGCCGCAGTGTTCGAAGTGTGGCGAGGAGCGGCCGTTGGAGCATGGCGAACTCAGCACTCTTTCGATTGCGCACCTCGATTGCGACGCCTTCTACGCCTCGATCGAAAAGCGCGACGATCCGAGTTTGCAGCCGCATCCGGTACTCGTCGGGGGCGGCAAGCGCGGCGTTGTGTCGACGTGTTGCTACGTCGCGCGCGCCTACGGCGTGCGTTCGGCGATGCCGATGTTTAAGGCGTTGAAGCTCTGCCCGCAGGCGAAAGTCGTGCGCGGGGATATGCGCAAGTACGTCGAGGAAGGGCGCATCATCCGGCGTATGATGGAGGACCTCACGCCGCAAGTGCAGCCGCTCTCCATCGACGAAGCGTTCATGGATTTGACCGGCACAGAGGCGCTGCATGGCGGCTTGCCGGTGCAGTCGCTGATCAAGCTGCAGAACAAGGTTTGGGAAGAGCGCAATCTGACGGTGTCGATTGGGCTCTCGTTCAACAAGTTCTTGGCGAAGACCGCGAGCGATCTTGATAAGCCGCGCGGGTTTTCGGTTATCGGGCGCGAAGGGGCGCTGGCGTTTTTGGAAACGCGCTCCGTCGGCACGCTTCCGGGTGTTGGGCCAGCGGGCGCAACCGCGCTGGAGCGCAACGGTCTGAAGAAGATTGGCGACATCCGCCATGTCGGGCCACAGCGGATGCGGGCGCTTTACGGCGATTGGGGCGCGCATCTCTTTGCTCTCTCGATGGCCGATGATCCACGCAAGGTTGACCCAGACGGAGAGCGTAAGAGCATTTCATCGGAGACGACGTTCTTCGAGGACGTCTCAGACATTGAGGCGCTCGAAGATATTCTTTGGCCGCTCTGCGAGAAAGTCGCGGCGCGCTGCCGTGCGAGTGAGACAGCGGGGCTGACGCTCACACTGAAGCTGAAGGACACCAAGTTCAAAGTCATCACCCGCAGGCGCCAACTGCCGGAACCGACGCTGCTGGCGTCGCGCATCTTCGCTGCCGCTCGCGAGTTGCTTCAAGGGGACGCCGATGGGCAGACCAAATATCGGCTCATCGGCGTCGGGCTCTTAGACTTCAGTGATGCTGCCGTGGCCGACAAGGGTGACATGCTCGACACCGGGACGCCAAAGCGCGCCGCTGCCGAAGCCGCCATTGCCAAAGCGCGCGACAAGTTCGGCAAGTCCGCGGTGCAGACCGGGCGCGCGCTCAAGGCGCGGTGGGAAGACGATGAGGATGACGAGTGAGTTACGAGTTGCTAGAAATGTGCGGCACTAGAAGGAGTAGATGATGGCGGGGCGGATTGAAGCGCGATTGTTGGAATTGGGTGTGACGTTGCCGACGCCGCCGGCGCCGGTGGCCTCCTATGTGCCATTCCAAGTTGTAGGCAATCTCGTCCACACGTCCGGGCAAGTTTCGGTTGACTCCTCGGGTGGCATCAAAGGCAAGCTCGGTGACGCTATTGAAGTGGAGCAGGGCCAGGCGGCGGCGCGCCTCTGTGGTCTGAACCTGTTGGCGCAAGTGAAGGCCGCGTGCGGCGGCGATCTCGATCGGGTGCGGCGCGTCATCAAACTCAATGGCTTCGTGAACGTCACGCCGGACTTCGATCCAATCCCGCAAGTGATGAATGGTTGCTCCGACCTTATGGTCTCGGTGTTCGGTGACGCAGGGAAACACGCGCGTTCCGCCGTCGGCATGGCCAACTTGCCACTGAATTATGCGGTCGAAGTCGATGGCATATTCGAAATAGAATAGCGAATGGACGGTACCGACGCGCTCACCATCTCGGTCGCAGGCGATCTCGCCAACGTTGAGCGTGCGGTGTGGGACTCGTTGGCGAACCCGGCTGACCAGCCCTACGATCCATTTCTGTCTTGGGACTTTTTGCGTTCGCTCGAAGAGAGCGGCTGCGCCAGCGCTGCCAACGGGTGGCAGCCAGCGCATTTGATTGCGCGCGATGCGAGCGGCGCGGCGGTGGGCGCGATGCCGCTCTACGCAAAGGACCATTCCTACGGTGAATACGTGTTCGATCACGCCTGGGCTGACGCGCTGCAGCGCGCGGGCGGGCAGTATTATCCCAAGCTCCAATGCGCGGTGCCGTTCACGCCTGTGCCCGGGCGGCGAATTTTGGCGCGCGAGCCGGCGGTGCAAAGCGCGCTGGCCCAGGGCGCCATCGGTTTGGCGCAACGCGCCGGCGCGTCGTCGGTGCACGCGACCTTTGCCGACGAGGACCTGATGCGCCGTTTGGCGCCACTGGGCTATCAAACTCGCACCGGCCTTCAGTATCACTGGTTCAATCGCGACTACGCGACGTTCGCAGATTTCCTCGGCGCGCTCTCATCGCAAAAGCGCAAGAACATACGGCGTGAACGCGCGCGCGCGTGCGAGGGCCTGCGGATCCGGCGTTTGCGCGGCGAGGAGATCACGGCGCACGACTGGGATTTCTTCTTTCGCTGCTATGTGGATACCGGGTCGCGGAAGTGGGGCTCACCGTATCTGAACCGCGCGTTTTTCGATCTGCTTGCGCAACGCATGGCGGATCGCTGTGTGTTGTTTGTGGCGGAAGAGGTGGATGGCCTGCCGATCGCCGCGGCGCTCAATTTTGTCGGCGGCGACGCGCTGTACGGGCGTTATTGGGGGCGCATCACGGACGTTCCATTCTTGCACTTTGAGCTTTGCTATTACCAAGCGATCGAACTCGCCATCGAGTTGAAGCTGCCGCGCGTGGAGGCGGGCGCGCAGGGTGAGCACAAGCTGGCGCGTGGATACGTGCCAGTCCAAACCTTCAGCGCGCACTGGATTGAGCACGACGGGTTGCGCAACGCCGTGAAGCACTATCTGCGGCAGGAGACGCCTGCGGTGGTGGAGGAAGCCGAAATCCTCGCCGACCACACGCCGTTCAAGAGCGATGAGTGACGGGCGTTTCCGCTTCGCTGCGACGAAAGACGAAATAGAGCGGCGCGCCCGCCGCCATCACGACCCCACCCCACATCAGCGCTTCAAGGCCAGAGCCAAAAACAGTGAACAGAGAATAGGCGCAGCCGGCGAGCGCAACGCCCGCCCACCCGTGCGCTGAGCGCCATGAATGCTTCAGCTCCACGAGCGAGATCACGAAATAGTAGATAAGCGTCAGTGACGTCGCCATCACCAGCAGGAAGGTGAACGCGCCGATCAGGCCGCGCGAATAGTTCATGAGCAAAAGTCCGGCGGCCAGCGTCGATGAGAGCAGCAACGCAAAATGTGGTGAACCGCCCTTGTTGGTCGCCGCGAGCCAGCGTGGCGCGAGTTTATCCAAAGCCACCGCCATCGGCATTTGGCCTGAGGTGAAGATGAGGCCGTTCAGCGTGCCAGCGGTGGCGATTAGCGCGCCGCCAGCAATGAATTGTGGTCCCCATGGTCCAAACGCGCGCGCAGCGTCGGCAAACGGCGCAGTTGACACTGCGAGCGTCCCGGCTGGCACGAGCAACATCACGGCGGCGGTGGCGCTGAGATAGATCGCAACCACGGTGACCATGCCCCACACCAACGCGCGAGGAATTGTGCGTTGGCAATCGACGACGTTCGTCGCAGGTAGCGTCACCACCTCAAAGCCTGTGAACGGCCACAGCGCGATCAGGGCCACTGCCGCGAGCACAGCGATCGTGGGCTCACCTGAGGGATTGAACACCGGCAAGTTCGCGACGCTGCCCGATGCCGCACCCAAGCCAACGATCGCCAAGAGCGGTACGACCTTTAGGAGTGTTAGCGCGATCTGCGCTGCACTCATCTCGCGCAGGCCGCGCAGATTGATGGCTGTGAAAAGCGCGATGACGCCAAGCGCCGTTGCGGCTTGCGCGCCAGCATTGTCGTTAAGGGCGGGCACGAAGACGCCCAGATAGCCCACGAACGCGATGGCGACGACGGCGATTCCTATCCAATAGGAGATCCAATAGATCCACGCCATCATGAAGCCGGTAAAGTCACCGAACGCGCCGCGCGCATAAGCGTAGGGACCGCCGTTGCAGATGGTTCTGGAAGCAAGCCGCGCGAAAACGAGCGCTAGGGCAAGCGAGCCTGCACCCGCTATGATCCATCCGCCAAAACTTAACAGCCCGTACGGTGCGAGCAACGTCGGCAGCATGAAAATGCCGGAGCCGATCATGCACCCGACCACAAGGGACCAACACGCCCAAAAACCAAGTGGCTTGTCTGTTGAATCGCTCATGCTTCACCCCGTTAGGGGACCATGCATGAGCATCACGAGCAGCGCTAGTTATCCTTGCGCCACTTCAACTGCGTGATCAGCTTCGGCGCGGGTTTCGCGCTCGTATTGTTGCGGGTCGATTTTGCAGGAGTTGAGTTCAACTTCGAGATGCTGTGTTTGGCGAACGTCCGACGGCGCGGCGCGTTGGGTGCTTGGAGTCATCGCGATGAGCCACGTTGCATATTCATCGCACCACGCCGCGCGCTCTTCCAGCGGCGCGGTCGCAAAGGGCGCAGCCTCCGCCGGAGGTGCGACGACCTCTTGGGCCCACGCGGTTGGCGCGGAAATCATGAGAAATGCGGCGACAATGTGCATGCGCATGGTGCGATCCTTTGCGCAACAAACGTCGCGGTCGCGGGTGCGTTCCCATCCGCTTACCGGTTCAGGTGGCGATGGGAGACCTAACGGCGGCGCTTGCCACGCTTGGCGTCACGATCGCGATTGCCACCACCGCCACCGCCGCGATGCTGTTTGCGCTGAAGCGATTTGCGCCATCCGGCTATCGCCGGCAGCGCGTCCGTCAGCACGCTGAACACCAGCCCGCCGCTGATCGGCGTGGCTTCTTCCAATCGTACTTCGACGCGCATGCCGAGTTGGAAGCGCTGACCGGTTTGTTCGCCAACCAATGCGTGCGCCGTCTCGTCGTGGACCCAACGTTCGTTTCCAAGTGTCGAAATGGGCGCCAAACCGTCGGCTTGGGTTTCATCGAGGCGAACGAACAGCCCAAAGCGTGTCACGCCGGTGACGCGGCCTTCGAAGTGCGCGCCAATGCGATCTGACAGGAATGAGCTGATGTAGCGTGCGGTGGCGTCGCGCTCGGCGGCCATCGACTTGCGCTCCATCTCGCTGATGTGCAGGGCGGTCTCGATGTAGCGCGCTTCTTCTTTGTCGCTAGCGCCGTCATTGCCGAGTTTCAGCGCGCAAATGAGGGCGCGATGGATGGTGACGTCGGCGTAGCGGCGGATGGGGGAGGTGAAGTGAGAGTAACGCGCGAGGTTCAGGCCGAAATGGCCGATATTGTCCGGCGAATAGACGGCTTGCGACTGCGTGCGCAGCACGACCTCGTTGATGATGTCCTTGTTCGGTGATGTTTGGGCCAGATGCAGGATGCGGTTGAAGCGCGCGGCGCTGACGCTCTGACCCTTGCTCCAGCTCATATCGACCGTCGGCAGGAAATCGGTTATTGCCGCGATCTTCTCGTCGCTCGGACGATCGTGGATGCGGTAAATTTGCGGGCGCTGCTTCTGTTCCAGCGTTTCCGCCGCGCAGACGTTGGCTTGGATCATGAATTCTTCGATGAGCTTGTGCGCGTCGAAACGTTCGCGTCGCTTCACACCGACGACCTTGCCGTCCTGGAAGACGATCTTGTGCTCTGGCGCATCGATCTCGAGCGGCTGGCGTTGCTGGCGCGCTGTCCATACGGTGCGATAGGCCGCCCACAAAGGTTTGAGAATCGGCTCCAGGAGCGGGCCGGTCTTGTCATCCGGTCTGCCGTCGATCGCGGCTTGCGCTTGTTCGTAGGACAGCTTCGCCGCAGAGCGCATCAGACCGCGGACAAATTTGTGTTTCACTTTGCGCCCGTCGCGGTCGAACGTCATTTCGACGGCCAAGCACGCGCGCTCTTGGTTCTCGCGCAGCGAGCAGAGGTCGGCCGAGAGCGATTCCGGCAGCATCGGCGCGACGCGATCAGGGAAGTAGGTCGAGTTCGCACGCCGCCATGCGCCGCGATCGAGCGGCGAGCCGGGCGTCACGTAGGCCGACACGTCGGCGATCGCGACCCAGACGCGCCAGCCGCCTTGGTTTTTGTCTTCAGTATCGGGCGAGGCATAGACGGCGTCGTCGTGGTCGCGCGCATCTTCGGGATCGATGGTGATGAGCGGTACGTCGCGGAGATCAGTGCGGCCTTTGAGGGTGGGTTTCTCCGCCGCGTCTGCTTGCGCTTCCTCGTCTGCCGAGAAGCCATCGGTGATGCCATGCGTGTGCATGGCGAGGATCGACGCGGCCCGTGGATCGCTGACCGTGCCGATGACTTCCTTGATGATGCCCATCTTTGGGCCATGCGCGCGGTCGCGGTTGGACACACGCAGTTCGGCGAACACCAGATCGCCGTCCTTTGCGTCCCCGACATTGTTGGCCTCAACGATTATGTCGTGGCGGGCTTTGCGGTCAGC
This sequence comes from Caulobacteraceae bacterium, assembly GCA_031379735.1. GTDB lineage: Bacteria > Pseudomonadota > Alphaproteobacteria > Caulobacterales > Aquidulcibacteraceae > Vitreimonas. The sequence continues at coordinate 59,195 of JANNFK010000043.1, read as the reverse complement.
GGGTTCGACGCGGCCGCCACCGAAGCGGGCGCGCGGATCGGTGTTGGCGCGATAGACGCCGAGGATTCGGTGCGCGCTCTGGCCGAGGCGCTTCACCACGCGCGCGACGAATTCACCGTCATCGTCTCGCGTCAGGCGCGCGAGTACGCGGTCGCCAATGCCGATCGCCGCTTCGCCCTTCATCAGCCGCGCTTCGCCTGGGGCTAGGCGGATGGTCGGGCCGAAATAGCCTTCGGGTCCGCGCATGCGTGCGAGCAATTCGCCGTCAGCGTCGCGGTCGAGAACATCCATGACGCCCGATTCCGGCAGCGCGTTGGCGTCGGCGTAGCTCTTGCGGCCAGTGCGCCCCAGCGCGCCGGACTCTTCTAACTCGCGGAGGATGCCGCGCAGCTCCTTTTTCTGATCGGGACCGATGCCGAGGTCGTGAGCAATATCGCGCTTCTGCGCCTTGCCGCCGGATTTGCGGATCGCCTCAAGCACGCGCTCGCGGGTGAGAGGTTCGGGGGCAGGTGGTCGATTCTTCGCCATGGGTGCAATGTGTCACCTCTTCCCCGGGAGGGGGAGAGGTCGCGCGAACCTGGTCACGCGGGTAGGGGGCGAGTTTCAGGAAGAGGCCCTGCCGAATCGTCCCACCCTCATCCGGTCGCAGGGCGACCACCTTCTCGCGCCTACGCGGGAGAAGGGAGGGGTTAGGCTTTCTTGGCTGCTTTCTTTGCGGGCGCCCTCTTTGGTGCGGTTTTCTTGGCCGCTGGCTTGGTGACTGCCCTTTTTGGCGCCGCTTCCTTTTTCGGCGCGGCCTTCTTGGCAACGGGCGCCCTCTTTTTCTTCTTGCCGCCGCCGGCCTCTAGCCGCGCCGCTAACAGCGAGAGCGCTTCATCGGCTTCGATGTCTTCGGGCTTTTTGTCCTTCGGCACGTTGGCGTTGGTTTCGCCGTCGGTGATGTAGGGACCGTAGCGGCCGTTCAGCACGCGCACCGGTTTGCCAGTCACCGGGCTTTCGCCGAGTTCCTTGATTGGCGCGGGCGCTGCGCGGCCGAAGCGGCCTTTGGCGCCGCCGGCTTTCTTCTCTTCGATCAACGCGACGGCGCGGTTCATTTGAATCTCGTGCACGTCGTCTTCGCCGGGCAAGTTCACATAAAGATTGCCCATTTTTATGTACGGCCCGAAGCGGCCAATGTTCGCGACAATCAGCTCGTTCTCGCTCGGATGCATGCCGACTTCGCGCGGTAGCGAGAGCAATTTGATCGCGGTTTCGAGAGTGACGTCGGTTGGTGATTGGCCTTTCGGCACGCTCGCGCGCTTCGGCTTGTCCGGATCGTCCGGATTCGGCGTTTCGAAGTAGGCGCCGAAGCGGCCGCTTTTCAGAAGAATCGGCCCATTGGGGCCATCGCCGACCGGCAAACCATCCGATGGAATGGCGCTTTGCGCGTCATCGCCGCCAGCAAGCGGGCGCGTGAACTTGCACGGTGGCTCGCCATTATAGTTCGAGCAGCCGACGAATGCGCCGTATTTGCCGAGACGCAGCGACAATTGGCCGATGTTGCAGAGCGGGCAGAGACGCGCATCTTTGCCGTCGTCGCGTGGCGGGAAAATGTGCGAGCCCAGCACTTCGTTCAAAGTGTCGAGAACTTGCGTGATGCGGAGGTCGCCGATCTCGGCGATGGCGCCGTTAAAGTCTTTCCAGAAGTCGCGCATCAGCTTCTTCCAGGAGAGTTCGCCGGCGGATACTTGGTCGAGCTGACCTTCAAGGTCGGCGGTGAAATCGTATTCGACGTACTTGCCGAAGAAGTTTTCCAGAAACGCGATGACAAGACGGCCACGGTCATCCGGCGTGAAGCGGTTCTTGTCCATCTTCACGTAATTGCGTTCGCGCAGCTTATCGAGGATCGCCGCGTACGTTGACGGGCGGCCGATGCCGAGCTCTTCGAGTTTTTTTACCAAGCTGGCTTCGGAATAACGCGGCGGCGGCTCCGTGAAGTGCTGATCGGCCTTCACGTCCTGCACGGCGACGTTTTCGCCTTGCTTCAGTTGCGGCAGACGGCGGTTTTCTTCGTCTTCCTCGTCGTCGCGGCCTTCCTGATAGAGTTTCAGGAAGCCGTCGAAGAGAATGACTTGGCCGGTGGCGCGGAGTTCGACTTTGCCGGTAGGCTCAGTGAAGTCGACGCTGGTGCGTTCGATTGAGGCCGCTTCCATTTGGCTGGCAACGGCTCGCTTCCAGACGAGATCGTAGAGCTTCGCCTGGTCGCCATCGAGATGCAGCGATTGCGGCGTGTTGGTGGAGTCCGTTGGGCGAATGGCTTCGTGCGCTTCTTGAGCATTCTTGATCTTCGACACGTACTTGCGCGGCTCGGACGGGACGTATTGGTTGCCGAACTGGTTGCCGATTGCAGTGCGAAGTTCGCGGATCGCGCCTTCGTCCATGCTGACGCCGTCGGTACGCATGTAAGTGATGTGCCCAGCCTCATAGAGGCGCTGCGCGGTCTGCATCGTGCGCGAAGCGTTGAAGCCGAGCTTCCGCGCCGCTTCCTGTTGCAGCGTCGAGGTCGTGAACGGCGGCGGCGGATTGCGCTTCGTGGGCTTTGCTTCGACGGCGCTGACCGTGAACTTGCCGCTCTTTACTGCGTCGCGCGCAGCGAATGCCGTTTCTTGGTGCTCGATGTCGAGGCGCTTCAGTTTCTTGCCTTGGAAGGCGGAGAGGCGGGCAGTGAAGCTCTCACTACGCGGCGTGGTCATGGTCGCGTCGACGGACCAATATTCCTGCGCCTTGAATTTCTCGATCTCGACTTCGCGGTCGACGATGATGCGGAGCGCGACGGATTGCACGCGACCGGCCGATCTCGAGCCCGGGAGCTTGCGCCATAGCACCGGCGAGAGCGTGAAGCCGACTAAATAGTCGAGCGCGCGGCGCGCCAAATAGGCGTCTACCAATTCCATGTCGATGTCGCGCGGGGCGGCCATCGCCGCCAGCACGGCTGGCTTGGTGATCGCGTTGAAGGTGACGCGTTTGACGGTCTTGCCCTTCAGCGCCTTCTTTTGATTGAGGGCCTCGAGCACATGCCAGGAAATGGCCTCGCCTTCACGATCAGGGTCGGTCGCGAGGATCAAATGGTCGGCGTCCTTCATCGCGTCGGCTATGGCCTTGACGTGCTTTGAGGACTTGGGGTCGATTTCCCAGGCCATGGAGAAATCGTCGTCCGGTTTCACCGAGCCGTCCTTGGCCGGCAAGTCGCGGATGTGGCCGTATGAAGCCAGGACTTTATAGTCCGAGCCCAAATACTTGTTGATTGTCTTGGCTTTAGCCGGGGACTCAACGACGACGACGTTCATTCTGGGCAGGGGCTTTCGGGAAAAACGGGGCGGAAACTGGGGGCCGGGGGTGGCCGTGTCAACGCGCCCAAATGGGGTCGAGGCAGCGTTTATGCGAGCGTGGCCCTAATTTCCTTTCCGGTTCCTATGGTTAGCGCCACGTGTAGAACGGTGGCGCACTCAACTTAACGGTGTTATAAACAACTATAAATTGTAGTGGAGTCGTGGATGTCGGCCGTCGAGGGTGATCAGCCTAACGTCTCGTCCCCGATCGGCGGCTGCGCGTGCGGTGATCAGTGAGCCCGAGCGCAGCGCAGCTTCGATGATGATGACTGCACGAGGGACGCCGGAGATGATCGAGTTGCGGCGTGGAAAAGTCGCGAGCGCGCGCCACCGCGCCCAGCGGCGCTTCGGTGATGACCGCGCCGCGCTCGCAGAGCGCAACGAGCAATTTCAGGTTTTGCGGCGGGTAAGGGTCATCCAGCCCGCCAGCAATAACGCCGACTGTGCCCGTCTCCAGCGCGCCGCGATGGGCGGCGGCATCGACGCCTCGCGCGAGAGCGGAGACTATGGTGTAGCCGGCGGCGCCGAGGTCAGCGGCGATCCGCTCAGCCAACATCAGCGCTGAGCCAGAGCCTTCGCGTGAGCCGACAAGCGCTATAGTCGCCCGCTTAAGCCACTTCGGGTCGCCCCTCATAGCTATAACTGGCGGCGGTGCGTCGAGTTGGGCAAGCAGCGGCGGGTCGTCAGTCTCGCAGCAGGCGATCAGCCGCGCGCCGCGAGCCTCGACGCCCTCGATCTCGGCGCGGGCTTTGTCTTCGGGGTGCGCGGCGAGGTTGGAGACGCGCGGCAATGCTTCGACAGCAGCAGCGGCCGTGCAGAAGCGCGCGATGAGGCGATGAAAGGTCAGTGGTCCGATGCGGGGCGTGCGCGCCAGCCGCGTCCAAGCAATCAGCTCGGGACGCGACAGCGTGCGTCATGCTTCGGGTTTCCGTTCGGCCGGCGCCAGTGGTTCAGGCGGAGGTTCAACTGGCACGGGGTCTGGAGCCGGCTGAGGTGGCGGCGCAATCTCGGGTGCGACTGCAACCGGAGTTGGCTCACGCTCGGGCGCTGGTTCGACGACAGCAACGGGAGCAGGCTCTGGCGCGGCGGCGGCACCGATGGGTGCAGGCGCCTCTGCTGGAGAGGCGTCTTTTTTGTCGCCGATGCGCGGTTCGGCGCCGGCAACTAGCCGCTCAATGTTGGTGCGATGGCGCCAGAAGATCAACGCCGCCAACGCAACGAGACAGACGATTTCCGCCGTTGAATAACCACCGACTAAAGCCAATGCCGGCGCCAGGATCACGGCAGCGAGCGACGCCAGTGATGAGATGCGAAACATCATCGCCACCGCCAGCCATGTAATCCCGATCACGACGCCAAGCGGAGGCATGCCAACGAGCAGCAGCCCGAAATAGGTGGCGACGCCCTTACCGCCTTTGAATTTAAGCCAAACTGGGAAGCAATGGCCGATAAATGCCGCAAAACCGGCCACGAGCCCGAGTTCGATCTGAAAAACGGCGTCGCCGCCGGCGATCAGCCGCGCGAGAAAAAGTGCAATGCCGGCTTTTCCCGCGTCGAGCAGCACCGTCGCAAGCGCCAGATCTTTGCGGCCCGTGCGCAACACATTAGTCGCGCCAATATTGCCGGAGCCAATTGTACGGATGTCGCCCAGCCCCGCGGCCTTGGTGATCACCAAGCCAAACGGAATTGAGCCAAGCAGATAACCGCCCACGGCGGCGAGAGTGAAATAAAGCGGCAGCACGGGGGCTCTCTAACAGGCTGGGGCGCAGCTGTGGAGGGGCATTGCGATGACCCGGCACGACAGGGCTTGACGTCGGCGCTACTGCGGGGATTGCAGGAACACGTCAACGAAGCCCTGATTGTCGGCGAATCCACCGGGCGTGTCGTTGAAGCTGAGATGTAGCCGGCCGTCGGCCCGCGTACTAATCGTGCCGCGTTCGCCGATCGTAAACACCTGATCGCCTACGCGTCCGACGAGCGCTCCGAGCGGCGCTTCCGCACTCACCGTATTGGCGACGCGCTGACCAGCGCCGGCTGGCCCGTAAGCGTGTTCGCCAGTATCGCTCCATTGTCCTTGCGCAGCGAAAATGAGACGGGCGCCGCGCGTGGCTTGGATGCCGGTGTCACACCATCCCGCGTTGGCTTGCACGCGGATGAGGCTGCGTTGGCGCTCGCATGGCGCAATCGCTTGTGCAGCGGCTTGCGCAGGCGCTTCGCCGGTGATGGCCGCAGGGTCCGCCGGGACCTCCGTGGGGCCAGATGCCGGATCCGCCGGGACTTCAGTGGGTGCTGACGCTTCCGGTGCAGACGCAGTAGTTTGCGGTCCGCCCGGTGCTTCCGGAGCGAGAGCGGCTTCTGTGACTTCGATCGCGGGTTCACCACGCATCGCCTGAAGCTCGCTCGCCATGCGTTGCACATGAAAAGCAGCGAGGCCTGTCACTGCCACCGCGCCGACTGAGGCGACCAACTGAAAGCTCAACAGAGTCCAAGCGCTTTGAACGAAACGCCGTGTGTGTGAGGTGCTCATCTTTGCCTCGACGCGTTTGCCGTGGAGAGAACCCGCGAGAGCGTTACGAGTAGCGATACAACAGAGACGCCAAAGCTCGCCCAGGCGGCATTGCCGTAGATTTGCGCGCTCAAACCCTGGCCGAGTTGCAGAGTCAATGCGGCCATCAGTACGATCACCGCAAGCGAGAGCCAGCCGAACATCGCCGTGCCGCCAAAGTCTTGCAGCGCCGGGGTACGGAAGGTTTTCGGATCAGGTTCAGGGTGACGGCCTCCCGCGCGCGTACGCGCCTCGGTTTCAAGCCGCGGCCAAGGCGTGTCTCCAACTTGGCGCCAGCCCGAAAAGTCAAGCATTTCGACAATGGTGAAAGGCAAAGGCGGTTTCGCGCCATCAAGTCGGACTTGCACAAGCTTTCCGGCGTCGAGCGCCTCAGTGGCTTCGGCACGCACCCAGAGTGAATTGCGCGCCGCGTCCGACCACGCCACCACCACGCACTTAGCGGCGTCGAGTTCGCGCTCGATCTCAAGCGTGAAATCATGACCAGCACGCAGGTGGTCGTCCCACCAAAGGCTGAAGCCAGCATGCTTCAGGCCGTCGGCGATCGCACTGACGCGGCTCTTGTTTGCATGAGCGTACGAGACAAAGATGTCTGCCATCACGTCCCCGATCCGGGGTCACGCTAGGTCAGGAATGGCGGCAAGGCTATAGCGTAATGCCGGTGACATCGCCGGCGGCGATTGGGTCTAGCTGCCTGTGCAATCAGCGGGCGCGGCTCGTCCAACTTCCCACTGTCCGTTAGCGCCGCCGCCGCGGAAGCCGTAGCGCCCGTTTGTGTAGTGACCGGCGCCATCTCCCGGCAATACCATGGCTGGGCCGCCCACGATCTGAACGCGCGCATTGGCGCCGTCGATGTCGACGACGATCTGCTGACCGTTGCTGCAACTATACATGATCGGCCCATCGAGCGGGATCGGCGGCGGCGCTTCGCCGGGGCCGGGATCGCCAGGGCCGAACGGGGGCGGCACTGGATTGGAGCCGCCGCCTGCCGAGGCGCAAGCCGCAAGGCCAAGTAGAGCAACACCGATCAAAAGTTTGCGCAACGTGGCCTCCCGAGATTAGCCGTTGAAGACGGTCTTACCGGCAATGAATGTCCGTTTCACGGCGCCCTGCATGAGCTTCTCGTCAAACGGCGAATTGTTGGATTTGGAGCGGAGTTTGTCGCTGTCCAAACGGAACGGTGCGCCGAGGTCGATAAGGATGATGTCGGCCGGCGCACCCTTGGCGAGGCGGCCTTGCGGCAGCTTCAGCAGTTCGGCTGGCCGCAATGTCATCGCGCGGAAGAGCGTGTTGAGAGCAACGTCGCCTTTATGATGCAGTGTCAGCGCGCCGGGCAGCAGCGTCTCCAGCCCCACGGCGCCGAACGCCGCTTCTTCATAGGGCAAGCGCTTGTCCTCGGCGGGGCGCGGATCATGACCTGACACGATGACATCGATCAGGCCATCGCTGACGGCCTGCGCGAGAGCAACGCGATCGTCTTCCGAGCGCAGCGGCGGCGAGAGTTTGGCGAAGGTGCGATAGCCGTCGACGTCGTTTTCGTTGAGCACGAGGTGGTGGACGTTGACGCTGGCGAAGGCGTTCACGCCGCGGCCCTTAGCGCGCTTCAGTGACGGCAGTGTTTGCGCTGACGAGAGCATATCGAGCAGCAGCTTGCCGCCGGTGAGTTCGGCGAGTGTTAGGTCGCGCTCGGCCATGATCACTTCGGCCGCCGCCGGGATCCCGGGCAGGCCAAGGCGCGCGGCGAGTTCGCCTTCGTGCATCACGCCGCCTTCGGCGAGATACGGATCTTCTGGCCGATGCGCTATCAGCACGCCGAATGTGGTCGCGTACGAGAGCGCGCGGCGCAATGTGCGTGAGCTGTGGATTGGCTTGTCGCCATTCGTGAAGAGCACCGCTCCCGCTTCTGCCATCAAGCCGATCTCTGTCATCAACTCGCCGTCGAGATGCTGTGTCAGCGCTGCTGCTGGAAGAATGCGCACGCCGCCGGAGCGATCGATGCCGCGGCGGAGCACGAAGTCGATCAAACTCTGATCATCGAGCACCGGCGTGGTGTTGGGCATCATCACCAAAGTGGTGACGCCGCCCGCGGCCGCTGCGCGGCCAGCGGACTTGAATGTCTCTTTGTGCTCGGCGCCCGGTTCGCCGATGACGACGCGCATGTCGATCAAGCCCGGCGCAACGTGCGCGCCATCGGCGTCGATGATGTCAGCGTCGTCGGGTGCGCCGCTGACATTGCCGATGTCGAGGATCGTGTCGGCGAACAGGATCGCGCCGTCTTCAACCTTGTTTCTCGCAGGGTCGATCAGCTTGGCGTTCTTGATGAGCGTCGGTCTATTCATGCCGGGTGCGTTTCACCGCTACGTTCAGCGTCGTTGAGAAGGCCAGCGCGATAATGAGCGGCACCCAGATTGGCAGATTGCCGAGGTCAGGTGTGTTGAGTGCGGCGGCGAGGTGATCGTCCACCAGCCACCAAAGCAGAAACATCCACATCAAGCAGGCTCCTGGTTGGCGCTGCTTTCGGCAAGCGCCTCAAGCACAGCCATGCGGACTGCGACGCCCATGCGGACTTGGGTCTCGATCAGCGAGACGTTGGGATTGTCGGCGACGGAGCTATCGATCTCGACGCCCCGGTTCATCGGGCCAGGGTGCATCACGAGCGCGCCAGGCTTGGCATGGCGGAGCTTGTCCTCGTCAAGGCCGTAGAACCAGAAATACTCCCGCGCACTCGGGAAGAAGCCGCCGTCCATGCGCTCGCGCTGCAGGCGCAGCATCATGACGACGTCCACGTCTTTCAGTCCCGCGCGCATGTCGTGGAAAACCTTCGCACCCCACTTTTCCGCGCCGGCCGGCATTAAAGTCGGTGGGCCGATCAGGCGGACTTGCGCGCCAAGCAGTGTCAGCAGCGCCACGTTTGAGCGGGCGACGCGGCTATGCATCACGTCGCCGCAAATCGCGACAACGAGGCCCTCAACATTGCCGAGCCGCGAGCGGATCGTGAAAGCATCGAGCAAGGCTTGCGTCGGGTGCTCGTGCTTGCCGTCGCCAGCATTGATGACGGCGCAATCGACTTTGCGTGAAAGGAGTTCGGCTGCGCCCGATGATCCGTGACGCACCACCAGAAGATCTGGCCGCATAGCGTTCAGCGTCGACGCCGTGTCGATCAGCGTTTCGCCTTTGGCGACGCTCGAGCTCTTGACGCTCATATTGACGACGTCGGCGCCCATGCGCTTGCCGGCCAACTCGAACGAGCTTTGCGTTCTTGTGGAATTCTCGAAGAAAAGATTGATCAGCGTGCGGCCGCGCAACGTGTCGAGTTTCTTGACCTTCTGATCGAGCAACGGCGCGAACATCTCGGCGCGGTCGAGCAGATTTTTAGCTTCGAAACGATCCAGGTCCGCTATGGCCAGAAGATGCTTTTGACGAAAGCGAATGGCGCGCACGCTCTGATCGGTTTTCGTCACGCCAGTCGGTCGCTGAGCCATGGGCGCTTGTTAAGCCCTGTGTCTGACTCGCCGCAAGCGCGGCGACACTAAGGCGGGGATAATCGTTTCAGCCTTCTTGCTGACCCGGACTCGGTGCTGTACTTGTTTTGTTCCAATCGTGGGACGGCGGGTTTGGGACTTAATAAGGAGGGCGTGATGCTGCGATCGCACCCCAAGAAGGAAGAACAATCGACGCTGCGGCCGGTGGGTATCGCGCTAGCGGCAGTGGTTGCGGGATTGAGCGCTAGCAAAGCCGCACCTGCCGAGGCGCGCGTCCACGCCCCGCTGGAGCCGACGGCCGCCGCGAACACTTACTTTGTTGATCCGACCAACCATCCTGGCTTTGAAGAAGATGCGGACATGGTCATTGGCCACAGCGAAGCGGTCGAGCCCCTGCGCAAGCGCTAGCGCAACGCCAGCGAAATCGCGATCGGCATCGTGATGAACGAAAGCAGCGTCGTCGCCGTGATGATGGCGGCCATGAGTTGAGCGTCGCCTCCCATCTCGCGCGCCAGAGTGTAACCGGCTGCGGCAGTTGGCGTTGAGCCGATGCCGACGGCGACTGCGGTGGTGAGTGGGCTCGCGCCCGTCAAGATGCAGGCGCCCCATACCAAGGTCGGCGCAAGCAGCAGCCGCGCCGCACAAGCAGTCGCCACTTTCGGCAGTGATGCACGCAGCGCGCCGAAATCGAGGCCAGCGCCCACGCACATGAGCGCAATTGGCATCGCCGCTTGTCCCAAGAGCCGTAGCGCGTCGCTAACGTAGCCAAAATCTCGCGCGCCCAGAAGGTTCGTGACGATCCCAGCCGCGCAGGCGAGAATGAGCGGATTGGCGATGATCTGGTCGAGCACCGCGCGCATTGATGTCGCCTTGGCCGAACCCCAGCGTGCAAGCACAATCACGCAGATGATGTTGAGCGTCAGCACCAGCGGCCCGAACGCCAAGCCGATAAGTTCTTGCCCTTGCGGTCCGAACAGCGCTGTCGCCGCCGCCAGCAACGCAAAGCCATTCCAGCGGACGCTACCTTGAAACACGCTGGTATAGGCGGGTCCATCGCCGCGAAACACTAAGCGCAGCGCAAGCGCCACAAGCGCGAGCGTGAGAAAGCCGCCCACCACGCCGCCGAGAAACGGCAGGGCGTCATCCCCGGCGAAATTCGCGCTCGACACAAGTGTGAACAGAAACGCCGGATAGAGCACAAAATAGCCAAACCGGTTGACCATGCCGAATTGCTCAGCCGTCGCAATCCGCGCTGCGCGGACCATGTAACCGAGCGCGATGAGGATGAAGGTAGGGACAAGCGCGCCGACAACCTCGCTCATTCGGCGCGCCGTTCCTGCATCGCATCGAGCGCGCCTTGGAGCATGTAGGCCGCCGCCATTTTATCCACGACCTCGCCCCGCCGCCGGCGTGATGCGTCGCCTTCGAGCAAGGTGCGCGTAACGGCCGCCGTTGAAAGCCGCTCGTCCCAAAGCAGCAACGGCACGTCGCGTTTGGCGAGCATGTTGCGGGCGAACGCGCGTGCGCTTTGCGCGGCTGGTCCCGAGGAGCCATCCATGTTGAGCGGCAGGCCGATGACGAAGCCCGCGCATTGGCGGCCGTCGAAAAACTTCAGGATGGCCGCTGCGTCGTCGGCGAATTTGATGCGTGCGACCGTGTCCAGCGACGAGGCGATCAAGCGCGTGGTGTCGCTCACCGATATGCCAATCCGCTTCTCGCCTGGATCAATGCCCAGAATGGCGCCGCGCGCCGGCAAAGCGGCCGCGAATTCGGTGATATCGAGCATTGGCATTGAAACGCGTCCATCCCATCGGCGCGCCCTTGCGGAACGTCAAGCGCCGGTCTTCAATGCCCGAATGCTGCGCTCCCTCATCCTGATCGCCGCGTTAGGCCTCACGGCCTGCGCTGGCTCACCAGCCGCCGACACTCACGGCCAAACCCAAACGCCGGTCGCGCTTAGCGCCGATCTGAACTGCAACGCCGGCGACGTCCGCCAATGTCCGGCAGGTGGTTGCACCGCAGCCCAACCCGGCGAGCAATCCACACTCTACATTTCCCTCAGCGCGCCGGCCCGGGGCGGCGCAGGGCGGTTCTGCATCGCCACCGGCTGCGAAGACGCAACTTTCGAACCGCGCGCCTCATCCGCAGGCTGGGCCGCGACTATGAGCACCAATGACCGCACGAATTATAGCGCCCAGCTTCAAATCGCTCGCGATCAGCACACGTTTACGCTCACAGAAGCCAATGATGGCGGCATAAGCACTTGGACCGGCGAGTGCAGCGTGGCCGGGTCTTGAACGGCTAGGGCGAGGCCTATAAGCCCGGCCCTATGTCAATCGATGAAAAAACCGTTCGCAAGGTGGCGAAGCTCGCGCGCCTGGCGCTGCCCGAGGACCGCGTGAAGCCGATGGCCGATGAGCTGAACGGCATCATGGCGTGGATCGAGCAGCTGAACGAAGTCGACATTGAAGGCGTAGAGCCGATGACGAGCGCGGTCGAGGGCATGTCGTTGCCGATGCGTGACGATGTTGTAACTGCAGGCGACGATCCGGAGAAGGTGCTGAAGAACGCTCCAAAGTCGGAAGATGGCTTCTTTGTCGTGCCGAAAGTCGTTGAGTGAGCTTCACGATCGCCACCGAAACGCCGCTCTCGGACGACGTGCGCGCGCTCGTGAAACAGCTCAACGAATTTACGTTCGAGTTGACGCCGGCTGAATATCGCCATCACATGACGGTCGAGCAAATGGCGCAGTCGGATACGACTTTGTTCGTAGCGCGCGGTGAGTCAGGCGCGCCGTTGGGCATGGGTGCGCTTCGCCGTCATCCCAATGGTGTCGGCGAAGTGAAACGGATGTTCGTGAAGCCGGAGGCGCGCGGGCTTGGCGTCGGCGGCGCCATCTTGGCCCATATTGAAGGCCTTGCGCGACAGCAAAGCTTGACCCGCGTTGTGCTGGAAACGGGCTCCAATTTCGACGCCGCCAGATGCGTCTATGAACGCGGTGGCTTCGCGACATGTGAGCCTATCCTCGACTATCCGCCGAGCGCCTGGACGGCGTTCTATTCAAAAAGCTTGAGTGCCTAACCGAATGACCGACCTCACGACCCTTACTTTGGCCGAAGCTCTCGACGGCATGGAGAAGAAGCAATTTTCGTCAGTTGAGATAACGGACGCGTTCATCGACGCGATCGATAAGGCCAACCCGCATCTCAATGCCTACGTGGTGACGACGCCGGAACGCGCACGGGAGCGCGCCAAGGCGTCTGACGCCAAGCGCGCGCAAGGCAAAGCTGGCGCACTCGAAGGCGCACCGCTCGGCATCAAGGACCTCTTTTGTACTGAAGGCGTGCGGACCACCGCATGCTCCGGCGTGCTCGGCGAATTCACGCCGACCTATGAGAGCACTGTCAGCGGCAATCTCTTCCGCGATGGCGCCTTGATGCTCGGTAAACTCAACATGGACGAGTTCGCGATGGGCTCGTCGAACGAAACCTCGCGTTTCGGCCCGGTAGTCTCACCTTGGCGACGCGGCAATGATGACGCCAAGCTCACGCCTGGCGGCTCGTCCGGCGGTTCGGCCTCGGCCGTGAGTGCCGATTTGTGCTTGGGCGCGACCGCGACAGACACAGGCGGCTCCATCCGCCAACCTGCAGCATTCACCGGCACTGTCGGCATCAAGCCAACCTATGGCCGTTGCTCGCGCTGGGGCATAGTCGCGTTCGCATCATCGCTCGACCAAGCTGGGCCGATCGCGAAGACCGTCGAGGACGCGGCGATGCTGCTGCAGTCGATGGCCGGTCACGATCCCAAGGACTCGACCTCGCTGCCGAACGCACTGCCGGATTTTCGCGCCGCCACGAAGCGTTCGATCAAAGGCATGCGCATCGGCGTCCCGGAAGAATATCGCGTCGACGGCATGCCAGCGGAAATCGAAGCGCTGTGGCAGCAGGGCATTGAATGGGTGAAAGCAGCGGGCGCAGAGATCGTGCCGATTTCTCTGAAGCACACGAAGTACGCGCTACCGGCGTACTACATTGTTGCGCCCGCCGAGGCCTCCTCGAACCTCGCGCGCTATGACGGTATGCGCTACGGCGCGCGCGTTTCGGGCAAGGATTTGAACGGCACGTACGAGAACACGCGCGCTTCAGGATTCGGCCGCGAAGTGCAACGCCGCATCTTGATCGGTACGTACGTCCTGAGCGCCGGCTATTACGACGCCTACTATTTGCGCGCGCAAAAGGTGCGCCAGCGCATAGCTCAGGATTTCCGCGACGCGTTCGAGAAAGTCGATGCGATCTTGACGCCGGCGACGCCGTCGGCGGCGTTCGCACTCGGCGAAAAGAGCGGCGATCCTTTGGCGATGTATCTGAACGACATTTTCACCGTGACCGCGAACCTAGCTGGGCTTCCGGCGTTGGCGCTGCCCGCGGCGACGGATGCGCAAGGGCTGCCGCTGGGTTTGCAAGTGATCGGCAAGGCGTTGGACGAGGAAAGTGTGTTTGCAGTGGCCGCCGAGCTCGAGCGCGCCGCGGATTTCCGCGCCAAAGCCGCGAAGTGGTGGCTGTGAGGCTTGCCTCGCAGGCGAGCCCGGATGCGTCTAACATAAAGGCATGATCGGGTGCCGCCCTAGAAAGGCAGCAGTGTCCAATGCACGAATTGCTCGAACGTCTCGGCCGCGGCGATATGCGGCTGATCGAAATGTGTCAGCAGGCAAATCGCGCCTGGGTGGATTTTCTCTCTGAGCTCAACGGCGCCGATACCGGCACGCTGGCGGCGCGGCTCGCGTTTTTCCAGCCCACGATCGAGCAGATATTCGAGAGCAAGACGCTTGGACAGACGATGATGCCCTGGAGTGCTTTTGCGGTGCTCTATGACACGCAAAACGGCTGGGGTCCGAACAAGGATCGCGCGTTGCAATTGGCTGAAGCGTTTGCGCGCAGCAATTGCAGCCAAGAAACCCGCGATGAAGCGCGATCGTGTGTGATCTCTTACGAGCTTGAAAACGCCCGCCCGCAGGGCGCCTCCAACCAGAGGCGCTAGTTCCAAGAATTTGCGCAACACGTTGCGCAAGCGGAATGGCGCCGTGACGGAGGAGGCGCGCCCCGAATCCGGGTAAGCTCACTTCATGGCCAAGCGCAAATCTTCCAAGCCGCACCGTCGTCCACGCGGTGAAATTGACCGGAACTACTTTCTCGGCGACGTGCTGATAAAAGCAGGCGTTGCTGTCGCGGTGGTCCTTGGCGCAGTCGCGCTCTACACGCCGTTCTCGTTGCGGGAAGCCGTCGATGGTGGAATGTACGGCTATGTCACGGTCATGGGACTGTTCGCCGCCATTGGCCTCTTCTCATTCATTTACGGGCGGCATCTGCGCAAAGAGGCCACGCATTGGGAATTCGAGTAGCCCAAGCTTGACCTAAGCAGCGCGCGGCGCGAGTTTCCGGCTCCAGAACGGAGTTTCCGGTGAACGTAGCCGAATGCACGCGCCTCGGCGCTTATCTTTCAAAATTGCTGGGCTCGCCCACAGTGTCTGTGGTGTCGAAGTCGGGTGAGGAGGCCGACGTTCTTGTCGACGGCAAGCGGATCGCCGCTTTGCTGCGTGACGAGGATGAGGGTGAACTCTCGTACGCGATTAGCCTCGCAGTGCAGCCGGCCCCGGGCGCCAAGAAAAATGCGCCGATCGATGCCGTCGAACGCGCGCGCCTGCAGGTCGCGCTGCGCCAAGTGTTGCACGCCGCTGATCTCGACGTCCGGGCGCGCCCGCGCAAAACCGATTCAGCAGAGGTGTATGTGCATGACGAGTTCGTCGGCACCGTATCGGCCGATGAGGATGAGGGCGCCGTGCTCACCATGAGCATCCTCGATATCGACCTCGAAGGCGAAGAATAGCGCACAAAAGAAAAGCCCCGGCATCGCCGGGGCCAAGGTCGATCATTGATCCAACACACGTTTCCAATCGGGAAACGAACCAGCGCGTTACAAAACACCCAACATCGACGCGACCAGCGGGTGGCGGACGATATCGGTGTCGGTGAGGCGGCAGACGGCGATGTTCGCTACGCCTTCCAGCTTGTCAGCGACGCTGTGCAAGCCGGAGAGATCAGGCAGCAAGTCGGTCTGCGCCGGGTCGCCGGTGACGACCATGGTCGAATTCCAGCCTAAGCGCGTCAGCAGCATCTTGATCTGGCCGTAGGTGCAATTTTGGGCTTCGTCGATCACGACGAAAGCGTTGTTGAGGGTGCGGCCCCGCATAAAGCCGACTGGTGCGATTTCGATCAAGCCCTCGGCCATTAGCGCTTTGAGGCGCTTCGGTGAGAGGCGATCTTGCAGCGCGTCGTAGAGCGGGCGGAGATAGGGCGCGAGTTTATCTTCCATGGCGCCTGGCAAGAACCCAAGCGATTCGCCGGCCTCAACCGCGGGCCGCGAAAGTACGATGCGGCCAACCTTGCCGCTTTCGAGCGCCTCAACCGCTTTGGTGATGGCGAGATAGGTTTTGCCGGTACCGGCAGGGCCAAGCGCCAACACCATGGCGTGTGTATCGATCGCCTCCATCAGCGCGCTTTGGCCTTTGGACTTCGGGCGGACGTTTTTGACGAAGCTATGATCCCGGTTTGCGTCGTTGGCGGGCTGGAAGCCGCCCTCGAGCACCTGCAGATTGCGCTGACGACGATCGTCGCGCTGGAATTCCTGAACGTTGAGCACGCCTTGGGCTTGCCGACGCTTGGTAGTGCGCTTCGCCATAAAGGGCTCCTTTCGGGAGTACAAAGAGCCCGCGCGGCTTCTGCCGGCGGGCGGTGGAGAGTCGAAGATTTCTGAGGAGTCGAGGGAGTCGTCGGCGTTAGCGCCGTTGGGCGTTTTGGTCGGTGCGCTGAACTTGCGCTGTGAGCCCACGTACTCCCCCACTGACGGGCTTGCGCCCTGGAGACGGGCGGATCGGAAAAGCTCCGGTCCGGTGTATTCAGGAAGCGCTGAACCGGTTAACGACGCGTTGAAGACCCGGAACGTCTCAAAAAATTCGCACAACAGCCGGAGCCGCAACGATGCCGATCTATTCACTCTCGGACGCGGATTTGGAGGTCGAGGATCCGGACGCCTACTGGGTTGCGCCGGGCGCAATGTTGATTGGCCGGATCGTTCTGAAGCGGAATGCGTCGGTTTGGTTTGGCGCTGTATTGCGCGGCGACAACGAACCGATCGTGATCGGTGAGAACTCCAACGTCCAAGACGGCAGCGTACTGCACACCGACATGGGCGCGCCGCTCACCATCGGCAAAGACGTCACCATCGGCCACCAAGTGATGCTGCACGGCTGCACCATCGCCGACACGTCGCTCATCGGCATCAAAGCCACCGTGCTCAATTACGCGACTATCCCGAGCTTTTGCCTTGTGGGGGCGCATTCGCTGGTGACCGAGCGCAAGACCTACGAAGAGGGCTCGCTCATCACCGGCGCGCCGGCGCGTGTTGCTCGAAAGCTTGAGGAACAACAGCGGCAAATCATTCAATTCTCCGCGCACCACTACGTGGGCAATTGGAAACGCTACAAACGCGACATGAAGCCAAGCCGCTTCGAGTAACACATTACCGCGCGGGAACGATGCGCGCCCTCATTGATTGAGCACCCGAGGGATCACCCAGGGTTTGCATTTCATGAGATTAGTTTTGATTGCCGCTGCGTCGGCTTTTTTGTTCGCCGCGTGCTCGCCAGCGGCGGAAGCGCCAAGTTCCACGCCGACTGTGGAATTGAGCGCCAACACGCGCGCCCAGATGGCCGAAATCAATTCGGCGCGTTTCACCATGCAGATGCCCGCAAGCTTGGCCGATGTTCCGGCCGTGCCAGCAAGCGCCGTGCCGGCAGGCGTCACACCCGCCACAGCGAACACCGATCCGGGCGTCAATCCGGAGCCGCCGCCTGCTGGCGCCAGCCCTACTGAAGCAACAGCGCCGCAAAACGCTCGCTTCGATGCCGGCATGGTGCGCATTCAAGTTTTGTTGGATCGCGCGCACTTCTCACCCGGCGTGATCGATGGCTATGACGGCGCCAATGTGCGCAAGGCCGTCTCCGCCTACCAAGAAGCCAACAACATCCCTGTGACAGGCGTTGCCGACGACGTGTTGCTGACGCGCCTCGAACGAGGTGACACCTCGCCCGCGCTCGTTGCGTACGTGCTGACCGCCGAAGATGTTGCTGGGCCGTTCGTGGACGTGCCAAGCGATCTTGAGGCCATGGCTCGTTTGGAGCGCGTCGGCTACGAATCCGCCGAAGAAGCGATCGCCGAAAAATTTCACATGGATGAAGATTTGCTGCGGACTTTGAATCCTGGCGCTGACTTCGCGCGGGTCGGCGCGGAGATCGTTATCGCAAACGGTGGCGGCGAACTCGATGCGCAAGTCGCATCCGTCGAAGTTGACGTTGCAGACGGCGCTGTGCGCGCCTTCGACGCTTCCAACCAACTCGTCGCGTACTATCCCGCAACCATTGGCAGTGGCGACGCGCCGGCGCCGATTGGCGAACACACGGTGCGCGGCGTCGCATTC
The DNA here is from genome assembly GCA_031379735.1 of Caulobacteraceae bacterium. Classification (GTDB taxonomy): domain Bacteria; phylum Pseudomonadota; class Alphaproteobacteria; order Caulobacterales; family Aquidulcibacteraceae; genus Vitreimonas. Next base: position 41,250 of record JANNFK010000043.1, on the reverse strand, counting down.
GATCCGACCTACCGCTACGATCCGGCGCGCTTGCCCACCTTCGGGCAGCGTGATCACGGCGCGCTCGATATCGCGGCAGGCCCGAACAATCCGGTCGGCGCTGTTTGGATTGCACTCAGTGCGGACACTTACGGCATCCATGGCGCGCCGAACCCGTCGCAAGTGAGCAAGACGCAGTCGCACGGCTGCATCCGCCTCACCAACTGGGACGCGGTTGAGCTTGGCCGCGCAGTGCGTCCGGGCGTAACGGTTGCGATCCGTGAAAGCAGTGTCGCGCAACGCGCGACCGGCCGAGGCTAGCTACCAGTGGCGAACGCGACCGGTGTCGACGTGAATGAAGTCGGAGGCTTCGTAGTATCCGACACCGCCCGCACTCATGCCGAGCGCGGCGTCACGGAGGCGGGTGGTCTCAATGCCGCGAACACGAATGTCGATGGCGCGGCCTTCCATGTGTAGGCTGCGCGTCGCCACCCCATTGGAACCTTCGTGCAGCGCCGCATTGGTCAGGGGCGAGCGATAGCCGGAAATGATCTGGAAGGGCGCAGATGCCTCGACGGCGCCTTTCAGCGAGTGGAGTTGATCGAGCAGGCGCGGATCAATTGGGTGAACCTCGCCAGAGCGATGATCGCGCATCACTTGGTTGATCGCGGTCATCGCATCCTGGACGTAATTGCCGTTCGCCCAGTAGGCGCCGTTAAATGAATCACCGGTATGAGTATTCACGAACGCGAGTTGGCGCGCCTGAGACGCGCCAGCTGGGGGCGTCGCGTAAGCCGGCAGCAAAATGCTTGCGCCAATACCGCCAATAGCGGCGGCGTTGAAGGCAGCGCCGCCCGCAGCTTGCAGAAAGTTCCGACGATTCATGCCCAGAAGCTCCACGCGGCAAACCTAGTGTGACGTCACGGCCATTATGAGGCGCCGTGACGGCGTTGAAAGGTGGGAACTTCAGCGATGGCGGGCGCATTAGCGGTACATGACGCTGCTGCAAAACACGGCCTGGGCGGTATTGCTCGCGGGCGCTCTGCTCGTGGGCGCTGTAATCCGTGCGGCCCCTGAGCGCGCGGATGCGACGCCTGTGATGGAGCCACGGCGCGACGATCAAATCCGCCAACGCGCTGCTCTGACCACCGGCGCGCAACTGATCGTGCCAGTAGCTAACGTCGCCGCCTCGGCGCTGACGGATACTTGGGGTGCGACGCGCTCGGAAGGGCGCGCGCACGAAGGCATCGACATTATGGCGGCGATGGGAACGCCGGTGCGCGCTGCTGCCGACGGGCGGATCGTGAAATTCTTCGACAGCGAGCGCGGTGGCGTCACCATCTATCAATTCGATACCAGCGAGCGCTTCGTCTACTACTATGCCCATCTCAGCCGTCGCGCGACAGGGCTAGCTGAGGGCGATGTCGTGCATCAAGGCGACGTAATTGCGTATGTCGGTATGAGCGGAAATGCGCCGGCGCCGCATCTGCACTTTGAAATTCAACGCCTCACAGCCGAGCGACATTGGTGGGAGGCGGATTCGATGAACCCGTATCCGTTTCTCCGGGAGGGCCGAGCGCCTAACTAGACGCGCTCAAAGCCGCCAGTGATTCACGCCATCCGCATCGGTCGAAATGTGGCCCCACGCGCCAACGGCTTCGCGCGCGCCGTCGGTGAGGAAGGCGATCAATTCGGAATTTTCGCGCGACACGTACCCCAGCACCCGCTCACCGTCGGGCGTCTCCGCGACAACAACACCGCTCTTGGCCGCTCCGTCGCGATCGTAGAACACGGTGTAGGTGCGAATTCTGGCTTCGCCAGCATAGGTTTCCAACAATGTCGGCGCAGGTTTACGCTCAGCGTCGGCTTCCGACTGAACGCTTGGATCTTGCACGCCGTGACTAGCGATAGCGGAATCGCGCGAGAGAACGACGCTGTGGCTGGTTGTTGCGAAGCCGCCATTGCCGAATAGCAGACCGTACGCGCCGCCGATGCGCAGCGCTTCTGTCATCGACGCGATGGCATGGCTCATGTAGTTGCCCACCGGCCCGCCGCCGAAGGTCAGACCGCCAAACACGGTCATGGGTTTATCGAGCGGCCAATCAATGGCGCGGCGGGCGAGCTTGGGAATGACTGGAAAACACGAATAGAGTTCGACGAAATCCAGATCGGCGCTGGTGATCCCGTTGAGCGTGAGCGCGCCGCGCAGCGAAGCTTCTAAGCTCAACGACCGATCCACGCGATTTCGCGCCATTACATCCCCGGGCTCACGCGCCGCCGCGCCGCGGCCAACATAGATGAGGCGTGTTTCCGCCACGCCCGCGGCCTTTGCCTCAGAGAGGCTCGTCACAATGAAAGCCGCGCCCTGGTTCACGGAGGCGTTCGCAACCATCAGCTTCGTGTATGGAAACGCGATCGGGCGATTGCTGGGTGAGACGTTGAGAATTTGTTCTCCCGTGTAGCGCGTACGTAACCATGCGTTCGGGTTTTCCGCTGCAACCTGCGAAAGCCCTGCCCAAATTTCCGCGCTCTCGCGTTGCGCCTCCGCGAGCGTCTGACCCCAAGCGGCGCGGCAGGCATTCTCGTAGAACGGATAGACGTCCGTCGGTGCGACGACGCTGTAGCGTTCACGCCCGCCGCGCGTTGCGCGCGCCGCCGACTCCCGCACCGCATCGCGTTTGCCGCCGGCCGCGCGCTTCGCTGCAGTCCGCAACGCCTCGCCGCCGGCGACGAGGCAGATATTTGCCTCGCCTGCCGCGATCCTGTTTGCGGCCTGGTTTAGCAGCGCCACTGGGCTGTCGCCCATCGGGTAGCGCGTCTGCGCGCAGTGGCGCGGCGCGATGTCCAGCATTTGCGCGAGCGGCGCCGACGCATCTGCGAATTCCGGAAACGAGAGCTGCGCCACCACATCCAGTGTGTCCGCGCGCGTGAGCCAGCCGCCGCCACTGTCAGCGTCCGCGTTTCGCAGTGCGGCGGCCATTAGCTCGACGGAGTTCAGCCGCTCCTCGCGATCATTGATCTGGCCGACGCCGACGATGACCGGGATTTTGCTCTCGTCCATTTGCTCCGCCGCGCGCTATGCTCGTTCCATGATGCATACGCCGATCTGCCAACGTCTAGGCATAGAGTTTCCGTTGTTCGCATTTTCGCACTGCCGCGATGTCGTAGCGGCAGTCTCAAAAGCGGGCGGCATGGGCGTGCTCGGTGTCGCAGGGTATTCGACGGAGCGGTTGAAGCAGGAACTCGAGTGGATCGATGCGCATGCGGGTGGAAAGCCCTACGGCGTCGATCTCATTGTGCCGAACAAGTATGAGGGCAAAGGAGCATTCTCGAGCGTCGATGCTTTGGTTGATGGGTTGCCCGCCCAGCACAAGGACTTCGCGGCAAGCATTCTTGCGCAACACGGCATCGATACGGGCGAACTTGACCAAGCTCGCAAGAATGCGGGTGGCTTCGCGCGCAATCTCGCTGACGGCGGCGCCTCGACGCTGGAGGTCGCGTTTCAATATCCAATCAAGCTGATTGCCAACGCCCTCGGTACGCCGCCGCCTTTGATGATCGAGATGGGCAAGACGCACGGCGTCGCAGTGGCTGCCCTCGTCGGCGCCAAGGAGCATGCGCTGGCTCAAGCCGCGGCTGGCGTCGACATTATCGTCGCCGCGGGCACTGAAGCGGGTGGGCATTGTGGTGACGTCACCACCATGGTGCTGGTGCCGGAAGTCGTCGAAGCGCTGCGCGCCGCTGGCATCGATACACCCGTGTTGGCGGCCGGAGGAATCGTCACCGGCGCGCAAATGGCGGCTGCGATGGCGATGGGCGCGGCAGGCGCCTGGTGCGGCTCGGTCTGGCTGACGACGCCGGAGGCGGAGACCAGCGCGTTCATCAAGCAAAAGCTGCTCGCCGCCACCTCGCGCGACACGGTGCGATCGAAATCGCGCACTGGCAAACCGTCGCGTCAGCTGCGCTCACCATGGACGGACGCGTGGGAAGCTGAGGGCGCGCCCAAGCCGCTGCCGATGCCGCTGCAGACGTTCATCTCCGAGCCGCCGCTGCGCCTGATTGATAAACTCGCGGACAGCGGCCACGCGGGCGCGCAAGAACTCGCGACCTATTGGGTCGGCCAAGGCGTAGGGCTGATGAACGCGCCGTTGTCAGCTGGCGCAGTGGTGCAAGAGTTCAAGGAAGACTTCGCGCGGGCCTATGAGCGCTTGGCGGCAGCGATCGGCGCTTAGCGCGTTTCGTTGGCGGCTTCGGTGCGGAGCGGGCCGTTCCACACTTTGCCGATGCGAACGTCGACTTCCGGGCCCAAATTGAACCAGGCCAGGCGATCGCGCGTTGCGTCAATTACCACGAAGCGATCGCCGCGTTCCAGCGTTTGCGACAACGCGTTGCGGACAACGCCCGAGGTGAAGCAGGTGCGCACGAGCCAAAGGCCCGGGCCGAGGTCACAGACAAAGCCCATGCTCTCGAGTGCGGCCATGAACGCCATCCATGAGCCCGAGAAGATCTCAGCGTGGACGAAGACGTTTGCCGCTTCTTCAGCTTCGTTGGTGTTGGCGGGCTTGCGCAGACCGCGCAGCGCCATAACGCGGCGCGCTTCGGTCCAATCCGATTTGCCGTTGGCGGAAACCATGGTGGTCGGACGCACGCGGCCTTCGGCGAGAAAGGTCGCCATCTGCTCGATACTGTACGGCCCGAACGCGCGACCACGGATCTGCACCCACCATTTGGCGGCGGCGGATTTGAGAGTTGCGACGTCACTCACGACTTTGCTCCGTTTCAAGACGGAGGCGCATTCGCGTCTCCGGCGAAACGGAGCGCGTGCAATCGCTATGCCGGAGTTTTCAGTAAGGAGCTGTTAGGGATGTTGTTTGCGTGGCTCGAGGTCGATGGCGAAGCCGCCCTCGATCAAACGTGCGACACGCCCATACACATTGCCGGCCCGTACCCACACACCGATCAGCGGCGGCGGCCGCCTACTCTTTATACTTATACCCGCGAGCGAGAAGTCGACGACCTCGCCCTCGTAAGCTTCGCCCGTCTCGAATTCGAGCTTAATCATTTGCGAACCGTCGCTGATCACGGCGCGCGGCGGCTCTTCGATGCCGAGATCGCGATTAACGGCGATCGTCAGTTGCTCGGCCATTTTCTCACGCTTATGGGCGGTGAAGTCGAAAATGATGGCGACTTCGCCTTCACCGCATTTGCGTGCGACAAATCCGGACACGCGGCCGAAGCCTGCAAGGTAAATGACCACGCGGTCGCCAACACCGGGCAGGATCGGCGCAACAATCCGGATATCGCCGGGAGAGATGTCAGCCGTCCGGCAATCATGCTCGCGGCCGAGCGGGTCGAGCAGACGCCCGTTGACCTCTATCGGCATGCGCCGGAAACGGCGGCGTTCACGAATGCCGACTTGGGCGGCGGTGAGCCGGCGGGCGGCGGCGGCGAGATCAATCTTTTCGGCTGCGGACATGACCTTACTAATGGCGGTTTACCGTAAAGGATTGCTTAAGCTTTGACGGCGGGGCAGGGCTTGGCGCCGGTCACCCGGACGCGCAAAGCTTACGCCAACAAAAATGACAGGGATGGGACGCAGTGGCCGACACCGGGACCGGAGATCGCTTTGACTATGTAATCGTCGGCGCGGGATCGGCGGGGTGTGTGCTCGCCAGCCGGCTTACCGAAGATCCGAACGTCACGGTCGCCGTGCTGGAAGCCGGCGGCAAGAACGAGAGCCTGTTGGTTAAGATGCCGGCTGGTGTCGGCAATCTCATCGCGCAAAAGGGCGTGTCGAACTGGGGCTTCGAGACGACGCCGCAACAATTCATGGACGGGCGCCGCCTCTATCAACCGCGCGGCCGCGGCTGGGGCGGCTCATCATCCATTAACGGCATGATTTACATTCGCGGTCATGCTCGGGATTACGATCAATGGCGCCAGATGGGCCTCACGGGTTGGGGTTACGCGGACGTGTTGCCGTATTTCAAACGCTCGCAGCATCATGAAGACGGCGGCGATTCCTGGAACGGTGAGGCTGGTCCGCTTTGGGTGTCGCGTGGCCCGCCTGGGCATCCGATCTACAAAGCCTTCATCCAAGCTGGCGCGCAGGCCGGCTATCCAGTCACGCGCGATTTCAATGGCCGCCAACAGGAAGGCGTCGGGCCCTACCATCTCACCATTCGCGACGGTGAACGCTGGAGCGCTGCGGCGGCTTACCTGAAGCCTGTCGTTGGGCGCCCGAACTTGAAGGTAATTTCCGGCGCTTACGCGCATCGAATTCTGATCGAGAACAAGAAGGCGCTCGGCGTTGAATTCTCGGCCGGCCCCGGCAAGCCCTCGCAGAATGTATTCGCCAAGCGCGAAGTGTTGGTGTGTGGCGGTGCGTTTCAATCGCCACAATTGCTGCAGCTTTCTGGCATTGGCCCCGGCGCAGATCTACAGAGGCTTGGAATCGGCGTTGTGCAGGACGCGCCTGATGTCGGGCGCAATCTGCAAGACCACCTCGATGTGTGCATCATCTACGAGATGACGAAGCCGCTCTCGATGTACTCGCTGACCAAGGGCCTGAAGCAGCCAATGATCGGCATTCAGTATCTCGTCAACAAGCAGGGTCACGGTCGCACCAATCACCTCCACGCCGGCGCCTTCCTCAAGACGCGCGGCGAATTGGATCGGCCTGATATCCAGATCCACCTCGTCAACGCGCAAATGCGTGATCATGCACGCGTCAAACCTGATCGCGACGCGTTTACGATTCACGCATGTCAACTGCGCCCGGAGAGTAAAGGCACGGTAACATTGGCCTCGGCCAATCCGTTCGACGCCCCTGCGATCGATCCACGTTACCTCGCGGAAGAAAATGATCGCCGCACGATGCGCGATTCTGTGCGCATTGCGCGCGATATCGCCAAGCAGCACGCGCTCGATTTGTATCGCGGCCCAGAATTCGCACCTGGCGAGCACATCCGCACCGATAGCGAAATCGACGCCTGGATCCGCCAGAACGGCGAGACGATCTATCACCCAGTCGGCACCGTTCGCATGGGTGCGGATGCAAAGGCGCCGCTTGACGAGCAACTCCGCGTGCGCGGCGTCGAGAATTTGCGCGTGATCGACGCGTCAGTCATGCCGACCCTCGTCGGCGGCAACACCAATGCGCCAACGATCATGATCGCAGAAAAAATCTCAGACCTTCTGCGCGGCAAGCCATTCCTATCGCCACAGGACGCGCCGATCGCTGAGGATGAGCGGGTGGCGGTGTGAGCAAGTTGGCGCGCCCAGTCGCAACGCTTGGCGCGTTGATCGGGATTTTCGGTCTCGTGCTGCAGTACGTGCTGCTCTACACCGACATGGCGGCCAACGGCGCGTCGCCGCTTGAGATCACGTGGCGGTATTTCTCGTGGTTTACATTGCTGACCAACACGTTCGCTACATTGGTGATGGCGCGCGCTGCGCTGAAGCCGGATAGCTTCACCGGGCTCAACGCACCGCGCGTTGAGCTGATGGCGGTCACGTCGATCCTCTTCGTGTGCATCGTCTATAACGTACTGCTGGCGTCGCGCTGGGACCCGCAAGGCTGGCAAAAGGTCGCCGACCTCACCGTCCATGACGTCGTGCCGATAACGTTTGCGCTGTTCTGGTTGCTGCGGCCGCACGGGTCGCTGACGTGGCGCGACGCGCTGTTCGCGGCGCTGTGGCCGCTAGCCTATGGCGTCTATGGCCTGACGCGCGGGTTGTTCGATCACTTCTATCCGTACTTCTTCATGGACCCAAGTTCGATCAGCTACGCGCAGATCGCGCTTAACATGGTGGGCCTCGTCATCGCGTTCTCATTGGGGGCATTGTTGCTGCTTAGCATCAGTCGCGCGCTTGCAGGCCGTAAGCCGTAGAAACGCCACAGACGCGGACCATCCAGACGGCGCTTATCTGGGAGCCGCTCATGCGTGTTGCTTTGCTTGCCGCCGCCTTTTTCGCCGCTTCGGTCTCATCCGCTTTTGCTCAAGACGATATGGATCGCGCCGAGCGCGAACTCCGTGACGCCATGGCGCCAGCCGCGTCGCAGGGGGCGGTTGTTGAGCGCGTTTCGCCAGACGAAGTGCGCGTTCGAATGCCTTCTGAAATCACCTTCGACTTCAACCGCGCTGATCTGAAGTATGAGTTCATGCCGCGTATTTCCGATCTTGCGCGTACACTCGGGCGCTACCCGAGCATGTCGGTAAGCGTCGTTGGCCACGCCGATGCGATCGGCTCCGACGAGTACAACCGGCGCTTGTCTGAACGGCGCGCTTGGTCGGTGGGTGAGGCGCTGGAGCAATACGGCGTGTCTCATGGCCGGATCAGCGCCAGCGGAATGGGTGAGATGTCGCCGATCGCGACCAACGCGACTGATTGGGGCCGCGCGCAGAATCGTCGTGTCGAGATCAGCGTGCGGCGCGGTGAAACCTGGCGCGACCGTAAATAGCGCCTACGCGCGCAAACGCTTGCGCTTGGTTGGCGCGGTTTTCGGTTGCTGGCGCAGGCGGCGTTTGCGCTCGGCTAGCATCCCGTTCAGTCTCGCCGCGAGTTTCGCTGCATCGCTGCTCGGTTTGCAGTGCGGAAAGCGCGCTACGATTTCAGCCGCGGCGCGCGCCTTGTTGTCGAGCGATGCGGTCAGAACCATCTCGATCTCCGGGCGATGGCGACGCACCCATTGCGCCAAAATGAAGCCACTGCCTTCGCCAGCAAGTTGCGCGTCGCTTAGCAGGAGATGGATGGCGCGACCTGCCACCAGGATGGCTTTCGCGTCATCGGCGTCGACAACTTCGATTACCGTGATGCCACACGCGCGCAGATATTCGCCGAACGCGTGGCGCACCAGAACGTCGTCTTCAACCAGCAAAAGGGCGATGTCAGTGTTGCGAGGAGTTTTTCGTGTCGGCATGGAGTTCCATCGTGTTCCTTTGTCGCCCCACGCCTGCCAACGGCTTGGAAATCGTCTCGGTTCCGTAGATTACCGTAACAAGGAAGATGGGCGGTGGAAGCGCGGCGATCTTGTGTCATCGGCGCGGAACTTAGCCGCGTAGCGGGCATTATCGACGTTAGGTGGCGGGGTGCGGAGCTTATGAGTCCTGCGGAAGATCGAATGCCTGAGCAGCAATCCGGCGCGGAGCCTGTGGTGCTCGTCGTCGAAGACGAAGTGCTCATTCGTTTAGCCGCTGCGGATCATCTCCGGAGTTGCGGCTTCAGAGTCGCGGAAGCCAGCAACGCGGCGGAAGCTCAAGATCTCGTGCTCGCGGGTCTAAAACCCGATATTGTATTTTCCGACATCACGATGCCGGGTTCGATGGACGGCATCGCGCTTTGCCAGTGGCTGCATGAGCATGCGCCAGGCGTGACCGTTATCCTGACATCAGGGGTGACGAGTTCGCTCGATGCGGCCAAGCGGGCGTGCGCCAACGTGCGTTGGCTGGCGCCGAAGCCATACGACTACGATTGGGTCGTGAACCAAATCCGCGTCGTGATCGGCGCGCGCTCTTAGTCGTTCACCACAACCAGACGCATGCCTTTCGCAGCCCTGGCCGCAGGCGGGTGCAGCGATCCAAGACGCAACAGCTGCACCGTCCGGCCGTCGAGGAAGTGCTCCCCACCCAGCGACTGGAAGAGCCCGAGGAAGCGATTGCCCAGCATAGCATCGACCTTGAGAGGCGTGATGAGGATTTCCGCACCGAGTTTGCGGCCGCAAACTGTCTCGGCGGTGACTCGCGCAATCGCTGGCTCGTTCGCCGCGGCGCAGGCGTCGATCAGCGCGTTCATCAAGGCGAGGTCTGCGGCAAGGAAGAAGCGCGCAAAGTCATGCTCGCGCAAGTCACGCCCGAACACCTTGATCAGATCCTGACCAAACGTGCGGATGGGAAGGCGCCCATCCTTGGTCCGCTCGATCACGAACAAACGCTCAAGCACCTGGTCCGCGCCACCCTTCTTAGGCGTCGCGCCAGCCGCTCCCGCGAGCGCCCGCCCGTACGCGAGCAGCGCCCTTGTATCGGGATGAAAAGTCTCTTCCCCCATCATTAATCTTAAGCCGTGGTTGTGTGTTCGAGTGCGGCAATCGACACGCAAGCCTTGCGCCCCGCGCCGGCCTTTAAAATTGGGGAAACTCGAGTTGTTACGGCCCGCTTTCCCGTTGCGGGCGAGGGTTGGCCTCCTGCTTGCACCTGACCAGGCGAGATTCAGGAGAAACGGCAAATGACCGTTCCAACGCGGTACATTCTTGCAGCGATCGCATTCGGCGTCGCTGCACTTGGTTTATTCTTGCTGCCGACTGATGCGGCGGCATGTGGCAACGGTGGATGCACACCGCCTCCGTCGTGCCACCAAGGTTGCAACAACACCCCGCCACCACCGCCGCCGCCGTCGCGTTGCTGCGAGCGCCCCATTGTCGTGGTGCCGCCGCCGAACGTGCCGCCGCCAAACATCGTTGTCGTCAACGCCGGCGCACGCGCCCAAGCGCAGGCCAGCGCCACCGCGATTGCTATCGCCAACGTCCGTACGGGTGACACCATCATCCGCCAGAACATGGTGATAGAAGCGGGCGCCTCGGCTCAGGTTCAATCTGGCGCATTCGTTGTCATGGAAGCCACCGCTCAAGCCGAGACGGTTGCGCGTGAACGCGATTTGCTCATCCAAGCGATCTGTTACGACGCGCAAGGCAATCCGCACCCCGCTTCGCAAGTCTTCGGCGGTCGCGACGTGGCCAACGACTACACCGGCGAACTCTATCGCTGCATGTCGGGCACGCGCATGCGCTACACCTTCGACTCGCGCTCATATGATTGCGAGCAGGGCCAAGCGCTTTGGTACGAAGGCGGGCGCGTCGAGTGCCGCACCCAGATCGCTCGCCGTCCCTGCAACGAGCGTTCATTGCTCCGCCGTTTCGGCCCGGGCGACAAAGTCGTTCGCATCCGTGACACCGAAACCCGCACGACCCGCTCTGAAACGACGTTCAATGCCGCCATGACCATGGACGGCGGCGTTGGCCAGGGCGTGTGGTGATCAACAAGCTCTTCAACACCTAGCTCTCCCACCACTCTCTAAAGGCCATCCCCTCGGCCTGCCCCCGCGATAGCGGGGGTTTTTGTTTTGTGGCTCAGAAGCGCAGCGTGACGCTGAGACGTGCGCAGGTGACATCATCCGCACGGGCCGTTTCGCGTTTGGTGAAACGGTTGCAGGACGAGAAACGGCTCCTTCGGTGGCGAAGGAGCCGCTCAGTTTGCGCCGGAAGGTCTTGCGGGGGAGTATTCCCGGCGCTCATTCACGGTGGCGCTTTCCTCTGACCGTGTCGGTTCGGCATCGCACAAAACGCATTTGTGGATTAGCGGCGCCTCTTGTTCGGCGCCGTACCGACGGGCAGGTGTCGCGAACCTAGTCACGTCACCGGAGCCGGGGGGCTCTAAGCTGAACGAGAGCGGCCTCTTCCACTATCGAAGAGGCCGTTTCGCTTTTTCCGGCGGCAATGTGCGATGGCGCACACTGCGCATGTCGTTCAGTTTACGCACAATTGCTGGCCCCATAGTGCCAGTTCGTGCATTGTACGTTATCGAACCCTTCCTGCCTCGGCGCTGGGTCGACTGGAGAGATGCTCGTGCTCCCGCCTGGGAGCGAACTGTGCCTCACCGACTTCAAAAGAATGTTCGAAACCGAATTCTCGCGGCGCTGGCCGCCGAAGAGTTCAAGTTGATCATCGACAAACTGCAACGCGTCGAACTTACCCTTGGCGAGACACTGCACCGCGCCGGTGAGCCAATCGAGAATGTCTTCTTCGTCGAAAGCGGTTTCATTTCCGCCTTGACGGTGCTGTCCGACGGAGCGCCGCTGGAGATTGGATTGATTGGGGCCGAGGGCGCCGCTGGCGTTTCTGTTATACTGGGCGCGACAAATTCCTATAGCGAGACCATGTGTCAGACTGGCGGCGGTGCGTATCGCATTGGCGTTTTGGCGTTCAAGGAGGTGGTTGCGCACGCGCCGCACCTGCGCGATCTGTTGTTGCGCTACGCGCACCTCTTTCACGTCCAGGTGGCGCAGACCGCCGCGTGCAACGCCCATCACGATCTCGGACAGCGCCTTGCCCGCTGGCTACTCGCCGCCCACGATCGCAGTGGCGTGCCGGAATTGTCGCTCACGCAAGACCTTATTGCCGTCATGCTCGGTGTGCGGCGTTCGACCGTGAGTATTGCGGCCAGCACGCTGCAGAGGGCGGGCGTGATCCGTTATCAGCACGGGCACATTACCATCCTCGACCGCATGGGCCTCGAGAACGCTGCCTGTGAGTGCTATGAAGCCGTGGCGGGTGAATATCGCTCGCTTTTCGGCGAGCAGCCTTTCGAAAGTGCAATGGTAATCGTCCCGGCGCCCTGACTCCGGCAGCATCTTTTCCGCAGTGAGTCGCTTGGCGCACAGACTCTTCAGCTAACGGGGCGCTTTGTTCCCTGGGACGCTGGAGAACGCTGCAGTGCAACAAATATGTTTCGAGAGTGCGCCCGTGTTGGGTACGCCGCTGGCGGTCCAAGGTCTCTTGGCCGAAAACGCGCGCCTTCGCAGGTTGTGCGCGGAAGCCAAAGAATTGGCGTCGCGTCACGAACTGGCGCTGCGCGAGGGCGATCACCGGATCAAGAACAGCCTTCAGATCGTCGCGAGCCTGATGGGCATGCAAGAACGGCGCGAAACTAATGCGTCCGCGCGCGCCGCGCTGCACGCGGCGACGGCGCGCATTCAAGCGGTCGCCCGCATGCACGACGCCCTACAGCTCAACGGAAGCGCCGACGCGGTGAACCTCGGTCGATTGATCGAGACCATGTGCGCCTCCTTACACGCCATGGCCGGCGATCCGCTACGCGTGAAAGTCCTTGTTGACGCCGAAGCGATCGAACGCCCGATCGCCGTGGCGCAGCCAGTCGTACTCGCGATCAACGAACTGGTCGTAAACGCGTTGCGGCACGCGTTCCCGGCCGAAACCAATGGTACGGTTTGGGTCACGTTGCGGTGTGTTGATGGCGAACTGCGTGCGGTTGTCGCCGATGACGGCGTGGGCTTGCCGCTGGACTACGCCGCTGCAGGCGGCTTTGGCATGAAGCTTGTGCGTATGATGGCCGCGAAGATTGGCGCGACGTTGGACGTCGAAAGCGTTGGCGGCTCACGCTTCACGTTCCGAGCACCCAGCGCCTGAAGCGAACGACTCGCGGCTTGCGAAAAGCATGGCCCCCTAATGGCGTCTCAGACGTTGGCGCGCGTTAGGAAGAATACAAAATGAAAAAGAGCACTCTCTTCACCGCGGTTGCGGCGCTGGCGCTTGCCGGCCCGCTCGCCATCAGCACGGCCTCGGCGCAGCAAGGACAACGTGAACGTCCGCCGCAAAGTCAACAGGAAGACGGCCAACGCGCGCAGCCGCAAAACCGGGATATGCGCAACGACAACGATCGCGGCGACCACCGCGATCGTCGCGAAAACTGGCGCGATGAGCGCGGCCAGGCGCGTTGGGATGACCGCCAGCACAACGGCTATTACATCGGCAGCCGCTGGAGCTATGGTGAGCCGCGCGCAGATTTCTACGGGCGTCAGGGCTTTTCACTGGGTTATCGCCCGTGGGCCGTCGGTCAAAACCTCGGCTATTACGGCACGCGTTTTCAGGCCGTAGATTACCGGCGCGAACAGCTGCGCCGCCCGGCGCGCGGTCTGCGCTGGGTGCAAGACGATCGCGGCGACTATCTGCTTGTCAATCGAGCCGGCCGCATCTTGCAAGTTGTGGTGAGCGGCAACGAACCGCGTGATCGCCGTCAAAACTGGCGCGATGCCCGTAACGATGCGCGTTGGGATCAAAGCCGGCACAACGGCTATTATCGCAACAACGAGTGGACGTTCGGTCCACCGCCTGAAGGGCGCTATGGCCGTGACGAGATCGTTTACGGCTACCACCCTTGGCAGCGCGGTGAGCGCCTCGGCTATTATGAAGGGCGCTACGAAGAAGTGGATTATCGCAGCAATCGTAGCCTGCGGCAGCCGCCGCGGGGCTACCATTGGGTCCGCAGCGACGGTGGCGACCTTTTGCTCGCCGCCATTGCCGGCGGCTTGATCACCGCAGTGATCCTCAACAACTCGCGCTGAGCAAACCGGCCAACGAAACAGAGCCGCCTTGGATGTCCGGGGCGGCTCTCAGTTTCTGCAAGCGCGCGATTTCGGGACGCCCCCGCCCTGGACAAGGCCGGGGGGGGCAACTTAAGTCCGGCTTATGACTCTCCTAGACGTTCGCTCCGCCCGCCCTGACCAGCTCATTTCCAGCGACAAGGGCAAATGGGAAATCATCGTGGGCCTCGAAGTCCACGCGCAGGTGACCTCGCAAGCCAAGCTCTTCTCCGGCGCCAGCGCCGCCTATGGCGGCGCGCCGAACGCGCACGTTTCGCTGGTCGATGCGGCGATGCCAGGCATGCTGCCGGTGATCAACAAGTTCTGCGTTGAGCAGGCGGTGCGCACCGGCCTTGGCCTCAACGCGCAGATCAACACCAAGAGCCGCTTCGACCGGAAGAATTATTTCTACCCTGATTTGCCGCAAGGTTATCAGATCAGCCAGTTCAAGGAGCCGATCGTCGGCGAGGGTGAGATCGAGATTGAGCCGGAAGGCGAAGAGCCGGTCACCATCCGCATCGAACGGCTGCACTTGGAGCAAGACGCCGGCAAATCGATCCACGATCTTAGCCCAAGCGAGACGTTCGTAGATCTGAACCGGGCAGGCGTGGCGCTGATGGAGATCGTGTCGCGTCCGGACATGCGGTCATCGAAGGAGGCGGCGGCTTACTTCAACAAGGTGCGCTCGATCGTGCGCGCGCTCGGCACCTGCGATGGCAACATGGAAGAAGGCTCCATGCGCGCCGACGTGAACGTTTCCGTGCGCCGGCCGGGCGAGGAGTTCGGCACACGTTGCGAAATCAAGAACGTCAACTCGACCCGCTTCATGCAGCAAGCGATCGAATATGAGTCACGCCGCCAAATCGAAATCCTCGAAAGCGGCGGCAGAATCGATCAAGAGACGCGCCTGTTCGATCCGGACAAGGGCGAAACGCGGACCATGCGCTCAAAGGAAGACGCGCACGATTATCGCTACTTCCCGGACCCGGACTTGTTGCCGCTGCTGCTCGACCAAGCCTGGATCGACCAGATCAAAGCCTCGCTGCCGGAATTGCCGGACGCAAAGAAGAAGCGCTTCGTCAGCGCCTATGGCCTCACGCCATATGACGCTGGTGTAGTCGCCGGCGACACAGAAGCCGCGTCTTACTTCGAAACCGTTGCCAAAGGTCGCGATGGCAAGCTCGCAGCCAACTGGGTAACGCAAGAACTCTTCGGTGCGCTCAACAAGAAGGGCTTGGAGCTCTCTGCATCGCCGGTGAAAGCGGACGCGCTCGGTGCGCTGCTCGATCTAATGAAGGATGGCACCATCAACGGCAAGATCGCCAAGGACGTCTTCGCTAAGATGCTTGAGACCGGCGACGCGCCCGGCGCCATCGTCGAACGCGACGGCCTAAAGCAAGTCACCGACACCGGCGCCATCGAAAAAACCATCGATGAATTGATGGCCGCGAACCCGGACAAGGTCGATGATGTGAAGAAGAACCCGAAGGCTTTCGGCTGGTGGGTGGGTCAGACGATGAAGGCCACCGGCGGCAAAGCGAATCCTGCGGTGGTGAACGACATTCTGAAGGCGAAACTCGGTGTTTAGGGCCTCAGGCGCATGCGGGCCAGAGGCGTGCGCAACCGCTCACATATGACCGGGCAGATGGAACACCTCTTCTCATACGGCACGCTCCAGCAGGACAGCGTGCAGCTCGCCACGTTCTGCCGCTTGCTTGAGGGGCGTGGAGATGCGCTCATCGGCTTCAAGCTAGAGTTCGTAGAGATCACCGATCCCGACGTCCTAGCCAAAAGCGGCAAGCGCTTCCATCCGATCGTGATGCGCTCGGAAAACGCCGATGACCGTATCGAAGGCACGGTGTTTGAAATCACAGCCGCTGAATTGGCCGCGGCGGACGCATACGAGGTTAGCGATTACGAGCGCGTTGAAGCGCAGCTCGCATCTGGTTTTAGAGCCTGGGTCTACGTGAAGCGCGCTTAGCGCGCGCGGGCCGTGAGCGGCGTGTAGCGCGCGACATGGCTTGCGCCGCCGACCAGATCGCTCATGCCGATCTCGTTACGCAGATGTGCCTCGAATGAGTGCGCTTGATACGCCGCGATGCGGTCGCCACCCGGCATGAAGGCCTGAACCATCACAGAGAACCAGATGTACATCAGTATCATCACGCCTCCCGAGTGAAGGCGTTACCGTGGTCGAATTCGGTTGTGCATTTCTTAACGTAGATAAAAGTTCGCCCCGGAGGCGGGGAGGACCTCCGGGGCGATGTTTGGCGTATCAGTCCGGCCGAGATTTACTGGCTGGCGATGATGCCCAGAATGACGCCGGTGGCGATGCCGACGAGAAGATAGTCGCCGCGGTCGTCACGGACGTAGTGGTAGCCACGCGGCGGCGCGCGCAAACGGTAGGCGCGATAATCTACCGCGCGATAATGGTCGCGATAGTAACCCGGCAGACGGTCGCCACGGCGCCAATTGCGATAGCCGTAATCTACAGCGCCATAATGAGAAGGCGGCGGGCCGTAATACCATTGGCCGCGATAGTTGTAGCCGTTATAGCGGCGATCATCCCATCGATCCCGGCGGGCTTCACGACGGTCGTCGCGGCGATCGTAACGGTCGCGATCGCGGTCACCACGGTGATCATCACGTCGCCAATCGCGATCGCGGCCATCGCGGTCACGGTCTCTGCCATCATGATCGTTACCGCGACCGCGGTGTTGTGCTGCGGCTTCCGTCGACACCGCGAGCGGCGCGGCAAAGGTCAAGGCGGCGAGAGCCGCCGTTGCTAGGCTTTTCTTCATAACGAGGTCTCCTTCCTGCTTCGCTTGAACTGCTCCGTCCAAAAGAAGGTCCCTCTTCATGTTGGAGAGTGTCTTGCTGTGACTGAACCTCACCTGAATCGGTGCGGAACTCTCGGCGTGATCGGCGCCAAATTTTCGAAAATGGGTCGTTAGTCGGGCGCCAAGCCGGAGTCGGGCGCCAAGCCGGAATCTTGCGAGATTTATTGCCGCCCTCACAAGCGTGTGAATTCGGGATGTGACAGCTCTTGTCGTTGCGGCCACTGGCGGCGCCGCGCGTGAGCGCCCATGTTTTGTGCTCGCTCGGGAGCAGGCTGATGACACAACCGATTGAACTTCACTTTTGGCCGACACCGAATGGCTGGAAAATATCAATCGCGTTGGAAGAGATGGAACTGCCTTACGTCATAAGGCCAGTGGCGATCGGAAAGGGCGAGCAGTTCAAGCCCGCGTTTATGGCGATCTCGCCAAACAATCGGATGCCGGCGATCATTGATCCCGATGGGCCGGGCGGCCAGCCAATCTCTATTTTTGAAACCGGCGCGATCCTTCAGTACCTCGGCCGCAAGACCAGCAAGTTCTATCCGAAAGATGAACGCGCGCGGGTCGCGGTAGAGGAATGGTTGTTCTGGCAAGTGGGCGGCATTGGCCCGATGTTTGGGCAGGCCAGCCACTTCAGGAACTACGCGCCTAATCTTGTCGGTGACCCCGACAAGATCGCTTACAGCGTCGCGCGCTATAATAATGAGGTGAACCGCCTGATCGGCGTTCTGGAACGCAGGCTCGATGGCCTCGATTATGTTGCTGGCGAGTATTCAATCGCGGACATGGCGTCTTACCCGTGGGTTAAGATCGCCAGTGTGTTCGGGCAGGACTGGGGCGCATTTCCGCGCGTGCAAGCGTGGCTCGATCGCGTCGCCGCGCGCCCGGCCGTGCAAAAAGGCATTGTCGTCGGCCAAGAACTCCGCCGCCCGCCAGCTGCGGCCGGAAGCGATGAAGCGAAGGAAGCCGCGAAAGCTCTGTTCGGACAAACCGCTCAGACCGTACAAGACGCTATTTCGAAACAGGGCTGACGCGCCTTAAGCTTATCGCAAGTAAAGCACGATAATGCTCCACCCCGGCGGCGCGAGAAATGCACGTCGGTGGGGGAAACGCACATGGCTAAAGCCAGGCGTTTCCGAGTGGTACAAGGGAGCAGCCAAAATGGCGTTCACAGATTCTGAAATTGCGGAAGTGCACGAAGCTGTGCGCCGCCAAGGCGATAGCGATAATCTTTACAAACTGGGCCTGATTTATTCGACGGGCCAAGATCTGGACCTGGTGCAAGCGCACATGTGGTTCAACCTTGCCGCATCGCGCGGTTCGGAAGCGGCAAAAGAAAGCCGCCGCGAACTCAGCGACATGATGTCGAGAGATCTGATCGCCGAAGCGCAAAAGCGCGCGCGCGAGTGGCTCTCGGTTAAACATCACTAACCGGCGTTGGCGATTGGTTGTTTGGCCGCCCGTGCAACGCGCACGGGCGCAGACACAATCGTGACGAACGCTTCAACTTCGCCAGGGCGGAGCTGGAAGGTCGCGATAGGCTTGGCGCAAAGCCGCCGACCAATTCTCACGAATGGTCCGGTAGTATAGGTCGTCTTCGCCAATACGTTGCTGCACGGCGATGCGTTGGGTGTCTTTGCGATAGACGAGCAGGTCCGCTGGCAGCCCGACAGAGAAGTTCGAGCGCAGCGTCGAATCCATCGAGATCAGAGCAAGCTTCACGGCGTCATCGAGTGGCGTTTGATGCGTGGCGACCCGATCCAGGATTGGCTTGCCGTATTTTGCCTCGCCGATCTGGAAGAACGGCGTGTCCGGCGTCGCTTCGATAAAATTGCCGGCCGAATAAACTTGAAACATCCGCATCCGGCGGCCCTCGATCTGGCCGCAGAGCAGAATAGAGGCGTCGAACATCACATTCTGTTGGTTGAAGCTCGATGCGCTGTTTGCGTAGATCTTGCGGATTGCGTCGCCCACGAGTTCAGCCGCTTCGTACATCGACTTCACAGTCATCAATGTTTCGAACGGTTCGTCAGGGGCAATGCCTGCGCCTTCGCAGACGCGCGCAACCACCGCTTGGGTGACAGCGAGATTGCCCGCCGTCATCATGACGATAACGCGGTCGCCCGGGGCGATCACGTGCATCTTGCCGAACGTCGCGATGCTGTCTGGACCAGCGTTCGTACGCGTGTCCGACAGGAGGACGAGCCCATCCTGCAGGAAAAGACCCACGCAATACGTCATAATCTGCTCCGCTCCCCCTCAACGCATGTAGTGCGCGGCGATTTGATCGCCCAATTCGGCGGCGCGTTCAATCTGCTCGGTTAAATGTTCATGCAGCCCAGACTGGAAAATGTCCCCAATTCGGCCGTAGCGGAGCTGTGCAGCGACCGCGCCTGCAATCCGGTGGCACTCCCCGCGCCGCCCGCCGTGTACGGCTGCGATCTTGTCGAGGCACTCGGTGATGGCGTCGTAGCACGCCCGTAACGAACGCGGCATTTCCGGGCGCAGCAGCAGAAGCTCGGCGACGTTCCAGGGCTTAACCTCTTCGCGATACACCCATTGATAGGCGCGGACTGCGGAGACGGCGCGCAGCACGCTTGTCCACTGATAGTAGTCGAGCATGCCACCGACGCCGGAGGAATCCTGCGGCAACAACAAGTGATACTTCACATCGAGAATGCGCGCTGTGTTATCGGCGCGTTCGAGGAAGGCGCCGAGGCGCGTAAACCAATAGTTCTCATTGCGCAGCATCGTCGTCTCGTAAGCGCCGGAGAAGCGCGTGGAGATCGTGCGCACCCAATCGAGCGTATCGGGCAGCATGGCCGCGGAGAATGCGTGCGCGGGCAGCTGACGTGACTCCAGCCAACCTTGGTTCACGGCTTCCCACATATCGCGCGTGAGCGCCCCGCGCATGGCGCGAGCATTCACGCGCGCCATGTCCAAGCAAGCGATGATGGCTGAGGGATTATCCGGGCTGGTGCAGAGGAAGCGCGCTGCGCTGTCCGGCGTCACCGTGTCGCACACGCCGTCATAAAGCTTATCGACGCCCGCGGCAGTGAGTGCGGAACGCCATTCCTCGGTCTCACTCAATACGCCAGCCATGGACTGCGCCGCTTCGATCAAGCGCGCGAGGTTGTCCATGCGCTCCATGTAACGCGCCAACCAGAAGAGCGATTCAGCCGCACGGGCGAGCATTACTTGCCGCCGTTCTGGCGTGTGTGCAGCACCCAGGTATCCTTGGTGCCGCCGCCTTGGCTTGAGTTCACGACGAGTGACCCATCGGTAAGCGCCACCCGCGTAAGACCGCCCGGCACGATGCGAATACCATCTGTGCCCGAAAGCACGAAGGGTCTTAGATCGACGTGGCGCGATGCGGCGCCGCCGGCGACGAAGGTGGGGCAGGTCGAGAGCGCGAGCGTCGGTTGCGCCACATAACCCGCAGGATTGAGGCGCAGCTTTTTGGCGAATGCGTCACGTGTCTTCTTGGTCGCGTGCGGACCGACGAGCATGCCGTAGCCACCGGAACCGCGCGTCTCCTTCACGACGAGTTCTTCGAGATGATCGAGCACGTAAGCGAGCGCGCCTTCGTTCGCGCAATCCCACGTCGGCACGTTGTTGAGGATTGGCTCCTCGCCGAGATAGAAGCGGATCATCTCCGGCACGTGCATGTAGACGGCTTTGTCGTCGGCGATTCCAGCGCCCGGTGCATTGGCAAGCGCCACGTTGCCGGCGCGATATGCTTCCATCAACCCAAAGGCGCCCAGCGTGGAATCCGAGCGAAACACCATCGGATCGAGAAAGTCGTCGTCGATGCGGCGGTAGATGACGTGAACGCGCTTCAAGCCGCCCGTCGTCCGCATAAAGACCTTTTTGTCGCGCACAATGAGATCGATGCCCTCAACAAGCTCAACGCCCATCTCGTCTGCCAGAAACGAGTGTTCGTAATAGGCGCTGTTGAAGTGCCCGGGAGTCAGCACCACGACGCAAGGGTCTTCCTCGGTAGGCGGTGCGAGCGAGCGCAGCGTGCGCAGCAAATCTTGAGGGTAGCGCGCGACCGGTTCAACGCTGATGCGTGCGAAAAGTTCGGGAAAAAGCCGCATCATCACCGAGCGGTTCTCCAACATGTAGGAGACGCCGGACGGCGTTCGGCAGTTATCTTCGAGGACGTAGAAGTCGTTGGCGCCGGTGCGCACCAGATCGATGCCGGCGATATGAGTGTAGATGCCGCCCGGCGGCGTCACGCCTCGCATCTGAGCGCAATAGGCCGGGTGTGTGTCGATGAGTTCGTTGGTGAACTTGCCGGCGCGGACAATGTCACGGGCGCCGTAGACATCCGCCAGGAAGAGGTTGAGTGCAGTCACCCGCTGCTTCAGGCCCCGCTCGAGGAAGGCCCACTCTTCGGCGTCGAGTACGCGTGGGATGATGTCGAACGGGATCAGCCGCTCGGTGTCGCCGCCTTCGGTATAGACCGCAAAGGTAATGCCGATGCGGCGGAAGAGGCGTTCGGCCTCCTCGCGTTTGGCATTGAGAGCGTCCGGCGGCGTCTGGGCGAGCCAGGTCGCGATCTCGGCGTAGGCGGCGCGGATGTCGCCGTCAGTCCCGTACATATCGTCGAAAAACTGGCGCATCTGTGGGCGGAGCTTGGATCAGGTCGCGGGCGGATGCGAGCCTCCGATGCCCCTTTAGGGTGCGAGGCGCCCAAGAAAATGGCGCCGGAATGAGCTGGCGCCGATTTCCTGAGCTAGAGAGTCGCCGACATCCCGCGTCGGTATCCCGGGCGGCAGTCGAGAAGATCTGCGGTCAGTTATTACGCGTGCCGCCGCGGAGGTCGTAATAGAAGCTGAACTGCACAGGCAGTGCATCACGGACGTATTGCTGCATGAAGAGGTTCACTTGGCTGATGCGGGAGCGCGGTACGTAGACCACGTCGTAGCGCTGCAGTGGTTGTGCGTTCGGCAAGCCATTGCGCACGGCGCGCATCGAGAGATCGATTTCGGCGACATTGGTCTCGCCGCTGGCGCGCGAGAGGATGAGCACGTCGCTGCGATGGGCGCTTGGCAGAAAGCCGCCTGCCAGCGCGATGGCTTGGAAGGCGTCGATGTTCGCGGGCATCTCGTAGATGCCTGGTCGTGCGACTTCGCCGCCCACAAAGACCTGACGCGACGCGTAGTTGCGCGGCGTGACTGAGAGCTCAGGCATGCGCAGGTGCGCCGCATAAGCTGAGACGAGAATGTCGTGAAGTTCGTCCGAGGTCAGATCGGCAGCGCGGACTGCGCCAATGAGCGGCAAAGCGAGGCGGCCATCTGGACCGATAGTTGCGCTTCGGGAAAGTTCCGGCGCCGAAAAGATCGTTATTTCGACCTCGTCGCCCGGGAAGAAGCGGTAGGCCGGCGATTGGTCTGAGTAGGCCATCGCCGGCTGCGGCATCTCCGCGGCGATGTTGGTCTGTGCGACAGCGCCTGGCGCGGCCAACAAAAGTACGAGGCAGGCGAGCGCGACACGCATCGTGAAACTCCAAACCCTTTGTTAGCGCGCTCGCGGTTAACGAGACGTCGGCGCAAGATGCCTGCATCTGGTGAATGCTTGTTTACCAAGTGCAGGCAAGATCGTTGCGCCCACGATTGAGGAGCGGCGATGCAAACGAGCAGCAAGGCTGAGGCCACAGGTGCGTGGTTCGGCTGGGCCGACGCGCCGCGTCTGAGCCTGGCGGACATAGCGGCCATGCTGTGGGCGGAGCGCATGCTGGTGCTCAGCATCGGCGGCGCGATCTGCGCTTTGGGGCTGATCGCGGCTTTGGCTGCGCCGAAGACCTACACCGCCCGGTCTGAACTCATCGTCCGCATGGGCGAGGAATATGTGTACCAGCCAACCGCCGGCGGCGCTGGCGCGGGTGCGACGCCGGACATGCAAACCATCGTCAACGCCGAAATGCGCCTGATCGGTTCTGGCGCGGTTGTGCGTGGCGCGATTGAGAGCGTCGGCATCGCTTCGCTCTATCCCGATATCGCCGCGTCGTCCGCTTCCGACGGCCGCAAGCTTGCCGCCGCTGAGCGTGCGTTCGCGCAACATCTGACGATCGAAACCGCACCGCAAACGCCGGCGATTGGGTTGTCGTTCGAGCACCCTAACCCCGAAACCGCAGCCGCCGCCCTGAACGCGCTAGTCCAGCAATACCTGCATCATCGCCGCGACGTGCTCGTCGGCGGAGAGTTCGAGTCGCTGACGCAGGAGACGACGGACCTGAGCGCCCGCGCCGGGTTGGCAACGGCGGCGTTGTCGGCATTTCTGACCGAACACCAGATCGGCGACTTCGAAAGCGAGCTTGCCGCCTTGGCCGCACGCGCGGGCGATATCGAAACGCAATTGCTGGATGCGCAGACGCGCGTTCGCGAAGCCGATGCGCGTAGCGCCGCACTTCGTCAGCGCTTCAATTCCGAGCCCGAGCAGATCGAACTCTATCAAGAATCTGACGCCCGCCGCGATCTTGTCGCGGCGCAGATGCAGCGCGAACGCCTGCTCGCTGCTTATCAGCCGGACGCCATGCCCGTGCGCGAAGTAGATCGCCGCATCGCCCAACTGGAAGCGTTTCTCGCCGGGGGTGATCCGCCGAGCATCACACGCCGCGGTCCGAATCCGGTTCGTCAGGATGTCGCGAGCCAACTCTACGCGATGGAGGCTGAAGCCCGCGCGCAACGGGGCCGCGCGACGGCGCTGACGCAGCAACGCGCTGAAGTGCGCGAGCGCTTGCGGGCGATGCAGGTGCTGGAGCCGCGCTTTCGCCAGTTGGCCCGCGATCGCTCAATCATTGAAATCAACGCGCAGAACTTCGCCACGCGTGCGGAAGAAGCGCGGACGCGCAGCCAGATGCTCGGCCGCGCCACCGATAACATCAGCCCAGTCGAGACCGCATTGGCGCCGTCGCAAGGCAAAAGCTTGCGCTGGCCGATCATGATCGTGACCCTGCTGATCGCTGGCATCGTTGCGCTTGCGGCGGGGCTCTCACGCGGCCTGATGCGCCGCAGCTTTCCGACGCCGTCAGCCGCCGCTCGCGCACTGCAAACGCCGGTGCTCGCGGTGATGCCGCGAAAGCAAGAGCCGAAACCGGCAAAAGCCAAGACAGAGAAGCCGCAGAGAGCCGCAAAGGGCAAACCTGAGCTTACAATAGTGGAGGGCGGCGCATGAGCGGACCACAATTTTCGGTCGATGGCGTGCTCGATGCGCTCGCAATGCAGCGTCGCCGCCGTGAAGGCGCGGGGCGCGCAATCATGTTTGTAGCCGCACGCGCCAACGAAGGTACGACCACCGCAGCGCGCGCCGTCGCGCACGCAGCGGGACCCGGCGCGGTTTACGCGATTGATCTCGACCTACGACGCAACGCGCTCGCAAAAGTGCTCAATGAGGATGGAGCGCTTGGGCCGCGCATTGACGGCGCACTAAGCGGTCAGCGATTCTATACTGTCCGTGACATTGCCGAGCCGCCGCCTGCGTTCTTCTTCCACCGCGTCGGCCGCACGCGCGTTTATGCCGGTGTGTTCGATATGCGCGCACTACCTAAAGGCGCGCGCGTCGGCATTTCAGCGCGTCCGGACTATTGGGACGCCGCAAGTTCAGGCGGCGCGTTTGTTGTCGTCGATGCGCCCGCGCTTGAGCATAGCTCGATTGCACTGCGCGTTGCGCCACATATGGACGGGGTTGTTCTTGTCGTCGGCTCTAACCGCGGTGCTGCACCCGCCGCAATGGAAGCGCGCGAACTCCTGCTGGAGTCCGGCGCCAACCTGATGGGTCTCGTTTATGCCGGCGCCGATGCGCCGGCGGTGGCGATCGACCGGATGCTACGTCACGCCGGCTGACGCACGAGCGCTTGGCCATAGAAACGCTGTTCGTAAAACCAGAACACTTTGCCGGCGCCACGCGCGGCGCGATCCAGCAGCGCAAGCGCGCGCGGCGTAGAGCCCGCCACGACGACCGCGCTCGCTGCGCCAAAGACGACCGCTTGCGCCGCACCAACACACATATGACGCGCCAGTGCTGGAACGTTGCGCGCCGCCCAGGCCAACTCGCTCGGGCCTTGGCCGTACGCAAAGGCCCGCTTCAAGCCGTGTGCGAGATGCGTACGTTCGGCGCCCAGGTGCTCGATCACGCGCGCATTGCTTGCCCAAGCGAACGTGGCCCCGGCCTCAGCCCACGACGTGAAAAGTGCATCGTCTTCGCCGCCACGTTGGTCAGCGCGCGCGTCGAAGGGTTGCGGTTCATCGAACATCGCGCGCGGCTGCAGTGAATTGCCGATGCCGTACGCTTGTGTGCACGCGCCGCTCTTTGCCGGACCTGCGCGCGTATAGAGGTGCTCGTAAAACTCGGCGTGGCCATCGTCGTGGTCAGCGCGCGCCGATACGGGGCCGAATACGCTCTGCGCGCCGGTGTCGCGCCGCACCGCGATCAGTGAAACCAGCCAATCAGGGCACGCTTCTTCGTCGTCATCGAGCCAAGCGACCAACTCACCCTTCGCAAGCTTCACAGCCGCGTTGCGCGCCTGCGCGACGCCAGGATTGGGCTCGTGCGCCCAATGAAAGGGCACAGGCGCTTCGGCTTCTACTTTTCGGAACGTGGCAATCGCCGACCCTTCGGGCGAATTGTCCACCGCAATCACCTCGAACGACCCGACGCCGCGTTGCGCAAAGACGCTGCGCACGGCGCGAACGAAAGAATCTGGACGGCGAAATGTCGGGATCAGAACGCTGACTTCGATCATGTGAGCCTCCGTGAGAGAGCGGCGGTCACCGGCAGGATGACAAAGCCGAGCCTGTGCGCGTCGGTCAAAAGCGCGTCGAGTTCGTCCGCCCGCGTGCCCCACGCCGATGGCGTGTCCGACACATCATGCGTGAAGCCGATTACCCAAGCCTTGCGCTTGGCAGCGACCTTAAGTGCGGCATGAACGCGTTGCATGCCGCCGTCGCCGAAGAGCGGAAAGGCGCGCAGTTGTGTGAGGTCGCCGTGGCCACTGTTTATGCCGGGCAGAATACCGCGCGCTGACATGAAACGCGGCGGCAGATTGTCCTTCATCGTCTTGCTGGTTTCGCCGTACGGAAAGGCGTGTGAACCAGGCGCCGGGGCGCCCATCGCCATAAGCGCGTCGCGGTTGCGCGCCAGATCGTGCAGCGTCGCGAAGATGTCGCGTTGTGCGCAATCTGCGTGGGTTGACGAGTGACAACCGATTTCATGACCAGCAGCGACGAGGCGTTGAATGTCCGCCGGCGTATAGCCCGCGCCGCTCGGACCATCGACGCCGGCCATGCCGGAGGCGGCGTAATAGGTGCCCCGCGCGCCGTGGCGCTCAAGCACGCGCGCGCCGGCGTCGGCGGCCGACGCCGGGAAATCGTCGAAGGTGATCGAAAGGACGGGTTGTGCAAACGAAAGCGTGGCCGGACGCGCGGCATAATGTTGCGTCATACGGCGGCGAACTTTGCTGACGAGGTCGCGGCGCGGCGCGTAAGCGGCGGTCATGGCAGGTGCTCCGCATAATGTGAGGCGCGCAGCAGTTTGAAGGCAGCGCAGCGCACGCGCATGGGAGCAAGTCCGCGCGGGTCGCGTGCGATCCAGCTGTAGATCTGGCGTTGCGTCTTGCGCGCCGGGCTGATCCGCAGCGCGCTGGCGATCCGGTGCGCCGTGAAACGTTTCACATGCGCCGGGTGTTTGCGCGCGAGCCGGCCAAAGTTCGGACCAGCCTCTGCCGATTTTCGCATCAGCGTACTGACATCATCGAGGCCAGCGTGCGTCGCGGGATTGTCAACGTGCATGATCTCTTCGACGCGGGAGACGTCGAGCGCCCAGTCCACATCCTCGAAGCCCCAGCCAGTGAAGTGATCGTCGAACGGGTGGGCGATCAGGAAAACACGCTCGACCAAGAGGTTGGATGAAGCCGTCGCTTGCGCCGCGCGGCGTGCACGTTGGCGGGCCGGCGCGCAATCCGAGCGGCCGAATAGCGCGTAGTGCAATGCGGTTTCCGCGGTCGGCTCGGCGTGAGCCAGTGAGAGGCCGCCGAAAGCCACGCGCGGCATTTGCGTCGCGATAATCCCAAGCCATACGGAAAGGAAGGTGGCCGTGTCCGGAAGCATGTCGGCGTCGAGAAAGAGGACGTAATCACCTCGCGCTTCCGCGATCAGGCGGTTGCGGGCGCGTGCGCGGCCGAGATTGTCTTTGCTGACAATGATGCGCGCCGGCGCGCCCGTCGTTGTAACGGCGCTGATGACGTTGGCGACCAGTTCTGCCGAGGCCGAGCCGTCATCCAGGAGCACGAACTCGACGCCCGCAGGTGCGTTCGCAACGCGCTTCAGCATCGGCGACGGGTCGTAGCGAAAGAACGGGGTCAGCACGCTGAGGCGCGGCGTCTGCGGGCGATCGCGAACGATAATGATTTGTTCACTCGGCATTGGCGTGGCTCGAAATAGGCTGGGCGCGTCTCAGAAGCGCGCGTGTGCCGGCGAGAGCGAAATCGCGCCCGCCCATAATATTCAGTGAGATCGCTGCAATACCGTAAACCGCAGCGCCCAGAGCAGCGCTGTGGAAGAGGCCGATGGTGGTGTGCGCACCTGGGAACGCGACCACCGCAGCCGCCATTATCGCAGAGGCGGCGCCGATGCGTGCAAGCTCGCCGAGCGGCAGCGGTAGCGCCAGCAACCGGCGGCCGGCGAGCGCCAGCAGGACCGCGCCGACTGTAGCGCCCACACCAGCGCTGATCGCTGCGCCGACAGCGCCGTGCGCGTGAGACAGCCACGCAGTGAGCGTCAGTTGCACCGCGCCCGGCGCAAGCATCAGCAGCGCGCGTTGGCCGGTGCGGCGTGTTAGCTGGAATGCTTCCGACCAATAGTAGAGGCCAAACCCCGACATGAGCCCTGCTAGCGCAAGCCACGGCAGTGTGGCAGCGGTTTCGGCGCGCAACGCTTCGCCGACCATCAAAGTTGCGACCGGTTGCGCCAGCAACGCAAGACCGACGCTGGCGGGGACAGTGATCGCTGCGAGCAACACAAAGCCGCCACGCGCCGCATCGCGCGCCGCGTTCTTCGTAAGCCGCAAAAACCAACGGCGCGAAGGCGGCGCTGATGCCCATGAACACGATGTCCAGCGCGCGCGCTAAGCCGAAGGCAGCGGCATAAGCGCCAAGCGGCGCTGTCCCGGCTTCGCCAGCCAGGACCAGGCGCGCGATCGCCTGCACGCCCAAATCAGCCGCGAGCGCCAAGGCCAGCGGCGCGCCGTAACTTGCGTAGGAGATTGAGCGCGCGACCGAAGTCTCGCCGCCACGCGCATTGCGCATCAAGCGCGGCAGGTCGACCAGCACCACTAAGGCGCCGGCGGCAATCAGCCCCGCGAATGGCGCGGCGGCGCCGAAGTCGAACATGACAAGCAGCGCCACGCCAACGGCGAAGCCAACCATGAGATAGATGGTTTCAAGCACTGCGTAACGGCCGAACGCGAGAGCGGCGCGGTCGCTTTCACGGCCAAGTTTGGTTATGAACCGCAGCACCGCAGCGCCCGCCGCAAACAGCGAAAGTGCGGCGATGTCGTCGCGAAGGCCGACAAACGCGAGCACACCGGCGGTGATCGCGATGACGACAAGGCCGAGCATCAGCGCCAGCACGAGGAGCGTTGCAAAATGATCAGCGAGCCGCTTCTCTGCACGTGCGGCTGCAAAGAAGCGGAACGCGGCAGCTTCCGCCCAAGTGAATGCCAATGTGTGGGCCGCCATCGAAATCGACAGCGCCAGCGCATAGCGACCGAAGTCCTCCGGACTCATCAGGCGCGTAAACGCGGCGATCGCGCCAAACCCGATGAGGGCTTGGGCGATCTGCAGCGGCGCCAACGAGAGAAAGCGCGCAGTGCTCACCGGGTGACCTTGCTGTCGCCGAAAATGACCGGAACGGTGCGAACCAGAATTTCGAGGTCGAGCCAGAGCGATGAGCGCGCCACATAGTCGAGGTCGAACCGCACGCGGCGTCGAACGGCTTGCGCCGAGGTCACCGGTCCACGTGACCCGTTCACTTGCGCCCAGCCTGTGATGCCCGGCTTCACGCGGTGACGATGTGCGTACTCCGCGACGATCTCGGTCAGGTCGCGCTCGCAGGTCTTCATGCCGACGGCGTGCGGACGCGGACCGACCAGGCTCATGTCGCCGCGCAGCACGTTGAAGAGCTGAGGCAGCTCGTCGAGGCTGGTGTGGCGCAGGAATGCGCCGACCGGGGTGATGCGTGGATCGTTCTCGCGGACCTGCTGTAGCGCCGCGCCTGGATCGTGACGCATGGTGCGGAACTTCAGCACGGTGATGACGCGATTGTTGAAGCCGTGGCGGCGCTGGCGATAAATGGCCGGGCCTGGGCTGTCGAGTTTCACCAGAGCAGCAATCATCAGCATCGGCAACGCAAACACGGTCGCGAGCAGCGAACTGATCACGAGGTCTTCGATGCGCTTAACAAAGGCGCGGCGGTGATTGTGCGGGCGGCCGGAGACGCACGCCACAGCTGCGCCACCGAAGCGTTCGACGCGACGGCCGCGCACGGCCTGCGTTTCGAAGTCCAGCAACAGGTCAACGCGGTTCGGCGCAACACGCAGGCGCTCGATCATCGAACGCACGCGTGTTTCGGCTTTCTGCGTGACTGTGATGACGATGCGGTCAACTTGGGGGAGGTCTTCCCAGGCAAGCAGTGCGTCAACGCCGCCAATGACCGGCGCCTCACCAACCTTTGCTGGCGAACGGCCGATGCGGTCATCAACGACGGCAACGATGCGCGCTTCGCCCGACTGGGCGGCACGTGCGGCGAGACGCTGCGCTGCATCGGTCGCGCCGATCAGCACGATGTTCTCAGCGAAGAGGCCGCGGCGGTGTGCGGCCGAAATCCAGACAGCGAGCGCGGCGTGGATGCCAGCCAGCAACATGGCGGCGAACGGTAGTGTTGCGGCAAGCGCTGCAGCGCTGCGCGCGTCAGGTGCGAAGGCGTTCGAGATGAGGAGGCCGCCGATGGCGCCCAGCGCCAGGCCACCCATGCCGCGCTCCGGGCTGATGCGCGACGGTGAGAAGCGGTAATAGTCAGTTAACCAAAGCCCGGCTTTCAGCGCGAGAGCCGACACGATGAACGCCGCAGCTTGGCCGATCGAAAGCTGCAGCAGGCCGGCGCCCGAGCCCCACATGGCGGCGAACTGCGCAGCAGCAGCGACGATGATCCAGTCGGTGGCCTGGATGAGTTTCACCGGCAGGCTGGGTGACATATGCATGCCACGGCGCGGCATGGCTGGCGCTATCGCGGTTTCGGTGTCCGACCAGTCGTTGGCCGGTGCGTCCGGCGCAATTTCGTAGGCGCGGTAGGCCAGGTCGGCGGTTGCGAGCGGGAAGTCTGCGTCGCCTGGCTGCTCGATCGGCAGGCCAAACAGCGCGAACGCGGCCGCCAATTCGCCAAGTCGCTGGGCTTCAAACTGTGCCGTAACCGCAATCTGATCAGCCTGTGACGCCGCCAGCGCTCCCAGAACGAGGTCTTCCGCGCTCGTCTGGTCCAAATCGGCGCCGACGACCTGCAGTGCGGCCTGAGACATAGTAAATTCGCCCTTGAGACTAATATTTTCCCAAGTGCTCGCGCAAAGGCGGCGCCAATTAAGGATGTGAAGCGCCTCCGAAGGCGCCTTGCCGGGGCCGGGTCGTCGCGTTAAGCGGGCGCCACGCTGGAGACGTGGCCGAGTGGCTCAAGGCACTCCCTTGCTAAGGGAGCATACCTTAACCGGGTATCGAGGGTTCGAATCCCTCCGTCTCCGCCAGTGCCTTTGACGTTAAAGGCGACAATTGCGGGCGCAGAGGGTGGTGGCGCGAGGCCAGACCCGTTCAGCGCCTGCGCGGTCGCGGCTGCAGCGTGTGCGCCGCGAAGAACTCCCAGATCACCTGACCGGCGTCCATATCCATGTTCACGTCGCCCAATTCCTGCGGCAGACGTGGATGGCCGGCCCAAGTGTGGCCGCCGCCGTTGATCGCATAAAGCATAATGTCCGCGCCGGATCGGCAATCGTTCGGCACGAAACGGACGACACTGGTGCCGGGCGACTCACCGCGCTCAGCATATGTCGTGCTCACGCCTGCCAAGCTGCAGCCATTGCGCCGGGCGAATGCCGCAACCGTATCCTGAATGCCATAGGAAATGCGGACGGGCTCGCCGCCTTGCTCGCCGTTGCGGAAGAGCACGCCTTCATACGGCACGCTGGGATCGGCCGTGCCATGCATGATCAGCAGCGATGTGGGATCGCTCCGCCGGCAATACTCGCCAAGCTCGGTATAGAGGTTGCCGCTGACCGCCGCGAACGCCGCGAACGTATCGCCGGCCGAGCACGCCATGCGATAGGTCATGAATCCGCCGTTCGAGAATCCACCGAGATAGAGACGGCTGCGGTCAATGTTGAAATCGACTGCGATGTCGCTCATCAGCGTTTGCAGGAAGCCGACATCGTCTTGCGGAAGTGTTGAGCGGCGCCCGGTCAGCGATATGTCGCGCGCTGAGAGATCGAATTGCGCGTTCCACTCATTGTCGATGCCATCCGGATAGACGACGATGAAATTATTGTTCTCGCCAACATTGTTCATGCCGGTCATCAGCGCCATGCCAGCCGCATTGCCGGGGCGGCCGTGAAGCAACACCACGACCGGCGTCGGCTGCGCTGGATCGTAGGTTGACGGCGCATAGACGATCCATGAGCGCGACCGGCCGCTGCTGCGGGCGTCCGGCAGGCGAAACGCACTGCGGTCGAACAGGAAGCTGTCGAGCAGCTGCGTAGTCTCAACGCCTTGCCGGTTCAACGCATAGCGGTCGCCCGTATGAAACCAATCATGTGCGCCGCCGGCGACTCCGACATACGCCACTGCGGCGCCGGAGCTGCAGTTTGCATACACCACACTATCTTCGCGGCCTGTAGAACTCGCGTCGCCGCAACCATTCACGCGCCGCCACACAGCAACCGTGTCCGCAACGCCAAGCCGGCGCACATCGACGCCATTTACGTCGCCGCCTCGGATCGGCGTGTACGGATCGTCGCGCCGCCCGTGTACGATAAGCATCGGCGTTGGCCGCGCGGCGGCGCAGCGATCGCGCGCGTAGTCCCACATCAAAGCGCTGACCGCGACGACGCCAGCGAGCGGCGTGCTCGATTGGCACGCCAGCGAATAGGCCATCGCCGCGCCGCCATCATAGCCCGCAACAAAGATGCGGCTGCGGTCGATCGAATAGTCCGCCACCGCCGCCTCGATCGCTTCCGCGATGAAACCGAAATCATCCGACGGTTCGCCTGGCCGGTTAAGCAACGCGTGGCCACCGTCATTCCAGATGCCGTTGAGCGCTTCGGGGTAGATCACGATCGCGCCGCGCGCCTCCGCTACGGCGGCAAGGCCACTCATTGCGTGAAACGCCTGTGGCGATGAAAACCGCCCGTGCAGCGCGACGATCAAGGCCGCGGGTTGGCCGCGCTGATAGCTCGAAGGTTCATAAACGCCAACAAACCGCGCCTCGCCGTCGTGTTCGTAGCCGCGCAACTCAAGCCCGCGATCGTAAGTGCCCGGCTCCTGCGCTTGCGCGGACGCAGACGCCAACAGCGCCGCAAGTACCGCAGCAACAAACCTTGTAACCATGATGGTCCGCGACCCCCGAGTTGGCGCGTGAGCATCCAACCGTCGTTCGCCCTTGCTCCGCCAAACACATCTCCGCGATGTGCTGCAAAGCGCCGTCAATTTGCGACGACTAGCGTTCGCTGAGGCCGGATTGCTTCATGCGCCACACAAGGTGGTCGAGCCGGTCTTGTCCGAAGAAGGGCTCGTCCTGGAAGACGAATAGCGGCACGCCCCAGTGGCCCGCATTGCGCTGGTCGGCCTCATTCTGCGCAATCTCGGCGGCAAGTTCATCGCCGCGTTCCCGCACGGTGATGTCGATCTCCACCGCGTTGAGCCCAGCTTCCGTCGCTGCATCGGCGAGGTGCGCACCCTCGTGCCAAGCGTCGGCTTCGCCTGACCAAATCTTATGCGATGCACGGCGCGCAAAAGCGAAACCGCGCCCCGCATGCTCGGCCGCCACACCCATGCGTGTGACGCGATGAATGTACGGCTGCTCAGCAGCCACGTCGCCCGAACCCATGTCCATGACAATCGGGTCGGGCCGCGGCCAGCGATAGGGAATGTTCTGCATCTGCGAAATGCGGAACGTGTCCCGCAGCAGATAGGGCGGCCAGAGTGGGTTCACGTTTTTAAAGAAGCCCGGAATGCGCACCGCTATCGGTGTGACGAAACGCATGCGTGGCGCCGTATCGTAACGCGCGATCAAGGTTTCGACCTGCGCCGCCGCTAGGTAGGAATAGGGGCTGCGGAACGAGAAGTAATAATCGAACTGAAGCGTCATTGATTAACCTGCGTATTTCGGTGAGAAATGTTCGTCGGTCACGTCATGCAGCGCCGCTTCCAAGTCGGCGAGATAGTCATCCGCGACCTCATTGTGCTTGGGCGACAGCATTAGATGCAACGCCCGCGGCTCAACCAACGCCGCCGTAAACCACCCGCGCTTGTGCATCTGCGCGTAGATACGCAGCGCATCCACGTCCGGGTGCGCGAACGACACGATGCCAAGCTGTGGTTTCCCAAACACCTCGAAGCCAAGTCGCTTCACCCCCGCCTCGATCTTCTCGCGTGCTGCGACGACGTCGCCCTGCTTTTGCTTGTAGCCCTCGACGCCCAGGAAATTCATCACCGCCCAAGCTGCCGCGATCGCGCCGCCCGGCCGCGTGCCCGCGAGCGACGGCGTGATCATCCGGCCTAGCGGCCAAGGCCCTGCGTCAAACGTCATGAACGCGCGCAACGCCTCGGTGCGGAAGAAGACGGTCGATGCGCCCTTAGAGGCGTAACCATACTTGTGCAGATCACCCGATATCGACCATACGCCCGGCACTGCAAAGTCAAACGCCGGCAGTTTCGCGCCATTCATGCGTACAAACGGCGCAATGTAGGCGCCAACGCACGCATCGACGTGCAGCCACACACTCTTGCGCTCCGCTACCTCACCAAGCGCTTCGATCGGATCGATCAAGCCAAACGGAAAACACGGGGCCGAGCCCACGATCATCAGCGTCGCCGCGTCGATTGCCGCCTCCATCGCGGCAACATCGGCGAGATAGTCCTTCACTGGAATACGCCGCAACGTGATGTCCATCACCATGCAGGCTTTGTCGAAGGCAGGATGCACCGTCGCGGGCGCTACTATATTCAGCGCGCCGTTCATGCCGCGCTCGGCGCGGGCGTGATCACGCGCCGCCTTCACCGCAAGGAAAATTGAATCCGTGCCGCCGCTCGACATTGCGCCGGCCGCACCAGCTGGCGCGTTCAACAGCGCAGCGCCAGCCGCGACCACCTCGCGCTCCATCTGCGCCAAGCTCGGAAACGCCGCCGGGCCCAAGCCGTTCTCTTCGGAAAAGAGCGCATAGGCCGCCTTCTTCACCCGCTCGACCTCTTCGCCGGCGTTGAAAATATACATGCCGGTGCGGCCGTCGCGCCATTTGACGTCGCCTTTGGCGAGGTCGCGCATGCGCGGCTCAAGATCGCTCCATGGCGCGCCACGTTCGGGCAGGGCTGAAGACATGTGGCTCCTCGCTTTTTTTGCACCAAGCACGCTCAGCCGCCGCCGACAACCGCCGAGCGCAAAAACCACCTCGAACTCGGCCGTGACCTGGTTGCCGGGCCGCAAGCCGCTGACCCCGCTTCACCTTCCGCCAATCTCGCTTAAGGTGCCCGTCAGGGGACGTTGCGGGAGAGAGCGGATGGCGAAGGGGATTTGGGCGGCGCTCATTGGACTTGTGGCGTTTTGCGCGGTTGCGCCCGCCTCGGCGCAGACGCGCCTCTTTTCGGACGACACCGAGCTGCCGGTCGTGATCGAGGGCCCGATCGGCGACATCGTGCGCCGGGCCGCGCGCAACACCGATCCGGTAGCTGCTGCGATCACGGTCGAAGATCGCCGCTACGATATCGAGCTTTCCCCGCGCGGCTTTTCGCGCCGGACATTGGGCATCTGCCAATTTCCGCCGCTCCGCATCAACGTTTCTGGCGAGCGCCAAGGCACGCTCATGCAGGGGCAAAACAAGCTGAAGCTCGTCACGCGGTGCCGCCCCGGCGCGGCTTTCGAACAACTGACCGTCCTCGAATACACGGCCTACCGGCTCTACAATGAGATCACGCCGCTCAGCTATCGCGTCCGACCTGTGCGCGTGACGTATCGGGATAACGCCAGCCGCCGCCGGGAAGAGACGCAATTCAACTTCTTAATTGAAGATTCCGGTGATCTCGCACGCCGCAACAATCGGGCGGAGATTGAAGTGGGCTCGCGCGAGGTGGCGTCCGCCCAGCTCGATCCGCAACAGGCGGCGATTGTGGGGCTCTTCCAATACATGATCGGCAATCTCGATTGGGACATGGTGGAAGGACCGGATGCCGAAGATTGCTGCCACAACGGCAAGCTTTTCGCCGCGACAGCAACCAGCCGCGAAGCCGTCATTCCTGTGCCTTATGACTTTGACTATTCCGGCTTCGTCAACGCGCCTTACGCGACGCCACCGCAGGGCTTTTCAACGCAGAACGTCCGCCAGCGCGTCTATCGCGGCTACTGCCGCTACAATGATCAGGCGCAGGCCTCGCGAGAGATATTCCGCTCACGACGCGATCGCATATACGCGGTGATCGATGGCGAAACCCGGCTCACGCAAGCGCGCCGGAACACCGCGCGCAGCTACATCGAGAACTTCTTCGAAATCCTTGATGACGAGCAGCGCTTTCAACGTCAGATCATCGATGAGTGCCGCCGCTAGAAGTTAGTTCGCGGCCCGCGCCGGGCATTGCGTTTGCACAAGTTCCGCAACCGGTCCTGCGCCGCCGTCAATCGCTGCGATCCGGCGGAGATAATCGCACGTCGCTTGCGGTGTTGACGCCGTCACCGGCACGCGCTGACCACGGTGCACCGTGATCCAGGCGCCGTTCTCCATGATCAAAAACGCATGCGGGTCCGAATGACCGCGCGGCACACCGATGTCAGCAATCAGTACACGGCCATTGAAGCGCGGCAACACCGTGGACGTCACCTTGGTGTGGCCGACGATCACGCGCGCCACGCCTTGCGAGCGCAGCACGTTTTCCAGGTTCGGCGTTTCTGTCGTCTCGGGGTTTTGCGAGAGGCCCCGATACCAGAGTGGGCCGGCCGATTCCGCGATGTCCGGATACGTTTGCGGCACGCGTCCTCGGACGATTGTGCGCACTGCGTCGTTCATGGCCGGGCGCGGCGCGGTCGCATACTCCGGTCCAAGACCCGCATGCAGGAAGAGGGTGTCGTTGATGCGGATCACGGAATCATGCGTCGCAATCCAGCGTCCGTAGCGGCCGCTCGGCGCCCAGGCTTGGCGATGCTCGACCCAGCCGAGGGGATGTTCGTCGTCCCAGCGCGCCCTATAGGCCGTATCGAAGGTAGGCAGACCAGTCGCCGGCGGATTGCGGCGAAGATCGCGGGTGTACCGCGTATAAAACTGATTGCGTACGCGCGCTGAATTTCGGGTGGCGAACGCCGCGAACTCTCGCGGATCGGTGTAGCGCAGATCTCCCTCGACGTTCATCGCTTCGTGGTTGCCGATCAGCGCATGGACATAACCACCGGCGCGCCGAGCTTGCGGCTCAAGCTGGATGAGCAAATCCATGATCATGCGCGTGTTCGGCCCGCGATCGGGAATGTCGCCGAGCTGCACCAGATGAGCCGTTCCGCCGGTCCAACGATTTTGTGCGTCGATAAGCCCCGACGTGCGCAGCATGTCGGTGAACTTGTCGTAGTCGCCTTCAAGATCGCCGATGGCGATAATGCGCGAGACATTGTTCCACTGTCCTGGCGCTTGCGCGAAAGCGGGCGCCGCGGAAACGAAGAGCGCTATCAGCGCGGCGGCGAGGAGGCGGAAGAAGGCTTTCATTGGCGGCGACGATAACGGGTAATCGTCGCTTGGTCATTCCCGCCTTCGTCAGCGATGATCAAAGAACCGTCAGGCATGATGGCGACACCCTCGGCCTGGCGGTGTCCCTCACCTAAGCGCCGGGCTGAAAGGAGCGCGCCATCCGGCCCAAGTTCAGCAATCGCGCCGCCATTTGCCGCCGAGATGACGATGATCCGGCCGGAGGCGGAATCGAGCTCCAGCCCGGATGGTTCGAACGAACGGACGCCTGCGGCTTCGGCGATGTCCGCCGCGACCGGTCCCCAAGGACGCGCGTCAGCAGCGTCGACCGTCCAGGCGCGTAATTGCGGCGTATCCCCGCTGGCGTCGCGCCCCCGCAGGCGCTTACATGCCATGATGAGACTGTGGTCTGACGGCTGATAAGCGATGCCTTCGACCTCGCAGCCAGTGCCCACGCCGCTGTCGAAGCGCTCGAACTCAACGCGCTCCTCGTCAACGCCTTCGCGAAAGCGGAAGAGGCGCCCGGCGCTATCGGTGAGCCAGAAATCACCATCCGGGGTGATGGTCAGGCCTTCGAAGTCGCCTGTCGGCGGCGGTTCGCCGAGTGCGAACCATTTCACGACTTCGCCGCGCGCGAGATCAATTTCGTAGATCATGGCGATCTCGTCGTCGTGCGCGAACAACCGCCCGTCCGGCGACACTGCGAGGCCAGAGACTTCCTGCAACCGGTCGGGCAGATGGAATTGCCGATCCATCTCGGTCTCGAACAATGATCCATCCGCGCTTGGCGCCGGTGAGCACGCCGCCAAGCAAAGGGCGGCAATGAAGGCGGTGATCATCGTTGTTCTCGTCGCATGCGTTGTCACGCGCCCAACTTTCTGCCGGAGCCGATCGCGCACGAGAGACTCGCGTCGCGCGGGCTCCAAGCCTTCGAGTTTGGCGTCGAAAAATATCTAAACCAAGGCGGGGGTGGCCCGTCGCGAGGCCTTGCCACGGCGCGCGTGTGTCGTCGAACACCTAAATTGCGCCGGCGGCGGTGGACAAGCCGGGGGCTGCGCCGCAAAAGCGAGGTCCACGCAGGAGCGCTTTCTTGATGAGTACCGAGAAGCCGGTCTCGGCCACAGCCGGTGAGGCGTACGAAACCGACGTGATCATCGTCGGCGCCGGCCCCGTGGGGCTTTTTGCGGTCTTCGAACTCGGCCTCTTGGACCTAAAATCCCACGTCGTCGACGTGCTCGACCGCCCCGGCGGCCAATGCGCCGAGCTTTATCCCGAAAAGCCGATCTACGACATTCCTGGTCTGCCCGTTGTCACCGGTCAGGGCCTTGCCGACGCGCTCATGCAGCAGATCGCGCCGTTCAAACCGGCGTTTCACTTGCAGCAAATGGCGGAGTCGCTGGAGCGCCTGCCGGACGGCAAGTTCAAACTCACCACCGAACTTGGCACCACCATCACCGCGCCGGTCATCGCCATCGCCGCCGGCGGCGGCTCGTTCGTGCCGCGCAAACCAAAGATCGACGGCCTCGAGGGTTTCGAAGGCACGAGCGTCCACTACGCCGTGCGTCAGATGGAGCGCTTCCGCAACCGCGACGTTGTGATCGCTGGCGGCGGCGATAGCGCACTTGATTGGACGCTCTATCTCCAACCTATCGCAAAGAGCACAACTCTGATCCACCGCCGTGATGACTTCCGCGCCGCGCCACACTCGGTGGCGCAAATGCGTAAGCTTGTCGCCGAGGGCAAAGTGCGCTTGGAGATCGCCGACCTCAAAGGCGTTAGCGGCGCCGACGGCCAGATCACAGCCATCAACTGCCACACCAAGGAGAAGGGCGCCTACGACATCGCCTGCACCGATCTCCTGGCCTTCTACGGCCTCACCATGAAGCTCGGCCCCATCGCCGGCTTCGGTCTCAACCTCAACGAAAACCTGATCCCCGTCGACACTGAGAAATTTCAAACCAGCGAACCTGGCATTTTTGCCATCGGCGATATCAACGCCTATCCCGGCAAACTGAAGCTCATCCTCTCCGGCTTCCACGAAGGCGCACTGATGGCGCAAGCCGCGTTCAAATTCGCGCGCCCGGGTGAGCGTTTGGTGTTCCTCTACACGACCTCTTCCACGGATCTGCAAAAGAAGCTGGGCGTTCACGCACAATAGGCGACCAACACACCTTGAGCCGCCGCACCGCAGCAGCCTAAGGTCCCCAAAATCACTCGGGGACGTGTTCCATGAATATCCGTCATATCCTGTCCGCAGGCGTGCTCGCACTTGCAGCGTGCGGGACGTCAAACCAGACAAGCACGCGCGCGGCGAACATCGCCGCATTCCAACATGCGCCACTCTCCTCCGATGCCCTGATCGAACATGTGCGCGTCCTCGCCTCTGACGAGTTCGAGGGCCGCGCGCCGGGCACTAACGGCGAGCGTCTGTCGGTCGACTATATCGAGCGCGCTTACGCCGCCGCCGGCCTGCAACCAGGCGTCACCTTGCCCGACGGGACGCGCTCGTGGCGCCAGGAAGCGCAACTCTCTGTCGCCACTCTCGCAAATCCGCCAACGTTGACGATCAGCGGCCGCGACGGCGCGCGCAACTACACCTACGCCACGCAATTCTCCGCCTGGACACGCCGCCTCGAACCCACTGTCACCATCGAAAATGCGCCGCTCGTTTTTGTCGGCTACGGTATCAACGCGCCCGAGCTTGGCTGGAACGATTACGAAGGCGTCGACATGCGCGGCAAGATTGCCGTGATCTTGATCAACGATCCTGATTTCGAAACCGGCGACGATCGCGGCTTCGGCGGCCGCGCCATGACCTATTACGGCCGCTGGACTTACAAGTTCGAAGAAGCCGGCCGCCAAGGCGCAGCCGGCGTTTTGATCATCCACGAAACTGCGCCCGCCGCGTATCCGTGGGCGGTCATTCAATCCTCCACCGGCAGCGCCCGCTGGGACGTCGTCCGTCCCGATCGCGGCGCCAATCGCGCCGGCTTCGAGGGCTGGATGACCAACGAAGTGGCGATGGAAACATTCCGCCGCGCCAATCTCGACTTCAACGAACTAAAAGCTCGCGCGCAACGTCCAAATTTCCGCGCGGTGCGCATGAACCTCAATGGTTCGATGACGCTCAACACCAACATCGAGAC
Organism: Caulobacteraceae bacterium; assembly: GCA_031379735.1. Lineage (GTDB taxonomy): Bacteria > Pseudomonadota > Alphaproteobacteria > Caulobacterales > Aquidulcibacteraceae > Vitreimonas. The sequence continues at coordinate 1,157 of JANNFK010000043.1, read as the reverse complement.
GCGCACGACATCGAACGTCATCGGGATTCTGCCGGGCACGCAACGCCCGGATGAGACCATCATGTATTCGGCGCATTGGGATCACCTCGGCCATTGCCCGGCGATCGACGGCGACGACATCTGCAATGGCGCGCTGGATAACGCGACCGGCGTCGCGGGCCTGATCGAACTTGCCCGCCGCTATAGCGCGGCGGGGCGCCCGCAGCGCACGGTGGCGTTCGTCGCGCTCACGGCCGAAGAGCAGGGCCTGCTCGGCGCGCTCTACTACATGCAGAACCCGGTGTTTGCGCCGCGCAACACCGTCGCCGCCATCAACATGGACGGCCTCAGCAATGCTGGGCGCACGCGCGACATCGAGATCGTAGGTTTCGGCAAGAGCGAGATGGACGATTTGATCACGCGCGCGATTGAAGCGCAGGGCAGGCGCGTAGCGCCGGATTCGTCGCCAGAGGCCGGCTATTTCTATCGCTCCGACCACCTGCACTTTGCGCAGCTCGGCATTCCGGTGCTCTACACCTCAAACGGCGTTGATCTCCTGAATGGTGGCGTCGAGCGCGGCAACGCGATCAATGCCGCTTATGTCGCCAACAATTATCATAAGCCCTCGGACGAGCTGACGCCGGAATGGGACATGACCGGCGCCACTGAAGATCTCGAAGCGCTCTACACCGTCGGGCGCCAATTGGCGGACAACACCTCTTGGCCCGAATGGCGCGCCAACGCCGAATTCCGCGCCGCCCGCGAACAATCGCGACGGTAACGGTCAGCGTCGTCCCCTCTCCCCGTTTGGGGGAGAAGGGGTGCGAGCCTAGCGAGCGACGGTTGAAGGCGTCGCGGCGTCAGAATAAAACGTCGCTACTTGGCATAACGCCGCCCCGGCTGCGCAAAACCCCAAGGATACGCCACTTTCAATCTTACAGCGCCCAACCACCCGCATAACGGCTCCATCATCTTCGCACGGAGGGCAGTTGGATCCCTGTTCAACCAACCGCGAAGACGATGTGATCGAGCGTGAAGCGCCAACGCCACCCGCAAACCATCAGCGGGAGTGTGCAGCCGGAAGCGGACAAACCAATGGTCGCGGAAAGCTGTCGCATAACGAAAGCGCAGAAGCCGCCGGGTAACAACCGTGCGGAGACGCACCGGGGATCGCGCGA
>JANNFK010000038.1:0-7040 GCA_031379735.1 Caulobacteraceae bacterium | reverse complement strand
GGCACGCCGGACCCGTTCGGGTACTCCGGTCAGCCATTTCACCGCGAGACGAATCATCGCTCCCCCTCACATCCCGGCGAGGTCAGATTGTCCAGACTCTCCAAGATATGCTGTGCCATCGCCTCAATGAACGGCGAGCGGCGGCCTCTCGGACGCCAGCCCGGACTATATGGCCGGCGTGCGCATCAACTGGTTGCCCGGTGGTCTCAACACCTAAGACGCAAACCAGATGGCATTAAAAGCGCCGCCCGCCTCAAAGCTGGCGGCGTTTTTTATGGTTGCTGGCGCGCCCGCGCAGCATCCTGTTCACGCAGATACGTCATGATCGAATCCACCTCCGAGCGGCTGAGACCGAGATTCGGCATCGGAAGATTGCGATAGCGCGGCAGCATCGCCGCCGCGACGGGATCACCTTCGGCGAGCATGACGTCAGGCTCACGGATCCAGCGCGCCAGCCAGTCGTGTGGGCGCGACGTGCTAACGCCCGCAAGATCGGGTCCCAACCGATCACCTTCGCCGATCGTGTGGCACGAGCGGCAGCGCGTGCGATAAAGGTATGCCCCAGCGCTCGTATCGGTGACTTGACCCGCGACGGCATAACTCTGCCGGGGCTCCCGGCTCGGCATGTGGTTTTGCAAGCGGCTGCCCAGGAGGTTCGCCAGCAATTGCGGATTTTCATACGCGGAGCGGCGGATCCATTGGCCTGTGGTCTCGTTGCCGACGACGATGCTGGTGTCGTGTTCGGTCAATCGCGCGCCCGGCGCGATGGGAGAAATGCCCAGCCGGCGCTGGAGCAGGTCAACGTCCTCCTGAGATCCGGTCAGGAACGTCCAACCCGGGCCGATGTCGTATGAGCGCATGAACCGGCGCAACGTCGCTGGCGTGTCGTTCGCCGGATCGACAGAGATCGAATACATGTGAATGTCGCGGCCGATGCGCTCGCCGAGGATTTGCTGCACACGGCGGAGCTGCGCCGTGTCGAGGGGGCAAATGTCAGTACACGACGTGTAGATGAAATTAATCGAGACGATCTTGCCGCGAATAATGTCGTCATAGAAGCGCAGGTGTTGGCCGTTTTGATCGGTCAGCTCGACGTTTGGAAAGTAATCCGCACGCCACCGCGTTTGTTGCGACATCGCCGCCGGCGCCGAGAGCGTCAGAGCCAGAAATGCTAGCGCTGATGCAATCCGCGCCCAAGCCGTTCGAAGCGTCATCAGCGCGCCGTCGGCAGATCGAGCGAGGGTTCGTAATAGACCCCTTCCCAATCCGCGATCGGCGTCGGGATCGCGATAGCCTGGCCAGGTGTGCGGACGTCCCAACGCAACAGCATCGAGTGATCCTCGTGCATCGTGTTGTGGCAATGCTCCATGTACGTGCCGAGGAATTCGCGGAAGCGGATCAGGACGTCGACTGTGTTCGATGTGTTGGGTCCTGCGCCAATCCGATAGACGTCCTTGCGCGCGCCGCGCTCCCAAGCGGGCGGCGGCTGGCCATCACGGCTCAAGATGCGACCTTCTTCGAAGTGAATGTGCACCGGGTGCGCCCAGCCGTCACCGGATTCTAGGCGCCACACTTCCCAACGGCCCCCTTGTGTCGTTACCGGCACGCGGTGCGGATCCATGCCGAAACCAACATCGCCATCGACGCGGATCGTCCATGGAGTTTCGTCCGTGTTGCCCGAACGGCCGAACTCGAACCGGCGACGGCGCGCATTGTTAATTTCCTGCTGACTCACCTGCGGGAACGGGATCATGACCCGTCCGCCCTCTTCGTACATCACCGGATCCATGCTGCGGTCGACGCCGCCATAAGCTTGCACACGGAATTCCATGACGCGGCCCACAGCCGGATCACCTTGGTATCTGCCGCTGAAGGCATCGGCTAACGGCACAGTCTCTTCCGGACGGCGTCCATCGCGATGCTCAAGCAGGTTCACGAGATAGAGACGCGATCCCGGCGTGACCTGGCTGAAATCGACGATGATGTCATAGCGTTCGGCAATCGCCAGCTCCGGCAAATCTTGCGATTCAGAATTCGGGAACGGCACCGTGTGCTCCATGATGTTGCCGTCGTTGGCAACCATGTGGAACGGGACACGCTGGCCGATCTGATTGACGAGTGCGAGCTGGTAATAGCGTGACACGCTGCCGTTCAAGATGCGGAAGCGATAGCGGCGCGCGCGCACTTCAACGTACGGGCGCCACGTCCAGTTGACGAGCACCTGGTCACCCAGGAATCCGTCGAGATTGAAAATGTTGAACCAGAGCTGACCGGCGGAATCCCAAGCCTTGTCAGAGAGCACGAGGTTCACGTCATAGTCGCGGTTCCCCCAATCGAGTGCTGTGCCGCTGGGCAGACAAAGGTTGGCGTTGTTGGCGTTGGCGTAGTTGCAGTTAAGGCCTTCTCGCCCACGATCGACGGCGCTGTAGATGTTCATCATCGCGACGTTGCCCTTGTACACGTTCTGCGCCGTGTAATCGAGCATGTGATCGTGGAACCATTGCGTACTCATCGTCTCACGCCAATCGCCACGAATACGTGTTACGCCGCCGCTGCCGTTCGGCATGCCGGCGCGTGGGTCGCTCGCATTGGTGTTGATCGTGTCGTGGCCCGCGAGGCCCATAGGCCATCGATAATCGTAGAACTGGCCCGGGAAGAAGAACGACGCGGCAAAACCGTCGCTTTCCGCTGGGTTGTGGCCGTTATGAAGGTGCGTGCTGATCGTGTTCGCGCCGAAGCCGTTGTTCGCGGCCGGGTCGATCGGCAGAGCGTTATAGTGGCGGAACAGGATCGGTTCGCCGAGACGGGCCATCAGCAGCTTGGGCGGCATCGTCCCGTCGAACGTCCAAACTGAGTTCGGTTGTTGGACGGGGAAGTTCGGGTGGAAGCGGACCTGCGTGCCACGCGTGGTGCCACCTCGATAGTAGAGGCCGCCGTTGCGGCGAAACTCGCCAACTGAATACGTGTGACGCTGCAAGGCATCGCGCAGACCGTTGTTGACGCGCGCGCCCGTTTGAGCCGACTGGAAATACACGCGTGGCGGAAACTCGCTCCAGCGCTGGTGCGCAAACCATTCACCGGGCGGGCGTCCTTCAGCGTAGCTCGTTGCAAGAGGACGAACGCAGCCACCGACAGCGTTCGCCCAATATGAAGCGCGCGACTGGTTCGCTTCGCGCATCGGAAGGGGAAACAGGCGCTGACGCAAGAACGTGTCGAGCGCTGCGCCGTTCGGAGAACCGGAGCATGAAGAAAGCGGCGGAAGCGTGCCGCAGCTCGGACAATTCACCGCCGTCGGCACCGGCTGTGTGCCAAACTCTTCGAAGAGCATTAGCGGTTGCGAAAATGGCTGCGCACCGAATGTCGGACTGCGTGCGCCTCCAGTTGGAATGTCGAAGTCGTGCGCCAACGCAGTCGTCGAAACTGTCATCGCGGTCGCAAAAACCGCAGCCGCGATCACCTTACCGAAATGACCGGCGAACCCGTAACACGAGCGCATTCCATACCCCCTGGATCGGCACGCAACCGCAGCAACAGTGCGTTTCCAACGGGTTAATTTGGAACAATTTACTATGAATTGCACGTCATTCGCCCAATTGGGGAACAAACGTAAAATCAAGCAGATAGCCGAAAATGCCGGTTTAACTATACCGCCTCTTTGGGTATCTCAGTGCCACCTGTGCGCGATTTGAGCCCTTTCTTGAGAAAGGTCCAGGGCCTCAACGGTTCCCAAGCTTTCAATAGCTGCGTCCAAAGGGGTACGCACGCTGGCTGGCACATAACTTTCCGTCACTACGGCGGACACGGCTGCCAACATGCGCCACGAATCTCCCTCAGTTCGACAAGCCAGTACGTCGGTGCTTTGCATATCGCGCGTGAGACGGAATTGTCTGCACACCTCGCCATCATCGGCGCGCAATGAGAGCACGACTTCAAACGCCCCCTCTTGCGTGTTGGTTACACGTCCACTGAGCTGCGTATTGAGCAATCGAGCTTGTTGCTCTGAAATTGCGAACGACGCGCTTTCGCTATCGCTCACACGCACAAATTGTCCAACGACCAAACCGAGCGCGATCGCCGCCGCGATTGCAGCAACGCGTGTCGCCCAACGGCTCTTCATATGGACATCGCCTGCGAGAATGGCCGCTGCGAGCAGATCGTCTTTCGGCTTCTCAGTGACAGGAAACGCCTGTTTTAGAACGTTATCAGCGGCGCGGAGACGTTCAAGACGCGCCGCTGCGCCCTTGTCCGTGCGCAATTGCCGCTCAACCAACGCGCGCCGCTCGGCATCGAGTTCTCCATCCAGATAGGCGCTGATGAGTTCATCGTTGAGCATCAGTTCTCGTTCCTCAGATGTGCAAATGCCGCGCGCTGCATGAGCGCCGACATACCAGCGCGCGCACGCGACAGCCGGCTCATGATTGTGCCAATAGGAACGTTCAGAGCGTCTGCCGCTTCCGCGTAGGAAAGATCTTCAAGCACCACGAGCGTCAACACTGCTCGTTGATCTTCGGGCAAGGTCTCAAAGGCGGCGCGGGCAGCACGTACATCGTCACGCGCCTCAACCACGTCGCGGCCATCCTCGCCGGGCAATTCGAAATCGTCGATCGCCTCCATACGAGCACCCGCCTGCGCCCTGCGCGTATCGATCCAGTGGTTCTGCATGATCTTGAACATCCAGGAGTCGAGACGTCTCCCGGTCTGAAACGTGCCCCAATTGCGCAGCGCCCGCTCTACGGCGGAGTGCAACAGATCCTCAGCCAAGTCACTTCGTCCCGCCAACGCAAGCGCGAACCGCCTCAACCGCGGTAGCAGCGAGACGAGCTCTTGGCGGAAGACAAGGTCGTCCTTGGTCATTCCTCGAGCCGACTACGCGCCAAACGCGCGCTTATTCCTCTCACGCATTATTTCGCGCGAGTTATCCACATGATATGGTGGGTTTGCGGTGGGAGAAATGCAGCGTTTGTCTTCCCTTTTAAGGAGTGCGGCCCTTGCGGCCGTCCTGAGCGTTGCAGCCTTCGGTGCAGCGTCCGCGATCCTGTTTTACAGCACGGCTTACGCCTCCGGACCGGCAGCGATGACGACACACCCGACTTCGACGATCTCGAAATAGATGAACCCGACGACGATAATTCAGGCCCCGGTGGTGGAGACGATTGGGATCAAGATTGGGACGATTCCCCAGATATCGATGACGCCGAGTACGACAACAGCGGACACGTCGGCGACGACGCTGACGACGATAATTCTGGTCAAGGGAATTCCCGCGATGACCACGACGTTGATCGTGACACAGCGGAGAGCAACGTCGACGAGATCATGTATTCTGTTGAATACGATTACCACGGCGATGAATACACGCCGGGTGAGATCGTCTTCATCGGTCAGCGGCGCGACCTAACCATCGCGACCGATCTCGGCTTACGCCGGCTGCGCCTTCAAACCCTCAACTCGGGCGGTGTTATGGCGCGCCTGGCCCTGCCCCCCGGCATCAACATGGATCAAGCTCTGGCGATGGTCGCGCAAGCGGCGCCGAATGCGCTTGTCACCCCAAACAACATCTATCGTAGTTCGCAGTCCGTGGGCCCAGCGCCGGCCGCCACGCCGAACCGCCACTCACCGCGACTGCGCGGCGCGATGGGTGTCATCGATACAGGCGTGGACCCAGAATCCCTACCCGTGCGAGGCGCTCTGTTAAGTCAACGCGCATTCGCGGGCGCACGAGCGATTCCACGCGAGCATGGATCAATGGTCGCATCCATCGCCGTAGCACGAGGCGTCCGCGTTCACGTGGCTGACGTGTTCGGACAAAGCGCCGATGGCGCGCTGGCCGCATCCGCTGAGCGTATAGTTGCGGCGCTGGACTGGATGATCGCGCACCGCATTGCGGTCGTAAACATCAGCGTCGAGGGGCCGAACAACGCCATTTTAAACGAGATGATACAGCGCGCGTCGCAACGTGGACACATCATTGTAGCGGCAGCCGGCAATGGCGGACCGGCCGCGAGACCAACCTTCCCGGCCGCATTCGACAGCGTCCAGGCGGTGACTGCGATCGATGAAACTGGGCGCCCCTACGTTCGCGCCAATCGCGGCGACTACATCGATTTTGCCGCGCGCGGCGTTGATGTAAATGTTGGTGTCGGCGACTCCGTCGCGCGCGTCTCCGGCACCTCGTTTGCAGCACCAGTCATCGCCGCTGAAGCGGCCCTTCACCTGCACTCGCCATCACCTGACGAAGCCGAGCGTGTTCTTGCAGGTATGCGCAATCGCGCGGTGGGTCTCGGTGAGCCGGGACATGACATTATTTTCGGATGGGGCGCGTTGCGTGACTAGTTGGTCGGCTGTTGTTGCGGACGCAGGTCGCGGGTGTGAGTCCGCGACGTATTGAACGGCGTGCGCCAAGGGTAGAGCGTATACACCTGGGTGCCGCGCTGTCGAAGCGACGAGTTCACCGATCGCGTAAGCGACCCGGTTATTGCTTCGATATCGTCATCGTCTCGCACGATGTACGGCGTCACGAGAATGACGAGTTCCACTTTGTCGCCCGTAACTTCCTCAGACCGGAAGGCGGCGCCGATAAAAGGCAGGTCTTTAAGACCCGGGATGCCCCGTTGGTTGCGCGTATAGGTATCCTGCATCAAACCCCCGATAACTGCGGTCATGCCTTCCTGGAGCGAAATCTGCGTTGAAACGCTCCGGTTCAGGATAAGCGGGCTATTGATGGCGGCGCTGGTGTTCGGCTGCTGGCTCGACACTTCCTGATAGAGCGAAATGTCGATGTGATCGTCGCCGTAAACAATCGGGCGCACGTTCAAGATAATGCCGGTCTGACGGTATTGGACCGTCTGCAACACGTCAGTGTCGCCGCCGCTCTGGTTGTCCGACGCGCGCTGCGAGGTGATGATCGGTACGTCGATGCCGACGAGTATCTCCGCTTCCCGGCCAGAGCGTGTGAACACGCGCGGCGTCGAGAGAATGTTCAGATTGCGGTTTGATGCGAACGCGTTGAGCGCCGCTTCGACGCGTCCACGCGAAAATAC
>JANNFK010000077.1:0-12095 GCA_031379735.1 Caulobacteraceae bacterium | reverse complement strand
CGAAGAGCTTGGATCGATAGCAAGAGCCGTTGTCGGTCATCACCTGTTCAACGCCGACACGCTGATGCTTCAGCCAAGTGAGCGCCCGTTCGAGAAAGACTTTGGCGCTCTCCTTCTTCTGATCGGGCAGCACTTCGACGTGTTCCCGTGAACAATCTCTTCAGAATTCACAACTAGTCGAACAACGCCTGGTGCAGCGCATGGCTGAAAGCTTGTGTGTGACGCTCCCAAATCCAGAAGGCGCCAGCAAAGTCCCAAACGCACCACGCCAACCCGTGCGCCTCGCATGCTTCACGCACAGTGCGGGTCCACAGCGCGCGTTGCCCCATTGAGACTGCGGCGTTGACCCCGAACTCGCCAAGCTGCATCGGCAGACGGCGCGCCACCGACCAGGCGGCGGCGCGTTCTATGTGCGCCTCAACCTGACGTCTGTCGGCGTCTGTGCCCCACGCGCGATCATAGCGCGGGGCGGCTTCACCTAACCACGGCGCGCGCTGGTGTGTGAAATCGTGCGGCTCGTAATAGTGCACGCTCACCGCAATGTTCTCGCCCTCCGGCGGACGCCAATCGCGCAGCGCATCGATGTTCTGCCAATTGCCCGGCCCAAGCACGATCAGACGCGATGCGTCGCGCTCGCGTATCACCGTCACCACATTGCGTTGCAGCGCCATCAGCGACGCGTTCGTCCAGTTCGGTCCGTTCGGCTCATTGAACGGCTCCAGCATCAACCCGGCAGGCGCGTCGCGGAAATGTTGCGCGATCGCCGCCCACATACCGAGGAAACGGTCGCGCTGGCGCGCCGGTTCGCTGATCAGCCGCTCATAATGATGCATGTCGAGCTGCACCTTGAGCCCAAGCTCCAGGGCATGCTCCACGATCTCGTCGATCCGCCGCCAGAAATTTCCGCCAAACGCGTAGGGTGGCGCCGACCCCGCATGCGCATCGAACCGAACCGGCAGCCGCACGCCATCGAAGCCATGGTCATGGATGGCGTCGAGATGCGGCAGCTCGATTCTGTAACCCCAATCGCCCTCGTTCGGCGCCTCGAGCGCGTTCCCCAAATTAACGCCGCGCCGCATAGGGAAGGCCGCAACCGCCGCCGCCTGGCTCCGCGCCTCCGGCGAACATGCCGCCAGGGCGGTCGCGCCCGCGATGATCTCTCTGCGATTCATTCGCCCACCTTATCACCACCCATTCCCGAGGCGATGCGAAGCATCAAGCCCGGCACCCATAAACACGATTGTTCGACGTTGAGGCTCATCCTCGGAGTTTTGTCGGCCCCGGACCGCTCGCTGGCGCTCGCATCCGGGAATGGGTGAGAGGATGACGGAATGAATAAACCCCGCTAACACCGGCCCCAATGTTCGACAAAATCCTGATTGCCAACCGCGGCGAAGTCGCCGTCCGGATCATCCGCACCGCACGGCGCCTCGGCATCAAGACGGCCATCGTCTATTCCGAAGCGGACGCTGACAGCCTCGCTGTCGAAATGGCCGACGAAGCCGTGTTCATCGGCCCGTCACCGGCGGCGCAGTCTTACCTCGTGATCGACAAGATCGTCGCCGCCGCCAAGCAGACGGGCGCGCAGGCAATCCATCCTGGCTTCGGCTTTCTGTCCGAGAAGGCTGAGTTCGCCGACCGGCTCGTTGCGGAGAAGATCGTTTTCATCGGCCCGAACGCGCACGCCATCCGCGCCATGGGCGACAAGATTGAATCCAAGAAGAGCGCGGCCGAGGCTGGCGTCTCCTGCGTCCCGGGCTTCATAGGTGAGATCGAAGGCGTCGATCACGCCATCCAAATCTCCGAGGACATCGGCTACCCGGTGATGATCAAAGCCAGCGCCGGCGGCGGCGGCAAAGGCATTCGCGTCGCCTACAATCGCAAAGAGGTTGAAGAGGGCTTTCCCGCGGTGCGCGCCGAAGCCAAGGGCGCATTCGGCGACGATCGCATATTCATCGAAAAGTTCGTCACCGCGCCCCGGCACATCGAAATCCAAGTGCTCGGCGATAAGCATGGCAACGTCGTCCACCTGTTTGAGCGCGAGTGCTCGATCCAGCGCCGCAACCAGAAAGTCATCGAAGAAGCGCCGTCGCCGCTGCTCGACGAGAAAACGCGCATGGCGATGGGCGAGCAAGCCTGTGCGCTTTCACGCGCCGTGAACTACGACAGCGCCGGCACGGTCGAGTTTGTCGCGTCAGGCGCGGACAAGAGCTTCTTCTTTCTCGAAATGAACACGCGTCTCCAGGTCGAACACCCGGTCTCGGAAATGATCACCGGGCTTGATCTGGTCGAGCAGATGATCCGCGTCGCCGTCGGCGAGAAACTTGCCTTCAAGCAGAAGGATCTGAAAATCAAAGGCTGGGCGATCGAGAGCCGCATCTACGCTGAAGATCCCTATCGCAACTTCTTGCCAAGCATCGGCCGCCTGCGCGCTTACCAAGCGCCGGCCGAAGGCAAGACCGGCAACATCACGCTCCGCAACGAAACCGGCGTCCGCGAGGGCGACGAGATTTCGATGTTCTACGATCCGATGATCGCCAAGCTTATCACTCACGCGCCCACGCGCATCGCCGCCATTGATGCGCAGGCCGAAGCGCTCGACAATTTCCTCATCGACGGCATCGCCGACAACATCCCGTTCCTTGGCGCCGTGATGGAGGAGAAGGATTTCCGCAAAGGCGATTTCACCACCGCCTATATTAAGCAGCATTTCCCCGACGGCTTCCAAGGCGTGCCGCCAAGCGCGGAGCAAGAGAAACTCCTGATCGCCACCGCCGCCGTGGCGCGCTCTTTCACCGCGCGCCGGGCCCGCCAAGTCAGCGGCCAGGTCAACGGGGCCTCAAAGAGCTGGCAGCGCGAATGGGTCGTGATCCTCAACGGCGCGCACCATTTGACCAATGTCGATCTCGATGACGCCGGCGCTGACGTTGCCATCAACGGCAAGAAATATCGCGTCGACACCAATGCACGGCCAGGCGCCCGCATCATCTCCGGCAAGTTCGATGGCAAGCCGTTCTCGGTGAAAATCAAGACTGCGCCTGAAGGCTACACGCTGAAGCTGCGTGGCGTTACCGCGCGCGCGACGGTCGCGACGCCGCGAGGCGCCGATCTTTACAGGAAGATCCCAGAGAAGCAGAAGGCGGACACCTCAAAGCTCATCGTCTCGCCGATGCCTGGGCTCGTCATCTCCATCGACGTGAAACCCGGCCAGGACGTGAAGTCAGGCGAGGGCGTCGCCGTCGTCGAAGCCATGAAAATGCAAAACATCATTCGCGCAGAACGCGACGGTGTAATCGCCAAAGTCAACATCGCCGCCGGCGCCTCGGTGGCGGCGGACGAGGTTATGATCGAGCTGGCATAGCGCTGCTCTTGTTGACCGAAGGGGGCTCAGTGCGGCTTCCTTTTTCAGGCAGCCAAAGGCTCAGCGCCCGACGGGATCAACAGCAACGGGAGACGTATCCTGACGGTCGTTCCCGTCGCCTCCACGAGCGACGGGACAATCGTGCCGCCGAGTTGACGCACAAAGATCGCCACGTAGTCCGAGCCACGTTTTTCCGGCGCCTTTTTCGAGTCCGCATCCTTCTCCTGCATGCCTACGCCGTTGTCGGAGACGCACAGTTCAATCTCATCGCCGGCTCGTTCAACGCTCAGCACGACATTTCCCGCCCCGTCTGGAAACGCATGCTTGATCGCGTTGGTCGCGAGTTCGTTGACGAGGAGCCCGAACGGTACGGCGCGCTCCGGATCGATTTCCAGCGGCTCGGCTTTGACTTCTATGGTGATGCTGGATGTGTTTCCAAGCAGGCTAGCCGACATTGTCTTGGCGATTTCTTTTAGGTAGGCGTCCACCGCGACAGTCCGGCCGCGGCTGGATTGCGATATCAGGTCGTACAATTGAGCGATGGCGCCAATGCGCGTCTGCATGGCCTGATAGCCCTGCACGCACGGCGCTGCCGTCCATCGCGACTCGTAAGCGATAAGGCCGACAATGATCTGCAGGTTGTTCTTGATGCGGTGCGAGATTTCGTTGGTCAGCGTAATCGCGTCGCGCTCGCGCTGCTTGCGGTCGGTAATATCCTCGAACACTAGCAGCATGCGATGAGCATGATTGCCCGGTTGCGAGATTTTACGGGCGTTCAAATTGAACACACGCCGGCCGAGGCCCGGAAAGACGTCCTCTATCTCAAAACTCTCGATCGGTTTGTTTTCCGGCAGCACCTTTTCCATTAAATGCCGTAGCGCCGGCACATCCCATTGGTGCTGCAGCAACTCTGAGACGCGCCGCCCCTTGGTTTCCGCCTGCGTGATGCCGAAAATCGTCAAAAACGCCTTGCTCGCGGTCACAATGGTCATGTCGTTTTCGAGTACAACCAAGGGATCGCGAATGGTGTCGACGATGCTCTGTGTCAGTTGCCAGTGGCGCTTGCTCTCTGCGCGGGCGGTGCGTTCCTCGCTGACATCCTCGATGGCGAGCAGAATGTAGCCGTCATGATCGCCGCCGCGCAGGATTTTCCGGGCGTTGACCAGCATTGTGCGCCGGCCAATGAGCGGGAAATCGTGTTCGACTTCGAACCCTTCAACGGACGCGCGATGAGGGATGACGCTCTCAAGCAAGTTGCGCAGGGCTGGAATATCCCATTGGCGATTGCCAAGGCTGTAGATTAGAGCGCCTTCGGTCTCGAGCGCGCTGGTGCGGAACGTCTGGTAGAAGGCGCGGTTAGCGGATTTGATGATTAGGTTTTGATCGAGAATAATGAGTGCGCTGGGCACGGTCTCGACAATGTCGCCCGCAGCAATGTCGGAGTCCGGCATATTCGTCTCACCTGTTGCGCGAAATCACGTCGCGAGCATTTCCGCGACGGAGTCTTGAAGTTGTTGTTGCGAATATGGCTTTCCCAGGCAGTGCGTGCCGGCGATGAACAGCGCTTTCATCCTGTCGGTCAGCGCGTTGCCGGTGGTGTAGAGCACACGCAAGTCCGGCCGCAGTGCGATGGCTTGGTGGGCGAGATTGCAACCGCCGAGCACTGATGCCCTCAGATAGATGTCGGTGAACATCGCATCGATGCGGCGCGGCGAACGCAGAAAAGCAAGGGCCTCTTCTTCATCGCTCGCGGATAATGTTTCGTGCCCCCAATCCTGTATCATCATTTCCGCGACCATGCGGATCAGCGCGTCGTCTTCAACGACGAGGATCACTGCCATTCAATCCAACTTTCTGGCCAAGCGGTTGGAGCGTAGTCGCGCTACCGGAATTTTGGCGTAACTGAACCCAACGCGCGCCCGCAGGAATGGTTCCTCGAGGTTCTGAATATTCTTTTGGGCAACTTTTATGGGCTGATGCAACAGCCCCATTGTTTAAGAATGGGCGCTACAATCGTCGTTTCGCCCTCGTCACCGCCGCATCCAGCGCCGACAGAAATCGCGACCGATCCACAGCTGAGAACGGCTTTGGCCCACCGACCACGTCGCCCATCGAGCGCAGGTGCTCCATGATTTCACGCTGCGCAAGCGCTGCGCCGATCGAGCTTTCGGTGAACGCCTTGCCGGTCCCGCCCATTGCCGCGCCGCCTGCTTTCAGCGTGCGGCTCGCGAGCGGGATATCATTGGTGATCACGATATCGCCCGGCCGCACGCGCTCGGCGATCCAATCGTCGGCCACGTCCGGACCCGCCTCGACAACTGTAAGCGTCACATCCGGCGGCACGCGCATGAAGCTATTCGTCACCACTTGCACCGGGCAACCGGTGCGCCGCGCAACGCGATAAATTTCTTCCTTCACTGGGCAAGCGTCAGCGTCGATAAATATTGTTGGAGCGCTCAATAGAGGCACCGCGTCGGGCGCACCATGCAGTTCTCGCACGCGCGGTTCTCCCAGCCAGCGCCGTTGACGCTCAGCGCCGCCGCCAACCACTCCGCCAATGGCGCGCCACCGCTGGTCTCGGTGTAGAAGCGCGGCGTGCGCAGGATCGAGTGCGTTTCGCCTGACGCCAAGTACGAGCGAAAGTTTGGCGTGTGCTGGCGCTCCGCCAGGGCCGTCGTCATGTTGGCCGTCCATGCCATGCAAGCATTCTCCGCGCCCATCAACGCATAGAAGCTCGACTGCGTGATGTCATGCGCCGTCGTATATTGCGCGAAGCGGTCGTTGGGATACCGTGCCGCCAAACGCGCCACGACGTCGGTCTCCGGAGTAAGCCGCGCATTGCGGCCGAACACTTCGCGTGGGAGCACAAAGCGCCAGCTCGCATTGCGCTGATCGAGAAAGGCCTGTGTCATCACGCCTTGGCCGGCGTCGCCCAGCATGAGCGCCCGGCCGCGCGGGAAGGCGGCGCGAATGCGCGCGTAGTGTGTGGATGCGCCGTAAGCGCCCGCGCTCGATCCCGCGACCAGAATTTGTCCAGGCTGCGCGAAGTTCTCCTTTAGCCAACCTAAAACCACGCGAAAATTATCGGCGCCGCGATGTTCGATCTCGTACCGCGCGCCGGTGTCGGGGTCGGTGTAATGGGCCGTGTTCGAGCCGGAGTGCACGTCGCCGGTGCAATAGGGGATGTAAACGATGCTCCAATCGCGCACCGGATTGCGCGGATCGGCCAAATCGAAAATGCCACCGAAGCGGTTTGGATTGTCGCTGGGAAGGAGTTCGGCTTTGTAGAAGCCGTCGTCATCCCGCTCCGCGTCGCGCCGCCGTGGGATCGCGCATGTCACGTCATCCCAGCAGGCGCCGCCGCCGTCGAAGAAGACAACCAGACCGTCGGCCGTGCCGCGATGAAACCAGAAGCGGTAAGCAGGATCGGCGCCTTGCGCCTGCGAGCAGGTGGCGGTGTAGAGCCGTCCGTCGAGCCGCGCCGGCGCTGGTGTGACCTGCACCCATTGGCTCTGCGCCTCGGCCGGCGCGTCTGCGCGCGCAGCTGAGCATCCGCCCAGCGCCAACGCCGCTGCAACCAACCATCCCCTGAGGCCACCCATCACCACTCCGTCGCCCACTCGCGAAGGAAATGAAAGCCCCTTGCCAAGGCGGCTTGCGCTCTGAAATGCGGTGATTTTGTGCAAACGCCCTAGAAACGCGTTCGCAACGTGAGCCGGGCGGCCGTCGGTGAGCCCGGCGTGATGTTGTTGTCGTTGTGCGCCGTCGCCCAATAATCTTCGTCGAAGAGGTTTTCGATGTTGAGCTGGGCCTCGACCCGGTCGGTCAGCGCGAAGAAGAGCGCCGCATCCATGCGGGTGAATTCAGGCAGCGTCACCGCGTTGCTGATCGAGGCGAAGGATCCGGTCTGGTGTGTCACGCCAAGCCCCACGCCGATCCGCGGCGTGAAGCGGTACATGTTCCAGAGTGAGAACGTGTGCTTCGGCGTTAGCGGCACGACGCGCTCCGCTGGCGCAGCCGTCGTCGTGCTGGTGATCTCTACGTTTTGATAGGAATATCCGCCTGCGACCTGCCAGCGTTCGTTCACCGAGCCGGCAAGTCCAATCTCGAAACCTTCGCTGCGCTGCTCGCCGGTGAGCACCGTCAAGCTGGTGATAGGATCGATCGCACGCGTGTTGCTGCGGTCGAGCTGATAGACCGCCGCTGTCAATGCAAGCGCCGGCGAAATATCCCACTTCACACCCAGTTCGAGGTTCTCGAACTCCTCAGGCGCCAGGGCGGACGTCGTTGCGTCCAACGCTGCGAACTGATCGCCGGATTGAGGCAGATAGGAGACGCCATAGCTCGCATAGAAGGAGAGCGGCTCAATCGGTCGATAGATCACGCCAACTCGTGGCGAAACGAGATCGTCGTCCCGGCTGAAGTCGGCGTTGGCGGCGCGGCGGTCGTCGAAGTCGAGATCAAAACGGTCAAAGCGAACGCCCGCGATCAGCTGCCACTGATCCGAGAGCGCGATCTGATCTTGCAGATAGATCGCCGCAACATTCGCCGCGACGCCGTTGTTCGTTTGCAACGGCGGCGGATTGACGCCGGCGGCGGTCGTGGTCGGTGTCGCGACATTCACGCTTGGCAGCCCGGTGAAGTTCTGTGAGCGCGTGTTGTCAGTCTCTTGCCCGCCAAATTCGAAGCCCGCCAGGATGGTGTGGCCAATGGCGCCGGTGCGCGTGCGCCAGATCAGGTCGGTCTGATTGAAGGCGTTCTGCCGCTCGGTCGCAGAATTGTAGCCCTGTAGCGCCACATTGCCCAAACCGTTGACCGCCGAGTTGGCGTGGATGTTCTGATAGAATTTATAATAGTCGGCGATCTGCGTGTGATTGCGTAGGCGCAGCGTGCCGGAGAATTCGTGCTCGAACGACACAGAGAGCGCATCGACTTCCGCTTCGGCGTAACTGATGAACGGATTGCCGAAGAAGGCCGAACGGCTGCCGTCGTAGGGGCGGCCGTTCTGTGACGGCACGCCGCGATCGACGGTGCGATCATCCACGAAGTGCTCGAAGCCAACCCGAAGCTCTGTGCTGGCGCCGAGGCGGAACGCCGATGTCGGGTTCACACCCCAACGCTCGGTGTTGGCGAAATCACGGTATGAATTGGCATTCTCGTAAAACGCATTGAGGCGCAGCGCGGCGGCATCGTTCAACGCGTAGCCGAGATCGGCCACGCCGCGCAGTTGATCATATGAGCCGACGGTCAGCGATAGCTCACCAGCCGGCGCCCAATTCGCCCATTCGGTGACGCGATTGATGACGCCGCCGCCGCCGCCGCGGCCGAAAATCATCGCGTTGGGGCCCTTCAGCACTTCGATGCGTTCGGCGTTGTAGAGATCGCGGTAGTACTGGACGTCATCGCGTACGCCATCGACGAAGAAGTCCGCCGTCGAACTGTTGCCGCGCAAAGTCGGCGCGTCGCGGTGCCCTTCGCCTTGTCCCATCGAAACGCCAGGCACGTAGCGCACGACATCGGCCATCGAGCGCATGCCTTGATCTTCGATCAGATCATTGGTGATCACGGAAACTGATTGTGGCACGTCACGCAACGGCGTGTCGGTGCGCGTCGCGGTTGAGGTTGCGTCTTCGGTGTAAGCGGGGCGGCGGCCGACAACGGTGATCGGCTCTTGCTCTTCGACCTGTTGTCCGAAGGCGGGTGCAACAGCGGCGCTGGTCAACGCCGTCGTCATCAGAATGATCGCGCGCGCGATCCCGGTCTTTTTCTTCCGCATAGTCCCGCCCCGCCGTTCTTGAGTGGCGGTAGCAATACAGTAATGCGAATGCCTCGCAAGTGCGGCAAAGCCGCATTTGCGAGGCGGAAGTGCAATGCGTGAGGTGTCGCGGAGGGGCTTAGCTCGCCGTGCGCCGCTTGGTGGCGTAGTCGACGATCGAGAGCAGCAGGAAGGCGACGCCGACCGAGCCCAGGATAACGGCAGGGATCCACATGCCGTGGCGCGCGTCGCCACCCGGATCGAAGCCGTCCATCACATAGCCGGCAGCTATAAAACCACCAGCAAGCGCCAGTAGGATGACGGCGTTGCCCAAGCTTTTGCGGGCGCGGTTGCCTTCATCGAGCATGTTCTGAGTGAGTTGTTGAACGAGCGCCGGATCAAGGTTCTGGCCGCGCGCTAGCGCTTGCGAAACGAGGTCGTGTGCGGATCGTTTGGTTCGCTCTTTGACGAGCGTTGGGACCAGGATGATTGCCCCGAGAAATCCAAAAAAAACAAACGGTACAAAGATTTCGGCGTCCATTGTCAGCTCCATAGCCTCTAGGGACGTTTGCCCTATTGCTGACACAGATGCGGGCCGCTCCCGCTTTGGACGCAGCCGCGGCGAAAAAGCTTCAGCTCCGCGGTTGCTGGACTTGGCGCTCGGGCGGCGCACGCTTGAATCGTTGCACTTAGGGAGGGGTAGCTTGTGGGTTACGTCCGTAGCGCGGTGCGATCGGCCGGAACGCCCATCAGCGGCTGAGCCGGCTGCTGGCTGCGCTTCAAGAGATCGAGCGCGTCGTAGCGGGCGAACCATTCCTCAACGCTGATGCGCTTGGCGGTTCTATCTGCTGGAGCCTTCATCTCAAGTCTCCGAGGGTCTTGGAGTGAGATGTCTGCGCGCGAGCACGTGGATGCAATTATCTCAGGCGGCCTATGCCGGGGGCGCTTGGTGTTCTGTCTTGGCGAACACACGTTCGAATGATGCGCGCAGCGCCGCGTCTGCATCGCTCATCGTCACCGGCAAACCAAGATCGACCAAGCTCGTTACGCCGAATTGAGGCGCGGAAATTCCGCAAGGCGTAATACCGGAGAAGTGCTCCAAGTCTGGCTCAACATTGAGCGCGATGCCGTGGAAGCTCACCCATTTGCGCAAGCGCACGCCAATCGCTGCGATCTTGTCTTCGCGCGACCAACCGGGCCCTTTGCGTTCCACCCACACGCCAACGCGACCATCGCGAATTTCGCCCTTGATGTTGAAGTCCGCGAGTGCGCCGATAATCCATCGCTCCAGGTCAGCGACGAACTTCGTCACGTCGCGTCCCCGTTCGCGCAGATCGAGCATCACGTACGCCACGCGCTGCCCAGGCCCATGGTAGGTGAACTGGCCGCCACGCCCTGTCTGGAAAACCGGAAACCGCTCCGGCGTCAGCAAATCGTGCGTCTTGGCGCTGACACCTGCGGTGTAGAGTGGGGGATGTTCCAAAAGCCAAACGAGTTCGCAGGCTTCGCCCGACGCGATCGCCGCCGCGCGCGCTTCCATCGCCGCGACCGCAGCCTCGTACGCAACCAGTCCCGGAGACACAGCCCAGCCGATCATTCGTTCACACGCCTGCAACCCTTTCAGGGTCGACTAGAGCAGAATCAAATGGGGTCGTCGCGTGTCTGGTAAAACCCAAGCTCTTCATGTCGATATCGAGTTGTCGGTCGTCCTGGGGCGCTGCTCTATGCCAATGCAGCAATTGCTCCGGATGGGCCGCGGGGCCGTGATCCCGCTGGATACCAAAGAGACCGACGAACTCTGGATTCTAGCCGCCGGCCATCCCATCGCCCGGGGCGAAATCACCATCCAGGGCGACCGCCTCTGCATCACGGTAACAGAACCCGCCGACGTTCACGAATTCAACGCCGCGACCTAGTTCGCCGTTTTTTTGGACTAGACGTAATCTTGCTCGTCCGTTCATGTATGGCTCAGGCGCGGGGCGCCAAAGTGATGACCGCACGCCAGAGCGGTGTGCCTAGTGACGGGGAATTCCATGATTAAGACGCGTATCGCCGCCGCCATCGCGGCCGCGGCTGTTGTACTGACGGCCGGCGCCGCCGCAGCTCAGAATTGGCAAGGTGCGCCGACCTATGGCTCGGTCCAACTTGCTCCAGGCTTCCAGCCCGATCCGCACAATGTCGACCTGGTGGCCGGCGGGCCGATCAATGCGCAGGCCGCGCTCGGCAACGCTTGCCCAGGTTTTATCGCCAACAACCCAGACTTCGATCTCTACTGGGGCAACGGCAGTAGCGGCCTCCCGCTCGTCATTTCCGCGACATCACAGGTCGACACCACGCTCGTCATTCGTACGCCGAACGGTCAATGGCTCTGTGAAGACGATGGCGGCTTCAACGGCTTCAATCCGGGCATGCGGATCGATAACCCGCAACCGGGCCTCTATGACATCTGGGTCGGCACCTACACCCAGGGCAACGCCCCAGCAGTGCTCTCGATTTCTGAGCTCACCAGCAACTAATTTGCGGGCTCAAATCTGATCCACAAGGCCCGGGGCGACCCGGGCCTTGTTCGTTTCCAGCGGGTCTGGTAACCCCCCGCGCCTGAATGCGCTCGTGGCGGAATTGGTAGACGCACTGCCTTGAGGTGGCAGCGAGTAACATCGTGGAGGTTCGAGTCCTCTCGAGCGCACCAATGTCAATCGCTGAGCGGTGATTGCATTGAGAAAAATCCGGGGTCAGGTGCCGAGTCCCACTTTCGGTCCCCCTTACGACTTCGCGTCGCTTTTCTGTGAAGTCTTTCCTTCAAGCTCTTTGAGCCGCCGGTCCAAGTTCGCGTGCTCCCACCTCATCATGACGACGATGCCGATCATCACGAGGCACATGACGATGAGGATTTGAGTGATGTCCATACCCCGGGCTTAGCATCGCTATCGCGTTTTTACGAGTGATCCGGCGGTATCCAGGGCGCGGTGAAGTTTTGAA
>JANNFK010000007.1:0-14540 GCA_031379735.1 Caulobacteraceae bacterium | reverse complement strand
CTTGCTGCACGCCACCTCCAGATCGAGGCCCGACTGATTCAGGCCGCGCAGGTGCAGCTCATGGATTTCGATGTTCCTGGCGGCACGCTCCACGGTCTGGCCCTGGCGGGCGAGCCGGTACAGTGGCTGACCACCCTGCTTGATGGCCGAGTACATGGGCGGCACCTGCACCTGCGGCCCCAGAAAGGCGGCGAGCGCCGCCCGCACCGTGACGTCATCGAGGTCCGGAACCAGCAGTCGCTCGACCATGCCGAGCTGACGGCTCGATCCTCCGCGGGTCGTCGCGGTCAACAGGCCACCGTCGATCGTCTGTTCAAGAAACCACTCGACGCCAAAGCGAGTCTCGTCGGTCAGCGTCACCTCGGCAATGGTGAGTTCAATCAGCACTTGGCGCGGCGGTTGATCGAGCTGAACCAACGTTTCGCGCAGCCGTTGATACTCACTTGACGTGCCCCGGAAAAGCAGGCGATTGCCGACAGGGTCAACGGTCACGCCATTTCCACTCGTCGTAGGTTGGGCGGACTGACGCGCTCCAGCAGGAACACCGTTCGTGCGGCGCACCGCAACCTCTGGCGGCGTTACATTGCTCGCCGTCTCACTTGACGATGTTTGCGAGACCAATGCGCCTAGTTCTTCGGCGCTCATGTTCTGCGCATTGTAGATAAAGAAGCCCTCGCCGTTGCCGAGAGCCGAAGCACGATCGAGCGTGCGAACCCAATAGAGAGCGCGGTCGAAGAGCCGTGTATCATTGGCGAATACCAGCACCTGGTTCGAACTCGGCAGCGGCAACATGATCAGAGAGCCGCCTTGCGCCTCGAGCGGGTTGCGGACGCGATAGCCCTCGGCACGCAATGCTTGCGACACTTCTTCCGCCAATTGATCGACGGTCAGGAAGATCGGTTCGATGCGCGCGACTTGACCGTTGGCGAAGTGCGGCTGGTCCAACTCGCGTAGCACCGCAGCGGCCGCAGCCACATCACGGGCGTTCCCACTGATCAGAACGGTATTGGTTTCCGGCTGAGCCGTGAAGCGAACTGACCCGCGGTTGGGATACGCCTGCTCCAAGATCGGAATGACCGATTCCGCATCGAGCGTCGAAATCGAGAAGAACTGCATCACCGGTCGCGATGGCGCTGGTGTGTCTGGGCTGGTGCGCGCACGAATAAAGCTTGGCGAGCGACCGCTGAGCACGGTGTCGTCGAGAATATGGACGCCACCGCCGTCGATCACGACGGCAAGACCGTATTGAGCCAGCGACATTTGCGCCATCGTGAAAAGGCGCGTCGTCGACATCACATCCGGCCCACGAAGGGCGATTATCTCCCGCCGCTCCGCAACCCCAGGTCCCATCGCATACGGCACGCGCAGCATTTCGCCGAACACAGTGTCGATGAACTGGGGCAAAGGCTGTGGCGGCAAAGCAACCTGCAGGTCACGGCCATCCACCAACGCGGCGATCTGCTCTTGCGTCGGCGCTGTGCGCGAAATGTCGGCTTGCGCCGTCACAGGCGGAGATGCGGAAGGCAGAACTTCAATCGTGTCTGACGGCGCTTCGTTTCTCGAAGATGGCCTCTCCTGCTGCACGATCTCCTCTGCACCCGATCGCGTTTGGGGTGCGGCCTGCAAGCGTGGAAATGAGGCACAGCCGGACAGCGCCAGCAGCGCCAAAGCTGCGGCGATCGTTGGTCCAACCGATGTTCCGTGCGCCAATGCCAAACCTATCTCCGTCCGTTTCGCTGTAGCATGGAACGGCAACGCACTAGGGCTCACTCACCGGCAGCGCGAACGCATCAATGGTACGCACCTCACGGCGTCGGCGAAGCTCGACGGATTGCGGCGCAATTCGCGCAACGCGCCAGCCGTCTTGGTAAACATCGCCAACGCGGAGTGCGCGACGCTGATAGGTCTGCGTAAAGTCGACAACCCAGGCGATCCGACCGGCAGGGCGTTGTTCGATCGCAGTGAGATCGCGGCGAAACAAAACGGCGATGTCTGGCGGCAGCGGGCCGGTATCAACGACGGGCGGAGGGGCCAGACCCAGCGCGGCTAGTCTGTGGCGCGCATTTCCGGTCTCGGCGCCGGCATGGACAATTGCCGGTGCATCCAAAGCCGCGGCGGGATCAGCGCTCGGCGTAGGGGCCGTCAGCCAGCCCAGCCCAAGGCCACCCGCAATTCCGCCGGCCAACAAGATAAGCTGGGCCCTCATGACGGGTCGTCCGTGTTGATTAACGGCACAGAGACAACAAACGTCAGCCGTTGCGCGCCCTCTGCTTCGCTGACATCGATTGACCGTACTGCGAAACTCAAGTCGGACGCCTCGAACGCCTCGAGAAGCGCCAGGAAACTGCCCCAATCGAAGTCCGCCGCGACAGATGCTTCAAGCCTGCCGATGCGGCCTTGCTGCTGCGTCTGTTCGACCAATGTGATCCGCGGCTCGTTGAGCCCAGCTTGAAGGCAAAGCGATTCCAGCTCGGTCATTATCTCTTCACCGGCGAACGCATCTCCAGCGCGAGACCAACGCCAAACATCTCCGGCCGCCACCGAGAGCCGTCTATTGTAGGTCTCATCCTGAAACGTCGTCTGCAGTGTGGCGCCATCGGCGGCGGCTTGAGTTGCCGTCAGCGCGGCTTGGCCGCTCGTGCTTGCCCAGTCCATTGCGTACATTGCTGAGACAACTGCTGCGATGGCCGCCAACGCCGCCAATCCGGCGCGTTCACGCGGCGTCGTCTCGTTCAATTTTGTAGCGAAAGCACGTGCGGCTGCGGCAATCATGTTCGCCCCGTATCTGCGTCCACGCAATCGGCGCCGGGCGCGGAAATCTCAGCGCGTATCTCAAATCGGCCGGAGCCGGCGATCTCAGGCAGCGCACCGCAGAGATGCTGCGCTTCTTCTATCGCGGCAACGACGTCGCGGACCGGCGCATCGGAGATCGAGGCATCGACAATCAAGCTTAAGCCATCTTCACTCGCACGCCACGTGCTGGCGCGCAGGCCGAACTGAGACAGAACTTCCTGCGCCTCCGTAACAGCCAGAAGAATGTGCGGCTGCTGGGTCGCTGCCGCGTATTCACGCAACAACCGCCTCTGATCCATGGCGCGCGCAGCGTCGCGATCTTCACGCAGCGTATGCTCGATGACTTCGGCGCGCGCCTGCTCGCGTCGTGCGATGTGTTCCGACTTCAGCGCCTGACCAATAAACAACGCTGCCAAAGCGGCGCCACAAAGTGCGACCGAGACACCGGCCCGTTCCGCGTCGCGCCAGCTCAGCGGCGGCTTAACAATTGTGCCGCGCCACGAGCCGTTGATGAGCGGCAACGCAATCGGCGCCGGCGCTTCCTCGGGCACCGCGACAGCGGCTTGATCTACACTCAGCGTAAATGCGGCCCATTGCGCCGACACAAACGGCTGCCGGCGCCAGGACGAGGCGAGCAGACCGCCATTCTCCCAATATTGCGCCTCGTAGCCTTCGACGCAGGCGACAACGCGCCAGCCCTCTCCAACCTCGCGCCAAACACTTTCAGGCGAGACTTGGCCAACCGGTTCAAACGAAGACAGTTTTGCGCGATCCCAATACCAGATTCCTGCGCCGCCTGCGGTCCGCAAAATAAGTATGCCGCTGGCAGAAAACGGCGCGTGCGCCTCCGCGAAGACACGTGCGGCCTGCGCAAACTGCGAGCCCGTCAGCGCCTGTGGCGCTCGATAAAACCGAAAGCGGCAGTGGGCGCGGCTAAGAACCAAATCGCGAGCGCCGACGAGCCGCGAAACCGCGTCGTCAGCGAGCGCACCGCTTTCAAGAAGCAGGCGCGTCGAGCGAGAGAGAGTTGATTGCTTCACCATTCCGCGACGGCGCCAATCTGACTTCGCGTTCTTCTACCCACCTGAACGGCTGCACAGCGTCGCGGCCCCCAAGCTCCAACTGCCTTTCAAACCCATGTCGAGGTCCACGCGAACCGAAAACGGCCTGGACGCGAAAAGCCCGTGCGGGCGCCACTGCGAAGGTTACGCCATTCGCGCGAACAGGACCTCCTGTGAGCGCTTCGACTTGTGCAATGTCTGTAAGCGGTGAGGCTTCCCGCTGGCGGACGATCATCTCTGCGCGGCGTTGATCACCAAGGACGGCTTCAAGCACCGGTTCCGGCGCAGTATTGATATTCAGACCGGTTTCGATCGGCCCGGCGCTGAGCCAATTCCAAATCGCACTTCGAGCGATCTGTCCATCCTGCCACCCAAGAGCTTCATGCGCCTGCCATCGCGACGAGAGAGGACGATCTGCAGGTGGCGGCAGACCAACACGGTTATACGCACGCGCCTCCGCGCCTCGATCGCGGGTGAGATCATCGGCATCGATGTAGTCCATCAGGGTGGCGGCGAGGTTGCTTGCGGTCTCGATCCCACCAATTTCTAGTAAAGCGCCAAGCACTTGCTCATCGGTTGAGTTCAAGTTGAACAACCCCGCCTCGTCCTGAACAGCAATGTAAGCGTCGCGCGAACCCTCCACCGCGTACCAAGCGCCATCAAAAAGCAGCTCGCTGCTCTCCCACCGGGCGTTGTCGCCAATCGACAGCGAACGCGCGCCTGGCTCCTCGGTCACCATCAGGAACGCGACGCGATTCATTATTGTTTCCGCCGCAACGGCTTCGACTTGGCTCTCCTGCAGGCGTGTCGCCGAAGTGGTCACATCACCAAGGGCTCGCGCTGATGCAAGCACTGTCAGGGCGAGCACCGCGATGACCGTGATCGCCAACAACAAAGCGTATCCGCGTTCGCCAGCTCTCATGCCGGCTCGCCAGTGATGCGCTCCACCCAGGAGGATCGGACGCTCCCACTCTGGCGCAGTTCGAAACGAACGTAAGGCGGAACAGTCGCGTCATTCCAAGTCGAACGCCAAAGAGCGCCATTGGCGCTATAGGAAAACGCACCCGCGCTATCGCTTTGCCAGCGCACCAACGCGCGTCTGCGGCCATCACTCTCACAAATCAGTGCATTTCGCTCAACAACGAGACGAACCATTGGCGCGCCCGCGCGCGCGCAAGATGCCGGCAATTGCAGGTTTGGGAGCAAAACAACGCTGGCGCCTGCGCCTTCGACCACAATCTGCGCTTGACCATCGATCTGACGCATCGCGACCGCCCGGACCAACGTCCGAAACTCCCGCTCCGCACGCATCTGATCGAGCGCGTCGACGCCCCGCTCTGCAACGGCCAAGCTCCCCGCCGACGCACGCGGCAACAGCGGCATGATCAGCAAAGCGAGCAACGCCGTGATCGTCGCAATGACGATAGCCTCGATGATGCTGAGGCCGCGCTCACCGTCGCGGGGCGCGTTCACGGATCAGCGCCGTAGGCAATGTCAGCGGCAAGCCCCTCACCGCCCGCCTCGCCGTCGGACCCCAAGCTGGCAACGCGTGGACGTTCGAAATCCGCTACCGGCGCCTCGTAAACATAGGCGCCGCCCCAGGG
This sequence comes from Caulobacteraceae bacterium, assembly GCA_031379735.1. GTDB lineage: Bacteria > Pseudomonadota > Alphaproteobacteria > Caulobacterales > Aquidulcibacteraceae > Vitreimonas. The sequence goes on along the minus strand of JANNFK010000007.1, from coordinate 9,082 downwards.
ATCGACCGGCGTTTCGGCGTCGAGGTAGGGCCCGCGCCAAAGTTCAGCATCGCCGCCGCGTGGCGCCTCATTGAGAAGCGCTATGCCTTCTTCGTTTGTCGGGTAACGGCTAAGGTCTAGACGCATCGTTTCAATCGCCGAAGCGATGGCCCGCACTTGGACGCGCGCTGCCGTTACTTTCGATCGGTCAAGCTGCGCCATCAGCCGCGGACCGACCAACGCCGCGATCAGCGCAATGATGGTGAGCACGATCAGGACTTCGAGCAGGCTATACCCCCGCTCGCGCCGCCGTTTCCGCCCCATTTCGAACCGCTTTTCCACGCCGCCACTATCGACGCCAGAGCGCCGCACGCAAAGTGAATTAACTCGGCATAGCGTCAACTCTCGGCGAGCCACCGGATTGGCGAAAAACGCTCGCGTCGCGAGCGCCTGTATTGGCTCAGGGCCAGCCACGCCAGTAGCGTAAACCTAAGCGCGTTCAGCGCACGGCGGGTACATGCACCAACTAGGCGAAATCCTGATCGAACGCGGTTTGGTGTCATCGGAGGACTATGCCTCGGCTGTTGCCGCGCGCCGTGACAACCAAGGCGATGTGCTGCCGTCTTTGCTGCGGATGGGCGCTGTCTCCGAAGATCAACTGCTCGACTTCCTCAGCGGACATTTTCAAATTCCGTTGCTCGAACTCGAGGCGCGGCCCTCCCTTGAACTCGTGCGCGAGACAATCGCTTCGCTCGACGCCCCGCCGCGCTGGTTTGTCGAGCATGATGTGATCGTTTGGCGCGTTGACGACGGACCGCTGCAAGCGGCTGGCCCCCGCCTGCATGATCCCGCGATTCAGGAAGCCATCGAGCAATGGGCGCTGGCGCGCCCTATTCTCCATCTTGCGAAATCGCTGACGGTGGACCCGATCCTCATTGCCTTGGGCGGGGACCACCATCGCGTCGCGCAAGCAGACACGAAACGTCTCGCCGAACTCGCGGAAGAGGCGCCAGTAATCGACTTCGTGAACTCAGTGTTCGCAGAGGCGATCTCGCGGCGCGCCAGCGACGTCCACTTCGAGCCGTTCGAGGACAAACTCATCGTCCGCCTTCGCGTTGACGGCGTGCTGTCGCAACGCCGCGTTGGCGGGCCGGAAATGTTCGACGCAGTCGCCTCTCGCCTGAAGCTGCTCTCAGGTATGAACATTGCCGAGAGGCGGTTGCCGCAGGACGGCCGTCAGAGCATCCGAGTTGCCGGACAAGAGATTGACGTGCGCGTGTCATCGCTCCCGACAACATGGGGAGAATCCATTGTTGTTCGCCTGCTAGGCGCGACCCAACGCATACCGGAACTCAGCGAACTCGGTCTCACATCGCCTCAGCGCACGCTTCTGCTAGAAGCCATCGGACAGCCGCACGGCCTTATTCTCGTCACCGGACCAACCGGGTCCGGAAAAACCACAAGCGTCTATCGCTTGCTCTCACACTTGAACGACGGTGTGCGAAAAATCGTCACGATCGAAGACCCCGTTGAGTTTGATCTGCCCGGCGTTTTGCAAATGGGAGTTCGCGCCGACATCAATCTCGATTTCGCCGCAGGCCTGCGCTCAATCCTGCGCCAAGACCCAGACGTCATCTTTGTCGGTGAAATTCGTGATACCGAGACCGCGCAAACCGCAGTGCAGGCCGCGCTGACCGGTCATCTCGTCATCTCCACGGTGCACACCAACTCCGCACTTGCAGCTGCGGCCCGCCTCATTGATCTCGGCGTCGAACCCTTCCTGCTTGCTGACGTCTTACGCACCTTGATCGGACAACGCTTGATCCGCTGCATTTGTCAGAGCTGTGGAGCGTCCGATGCGGACCCAGGCCATGAGGTCAAAGCCCAAAACTTGATGCCGGCGAGCATGCGCCAAGGGGCGCCACGATGGCGGCTCGGCGCGGGTTGCAAAGCTTGCGGCAACTCGGGTTATCATGGACGCAGCGGTGTTTTCGAGACGGTCCGCATCACCCCCGCCATTCAACATGCCATACGCGAGCGCGCTCCTGAAAGCGCCCTTGCCAATTTGGCGCGCCAGGACGGTTTTAGCTCTCTCCTTGAGAACGGATTGGCAAAGGCGCGAGAGGGACAAACCACTTTCGTTGAAGCGCTGCGCGTGCTGGGATCGGGCGCATGAGCGAGCGGCGCTACGTCTTTCGCGCCGTCACCGGCAATGGTCAGGTGACGACGCAAACCGTCGAAGCGTCCACCCGTGCCGACGCGATGCGCCGCGCGATGCAAACCGGCCTGGCCGTCCTCGAACTCAAGGAAGACGCACCCGCTGCGCTTCGCAGAAACCAAAAAATCACGCGCGACCACGCCATTCTAATACTGCGCCAACTCTCGGTGATGATTGGCGCCGGTATTCAATTGCTAGACGCTATCGAAACCCTGGCTGATTCATTGCCCGGGACGCAAGCCGCTGAAAAACTCCGCGCTACAACACAGGCTCTGCGACGCGGCGACAGGCTTGGTGATGCACTGGAAGCGAACCTGACAATCTACCCAGCCTACGTCTACGGACTCGTTCGCGCGGGTGACGCCAGCGGCAAGCTCGCGCAAGTTCTGGAAGAAGCGGCCCAGCAATTGGCATTTGAGCGTCGCATAGAGCGCGACGTACAAAACGCACTGACCTACCCAGCTTTCCTCGTCGTAAGCGGCGCCGCCAGCGTTGGCTTTCTGATGTACGCCGTCGTGCCGCGCTTTGCGACCATGCTGCAAAGCTCACGCACTCAACCAACTGGCATTTCGCGATTCGTGCTCGACGCCGGTGTCGCGTTCAACGCTAACGCGCCTACAATATTGGCGATCATTGCCGGCGCCGTGATTGCACTCCTTGCGCTATCGCGCACACGCGCCATGCGCAGCGCACTTTCGCAACTCGCGCATGCAACACCAGGGCTACGCGCCCTGCTTTCCGCTCGCCAGCGCACAGCTTGGTCGCGCGTCGCGGCGCTTAGTCTCGATGCAGGCGTCGGCATCTTGGACGCGATCTCGCTCTCGGCCGGCGCACTGCCCGAAGGCGCGCTCAAGAAATCGGTCAGCAAAGCCATCCCAGCGCTGCGCGCTGGCCGCACCATAGACGAAGCTTTTCGCGAAGCGGGGGCCATATCCGAGATAGACGCCAGCCTCCTGCGCGCCGGGCAGCGTTCTGGCGCTCTCGGCCGCATGCTTCACACCATCGCCGACCGCCACGAGGAGGACCTACGTGACGCGCTTAAGCGACTAACTGTGATCGTCGAGCCCTTGGCGATTGCAACCGTTGCGCTCATGGTTGGCGGCATTGTTCTCGCGCTCGCGTCAGCACTGGTGGGCGTGTACGAGACGATCGGATAGCGCATGCCCGATGCGGCCACCTTCACAATGCTGGCTGTCGCTGCGGCGCTCTCTGCCTGGGCTGCGCGCCGAGACCTCCAATTGCCGGTCTGGCTGACCATCGCCACGTTTGCCGGCGGGAGCCTCACGACTTCCTTGGCTTTTGGGCCGCAGTTTGCGCCGATTGGCGCGTTGGCCATCTCGTGCCTGCTGGTCGCCGAGGCCGACCGGCGCCACCAACTTATTCCGGATTTCCTTACGCTCGCCGTGCTGGCGCTGGCCGTCATCATGCCGTTTGGCGACGGTGGCGGGACGCGCGTCATTGGCGCCGCCGCGCTGGGGGCGACTTTTCTGATCATACGCCAAGCCATCTCCGCTTTGCGCGGCGCAGAGGCGCTTGGCTGGGGCGATGTAAAGTTTGCAACCGCAATGGGGGCGGTGCTTGGTCCGATCTACGGTTTCAGCGCCGTTGCGGTCGCAGGGCTTGCAACCCTTCTGGTGATAACCGTCCGCGCCAGAGGCGGAACGGCTGCCATCGGCGCACCGTTCGGCATCGGCTTGGCGACCGCCACCGCTGCGGTCGCTTTCGTTAGAGCCATGGCGCTATGAGATCGCGCCTCGAATCCGGCTTCAGCACCCTTGAGGTCATCGCAGCGGTAGCGATCATCGCCATCGCGCTGGTGCCGATTATCGGCCTGCACACCCAACTTTCACGCAGCCAGATCCGGCTGGAGGAAGCGCACGCCGACTCCACCGCGGCGCGCAACGCGCTCGCGCTCATCCGCGACATCAATCCCATGATCTCACCGCAGGGCGAACGCCTTATGGACGAGCGCACCATTCTGCGCTGGACTAGCGCGGCGGCGTCTCCGCTACGTCAGAGCGTAAATCCGGCAGGGTTTGAGGTGCAACTCTATCGGGTGAGCGCCACAATCGAACGGCCAAATGCGCCTGTGACCACAATGCAGGTCGATCTCGTCGGCTGGCGGCTCGCTGCGAGCAGTGAACGGACTGCAACTAGGGAATAAAAACTTCACCCAACCGTAGTCATGACGCTGGGATGAGCCGCCCGGCGCAAATATGCGGAGGGCGCGTGTCACGGGACAATGCGGCGCAAGAGTTTTATTTGCTCCTGGACGCCAGCGATCCGACGCGCGTCAAACGGCCGCCAGCGTGTCCGCGCCGATCCGGCCCTGGTCTCCTATTGGCTGTGCTTGTCTCGATAGTGCTTTGGATCGGACTCGTTTGGATCGCCGCCCAAGTCGTGAGCCTGCTTAGCTGAGGATCGTGCGCAGTCGCGTGTCGAACACGTCTTGCTCTGCGCCGTACATGATAACGTCGATGACATGCCCAGCGGCATTTAAGAGAAACACCGTGGCGGTGTGATCAATGGTGAACCCACCACGTTCCAGCGGCACACGGGTGGCAGTGATCTCATACGCCGCGCGCACACGCGCCAACGCTTCCCCGGAACCAGTAAAACCCGTGACCCTTGATCCGAAGCCATAGAAATATTCGCGCATTCTTTCTGGCGTGTCGCGCTCAGGATCTACGGTGATGAAATCAATGCGAATCGCGTCCGCCGGGGGGCCAATACGGTCGGCCGCGGCTGTCAGCTCGTAGATTGTCACCGGGCAAATCACCGGGCAATTCGTAAACCCGAAAAACACCGCGCGGGGCGCCCCCGTCAAATCGCCCCAGCGCACCTGCTCACCAGCCGAACTCGTGAGCGTTATCCCATTCAAGCCGCGTCCAAGATCGGCGAATTCCCCGCTGGGCGCCGGTGCGCACGAAGCCAAGGCCGTAACGCCAACGCCCATGAGCCAACGCCGGCGCGTTAGCGCCTCACCACAAGTCATCATTGTCCACGATGTCCGCCCGCGGCCGCCGCTCGCGGCGCGGATTCGCCGCCATGTCGAGGCCGAGCAATGGCGCGATAATTCCTATGGAAGCCGCAAGCACGCGCTCGGAAATCACAACGTCGCGCTCCGCTTCAGCAACAGCCACTTGCGCACCGAGGCGCTCTTGTTCTTGGTTCAATACATCGATCATAGAGCGCTGTCCGAACTGCTGCTCGCGCCGCGTGCCACGGTTCGCCAGCTCCGCCGCTTCAAGCCGTGTGCGTGATGCGTCAAGGCGCACACGCGCTGAATCCAGGTCCGACCAAGCCACGTTCACACGTTGGCTGACGCGGCGCTGGGTGTCCACAAACGAATAGCGCGATGCATCTCGCACGTAACGCTGTTGGCGCACACGCGAACGGTTGGCGCCGCCTGAGAAGAGCGGCACGTAGACGCGGACCGAGACGTTACTTTCGAACTCTTGGCTGAAGTCGTTCGTGCCGCCGATTGCGTCAAACGTCGTATTGGTTGATTCCAAAAAGAGCCGCAGACGGCCATTTGCAGCGGCCAAATCCACCGCAGCGTTCGCACCGGCGACTTCAGCCGCCGCCGCGACAAGGGCCGGATGTTCGTCCGCGGCATAGTCGAGAGCGGCGTCAAGCGTTGATGGCAAGCCTGGAAGCGGCGGCGGCGCTTGCAGGTCCCCGGGCGCATGCCCGACAATGCGGGTGTAAAGCTGCACCGCTTCATTCACGCGGGCGCGAGCGCGCGCTAAATCTGCACGCGCTTGCGCGACCCGCGCCTCCGCCTGCGCTACATCGGTGCGCGTGAGGAAACCTTCGCGTTGGTTGGCGCGGGCAAAACGAACTTGCTCTTCAAGGTTAGCTAGCGACGCCTGCTGCGCCGCTAGAGCCTCGCGCGCGAACATAGTCTCGGCATAAGCTTGCGTGAACTCCAACGCCACGCCTTGCGCCGCTTCCTGATAAAGCGCGACCGACGCTGCGATCTGAGCGCGCGCTTGACGGGTCGAAGCCAACACGCGGCCCGAGCCAAACAGCAAAGTCGACGCACGCACCGAGGCGATCCAATACTCTGGTTGCTCACGGATCGTGAACGCTGGCAGAAACTCGTCTTCGGTGCTGTCTTGCTCAATGGCGCTCGCGTCGACCGAGACTTGCGGGAGTATTTCTGACCAAGCCTGCGGCAATGCCTCCCGCACCGCACGAACGCGCGCACGCTCGGCCGCCAATCCTGGGTTTGTCGCGATTGCAGTTAGCGCTTCCGTCTTGAACGTCGGCGCCATCAAATCAGGCGCTGTCTGCGCCCAGGCGCTCGGCATCGCGAGCGCCGCGATCACAAACGTGGAAATTGCCGCGCGCGCGCAACGCATCTCTCAGTTCTCTCTAAATGAACGCCAAACCACTTGGCTGAGCGGTTCAAGCAAGTATTGGAGCGCAGTGCGCTTGCGAAGCGGGATGACCACCTCAACCGGAAGACCCGGCGACAGCCGCAGTTCCCGGCCGTTCATCGCATTGGCCAACCGGCGCAATTCAGAACTCGGTGCACGAACTTCGGCAACAAAGTAGTGGGCGCCGCTGCGCTCATCTTCAAACCTATCCGCGGAGATACGGCTGACAGCGCCACGCACGTAAGGCATTTGCCGGCCCTCAAACGCAGCCAGTCGCACGTTCACAGACTGGCCGACCGCAACGTTATCGGCATCAAGCGGACGAATGCGAACACGCATGATCATGTCTTGTTCATCCGGCACGATCTCCAGGATGCGTTCGCCAGGCCCGATCACAGCGCCTTCGTTGAAGAAGGAGAGCCCAACCACCACACCAGCTGCGGGCGCTCGCACCCGGGATGCTTCCAATTGCGTGCGCACCGCCTGGAGCCGCGGCAGGATTTCCGCCAGCTGCGTCTCCGTGATGCGCAATTCTTGCGCGATCAGCTGCGAGCGATCTTCCCGGATTGACAGCGATTGCATGCGGGCTTCGCCGATGCCTTCTCGCGACTGTTCAATGAGGCCATGCAATTCGGCGCGGCGGCCCACCAATTCCGACTGCGAGCGCTCAACGCTGCGTACGCGGGTTTCGGCGGCGAAACCCTCAGCCGCAAGCGTACGCAACCCATCGAGTTCTTCGGTAATCAGAGTGCTTTGCTGATCGATCGCGGCGATTTGCTCTCGGTATCCGGCGATCCGCGCGTCGAGTTGTGACTGCCGCTGACCCTGTACACCCGTTTGCGCCGAGACGGCCGAACGCCGCGCATGCAATTCGTCTTGCTGGCGGGCCAGGACCGCGTTGGCCAAGGAGACATATCCTTCCGGCAGCGAGTCCCAGCTTGCTGGCCGCTCCACCACATCGGCCCGCGCTGCCTCCGCAAGCAACCTTTCGCGCGATGCTTCAAGCTCGATCGACTGGCCAGCGAGCGCGCGCTCCTGTGCGGCAAGATCGGTCGCCGAAAGCTCTATCAGAATCTGGTTCTCTTGCACGTGGTCGCCTTCGCGCACGGCGACGCTTGAGATCACGCCGCCTTCGCGGTGCTGCACCACTTGACGGTTGCCCGAGACAATGACTTCGCCGACCGCGACGACACCAGCGTCCAACGGCGCCAATGCGGCCCAAAGACCAAACACGCCGAAGAAAATTACGAGCACGATCACACCCACGCGCCCTTCGCGCCATGGGTTGTCGTTCATTAACGCCTCGTAGTCCGTCGGCGGCGGATCTATTTTCATGGCGTCGCACCCTCCGGCGCCGGTGTTGCTGCGGGAGCCACTGCGGCTTGAATTTTCGCGAGCACCGCCTGGCGCGGTCCGTACTCAACAATCCGTCCGTCGCGCATCACCAGCAATTTGTCGACGATGCCGATAATGCCGGCGCGATGCGCGATAACGATCGCGACGCCTTTGCGCGCGCGAACAGCCTGAATGGCGGATGCGAGCGCCGCCTCGCCGTCTTGATCCAAATGTGAGTTCGGTTCATCGAGGATGACAAGGCAGGGATCGTTGAACAATGCGCGCGCCAGGGCGATACGCTGCGCTTGACCAGGCGAGATGCCGGCGCCGGACGGGCCGAGTTCGGTCTCGTAACCGCGTGGCAGGCGCAGGATTAGTTCGTGCGCGCCGGCCTGAATGGCGGCGGCAACGACTTTCTCACCGATCGCATCGCCGTTGTCGCCCTTCGGCATAAATGACGCGATGTTGTCCGCCACCGTGCCGTCAAACAATTCGATGCGCTGCGGCAGATAGCCAATGTGACCCGCGAGCGCCTCTTCGTCCCAATCGGAATAGCGCGCGCCGTCAAGACGTACAGCGCCGGCCCGCGGCACCGCCGCATTTGCGAGCACGCGCGCCAAAGTTGTTTTGCCTGCGCCACTCGGACCAATCACACCGACGACATCGCCAGGGTTCACCGAAAACCACGCGCCTTGGAGCGCGACCGTCCTGCCGTCCGGCGCGGTGGCAGTCACTTGCTCGACGTCCAATTTTCCCGTCGGCGCCGGCAGCGGCGTGTGCTCAACGTGTGACGGGGCGCCGGTGAACAACTTCCGGAGCGCGAGATACGAAGTGTACGCTAGGCCGATCTGACGCCAACCGCCGACGATCTGCTCGACCGGCGCGAACGCCCGCGCTGTCAGAATCGTCGCGGCAATAATGGCGCCTGGCGAAATTTCACGTTGCACAGCTAAGTACGCACCGAGGCCCAACGCAGCCGACTGCAAAAACATCCTCGTGGCCTTCGTCGCGGCCGAATACCCCGCGCCAGTCATCGCCACTTCAGTTTGCGCGCCCACAAAGTCAGCGCGCGACATGGCGCGACGGCTCCGAAAGCGCTTGTTCGCGCCCAAGGCGTGAATGGTCTCGGCCGAATTCAGGTCAGCATCAGTGGCGCCGTAAAAGC